>NZ_JBFAHM010000002.1:0-650745 GCF_040654195.1 Hamadaea sp. NPDC050747
TACCCGACCCTCATCCACCGGCTCACCTACCGCCGCACCAACCACCACAACATCCACGTCCGCGGCTACAAAGAAGAAGGCACCACCACCACACCGTTCGACATGGTCATGCTCAACGACCTCGACCGATTCCACCTCGTCATCGACGTCATCGACCGCGTACCCGGACTGTCCGTCGGCGCAGCCGCCCTCCGCCAGCAGATGACCGACGCCCGCCAAATCTGCCGCGACTACACCCGCCGCTACGGCGAAGACCACCCCTGGATCCGCGACTGGAAATGGCCCGTCACACCCGACCAACCAGCCTGATCAGGGCGACCGGCGGCGTGGCTCGGGACTTTGTCCCCTGTCACGCCGCTTTCGTCTGCGGTGTGCTGGACGTGGAGGTGTATTCCGATGATCGAGACGACGTATCAGACGCTGCGGTCCCACCCGTTCCTGGCCGGCTTGTCGGACCGGCAACTCGACCGGTTGTCCATGTGGGGCTACACCACCATCTTCCACCGGGACAGCCGCCTGTTCGCTGAAGGCGGGCGCGCCGACCGGTTCTGGCTCGTCGACGACGGCCATGTCCGGCTCAGCACCACCGTCCCCGGCCGCGGCGAGGTCGTCGTGGAGACCCTCGGCCCCGGCACGGTCATCGGCTGGTCCTGGCTGTTCCCGCCCTACCGGTGGCAGTTCACCGGCACCGCCGAGGACATGGTGCACGCCGTGGCACTGGACGGTCCCGGCGTACGGGAGCTGTGCGCGGCCGACCCGGCGCTCGGCTACGAGCTGATGCGGCGGTTCACCGCCGTTATCGCCGAACGGCTGCTGTACACCCGGGCGCGCCTGCTCGCGGCCGAATCCGAGTCGGTCGAGACCGAGCCGGCCGCCTGATGCCGAGCGCCGCGACCGTGTGCCATGGCGCAGCGCGGGCCGGCTCCCATGATCATGGTCAATTCCGTGTCGCTATGGCACCGTGAAATGACCCTGATCATGGAACGCGCCTACGGAGCGGCCATTCATCGGGTGGTGAAGCGGGCGGCGCGGCGGTGTTGCCGCCGCTGATGCGGTGGGCGTACCCGCCGCGCCGTCGCACTGCGCAGGTCGCCCGCCGCGAACAGGCTGCGCTTGGCGGTCTCGACGAGGGCCAGGTAGACCACGACCAGCGCCACGACCACGCCCAGGAACGCCGGTGGCAACGGAGTGAAGCCCAACGCCCCGGCCACCGGCGAATACGGGATCGCCCACGCGACCGCGACAGCGGCCACCGCGGACAGGACGAGCGCCAGGCTGGGCCGGCTCCGCCAGAACGGGCTGGCGTGCGTACGGATGACGAAGACGATCAGGGTCTGGGTGGCGATCGACTCGACGAACCAGCCCGTACGGAACTCGGTCTGTCCCGCGTGCAGCACGCTGAGCAGGATCGCGAACGTCAGGAAGTCGAAGATCGACGACAACGGGCCGAAGGTCAGCATGAACCGGCGGATCTCCCGCAGGTCCCAGTGCGACGGCCGGGCCAGCTGCTCGGGATCGACTCGGTCGGTCGGAATGGCGATCTGGGACACGTCGTAGAGCAGGTTGTTGAGCAGGATCTGGCCGGGCAGCATCGGCAGGAACGGCAGGAAGGCCGACGCCCC
Source organism: Hamadaea sp. NPDC050747 (assembly GCF_040654195.1). Taxonomy (NCBI): domain Bacteria; kingdom Bacillati; phylum Actinomycetota; class Actinomycetes; order Micromonosporales; family Micromonosporaceae; genus Hamadaea; species Hamadaea sp. NPDC050747. The sequence continues at coordinate 1,623 of NZ_JBFAHM010000002.1, forward strand.
GGCGGCGGAGAACATGTTGCCGAAGTTCGACGACGTCCCCATGAGCACGTACTTGATCGTGTTGGCGAAGATCCGGCGTCCCTCGGTCACCCCGTCCGCGAGGACACCGAGATCCTTGTCCAGCAGCAGGACGTCGGCGGCGTCCTTGGCGACGTCGGCCCCACCGTCGACGGAAACTCCGACGTCGGCGCTGTGCAGGGCCAGCGCGTCGTTGACCCCGTCGCCGAGGAACGCCACGTCCCGGCCCGCCAGCCGCTGTACGCGTACCAGCCGGGCCTTGTCGTCGGGACTGACCCGCGCGAACACCGTGGTGGCCGCGATGAGCGCGGGCAGCGCCTCGTCACCCACCTGGGCCAGCTGCTGCCCGGTGATCACGCCGGACACCGGCAGGCCGACCTGACGGCAGACGTGTTCGGCGACGGCCGGGTGGTCGCCGGTGATGACCTTGACGGCGATACCGAGCTGGGCGAGCCGGGTCAACGCCTCCGCCGCTCCTCGTTTGGGCGGATCGGACAGCACGAGCAGGCCGGCGAGCGTGAGATCCCGCACGTCCCGCGGATCGATCCGCACCGCGCCGGGCATTGCCCGGGACGCGACGGCGATCACCCGCCCACCGGTGGCGAGCCGTTCGTCGAGTACGCGCCGGACGTCCGCCGAGGCGCCGACGCACCGCGCCAGGATGTCCTCGGGAGCGCCTTTGACGATGAGCAGCCGCCCGTCCGGGCCGTCCACCAGGACGCTGGTCCGGCGACGCTCGTGATCGAACGGCACCAGGAACCGGCGCTGGTAGTCACCCACGGGCTGGGCGGCCGCGTCCGGCGCGCGCCACAGCGCCTCATCCAGCGCGTTGCCCCCGACCGGCGCGCCCGATTCAGTGGTGGCCTCGTTGGCCAGTAGTCCGTACAGCAGGGGCAAGTGCGCCGGCCCCCCGTCCGCGCCCACGGCTTCACGCAGTGCGAGGGCTCCTTCGGTGAGGGTTCCGGTCTTGTCCGTGAACAGCACCTCGACGTTGCCAAGGTCTTCCACGCACACCAGGCGCTTGACGAGCACCCGCTGCCGGGCCAGTCGCCGGGTGCCGGTCGCCAGGCTCGTCGTGACGATCGCGGGCAACAGCTGCGGCGTTATGCCCACCGCGATGGCGAGGCTGAACAGGATCGCGTCGAGGAGCGGCCGGTCGAGGACGAGGTTGATGACGAAGATCATCGCGGTGAGCACTGCGGCGACCCGGGCGAGCAGCGTCGAGAACTGCGCGAGGCCCACCTGGAATTCGGTGGGCGGATGCTTTCGGCCCAGGCCGACGGCGATTCGCCCGAACGCTGTGCGGGTTCCGGTCGCGACGACCACTCCAGTCGCCGACCCGGCGCGGACGACGGTGCCCATCAAGGCGCACGGCGTCAGCTCACCCGGCCCGGCCACGGCCGGCAGCACGGCCACGTTCTTGGTGACCGGCGCGGACTCACCGGTCAGCATCGCCTCGTCACACGCGAGGCCGGTGACCTCGAGCAGACGTAGGTCGGCCGGAACCACCTGGCCGAGCTCCAGGCGTACGCGGTCGCCCGGGACCAGCTCGGTCACATCGACCTCGCGCGCCTCGCCCGAGCGTACGACTACGGCGCGATGCCGGATCCGATCGTGCAACGCCGCGCCGGCCTGCTCCGCCCGGTACTCGTTGACGAAGCCGAGGCCGACGCTGATCGCGATGATGACGCCGATGACCACCGCGTCGGTGTGCTGACCCACGACGAACGACACCGCAGCGGCGATCAGCAGCAGCGCCAGCAGGGCCGAGCGCAGCTGCCGGGCCAGCACCGCCCACGCCGACACCCGATGCGTACGCACCGCGTTCGGTCCCACCGAGGCGAGCCGCCGGTCGGCCTCGGCCTCGTCGAGTCCGGCCGGTCCGGTTTCGAGCGCCTTCAGCACGTCCGGGAGGTCCATCGTGGCCGCCTGCTGAACGTCGAGGGACCACGAGGGCGGCCGCTCACCGGACACCGTCGCCGGCTGGGTCGCTACCACGCCTTCGCCTCCTGTCATGACGCGGCCGATTTCAGGACCGGAGATCCCGTCGGCGGTTCATCGCCCACAACAGCAGGCCCGGCAACGCCGCGACGGCCGCACACACCAGGAGCTGAGCGCCGGTGAGGGACTCCGTCCGCAGCAGCACGCGCAGCGGCTCGGCCAGGACCGCGCCGACCTGCGCGAGCGCGGAGAGGGCTATCGCGAGCAGCAGGCCGGGGTTGGCCCACCGGTGGGCGCGGTCACGCCGGGCGCGTACCGCCAGCGCCACGCCCAGCTGCGCCAGGCCGAGGGTCACGAACAGCATGCTCTGCCAGGGCAGCCCAGCGTTCGACGCGGCCACGGCGAGTCCGGCCGACACCAGGGCCACGAGCATGCCGACGCCGAGGATCGTCCGTCCCAGCCCGCCACCGAGGACCTGCTCGCCGGGCGCGCGAGGCGGTCGCGTAAGCACGTCCGGCTCGGCCGGCTCGGCCCCGAGCGCGACACCGGGCAGCCCGTGCGTCAGCAGATTGATCCACAGAATCTGGCCGGGCAACAGCGGCACCGCCAGACCGAGGAACGGCCCGGCCAGCATGACGAGTAGTTCGGCCACTCCCCCGGCCAGCCCGTAGCGCAGGAAGCGGCGGATGTTGTCGTACACCCGCCGGCCCTCGCCGATCGCGGCGGTCACCGTGTCCAGGTTGTCGTCGACCAGCACGAGGTCTGCGGCCTGCCGGGCGACCTCGGTCCCGCCGCCCATCGCCACCCCGATGTCCGCGCGACGCAACGCCGGCGCGTCGTTCACCCCGTCGCCGGTCATCGCGACCACCTCCCCGCGGCTCTGGAGCGCGGTGATGATGTCGAGCTTCTGCTCCGGCCGCGTACGCGCGAAGACCTGCACGTCGTGTGCCCGCTCGGGATGATCGCCGGTGCCGACGCCGTCGCCGGGGTGCCAGATACCGAGCTGTCCCGCGATGGCGGCCGCCGTGTTCGGATGATCGCCGGTGATCAGCATCATGCGTACGCCCGCCTGGCCGAACGCGTCGGCGGTGCCGCTCGCTCCAGCGCGCAACGGGTCGCCGATGCCGATGACGCCCAGCGGCCACAGTCCGCGGGGGTCGGCCGGGTCGATCGGGGTCTCGGCGTACGCGGCTGCGACGGCGACGACGCGCAGCCCCTGGGCGGCCAGGTCGGCAGCGGCCCGGCGCAGGTCCTCGACGTCCCCGCCGACCACGGGCGCCGCGAGCACGGTCTCCGGAGCGCCTTTGCAGACCGCGTAGTAGCCGGAGCCTCGCTTGTGGACGGTCGTCATCCGGCGGGTGGCCTGGTCGAAGGGACGCTCCGCCACTCGCGGGTACGCCACGCGCTCGGCCTGCGGATCCAGGCCGCACCGGGCGGCGAAGGCGACCAGCGCGGCCTCCACGGGATCGCCGACCGCGTACCACTGCGGATGGTCGTCGTCCGGTGCAAGCAGCACCGCGTCCGAGCACAACAGCCCGGCCAGCGCCAGCTCGCGCAGGGGCGGCCCGGCATCGGGGATCACGACCCCGACCGGCTCGTACCCGGCGCCGTGCACCTCATAGGTGACGCCTTCGCTGACCGCCCGGCGCACGGCCATCCGGCCTTCGGTGACCGTCCCGGTCTTGTCCGAGGCCAGCACGGTCACCGAACCGAGCGTCTCGACCGCATGCAGGTTCCGGGGAATGGCCTGATGCCGGGCGATCCGCCGGGCGCCCAGCGCCAAGGCGAGGGTCACCACGGCGGGCAGCGACTCCGGCACGGCCGCCACGACCAGGCTTACCGCGACGAGTGCCATCGTGACCACCGGCCGGCCGGCGAGCACGCCCAGGACCGCCACGATCAGGCTCACCGCAACGATCGCCGCGCCGAGCAGCTTGCCCAGCCCGGCCAGCCGGCGTTGCAGCGGCGTCGGCCCGGCCTTGGCGCCCCGGGCCAGCGAGGCGATCCGGCCGAGCGCGCTGTCACCCCCGATACGCAGCACAGGACCTTCGGCCCGCCCGGTGACCAGCACCGTGCCGGAGAGCAGCTCGTCGCCGGGTTCCCGGACTACCGGCAGGGATTCGCCGGTCAGCACCGCCTCGTCGACCTGGCACCGATGGGCGTACGCGATCATCAGGTCGGCCGGGACGATGTCGCCCGCCTCCAGGCGCACCCAGTCTTCGCGTACCAGCTGGGCAGCGGGAACGACCACGTCGTGGCCGTCCCGGACCACGCGCGCGGTCGGCGCGGTCAGGGTGTCCAGGGCCGCGATCGCATGGTCCGCGCGGACCTGCTGGACCACGCCGATGGTGGTGTTGAGCACGATCACCAGGGCGATGATCGCGGTGTCGGGCAGGTCGCCGAGGGCGATCGTGACCACAACCGCCGCGAGCAGCAGAAGTACGAGTGGATCGCGCAGCTGGTCGAGGATCCGGGAGGCCAGGTGCCGTGGGCGCGGCCGCGCGACCTCGTTCGGCCCCTCCCGGTCCCGCCGGGCAGCCGCCTCGGCGCTGGTCAATCCAGTGATCGACGGAGCCGTCACGGTCACCGGGACCACGTCCGAGCGGCCGGCTTCGCTTCGCGCACAGCTATGGTCGCCATGCTTTCAGCCTGCGGCCGCAGGGCTGATCGGCCCAGTGCCGGCGGTCCGCGAGGGCCGGGACTTTAGACCCGGTATCCGAGCAAGGTCATCATGCCCGCCTCCGCGTGGTAGGCGTTGTGGCAGTGCAGCATCCACCGCCCCGGGTTGTCCGCGTCGAACAACAGCCTGACCGTGCGCCCCGGAAACACACCCACAGTGTCTTTGCGCGGTCCGGACACATCGCCGACCGCGAAGCTGTGGCCGTGCAGATGAACGGGATGCCACATCATCGTGGTGTTGGCGATCTCCAGCCACACCCGCTCTCCGGCGGAGACCACGAGATCGACCCGGTCATGATCGAACGTGCGGCCGTCGAAACCCCACACGAAGCGCATCATGCCGCCGGTCAGGCGGGTGCGCAGGGTCTGCGCGGCGTTCCGGCCCGCCAGCGCCACCGAGTCGTCCGCTTTCATCTGGTCGTACGCCGGCAGCAGCCCACCGAGCTCGGCCGGAAGCACGCCCGCGGGTGGTGGAGCCCCACCCCCGGTACGCAGCAGCGCCAGACCGGTGCCGTTCTTGCCCTCGGCTGAGGCGACCAGCGGGAAGACCCCGTCACCGGCGGTGATCAGCGCGTCGTAGCGCTCCCCCATCCCGATCAGGAGCGTGTCGGCCGGGATCGGCCGGATCGGCAGCCCGTCGGTGTGCGTGACGGTCATCCGGTGACCGCCGAGCGCCACCCGGTACGCCGTGTCGCCACCGGCGTTGATCAGCCGCAGCCGGATGCGGTCCCCCGGCCGGGCGCGCAGCACGTCGGGGTCGGCCGGCAGCCGCCCGTTGACCAGGTGGTGCGCGTACGCGACCGTACCCATGACCTCGCCCATGCCCATCATGCGGCCGGTGCGAGCCAGGTCGGCGTACACCGCCTCCGGGGTGCGATCGAGCCAGTCGTCGAGGACGACGATCCACTCGTGGTCGTAGGCCAGCGGCTCATGCGGGTCGTCGACGATCAGCGGAGCCGACAGCCCGCGTTCCAGCTGCAGTCCGCTGTGCGGATGGAACCAATAGGTGCCCGGAGCCGGGGCGGTGAACCGGTAGACGAATTCGCCCCCGGCCTGGATCGGCTCCTGGGTGACGTGCGGTACGCCGTCGGCGTCGTTACGCAAGGTGATGCCGTGCCAGTGCACCGACGTCTCGGCCGGAAGCCGGTTACGCACTGTGGCCACGAGCTGTTCGCCGGCACGCAGCCGGATCACCGGCCGGGCGAGCCGCCCGCCGTAGGACCACGCGGGCACGATCACGCCACCGAGATCCACCTCGGACTCGATCGCGTCGATGGCGACACCGCGTTCAGGCCCGGGCCGGCGGGCTTGTTCCGCGGCGGCGACCTGCGGGCCGGTCGGCGACACCACGGCGGTCGAGCCGCCCGGCAGGCAACCGCCGAGCCCTCCGCCGGCCGCGGTCAGTCCGGCGGCCAAGAGGACCCGGCGGGTCACCATCGGGTCAGTCTTCGGTCGGGTGGATCACGGCGACCGGGTGGTGCGCGTGGTGCACGAGCGCGCGGCTGACCGAGCCGAGCATCAGCCCGGCGAAGCCGCCCCGGCCTCGGCACCCGACGACGGTCAACGCCGCGTCGGCGGAGGCGTCGACCATCGCCTTCTCGACGTTGTCGGTGACCTGAGCGCGGGTCTGGACCGAGATGCCGCCTTCGGCGTACACCGCGACGGCGTTCGCCAGCATCTTCGCGGCATCGGTCTGCTCACTGGGCACACAGGCGTTCATGACGATCAACGGGACGCCACGACGGCGGGCCTCGTCGACGCCGAAGACCAACGCGGCCCGAGCGGCGGCCGACCCGTCGTACCCCACGAGGACCGGTCCCGCCGGGCCGGGCGAAGCCGGCGGCTGTTCCGGGCCGGGCTCGACGTCGCTCACCGGCGGGCGTACCACCACCACCGGGCCGTGCGCGTGCGCGGCGAGCTGCGCCGACACCGAGCCGAGGAGCAGCTCGGCGAAGCCGCCGACGCCGCGGCAGCCGACCACCGTCAGCGCCGCCTTACGCGACTCCTCGATCAGGATGCCCGCGGGAACCCCGGCGACCTCTTTCGACTCGACCGCGGTCAGCGCAGGGAACTGCTGCTGCACCCGCTCGGCCGTGTCGGTCAGCAGCTTGGCGACCTGTTCCTGGAAGTGTTCCGCCTCGGCGATGGAATAGGACACCATGCCCATCGGCAGGTATCCGTACAGCGGCGACTCGTGCGCGTACACCAGGCGGAGCGGCACACCCCGCCATAGGGCGTCCCGCGCGGCGTACGCGACGGCAGCCAGGCTGGACGGCGAACCGTCGACGCCGACGACGACCGGACGTGAGGCATACATGGTGTTCATCCCTTCACGATCGGCCCGGTCAACCGGGGCGGGCAGGGTGTCCCGGCCCCTGATCATGGGACCAAGGTCCCCTCGGCCGGTTGCATGGCGGTGCCCGCGACGCCGTTGTCGGCACCGCCGTCTGGCGGACCAAAGGCCCTGTCATCTGCCGGGGTTCTCGGGACTTCTGTCCATAGCTGGGCACCATGACCAGCGATGGGATGGAAGTGAAGAAAGGAGGTGTTCCATGACCACATTGATGCCGAGGTTCTTCGGTGACCTGTTCGACTGGTTCGACGCGGACACCTTGACCCGGCCCGGCCACCTGATCCGGGTCGAGGACCGGCTGACCGACACCGAGTACCTGGTCCGGGCCGAGCTGCCCGGCTGCGACCCGCAGAAGGACATCCAAGTGGGCGTCGAACACGGATTGCTCACCATCCGCTGCACCCGCGAGGAAGAAAAGCAGGCGCACGACCGGACCGAGTTCCGGTACGGCGCGCTGCAGCGGATCATCCGGCTGCCCGGCGCCGTCCAGGAGGACAAGATCTCCGCGAAGTACGCCGAGGGCATCCTCGAGGTGACGGTGCCGCTGGCCGAGGCCAAGCCGACCGTCCGCCAGATCCCCGTCCTGATTCCCGCCAAGTGACCGCGCCCCAAACTCAGGAAACCGGATCAAGCCGTCCGGCGGCCGCCCGTTCGGCCGCCGGACGGCCGTACCATGAACCCCGTGGAACAGCAGTGGACTTCGCTCGGCCTCTCGCCGCTGTCACGCGTACGCCTGGATGAGCTTCTCCAAGAACTGCTGGACCGCGTGGGTGAGGTGATGAACAGCCGGGAGCGGCTGCGCAGCCTGCTCGACGCCGTCGTGGGCATCGGCACCGACCTGGACCTGCACGCGACCCTGGAGCGGATCGTCGTGTCCGCCTGCCACCTGGCGGACGCGAAGTACGGCGCGCTCGGCGTCATCGGCGGCGACCGGCAGCTCATCGAGTTCATCACCCACGGCATGGACCCCAAGACGCACAAGATGATCGGCAATCCGCCGACCGGCAAGGGTGTGCTCGGCCTGCTGATCGGTGACCCGCGGCCGGTACGCCTGCCCGACATCACCCGCCACCCGCAGTCGGCCGGTTTCCCGCCCAACCACCCGCCGATGCACAGCTTCCTCGGTGTTCCGATCCGCGTCCGCGACCACATCTTCGGCAACCTCTACCTGTCGGAGAAGCAGGGCGCACCCGAGTTCTCCGACGACGACGAGGAGATCATGGTCGCGCTGGCCGCCGCCGCCGGCGCCGCGATCGAGAACGCCCGCCTCTACGCGCTGGCCGGTCGCCGCCAACGCTGGCTGCAGGCCACCGCCGAGGTCTCGGCCGCGATCGCCGACGTGCACGAAGCAGACGACCCGCTCGAGATGGTGGTCCGCAAAGCCCGGGAGGCGGCGGACGCCGTCTTCGCCACGGTGGTGCTGCGGGAGGAGATCGGCGACAGTCTGACCGTCGCGGCCTGCGATTCGACGGAGCCTCTGGAGGGCCTGGCCGGAGCGACGGTCGCGCTGGAGGGCTCGGCGATCGAGGCGGCCATCACCCGCGGCGAACAGCTCGAGGTCGAACATGTCGGCAAGGCCGCGAGTTGGCCCGTCACCGTGCCCGAGCTACGGGCGTCGATCTCGCCGTTCGGCGACTCCCGGGGAGCCCTCGTCGTGGCCTATGCCGGGGAGCCCCGGGACAGCGAGGAGCTGCGACTGGTGGGGCTGTTCGCCAACCAGGCCGCGTTCGCCCTCGACCGAGCCCAGGCGCACGCCGATCGCGAGCAGCTGCTCGTCCTGTCCGACCGCGAGCGCATCGCCCGGGACCTGCATGACGTCGTCATCCAGCGTCTGTTCGCCACCGGCCTGCAATTGCAGACCGTGGCGGCGCTCGCGACGAAGCCGGAGGTCGCCACCCGGATCCATCAGGCCGTGGACGACCTGGACGCCACCATCCGCGACATCCGCGGCGCGATCTTCGAGCTGCGCGCCCCGGCCACGACCTCGCTGCGGGCCGAGATCCGCGCACTGGCCGAGCGCGCGGCCGCGGGGCTCGGGTTCCGCCCGGCGCTGCGGGTCGACGGGCCGATCGACTCGGCGGTGCCGATCGAGCTGCACGGCGACATCCTGGCCGTGGTCAACGAGGCTCTGTCCAATGTGGTACGCCATGCGCAGGCGACCGAGCTGGAGATGGCTGTCGCGGTGCAAGCGGGACGGCTGACCCTCACCGTGTACGACAACGGCCGCGGCGGAGCCCGCGAGTCCAGCGGGCTGGCCAACGCCCGGGAACGCGCCCGCCAGCATGCCGGTGAGCTGAAGCTGACCTCGCCGCCGGGCGAAGGAACCCGTCTGGTGTGGTCGGTGCCACTGACCTGACAGGACCTTCGGCTGTCGGAACAGGACGCCCGGCACTGTCGACGGTAGCCGGTGGGGACGACGGTGAGCATAGGCGTCAACAGCCTCGCGAAGGAGACCACCATGACCCCGCTCGCCCGCCGGAACCCCCTGAGGATCACTTGGCGCGACGCGTTCGCGACCTGGCTGGTCGGATCGGCCGCCGGCCTCTACCTCGCCCACATCGCCGGTGCTCACCTGCCCGGTCTGCACGGAATCAGGCCGATCGCCGCCGTCGTCGTGGCCCTTGGACTGCTCGCGTGCGTCACAGCGGCATGGCCGCTGGAGGGTGCTTCCGCGGGCTACGGCCGCTGGATCGGCATCCTCGCAACCGGCGTGGTGGTCGCGGCCGCCGTCGCCGTCATCGGTGGATCGACGGTCGCGCTCACCTTCCTGGTCGGGCTGACCGTCGCATTGTGGCTCACCACGACATCCCGTCACCTGATCGGGCCGCGGCGGCGGATCTCCGACCGCGACCTGCACGACCTGATCGATCGCGAAAAGATCGCCCGCTGACCCGTCCCGCTGCCGCATGCTGAGTCTGACCGACTCGGCATGCGGCCTTCTTCCGGAGGAGCTCTCATGGACACCGCCCGCCAGGAACCGTCGGCCCTGCTGGCCAAAGCGGCCACGGCCGCCGGATACGCGCCGTCCATCCTCAACACCCAACCGTGGCGGTGGCGGGTCCATGGCGACGTCCTCGAGCTGTACGCCGACCCCAGCCGCCAGATGCAGGCGGTCGATCCCGACGGACGGCTGCTGGTCATCAGTTGCGGGGCTGCGCTGCACCACGCGGCGCTCGCGTTGGCGGCCGAAGGAGTGACCATCGACGTCGAGCTCGTGGCGGAAGGCGACCTGCTGGCCCGGATCAGCGTCAAGGGGCATCGGGAGGTGACCGGTCAAGCAATGCGGGCGGTCCAGGACATGCGCCTACGGCACACCGACCGCCGCCCGGTCTTCGGCCCGGCCGACCCCGACGCCGTCGCCGCCGTACGCCAGGCCGGCACGACCCCCGGCGTGGACGTGCATCTGCTGCGACCCGAGCAGGTCTCGGAACTCGGTGTCGCAGCCGCGCACGCCGACCGCACCGAGATCCTCGATCCGCAGCAACGCGCCGAGCTGGCGTACTGGGTCGGCGGGGAGCGTCCGGACCAGTCTGGTGTGCCCCTCGACGTGGTGCCGCCGGAGCCGTCGGGCGGCCCGGTGCCCGGCCGTGACTACGTCCGCGCCGGGACACTGGACGTGTCCTCCGGAAACGACGCGTACGCGACCTATCTGATGCTGTTCGGTCCCGGTGACGAGCCCGCCGACTGGCTGCGTGCGGGGCAGGCCCTGTCGTCGGCCTGGCTGAAAGCCACGGAACTAGGTCTGTCGGTTCTGCCGTTCAGCTCGGTCGTCGAGGTCGCCCCGGTACGCGAACGGCTGGCCGCCACGGTGCTGTCCGGACTCGGCCATCCGTATCTGGTGCTGCGACTGGGTGCGCTGGATCCGGAGCACCGGCTGCCGCCACACACGCCCCGGCTTCCGGCCGATCAGATCGTCGAGCTGGGCTGATCAGCCCAGCTCGCCCGGCACGGTCAGCTCGTCGGCCACGCCGGCTCGTCCGGCACGGTCAGCTCGTCGGGCACGGCCAGCTCGTCCGGCATAGACATGAGGACGTCCGCCAGAGGGCGCCGCGGTGACGGCGGCGACTCGTGGCCGTAGCCGAGCCGGATGACGGCCTGTGCGACCCGGCCCTGGGCGCTGTCGTCGAACAGTGCCCGGAGGTCGGCGTACTCCAACGGCTGGGTCATCAGAGTGCTCTGCACACCGTTCGCCGTCGCCGTCAGCAGCACTCGTTCCAGCGCCTGCCCGGCCCGCAGCCAGGCGTACGGGGAATCGCCGGAGCCGTAGAGGATCGCGACGGTCGGCTCGTCCTCGAACACGCCCGGCCAGGCGTGCCGGGCTGGATGCGCCAATCCGAAGTCGCGCAGCGGGATGCGCTCGGCCCGGTCCGGCGGCGCGTACGCCACCAGCGGCACCCCTTCGCGGCGGCCGGGTTCGGGAGCGGTCCAGCCGGCCAGTTCGACGAGATAATCCGGATCTGTGCGGCGCAACGTCTCCGCTCGGCGTACAACGCCCAGAACACCGTCACGCAGCGGCGGATCGGCGATCATCAGGTAGCCGCCTTCCGACGCGGCTGCCTCGCCGAGCTCGTCCAGCACCGTCTCGGGCAGCTCGGCGGACCGGAACGGGCGGCGGTTGGAGTGCCGGCGTGGGATGGCACCGGCCAGCCGGCGGGCGAGGTAGGTCGGCTGAGTCCGATCGCCGATGGTGACCCGGGCCATCAGATCCGGCTGCGCGGGATCCGGCAGCAGGGCGTACAGCGGCTTGTATCCGCGGGCCAGCAACGCGACCCGCAGATTCAACACCGCCGCCCCGATGGAGATGGTCAGCTCCCGCCCGTCCGGGTCGATCACCGCCAGCTGCCTACTGCGGTCGGCGTACACGTCGACGCAGTGTTCCCGTGGCAGGAACCGCCAGGGCTGAGTGTTGTGAATGGACGGCGCTGCGATCGCGGCGTCGAGGCACTCGGCGATGATGGCGTGTCTCATCACCCCACCGTGCGCCGCTTCGTGGACGCGGCGTAGGGCCGTGGGGCGCAGCCGCTCAGGACTTTGTCCCCTGCCCACGGTCCGGGCCGTGCGATGTGATGGACCGGTCCGGATATTCGGCTTTCCTGCGAGGAGGGCCTGCGCGGACGCCCGCGAAGGAACGCGGGAGAGCGGTACGCCGGACTCGGCGGTGTGGACCTTCGACGGTCTGCACCGCCGTTTTTGTGTTCCGCCACGGGGCTGACGGTCCCATGTGATCCATGTCTTTGGTCCTGCCGGATCCAGGGACTCGGTCTCTGCTGCCGCGACCGCCCAACACCGATGCTTTTGGACAACGAAGTGTTTCTCTCCCCCTCCTGAAGGAGCACACCATGAAGCGTCGGACCCTCGACATCCTGTTCAGCATCGGCGGGCTCGCCATCGCCGCTCTCCTCCTGGTCGCCGGCATCGTGCTGAGCGCCAACGCCAGCTTCGCCAACAACTACGTGCACGACCAGCTGGCCGCCCAGCACATCACCTTCAAGACCGCCGACACCCTCACCGACGAGGAGAAGAAGGCGGCCTGCCTCGTCGAGTACGCCGGCCAGCCGATGACCACCGGCAAGCAGGCGGAGTGCTACGCCAACGAGTTCATCGGGCTGCACCTCAAGTCGATCGCCGGCGGCCAGACCTACGCCGACCTCGGCACCCCGCAGACGCAGCTGAAGAACCAGCTGACCGAGGCGCAGAAGGCCACCCCGGTCGACCAGGCCAAGGTGGACGACCTGACCAAGCAGCTGGCCGACGTCACCGCGCAGCGCGAGACCGTGTTCAAGGGTGAGACCCTGCGTGGCCTGCTGCTGACCAGCTACGGCTTCAGCGAGTTCGGGACCAAGGCCGGTCAGGCCGCACTGGTCGCCTACGGCGCCGCCGCCCTGATGTTCCTGCTGGCGCTGGCCGGTTTCGCCCACGCCTTCACCACTCCGAAGACGGCCGGGTTCGCCGTCGTCGAGGCCAAGCCGGAGAAGGAATCGGTCAAGTGATCCGCCCCGAATCGGCCCGGTGACGCGTGAGCGTCGCCGGGCCGATCGGCTTTGGAAGGGAGTACGAAGATGACAGTCCTGATCGCCTATGGCTCGAAGCGTGGTGGCACCGCGGGACTTGCCGACATGATCGGCGGCGAACTCGTCGCCCTCGGGATCCCCGTCGACGTCCACCCCGCCGCTGAGGTTCGGTCGGTGGACGGCTACCAGGCCGTCATCCTCGCCGGCGCCCTCTACAACGCCCGGTGGCACCGCGACGCGCGGCGCTTCGCCGGCCGCCACCGCGCCGCCCTGCAGCAGGTTCCGGTGTGGCTGGTGGCCAGCGGCCCGCTCGACGATTCGGCCGACGCGGGCACGGTTCCGCCGGTTCGCCAGGTCGCCCGCATCGCGCAGGACCTGGGGGCACTCGGCACGGTCACCTTCGGCGGCCGCCTGACCCCGGACGCGAAAGGCTTCATCGCGTCGGCGATGGCCAAGACGAAAGCCGGTGATTGGCGCAACCCCGCTCAGGTACGGGCGTTCGCCGCGACCGTCGCCGAGCAGCAGACGACCGTCTAACCGGAAAGGGCCGGGAGCCTGGTTCGTCCAGGCTCCCGGCCCGTGTGGTTGTTCACGCGAACGGGCGAGCGGATCACTCGCTGGTGGGTTTGGCGAGCAACGCGATGAGGTCGGACGCCGTGAGCACGCCGACCGGTTCGGCGACCGCATCCACGAGCACAACCGCGTCGGTGCCCAGCCGGTGCATCACCTGAGCCGCCTGCCCGATCGTCGCCGTCGACCCGACGAGCGGCTGGTCTCGCTCCAAGAGCTCGGTGACGCGTACGCCGTCGAAGCAGGTCGGGTTGGCCGCCCAGGCGCCCGCGACCCGGCGATCGTCGAGCAGCCCCAGGCAACGGCCGGTCGCGTCGACCACGACCAGGTGGCGCAGGCTCGAAGCGGCGAACGCGGTGAGCGCGTCGGACAGCGTGGCGTACTCCCGGACCGCGACCGCGGGCCGAGACATGATCGCGGTGACCCGCTGGTCGGTGAGCCGGGTCCGCCGCGCCGCATTCGTCTTCATGACCGCATCCTGTCTTCTTGCTCAGCCGGCCGACGGATTGAGTTGCACCTCGTGCAGCGTCACTGTCTCGGCCGCCTCGGCCGGCTGTACCAGATATGGTGGGATCACGACCACGGGCGAGGTAGCCATCCGGACGCACCTTTCGGCAACGGAGCCCAGCACTGCCCGGGACAGCCGCCCACGGCCGTGACTGCCCAGCACAAGCAAGTCGGCGCCGTCGGCCAGGCGGACCAATTCGTCTGCCGGCCGTCCCGCGATCGTGACCCCGCTGATGGTCACTCGCGAGTTGTTCGCCAGGGCCGCGGTGATGGCGTCGCTGAGGATCGCTTCACCCTGGCCGCGCCAGGCGTCGGTCTCCGTCGCACGCGGATCTCCGGTCCAGACGCAGACCGCCTGGACGGCGCCACCGCGGGCGTACGCCTGGCGGAAGGCCCAGCGCAGGGCGACGATGGACGCCGGTGAGCCGTCGACGCCGACGACGATGCGATACGCGGTGGTCATGACCGCCTCCTGGAATGAGGGAAGCCGGCCGGCGGGGCGTCGGCCGGCTTTACGGCTCAACGGGTAGTCGCGAACGCCGGAGCGGGTGCGACCGGCTGCGTCCTGTTCGCCGGCACCACGACGACCGGGCAGGTCGCCGTACGCACGCATTCGTCGCTGATCGAGCCCAGCACGGCCTGGTACACGTGGCTGTGGCCGTGGCTGCCCAGCGCGAGCAGGTCGGCGTCCCGCGCGGCTTTGGTCAGTTCGCGGGCGGGGTGCCCCTCGACGACGTCGGCGGTGATGGTGACCGTTGGGAAATCGTTCACGATCGGACCGACCTCGCGGGCGAGCACAGTTCGCGCACGTTCGCGTTCCTCGTCCGGGGAAGTGGCCATGGGCGCGAAGGAGCCGGTGCCATCCCAATTCCAGACAGTGATCGCCTGCACGGTGCCGCCTCTGATCTCGGCCTCGGTCGCCGCCCAGCGCAGGGCGCGCCGGCCGGCTTCGGAGCCGTCGACGCCGACGACGATGCGGAAGTTCATGTCAAGCCTCCTCGCAGATGTGCTTTCCACCTGAAGAATCCGCCCTGGCGCGACGCGGACAGCAGGGTCATAGGTCCCGCCTGGCCGGGTCCCAGTTCAGGTTCCAGCCGACGCCATGCGCCGGGTGTCCAGTTCGACCGAGACGGCCGGCAGGGGCGGGCGGATGGAGTTCTGGACAGTGCACCCGTCGATCGCGTCGAGCAGACCGGGTCGCAGCTCGGCGGGTATCGGCGCCCCCGTCGTGACCCGCAGGCGTACACTGCCGACGGCGTGCGGAGTGCCGGCCCGCATGAGCCAGTCGCATTCGACGGTCAACCCCTGGTCTGGCTGGCCGCAATCTTCCAAATACCGGTGGGCGTAGTAGGCGGCGCACGCGGCCAGGCTGGCGACGAACAGCTCCACCGGGGTGGGGCCCCGCTCGGCTACGGTGGTCGAACGTTGATCAACGATCACCGTGTGGTTTCTGATGTCGACCGCGAAAGCGTCGCCGTCGAGATGACGAATGGTCATGCGGGCCATCACGCGCCTCCTGCGAACTAGATGAACAGCAGCTGCGCGCCTTCGGTCTTCTCGATGAAGTCGGCGGCGCTGATGATGCCCTCGACCGGCTCGTAAAGGTCCTGCTCGTCGATGTGCATCATGTCGGCGGACATCCGGCAGCCCCACAGGTGACCGCCGGAGTCGACGATCTGGCCGAGCATCTCGCGGATGTCGGGCACGCCGGCCTCGGCGATCTGCTTCTTCATCTGGTGAGTGGTCATCGCCGTCATGCCGGGCAGCCCGCCGAAGCCTTGCGGCACGTGCGTGGCGGTGTTGCCGAGCAGGGTGAACTTCAAGTGGTCCATGCGGGCCTTGGTGATGATGTCGAAGCCCCAGAAGGTGAAGAACAGATGGGTCTCCACGCCCTCGCCGAGGGCGGCGTTGGCCAGGATGAGCCCCGGGTACGCCATGTCGAGGGCGCCCTTGGAGCAGATGATGGCCAGTTTACGGGTCGTAGGGGTGGTGTCGCCGAAGTCTGGGACGACTGACGGAACGGGCCGCTCAACCGTGATCATGACTGGTGCCTTTCCGAATCGGGCGCGGCGTCACACGCAGCCGCGCGGCTTGGGCAGGCCGGCGATGTAGGCCATCTTCTTGCCGGGTTTGCCGGGGAACAGCTCGAACAGCTGCTTGATCCCGATCCCGGTACCGGCCGCGGTTCGGCGCAGCGTCGCCGTCTCCCGTTCGGCCAGGTAGTCCTCACGCAGGAAGGCGATGACCTCCCAGTGCCGTGGGGTCAGCTCGACGCCGATCGCCTGGGCGAGGTCCTGGGCCAGCGCCTGGTCCCATTCGTCGTAATCGGTGAGGAAGCCCTCGGCGTCGACGTGGAACTGGACGTCGTTGAGCGTTGCGGTTGGCATCTCACTCCTCCTCCGGCCGGCGTTTTCCGGCCATCGACATCGCCGCGGGCAGCGGCAGTGGCCGGCCGGGCAGCAGAACGTGCCAGTAGAGCCAGGCGAACGCGAGCTTGCCCCAATGGTTGAGGCGAGTGGCGCGCAGCAGCCGTAGCGGCCCGACGGTGGGCAGCGGGTAGACGCCGGGCAGCGGCTCGACGTCGTAGTTGAAGTCGATGAGCAGAGCCTTGTCGTCACCGGCCTCGACGAAGCAGTTCGCGTGGCCGTCGAAGCTGCCGTTCATCGGCTCGCCTCGGGCCAGCCGGACGAAGTTCTCCACGAAGACGTCGACGGAGAAGTGCGCGACCGAACCCGCCTTCGACGTCGGCAGGTCGGCGGCGTCGCCGAGCGCGAAGATCGTGTCGTACGCCTTGGACCGCATCGTGTGCCGGTCGACCGGCACGTAGTTCAATTCGTCGCCGAGACCGCTGCGGGCGACGAAGTCGGCTCCCATGTTCAACGGCACCGTCACCAGCAGGTCGAACGGGATGCGCCGCTCGTCGTAGGAGACGAGTTCCCGCGATGAGCCGTCGATGCGCTCGACCATGAAGTCCGTCTCGAGAGCGATCTTGCGGTCATCGAGCATCGAGCTGAGCTCCGCGGAGGCGACCGGCTTGGTGAACGCATCCGACAGCGGAGTCACGTAGGTGATCTCGACGCTGTCGCGTACGCCGAGCGCACGCAGGTGCGCGTCGGCGAGGAAGGCGAACTCCAGCGGCGCGACAGGGCATTTGATCGGCATGTCGACGATGTGCACGACCAGGCGGCCGCCGGTGTATGCGAAATCCTTCAGCGCCTCGCGCAGCGCGATCGCCCCGTCGTAGGTGTAGAACTCGTGGATCGAGGTGCGCCACAGCTCGCCGAGCATGCCAGGAGTCTGGTCGGGACGCGGCTGGGTGCCACTGGCGATGACGAGGAAGTCGTAGCCGAGTCGGCGGCCGTCGCCGAGATGAACCAGGCGAGCTGCCGGTTCGATCCGGTCCACCTCGCCGACGACGAACTCGACGCCGGCGCCGATCGAGTGCTTCCGCGGCTTGACCAGCTTCTGCGCCTTCCCGCCGCCGAACGGCACGAACAGCAGGCCCGGCTGGTACAGGTGGGCGACCTCGTGATCGACGACCGTAATCCGCCACTCACGCCGGGGAAGACGTCGGCGCAAGCGGTTGGCCACCATCGTGCCGGCGGTGCCGGCCCCGAGGACAACCAGATCACGCATGATCCACCTCCCGTTCCAGCCGGGCCTCGGCGGACTCGAGCCGCCGCGCGTCCCTATCTGTGACGCTAGGAGCGCGACGCGGCGCCGTTCAGAGTCGCCGGTCCCCGGGCGTGGGCCGAAGGTCCCGATGAATTTCGCGTGACCGTCACGACGTCGGCCAGCGCACGCCGCGGGGCGGGCGGCGCCGGTCGGCCGTAGCCGAGCCGGACGATCGCCTGGGCGGTCCGGCCCGGTTCGCCGTACCCGATGTACCGCCGTAACGCCGGGTGCTCCAACGGCTCGGTCATCAGAACGCTCTGCACCCCGGCCGCGGCGGCACGCAGTCGAACCCGTTCCCACGCCTGACCGGCCAACAGCCATGCGGTGGTGTCGTCGTCTGCCGTGGACAGCACGACCGTCGTCGGCTCCGCGGTGAAGACGGCCGGCCATCGGCTGGGCGAGATCCCGGCCGGCCGGAATCCCCGGATCACGTCGGGAAGCGGCTGCCGATACACCGTCAGCTCGCATCCCTCGGCGCGGGCGTCGTCCCGAAGCTCGTCGAGCATCGACTGCGGAACTGGTCCATCCGGCTGGACGATGTGCCTCCCCGGCCGGCCGGTCATACCGGCGAGTCTGCGTGCTCCGTAGGGCGCGCGGGTCCGGCCGACCACCACGATTCGAGCCAGTAGGTCCGGACGGTCTTCGTCTGGGCAGAGCCTGGTTATCGGGCGCTGTCCCCTCGCGAGGAGCGCGACGCGCAGATTGAGGAGGGCGGCGCCCACCGAGATGGTCAGCTGCCGGCCGCGCGAATCACCGGCGATCCGGCGATTCCGGTCGGCGTAGACGTCGATGACGTCACCGCGCAGGTCGAACCGCCATGGCTGGGTGTTGTGGATGGACGGGGCTGTGACGGCGAAGCTCAAGCAGTTCGGCAGGCTTGCGACACTCATACTTCCACCCTGACCCGTCGGTACGCCCTGGCGAAGGTCCGATGGCCGCAGGATCCGGGACCTTGTGCCTCCTCGGAAAGTCCACTGCTCAGCGGGATCCCTGGTAGACGCGTGCGAGGCGCGACGCCGCAACCCTTGATCAACGGGTGGACATCGGTCATGATCGGTACCCCGCTCAACCCATCTCATCAGGAGTGAGGCACCATGAAACTCCAGTTCGGACGGTCAGTCGGCCGGCTGTCGACCCTTGTCGCGGCAAGCGTCGGCGCGGTCCTGCTGCTGTCCAACCCGGCGTTCGCGTCGTACAACGACGGCTTCGCCGCGTCCACCACCAACTCCTGCGGATCGGCCATCTTCGTCGACTATGGCGAGGGTGCCGCCGGCGGTGGCAACAACGACGACTACGTCTTGATCCGCGACAACTGTTCCGACAGTCACGGTGTCCGGGCCTGGGCCTGGGTCACCGAGCACACGTCCGCCGGCGACCTGACCTACAGCCTCGGGTCGAAGTACAACGGCAACGGCGTCGCGGGCGCGGACGTCGTCTGGGACCCGTTCATCGACGGCAATGTGCGGGCGGGCGACACCGTGAAGCTGAAGATCTGCCTGGTCGACGGCAGCTCCGACACAACCGGCGCGTACTGCGGCACGGCCAGCCACACCAGCGTGGACGGCTGATCACCGCACCCACGCCGCGAACCGCCCCCGACTCGCGTCGGTCGGGGGCGGTTCACCGTCTTCCACAGGTCGCATCGTCTTCAGCGAAAGGATCACATCTCGGCGATGACCTTGGTCCCTACCGGTCGCCGACGCGGGCGGCGACGCTGGAGGCGGACCCGAGAAGGGATCGACGATGAGCATCATCACCGAGGCGACGCGGCCCGTCCAGGACCCCGTCGAAGAACTCCCGGCCTGGCGCGGCTTCCAAGGCGGGGCATGGCGCGATCAGATCGACGTCGCCGGCTTCATTCGCGACAACCTGCGGCCTTACGAAGGCGACGGCGCCTTCCTGGCCGGACCGACCGGCCGGACGGGCGCACTGTGGCGCAAGCTGACCGGAATGTTCACCGAGGAGCGTCACCGGGGCATCTACGACGTCGACGCGAGCACTCCTGCCTCGATCACCGCCCACCGTCCGGGCTACATCGACGCCGACCTGGAACTGATCGTCGGCCTGCAGACCGACGCTCCCCTGCGCCGGGCGATCATGCCCACCGGCGGCTACCGCATGGTGGAGGCCGGACTGCGAGCGTACGGGTATTGGCCGGACCCGAAGGTGCGCGAGATCTTCACCAAGTACCGCAAGACCCACAACGACGGCGTCTTCGACGCGTACACGCCGCAGATCCTGGCCGCCCGCAAAGCGGGCGTCATCACCGGGCTGCCCGACGCGTACGGCCGGGGCCGCATCATCGGTGACTACCGCCGCGTCGCCCTTTACGGTGTCGACGCGCTGATCGCGGCGAAGCAGGCGGACAAGACACGTCTCGACCCGCAGCGCGCGACCGCCGACGTGGTCCGTGACCGCGAGGAGCTTTCCGAGCAGATCCACGCCTTGCGCGAGCTCAAGGAGATGGCCGCCGAGTACGGCTTCGACATCGGCGGACCGGCGCGTACCGCCCGGGAGGCGGTGCAGTGGCTGTACTTCGCCTACCTCGCCGCCGCCAAGGAGCAGAACGGCGCCGCGATGTCCCTCGGCCGGACCTCGACGTTCCTCGACGGCTACCTGGAGCGGGATCTCGCCGAAGGCCGGCTGACCGAGGAGGAAGCCCAGGAGCTGATCGACGACTTCGTCATCAAGCTGCGCATCATCCGCTTCCTGCGCACCCCCGAGTACGACCAGTTGTTCTCCGGCGACCCGACGTGGGTCACCGAATGCCTCGGCGGCATGGCCGAGGACGGCCGCACCATGGTCACCCGGACCTCGTTCCGTTATCTGCAGACGCTCTACAACCTCGGCCCGGCGCCCGAGCCGAACCTGACGGTCTTGTGGTCGCCTCGGCTGCCGGCCGCGTTCAAACGCTTCTGCGCCCAGGTGTCGATCGACACCAGCGCCATCCAGTACGAGAACGACGAGCTGTTGCGGCCCTACCTCGGCGACGACACCGCGATCGCCTGCTGTGTGTCCGGCATGCGGGTGGGCAAGGACATGCAGTTCTTCGGCGCCCGCGCGAATCTCGCCAAAGCCTTGTTGTACGCGATCAACGGGGGCCGCGACGAGATGACCGGAGTGCAGGTCGCCCCGCCGACTGCCCCGATGACCCGGGAGGCGTTGGATTTCGACGAGGTGTGGCAGGCGTACGACCAGATCCTCGACTGGCTCGCGGAGACCTATGTGGACGCGTTGAACACGATCCACTACATGCACGACAAATACGCCTACGAGCGCATAGAGATGGCGCTGCACGACTATCCCGTACGCCGGTTCCTGGCGACCGGCGTGGCTGGGCTCTCGGTCGCCGTCGACAGCCTCTCTGCCATCAAGTACGCACAGGTCCGCCCGATCCGTGACGAGACCGGGCTGGTCGTCGACTACACCGTCACCGGCGACTATCCGGCGTACGGCAACAACGACGAACGCGCGGACGCGTTGGCCGTCGCGCTCGTGGAGACCTTCATGGCGAAAGTACGCCGGCAGCCGACCTATCGCGACGCGATCCCCACGCTGTCGGTGCTCACCATCACGTCGAACGTGGTCTACGGCAAGCACACCGGCAACACCCCGGACGGCCGCCGCGCCGGTGAGCCCTTCGCACCTGGCGCGAATCCGATGAACGGCCGCGACCGGCACGGCATCGTCGCCTCTGCGCTGTCGGTGGCGAAACTGCCGTTCGAACATGCCCGCGACGGCATCTCGCTGACCACGACGATGATGCCCGGCAGCCTCGGGCGTACGCCGAACGAACGAGCGGACAACCTCGCCGGGATCCTCGACGGATACACCGACGCCGGCGGGTACCACATGAACGTCAACGTGCTACGACGCGAGACGCTGGAAGACGCCATGGCGCACCCGGAGAAGTACCCGCAGTTGACGATCCGGGTGTCGGGCTATGCCGTGAACTTCGTGCGGTTGACCCCGGAGCAGCAACGCGACGTGCTCAGCCGGACCTTCCACGAATCGATGTGAACGCGATGACGGCGTGGCGGACAGTCCAGGGCCGGCTGCACTCCTGGGACGTGTCCACCGGAGTGGACGGCCCCGGTACGCGGTTCGTCGCGTTCACATCGGGCTGCCCGCTGCGCTGCCTGTACTGCCACAACCCGGAGACGTGGCGGCTACGCGACGGCATCCCGGCGACGGCGGGCGAGGTGCTCGACCGCGCAGCCGGGTTCCGGCGCTTCCTCGAGGTCAGCCGGGGCGGGTTCACCGTCAGCGGCGGCGAGCCGCTATTGCAGCCGGCTTTCACCCGTGCACTGCTTACGGGAGCTCGGGAGCTGGGTCTGCACACGGCGTTGGACACCTCGGGCTTCCTCGGCGCGCGAGCCGACGACGACTTGCTCGCCGCCACCGATCTCGTGCTGCTCGACATCAAGGCCTGGCAGCCAACGACCTACCGCGGCCTCACCGGTGGTGAGCTGACCCCGACACTGGCGTTCGCCCGTCGTCTGGCCGGCCTCCGCAAGCCGGTGTGGCTCCGGTTCGTGGTCGTACCCGGCTGGACGGACGACGCGGAGCAGGCCGCGGGCATCGCCGAGTTCGCCGCCGCCTTGGGCAACGTCGAACGGGTCGACGTGTTGCCGTTCCATCGGCTCGGCGTGCCCAAGTACGAACGGCTGGGCCTGCGCTTCCCACTCGACGGTGTGGCGCCACCCACGGCCGAGATCGTTGAGCGGGTCCGCGAACAGTTCTTCGCAGCGGGGCTCACGGCGGTCTGACACCTCGGAACGTTCGGGCTTCGATGTCCGGTTCGGGACCTTCGAACGGCCCACGGCGGGACTCCGGACACTGCGCAGGTCCCCCGCCAGGCGGTGTGCTGGACAGAGGGGACCGACAGGAGGAGGCCGCAGTCATGGCCAGCGCGAGCATGGCAGTTCTCGACAGCCCGGGCCGCGTACGCTCACCGCTCACGATCGACGTGTGCGGCGTGACGTTGACCGGCGACCTGTTCGCGCCACTGCCGCCCGACGGGCTCGTGATCTTCGCGCTCGGATCGTCCGGCGGACGGTATGACGCTCATAACGTCCTGGCCGCCCGCCGGTTCAACGACGCCGGGCTCGGGACCGTCTTGCTGGACCTGCTGACCCCGGCCGAAGATCTGGCGCGTACGCCCGCACCGGACATCGCCCTCCTGGCGAACCGCCTGGCGGCCGCCACCCGCTGGCTCCGCCGCCAGCACTGGGCGGCGAGCACTCCAATCGGATGGTACGGCGTCGGGGCGGCGGCCGGAGCAGCATTGTGGGCGGCCGCCGAACCCGACGCCGACGTGGCGGCGATCGTCGCGGTGGACAGTCAGGTAGCGCTAGCCGCGGACCGGCTCCGAGCCGTGCGTGCCCCGACGCTGCTGATGGCCGGTGTCGCGAACACCGAAGTGCTGGACGCCAACCGCGTTACCCAACGACGCCTGGGCTGCCCGGTTCTGCTCGACATCATCGGTTCAATCCGCCCGCTTGCCGACGCCGGCGACGGACACCTGGCTGCTGGAGAGGCGCTCCGCTGGCTGAGCCACCGCTTGAGTTCCCCTGGACGTCCCTGACGACGAGCCGGCGAAGGTGCGGGACGTTCGGCCCGGCGGCACAGCCCCTTGGACTCTCTTGACCTCCGTCCTCAAGCGAAACGCTGGAGTCGACAAGCAATCGATTCAGGAGGCAGGACATGAAGGCGCTGGTCTTCGGCGGTCCCGGGCAGAAGTCGTGGACGGAAGTTCCCGACCCGGTGGTCCAGGATCCCCGCGGCGCGATCATCCAGGTCGACGCGGTCACCATCTGCGGCACCGACCTGCACATTCTCAAAGGGGACGTCCCGGCGGTCGAACCCGGGCGGATCCTCGGCCACGAAGCCGTCGGGACCGTCGTCGACGTCGGCAGCGGAGTCAGCGGCCTGACCCCCGGCGACAAGGTCCTGGCGTCCTGCATCACCGCGTGCGGGACGTGCCACTACTGCCGTCAGGGCACCTACGGCCAGTGCCTCGGTGGAGGCGGCTGGATTCTCGGGCACAAGATCGACGGGGTGCAGGCTCAGTACGCCCGGCTGCCGTTCGCCGACCTGTCCACCTACAAGCTCCCGGCGCAGGTCTCCGACGAGGCCGCGGTCATGCTCGCCGACATCCTGCCGACCTCCTACGAGGTGGGGGTTCTGAACGGCACGGTGCACCCAGGAGACGTCGTCGCGATCGTCGGCGCGGGCCCGATCGGCCTGGCTGCCGTGCTCACCTCCCGGCTGTTCAGCCCGAGCCACATCGTCGTCATCGACAAGGCCTACAGCCGGCTGCAGGCGGCCAAGCAGTTCGGCGCGGACATCACCGTACGCCCGGACGGGGACCCGCTGGAGGTGCTGCGGTCGATCACCGGCGGCCTGGGCGCCGACGTCGTGATCGAGGCCGTCGGCATCCCGGAGACCTTCGAACTGTGCACCACCCTGGTGCGCCCCGGTGGGCATGTGGCGAACATCGGCGTACACGGCAAGCCGGCGACCCTGCATCTCGAGGATCTGTGGATCCGCAACGTCACCATCACCACCGGACTCGTCGACACCTACTCGACGCCGACGCTGCTCACGATGCTCGAAGCCGGGCAGTTGGATGTCGAGCGTATGGTGACACACCGGTTCGCGTTGGACGACTTCCTGCAGGCGTACGAGGTCTTCGGCGACGCCGCCACCAGCGGCGCGCTCAAGGTCGTCCTCACCCGATGACCCCGGTACGCAGGTCGGCGCCGCCATCACCGGCGGCGCCGACGCTCATGTGCGACTGCGGCTATTACGCCTCCGCCGTGACCCGGAAGACGGGGATACGGTCGGCGATCTTCTCGAACTCCTCGACGGGCGCGTGCCGGTCGACCGGGATGTGCGGCCGGGCGCCTGGGGCGAAGTCGAGATAGCGGCGGATGATGCGAGCGCGGTCGGCGACGGGCACCTCGACGAGCCGCACCGGCTCCCGGCCCCGCTGACGCAGTACGACGTGCCCGTCGGCGGCCCGCACATTGCGTACCCAATTGGCCTTCTCACCGAGCATCGACACGAGGTAGCGGTGACCCGCCACCGAGGCGACGACCAGCGGGCAGGAGATGACGCGGCCGCTGCGGTAGCCACGGACCTCCATGACCACCCAGCGACGGCTGGCGAGCACGCCGGAGCGGAACTGGACGACCGAGAGGCTGTTCAGCGCCCGTGCGAGCCGGTTCGGGCGGTCGTGGGGGTACATCCACCTCTTCAACCGGTAAAGCGGCCGTACACGTTGTTGTCCCATGCCTGCGACGTTAGGGACGGCCTGCCGTTCTGGTCAGGGCCGAACGGCCCTGGGCCGCGCCATCGGTCCCGAGAACGCTGGAGACATGACGAGGATCGAGCGGCTGACCCCCACCGATCTGATCAACCTGTACGTCGAGTCGCCGACGTCACCGGCCCGTGTCGGCGCGTTGGTGCTGCTGGACGCCCGGATCGACCTGCCGGCTCTGCGCCGGCACGTTGCCGATCGGGTGAGTTCCGTTGCCCGGCTGCGGCAGGTCATCTCGCGTCCTCGATGGCCCGGCGGGCGGCGCATCTGGGTCGACGCCCCGAACTTCGACGTCGATCGTCACGTGCGGGAATGCGCACTGCCGTCCGGAGAGCGGCTGACCGATCTCGCAGTACGCCTGACGAATGAGCCGTTCCCCCCTGATCAACCATTGTGGCGGATGTGGCTCGTCAATGGACTACCCGGCGAAGGCGCCGCATTGGTCTTCGCCATGCACCACGTCGTGGCCGATGGCCTGACGACGATTCGCATGTTCACAGCGCTCGCCGACGACCATCCGGTGCTTCCCTCGCCCAGGCCGCAGACGATGCCGACCTGGCCAGCACTGGTCCGCGACAACGTCGCCGGCCGGATCGCGGCACTGCGTACGCTCCGCAGACCTGGCATCGAGACGTGGCGTCAGATGGCCGGGCTGCGCCACGCGCCCCGCACGTCGCTGAACGGACCGGTCGGTGCGCACCGACGCCTCGACGTCGTCACGCTCGATCTTCGCCAGGTCAAGACCGCTGCCCACGAGCACGGCGGCAAGGTCAACGACATCGTGCTGGCCTTGGCCGCCGGTGGCCTCAGGGCACTGCTGCGGTCCCGGGCGGAACGGACCGACGGCGTTCACCTGCACGCCACCGTGGCCGTGTCTCTCTTCCTGAGGCCGGCGCCGTCGGTGAGGGCAACCGAACCGGCGGCTACGCGATGCGTGTGCCACTGGAGCCAGATGTGCATCGTCGACTCCAGCGGATCGCGCGCGAGAGCACAGAAGCGAAGCGGAGCCAGGCTCCGACGGCAGGGAACGGCCTGCTGATCGTGCTCTCCCGGCTGGGCGTGCTTCGGTGGTTCAGCCACCGGCAGCACATGATCAACTTTGTCGAGAGCAACGTCGCGGGACCGCCGATGCCGATGCGCATCCTCGGGGCGACCATCCACGACTTCATCCCGATCGGGACCGTGGTGGGCAACCTGACCATCGGGTTCCTGGCCCTGTCGTACGCCGGGAAGCTGATCATCGCCGTCCAGGCCGACGCCGACCGCCATCCCGACCTGCCGGTTCTGCTGGCCGCGATGCGCCGCGAGGCCGATCAGCTCGCGATTCGGGCAGCGCCGGAGGAGGTTCGGCTGCGGGTCAGCCGGTCGCGGGTGTGACCTGGGTTACCGCCGTTCATGCCCGGCCGGGCTGCCTCGTCTTATGGTGCATGA
Organism: Hamadaea sp. NPDC050747; assembly: GCF_040654195.1. Lineage (NCBI taxonomy): Bacteria > Bacillati > Actinomycetota > Actinomycetes > Micromonosporales > Micromonosporaceae > Hamadaea > Hamadaea sp. NPDC050747. The sequence goes on from NZ_JBFAHM010000002.1 coordinate 28,132, forward strand.
AGATTTTTCTTGCCGGGGCGTCCGGCGCGATCGGCGGCCACCTCGTCACCCAGCTCGTGGCCCGGGGTCACGAAGTCGTCGGCACGACCCGTACGCCGGCCAAGCTAGGCGCACTGCGTGACCTGGGCGCGCAGGCGGTCGTCGTCGACGCGCTCGACCCGGAATCGGTGGCCGACGCGGTCGCCAAGGCGGAACCCGAGGTCGTCGTGCATCAGATGACGGCGTTGGGTGGACCGCCCGACTTCCGGCACGCGAAGCGGATGGCGGCGGCGACCGACCGGCTGCGTGTCGAGGGAACCGATCATCTGCTGGCGGCCGCCCGCGCGGTCGGCGTACGCAAGTTCGTGGCGCAGAGCAACGCGTTGTGGGCGGCGCACACCAGTCCGGGGCTCGCCGACGACAACGTCGCGATCGAGCCGAACCCGCCGGCCGATGTGCGGGAGTCGGTGGACGCGTTGCGTCATGTCGAAGCGGCGGTCACGGGGATCACCTGGGGCGACGGCATCGCTCTTCGCTACGGTGGTTTCTATGGCCCAGGCACCGGACTCAGCACCGAGCCGGGCGCAGTGATGGCTCAGCAGGTCCGGGATCGGAAGTTCCCGATCGTCGGCAACGGGGCGGGAGTGTGGTCGATGGTGCACATCGTCGACGCCGCGTCGGCCACGGTCGCGGCCGTCGAACGAGGCACGGCCGGCATCTACAACGTCGCCGACGACGACCCGGCCCCGGTCTCGGTCTGGCTGCCGGAACTCGCTCAGTGCCTCGGCGCCAAGCCACCGCGGCACATTCCGGCCTGGCTGGTACGGCTGGTCGCCGGGCAGGGTCCGGTGCACCTGATGACTCGCGCCCGGGGCATCTCCAGTGACAAGGCGAAGCGGGAACTCGGCTGGACGCTGCGCTACCCCAGCTGGCGTACCGGGTTCCGGGAAGGGCTGGGCTGATCGCCGTGCCGGAGACGGATCTGTTCAGCGAGCTGCGGCCGAAGGCTTTCGCGATCGCATACCGGATGCTCGGCAGCGTCAGCGACGCCGAGGACGTGGTGCAGGAGGCCTTCCTGCGGATGCACCAGGCCCTGCGCGAGGGCGCGGAGATCAGCTCGCCTCGGGCGTACGTCGCAACGCTGGTGACCCGCCAGGCGATCGACCAGCTCCGGTCGGCGCGGGTACGCCGGGAGCGGTACGTCGGTGAGTGGCTGCCGGAGCCGCTGATGACCGATCCGTCTCCGGCGGAGCAGGCCGAGACGGCGGATTCGCTGTCGCTGGCCTTCCTCGTCCTGCTGGAGAACCTGACCCCGCCGCAGCGGGCGGCCTTCCTGCTGCGCGAGGTGTTCGACTACCCGTACGTCGACGTCGCCGAGATCGTCGGCACCGACGTCGACACCACCCGGCACCTCGTCGCGAAGGCCCGGGCTCACCTTCAGGAACGACGGCCCCGGTATCACGCGTCACCACGGCAGCAGGAGGAGCTGACCCGGCGGTTCTTCGCCGCCGCCGAACGGGGCGACCTGTCGGAACTGGAGCAGCTGCTGGCCAAGGACGCCGCGTTCCACGGCGACGGCGGCGGCAAGGTCCCGGCGATGGCACGTGCGGTGACCGGTGGGGACACCATCGCCCGGATCCTGGCGCGCTGGCTGCCCCGCCTGCGGCAGCTCGGCGTACGCGTCGAGGTCACGATGGTCAACGGAGGTCCGGGCGCGGTCACGTTCGACGCCGACGACCGCATCGTCGGCGTCCTCGGCGTGACGATCGTGGACGGCCGCATCACGACGATCCACTCCATCGTGAACCCGGACAAGCTCCGGCACCTCGGGCCGACCAGCGATCTTGGCCGCGACCTGCAGTCCGGCGCCCGGCCCTGGAGCTGACAGCGCGCTTGTCAGAGGCTTGCCCTACTGTGGCCGCATGGTCGCTCACGTGAGACGCACCAGACACTACCGACTGCATCTGGCCGGCCTCCGGCTGACGCTGGCCGGGATGCTGACGTGCGGCGCGTCGGTGATCACCGGCGAACTGGGCCACCACCTGCCCGCCGTCGCCCTCGTCCTCGCCGGCTTCGCCCAAATCCTCTATGGGCTGCTCCTGGCCACGACATCAATGGTGGCCATCCGGGGCAGCCGTGACGACATATCGGTCTGGCGGATGGCCCGTATCGCCGCCCGTGATCTCTTGGGCGTACCGCGCGGACTCGACCATCCCTAAGCCGTCGGCCGCGAGGGCTGTCACTCGAACGAGACGTCCGAAGACCAGCGGTACTTAGCCGACCGGGTTAGGGTGACGGATGGCCAACCGGCGCACCGTCGTCCTGAACGGCGATCTCGGCAGCGGTAAGACCACCGTCTCGAAGTTGCTGGCTCAGCGTCTGGGTGTCCGCCGGATCAGCGTCGGCGACCTCTACCGATCGATGGCGGCGCAGCGCGGGATGACCGCGCTGCAACTCAACCTGCACGCCGAACTCGATGACAAGATCGACCATTATGTGGATCAGCTCCAGGCCGACATCGCGACCTCCGGCGAGCAGCTCGTCGTGGACAGCCGGCTGGCCTGGCACTTCTTCACCGACGCGGTGAAGGTCCACATGCTCGCCGATCCCACGGTGGCAGCCCGCCGCGCGATGGCGCGTCCGGCAAACGACGTGGAGCGGTACGCGACGGTCGAGGAGGCTCGCCAGCGCCTAGCGAGCCGCAGCGACAGCGAACGGGCCCGGTTCCTCACCCGGTACGGCGTCGACAAGTCCGACCTGCGAAACTACGACCTGGTCCTGGACAGCACAACGGCCTCGCCGGCCGAGATCGTCGAACGGATCGCCGACCACGTCGACACTGCCGGGCTGTGCGCGCCTAACCCGGTCTGTCACCTCGATCCCCGCCGGATCCGGCGGACAACCGCTGCCGGCGTGCCAGACGCGCCGCCCCTGGTGATGCCCGAGCCGCCGAGCTTTCGTGGCGATCGCCGGCTGGGAGCGCATATCGGAGGCCGCCCGCTCTGGCGCGAGCCTCATCGCGGTCGGGCTGGCAGGCGACTGGACATTACAGAGCCCAGCCGCGGACGGCTGAACGCGTTCTACGTGGCCAGCGCGGCGGCGAGCAGCACGATGCCGACGGAGCAGATCAGTCCGGCGGTGACCGCGGCTCGGGCCGCCGTGGGATGGCCCTTGGCCGACAGGATGCCGTGTGTCGCCGAGGCGGCCATCGCGAGAGTCACAAGTCCCAGCTTGGCGACGAGGGTGCGGCCGTACCCCGGTTCGGCCAGTCCGGTCCAGGTCAGACCGTGATGGGCGGCCAGCGCGACGCCGGTCAGGATCTGCAGCGGAAGCATCACGGAAAGGGTCGTCATCGCGAATCGTCGGCCGATCGGGGGGACGACATGTGCTTGTGTCGCGGGGTCGAGCCGGCGTCGTGCGACGGGTAGGACGACCAGTGTCAAGGTGAGTTGGCCGCCGACCCACAGCGTCGCACCGAGGATGTGAACGAATCGCACGATCGTCCACATCATGGCGTGATCACTATCTTGCCGTGGGCGCCGGTCTCGGCGTGGCGCATGTCGTGGTCGACCAGGGCGTAGGTCCCCGGTTCGACGAAGACCGTTTCGACGAATCCGCCTTGGGCGGGGGCCAGGTCGAGGACTTGAGCGCCACCTGCCGTCTGTCCGAAGGGGTCGACGCCGCGGCGGAGCCGGTAGCCGCCCTCGGCGTACACGGTGTCGAACTGGGCGCCGACGACGTGGAACGCGCTGGTCGAGCCGGGTCCGGCGTTGAGCAGCCAGAACCGTACGCGCTGCCCCGCGGTGGCGGTCAGCGGCCTGGTGTCGTACTGCCCGGCGGCGCCGTTGAACGCCCAGTGGTCCGGCGTACCGGCCTTGATCGCACTGAGTGTGCTCTCGGCGGAGGCGTCGCCGTAGATCTCGGACGAGACGAGCAAGTATTCGCGGTCGACGGCGGGAAGCCCGGGCGGGTCGATGACGACAGCGCCGAACATTCCGGCCGCGATGTGCTGACTCATCGGCATGGTGCTGCAGTGGTAGAGCCAGATCCCGGCACGGTCGGCGCGGAACCGGTAGGTCAGCCGCTCACCTGGTTCGATGGTGCGCATGACCGCGTCGGGCGCGACGGCTCCGGCGTGGAAGTCGATGCCGTGACCCATGCTGCCCTGGTTGATCAGCGTGATCTCGAACAGATCGCCGACGTGGCCGCGTAGGGTCGGTCCGGGTACGGTGCCGCCGAACGTCCACACCGTCTGGCGTACGCCTGGCGCGATCTCCTGCTGAGTCTCCACGATGGGCAGTTCGACGCGGTGAACGGTGGCCGGGTCGGCTGGGGCCAGTGCCGGGTTCCGGGCGGTGAAGCCGGCGGCTTGATCGGCCGCCGGGCCGATCACGATCGCCAGGCGCATACCCGCCGCCCGGTGACCGGGCACGGTGCACCAGGCGTCGACCGGCTTGGTGATAGTGCCCAGGTCGAGGTCGGCGGTGGCGTGCGGGCGCAGCATCGGCGTCCGCACGTGGGCGGTACGCAGGTCGTGGCTCTGATTGTCGTGGTTGGTCACTCGCAGGATGAGGTGCGTTCCAGCCGGTACGGAGATGGTGCCGGGCACGATGCGCATGTCCTGCAGGGCCACGTCGACGATCCCGGCCGGCCCGGCTGCGACCACGGTCGCCTGCGGTGCGCTCCGGCCGGAGAGGGCGAACAGCACCGCCGCCGCAGTCACGATCACGCCGAGCCCGGCACCGGCCAGCGCCGGCCCCGAGGAGCGGAGACGGCCGACGGCGGCCAGCCGGGTGACCAGCAGCAACAGCATTCGAGCAAGCGTCTCCGCCACGGTCAGCCCGATCAGTGTCCATCCCGCGCGGGCGAACGCCGGCTGGGCGCCAGCCGCCGCCAGCGCGATCAGCACGACACCGGTGTTGAGCGCCGCGACCCGCAGCGGCCAGTACGCGTCCAGCAGCGCAGTGGCCCGCCGGGCGCCCTCTGGACCCGCGCCGAGGACCACTGGCAGCAGATACGTCAGCGACCCCAGCAGGACCTGACCGACTCCGCCGATCAACACGATCGGGCCGAGGAAATCGGCCGTGCGCTCGGTCACCGAAAGAACGACGTCCACGACGGCGGCCACCAGCAGCCACGCGGTCGCGGCGGACAGCAGCCAGGCGGATCCACTGACCGGGCGGGTCCGGCGTAACGCCCGTGCCAGGGGCGCGGCAGCGACGGCCAGACCGGCCGCGTACGCGGTCAGGCCTATGGTGGTCGCCGGCCGCCACGCCATGAGCATCCCGAGAACCGCCACCGCCAGCCCGGGCCCGGCCAGGCGTAGACACCATCGCATCGCCGGAGTGGTCCAGGAATCGATGCGGACGCGGGCGGCCGACGGCAGCAGCATGAACATTGTTCCGACGATGGTGAGCAGCAACCATCCAGCCACCACGAGGTGTTCGTGCGCCAGGTGCATTCGCTCGTGCAGATGCGGCGACACGCCGGCGCCCATCAGACCGCCGAGAACCGCCCCGGCCAGCATCGCGACACTGGCGGCCAGGTAGTAGTCGACGATGCCGGTCAGCCGGCCACCTAACGCACCACGTCGCAGCCGCAGCAGCGTAGCGGCATGCGCGGCGATCGCGAGCCCCACCGTCGTCGCCCCGATCGCCAGCGGAACCGGCTGCGAGGTGACCGCCGCCGCCACGGTCGTCACCTGGCCCACCGTGAGCGCTGTCAGCCTGATCGCCGCCCCTCGGCGGCCGGGTTGGCGCGCGTGCGTCACCGCGACCGCGAAGTGCTCGGTCCAAATCACGATCGCGCTGGTGGCGGCGCCGAGCAGCAGAGCGTGAATCGGCAGCCATCCGGGCGCGGCGCCGGTCAGGGCAGCGACCGCGGCCACCACGGCCACCGTGAGCCAGCCGACCACGAGCAGGTTGACCGAAGAGTGCCAACGCAAGCGAGACGACACGGCGGCGCCGGGGTCAGGGACCGGATGCCGCTCGATCGACAGCGGGGTCATGGCGTCAGCGTCGTCCGACTGAGCGGACGAAGGCAGGGCCGAAGGTCCGTGACCTGGCCCACAGCCGTCACAGGTTCGCCCCGCCGGCAGTGAGGACAGCAATGCCTACCTGTGCGCGGACCGCTTCGAGCGCCTCCCAGTCGGCGGTACGCAGTGTCGTGAGCGCGGCCGGGAAGACGCCGTCTTGTTCGCGGAGGATGTGGTCCCGCAATTCGTCGAGGATGTCGAGGAGGCGTCGAGGCCAGGTCGGGTCGGCGGGCACCGCGGCGGCAGCCTCGCCCAGCACCGATTCGATCCGGCGATGGTCCGCCTGCAGTGCGCTGATGTGGTCCGGGAAGTCCGCCGCGAGCGCAGGGAACAGTCCCCGCTCCTCCACCGCCGTGTGCGGGCCGAGGATCGCCTCGATCGCCCGGGCCGACTCGGCCATGCGATCGACCCGGCCGGCGGCGTACGCGCCGCGGACATCACTGATCAGCCCGACCACGGCGTCATGCTCCCGGGTCAGTTCGTCGATGGCGGTCAAGGCTTGGCAGCCGCAGTATTCACACACGATCGCGGGACTTTCTCCTAGCGGGTTTACCTCATTGCATCGCGATCGTGCCGGTGGCGGCTCGGGCCGAAAGACCCTATTCGCGAGGGATCCCGACTCCTGTGCGGTTGGCCCTGCGAAGTGGTGCGGTTCCGGCGCCTCCGAAGCTAGGGTGGCGAATGCGTGAAGATCTCCAGCGGCCCATCGTCGTCGCCTTCGACAGCCGGTATGCCCGCGCCGCCAGGGCAATGCTCCACTCGCTCGCAGCTGTCCGTAATGGACAGACGACCACTGTCATAGCGTTGGCCGGTGATCTGACGCCGGAGCAGGCTCGCGCCATTACCAGCGCTGCCACCTCCGCCGGCCTGGACTTCGAGATCCGGGACATGACCGGCGCGTGCCTGGGGCTTCCCTTCGACTCGCACGGCTCGCCTGCGGTCTACTACCGCCTGCACATCGCCGAGGCGCTGCCGGAGTACAGCAGCGCGGTGTATGTGGACGCGGACACCCTCTTCCTGCGCGATCCAGCGGAACTACTCACCCTGGACCTGGGGCCGTATCCGCTCGCCGCCGTCCAGGACGTGTGCGTACCGACCCTCGGCACACCCGGCTGCCTGCCCGGCCTACCACTCGCCGAGGCCGAACGCGCGCTGCCGTACTTCAACTCCGGGCTGCTCGTCATCGACCTCGACCGGTGGCGCCGCCGGGAGATCGGCCCGGCCGCGCTTCGCTTCGCGACGACGTCCGCGCAGCACGTGCGGTTCTGGGACCAAGACGCCCTCAATCATGTGGTACGCGGACAGTGGCACCGGCTCGACCGCCGCTGGAACGTCTTCCCCCTGGAGGACATCTGGCAGGCCGAAGAATTCCCCTACTACGGCGAGGAACACGTCCCGCGCAGCCGGCTGGGCCGGCTGGCGTCGGAGGCGTACCTCATCCACTTCGTGACCCGTCACAAGCCGTGGACGGACACCTTTCCGGCCGGTCGGCTGCGGGATCTGTGGTGGTCCTACGACGGAGCAACTGCGCGGTGAACTCCGGTGCGAAGGTCGCCCTCCGGCGTCCTGTCGCCAGGGCCACGAGATGCCGCCGCCACATGCCACCGCCGAGAATCGCCGCGACACCGGTCGAACGCCACGATCGCCCCAGATAACGAAGGGTTGACCGAGACCACGAGTTCGCGGTGTCCACCGGAGCCACCGAGGACCGCGCTCCGGCATGGTCGGCGGACAGCCGCGGGTCGATCAGCACGCACCAGCCGCTGCGACGCAGGCGAGCGGACAGGTCGAGGTCCTCGTTGTACATGAACAAGTCCTCGCGGAAGCCACCGACGGCGTCGAACGCCTCTCGGCGTACCAGCAGGCAGGCACCGGACGCCCAACCGACCGCGACAGGCCCTCGAGCTCGGGTCGCCGTGGCCCAGACACAGCGCGACCCGAGCAGGGCGTCGGGCAGGGCGAGGTAGCCCACGGCAGACCAGAATCCGGGCGCCGCACCGCCGTAGATTTGACGCCGGCCGAGCCGCGGCGCGCACGCACCGGCGTCCGGCCTCCGATCCAGCAGCGAAACCAGAGCATCGACCGTGGACGGCGAGACCCGGCAGTCCGGATTGAGAAACAGTACGTACGCCGAGCTGCTCCGGCGAGCGCCGACGTTGCAGGCCGACCCGAAACCGGAGTTGTGACCGATCGCCACATAGTCGTGGCCCGCGCTGACCCGCTGGGTTTCAACGTCGGTGCCGTCCGCGTTGTCGACGATCGTCACCGGGAACCGTCCCGCCAGCTCGGCCAGCATTCCGGCCAGCTGGCTCGAGCTCCAATAGGAGACGGTCACGACATGCACTCCTTGTTGGACCCTCACCGCACACATCCTGCCGGTTCGCCGTCACCGAACGTGGATAACCGGCTGGCCTGGCCCGCGACACAGGTCGAGGCGCTCTGCGGGCTCGGGACGAGTCCGCGCTTGCTGACGACGGTCCGCTGGCGGCAGACGGTCACTCGAGGCCGTCGCGGGAGATCGGCGGCCCGACCCGGAAGTCCCGGAACGTGGCTCGCAGACCCGCACGCTCGGGCGAGCAGCACATGACGCCGACCTCCACCGTGGCGGGAAGGTCGAGATATCCCAGGCGCAGAAGTTGCCACGGGTCATCGCCACTGCGGCAGTGGACGGTCAGCGCCGCACCGAACCGGGTCACCCGCATCGCGACCTCCCCACGGAAACCGGCGACCGGAGCCATGGACACGTCGGAGAATCCGCGCGTATAGACCGTGCTGACCTGCACGACCCCGGAGGTAACCTCCAGGCCGCTCTTCAGCCAGTTCTGCGCATCGGCCCGGACCATCACGCCGGCCTGGTCGAACCGTGTCGTATGCTCGGCCGCCACGACCACCTCGGCCGTGAAGTCGCCGGTCACCGGCAGGCTGAAAAAGTGCCCGTTGTCGGTCACCCAGCCGTAGAACGTCTCCCGCCAAAAGTCCGTCCGGAACTCCGTCACCGCACGGAGCACGCCGCCCTCCGACGACCATTCCCCGGGCTCGTTCAGCCAAGACATCCGCTCCAGCATGCGAGGAGAGTAATGCCTTGCGTCGCACCGCTCGGCCCGCCGTCATCGACCGATAGCTGGCGGCTGGCGCGGCTGCGGGGTTTCGCCGTCGATGGTGGCTTGCTGGGTGGCGAGGAGCCGTAGCGTCGCGGTCTTCAGGACCTGCGCGGCCTGGCGGATGTTCAGCCGGCCGGCGGCGACCTGCTCACCGGCGGTGTGTCCGAGCGCGATGACTGCGGCGACGAGCCAGCTTGCCGGTGCTTGCGGGTCGATCTCACCGGACGCCTGTCCACGCTGGATCAGCCGGGTCAGCCGCTGATGGACGTCGTGATGGCGCCGGCGATCGTGCTCGGCGGGAACCGTCAATCGGGTGGCGTCGACGAGAACGGGGTGCGCTTGGTACAGCTGCCAGGTGACCTGCTGTAGTCGTAGCAGCGCTGGGATGGCAGGACCGTCGTCGAGGCCGGCGGCGTCCATCGCCGCCGTGGCCTGTTCGCTGATCCGGTCGACGACCGCGATCAGTAACGCGTCGCGGGACGGGAAATGCGCGTAGACGGTTTGCCGGGTCACCCCGGCAGCCGTGGCGACCGCGGCCATGCCCGCGTCCGGCTGGCCGGCTAGTAACCGGACGGCCGCGTCGAGGATCGCGACGCGGCTGCGTTCGGCGTCGGCACGCCGTCGCCCGCCGGAGGGAGCCGGAGACACCTGGGTCACATCCTTTACACGCTTGTCAGATCTTTCGGTCCGACATATCTTACAACGATGTCAAGACTAAGCGAGGAGAGGGCAGACACCATGACCACCCGGCGGCAGGCAAGCCCGGCCCAGTTCGTCCACGACTTCTTCACCGACCTCACCGAACAGGTCGTCTTCGCCGAAGCCGACACCGCCGGCGCGATGGCCAAGTTCTACACGCCCGACATCGTCCAGATCAGCGACGGCATCCGGCTCGACTGGGACAAGCTTCTCGCCCACATGCGGCCGGCGCGCAAGACGCTGACCGGCGGCCGGTTCAGCGTCGAGGTCCACGAGGCGATCGCATCCGGCGACACGATCGCTACGCGATTCACCTTGCGGGTGACCAGCGGCAAGGGCCGTCGCATCGACACCGAGGTCTTCATGTTCGCCAGCTTCACGCCCGACGGACGCATGCGACAGGCTCGTCAGCTGACCCGCAGCCTGCCCGACGATTAACCGGCACCGGGGCAACGGTCAGCCGGTGTGAAACAACCAGACGCTTTACTCGTCGCCGGTCACCAGCGCGCGTCTCCGAGGACGAAATCGGTGTCAGCGGGTGGCTGGCGCGTCCTAGAGCACCACGACAGCGGTCAGCACCATGCCGTCGCGGACGAGATAGCGCCCGGTGAACTCAGGCCACTGCCCCACCGTCCCCATATCGGCAACAAGAAGCCGTGTGGTGAACCGCTGCGCGGCGGGTTCGAAGGTGACCTGCGCGTCGGCGAAGTCGAGCCACCGGCCGGTCAGCGGATACCACGCCTTGTAGATCGACTCCTTCGCACTGAAGAGGAGCCGATCCCAGCACGTCTTGGGGTCCTCAGCCGCCAGGCGCGACAGCATCGAACGCTCGGCGTCCACCGCGACCAAGTCCAGTACGCCATCGGGCAGTTCGCCATGAAGCTCGGCGTCGATCCCGATCGCCACCACGTCGCGTTCCCGCGCGAGCGCCGCCGCACGGTATCCCGTGCAGTGCGTCATGCTCCCGACTATGCCCGGCGGCCACTGGGGCGCGCGGCGCTCCCCGGGAAGGATGGGTGCGGGCGGCATACCCAAACGATGTAGCGCCGCCCGAGCGCAGTGGCGGACCGTCGCGAACTCGGTGCGTCGCCCGGCCACGGCCTGCGCAACGGCGGCTTGCTCCTCCGGAAACAGCGTCGCCTCCGGCAGATCGGCGAACGCCTCCTCCGCCGCCACAACCGGCGGCAGGATCTCCTCGATCATCTCAACCCCCCACCGCCGGCAAGATCTGCCGCGGCGGATTCGGTGTGTCACCCCGGCGCCGCCACTCTCGGGGGTAGCCGACGGAGACCTCCTCGAACCGAACTCCGTCGTGCCACGTCGTACGAGGAATGTGCAGGTGCCCGTAGACCATGGCGGCGGTGCGATGACGCCGGTGCCAGTCGGCCGTGTGCACCGTGCCGCACCATTGCGCGAACTCCGGATAGGTCAGGACCCGCGTCGGCTCCCGGACCAGCGGGTAATGGTTGACGAAGACGATCGGCGTATCGGGATCGAGACCCGCCAGGCGCTGCTCGGTCGCGGCGAGCCGGGCGGCGCACCAAGCCTCCCGGCTCGGGTACGGATCCGGGTGCAGCAGAATCTCGTCGGTGCACACCACTCCTCGCTCATACGCCAGCGCCAGGGAGTCCTCCTTGTTCGACGTGCCGTCCACCCGGAACGTGTAGTCGTAGAGGATGAACAGCGGCACGACGACCGCCCGCCCGCCCGGACCGTCCCAAATCGCGTACGGGTCCTCCGGCGTCAACACCCCCAGCCGACGGCACAAGGCGACCAGGTACTCGTAGCGCTCCTGCCCGCGAAGGTCCACGGGGTCCTTGCGGGGGGTCCACAGCTCGTGATTGCCCGGCGCCCAGATGACCTTGGCGAATCGATCGCTCAGGACGCCGAGCGCCCACTCGATCTCGGTGCTCAGCTCACCGACGTCGCCGGCGACCAGCAGCCAGTCCCCCGGATCGGCCGGCCGCAACCGGCTGACGAAGTCGCGGTTCTCCGCGTACCCGACGTGCAGGTCACTGATGGCCAGCAGCCGGCTCACCGGAACAGACCTCCGCCGGGGGTCGCCGGCACCGGCCTGCGCCGGTGCCGGTCGACCTGGGACGCCACCGTCACGCGGTCCGCCGGTACTGGGCCAACGAAGCCCGGGCCAGCGCGATGGCGCCGACGGCGAGGGCGATCAGCAGGCCGAGGTACATCAGCACCGGCCCGGCCGACAGCGTACCGGCGAAAGCGGACCGGCTGAGTTCGACGGCCCAGTTGACCGGGTTGGCCGCGACCGCGGCCGCCACCCAGCCCGGTACGAGGTCACGCGGCATGAAGGCAGTCGAGAGGAACGTCATCGGCATGACGATGAAGTTCACGACCGCGATCAGCGACTCCTCTCGGCGTACCAGCAGAGCCACCGCGTTGGACAGAGCCGCGAGCGCCGCGGCGATCGCCGCCAGCGCGAGCACCAGGACGAGCACGCCGAGCAGTCCGCCGTGGAACCGGACGCCGAGCGTGTAGCCGATGGCCAGGAGAATCGCGGTGGGAATGACTCCACTGACGATCTGCTGCAGCAGCGGCCCGATGACCAGCGCGGCCGGCTTGGCCGGGGAGGCGAGCATCCGATCGAGCGTGCCGCGCTCCATGTCGCCCAGCAGCGACAATCCACTCCAGCCGGCCGCCAGCAGAATCGTCATGACGATCAAACCGGGCAGGAAGAACTGCGCGTAGTTGCTCTCGCCGAAGCCGGGGATGTCGGCGATCCGGTTGAAGGTGGCGCTGAACAGCAGCAGCCAGAGAAACGGCTGCACCAGGTTGATGGCGATGAGCCACGGCTGCCGGAAGGCGTGCAGGATGTGGCGCTTGGCCAGGTGCGCCGATTGGCCTACGAGCTCGGTCAAGACTGGCTCCGTTCGAGTTCGGTTTCTTCGCGCCGTTGTGCCACCAGCCGGTGCCCAGTGTGCTGCAGATAGACGTCGTCGAGCGTCGGCTGGGAAACCGTCACCGAGGTCACTCGCAGCCCCGCACCGCTGAGCCGTTCGAGCACCGCCGGTACGGCCGCGCCGCCGACCTCCGCGCGGGCGTGCAGCGTCCGGCCATCCACCTTGAACTCGCCCACCTGCCCCACATCGGCCAGCAGAGCCGTCGCCTGCCCGGCGGCCTCGTCGGTGTCCAGCTCGACGAGCAGGGTGTCGCCACGAAGCTCCTGCTTCAACGTCGCCGGACTCCCGGAAGTGACCACTCGTCCGGAGTCCATGATGGCGACCTCGTCGGCGAGCGTGTCGGCCTCTTCGAGGTAATGGGTGGTCAGGAGGATCGTCAGCCCGTCCGCACGGACCAGCTTGGCCAGGTCGTCCCACAGCTGCATCCGGATGTCCGGGTCGAGCCCGGTGGTCGGCTCGTCGAGGAACAGCACCTTCGGGCGATGGACGATGCCCATCGCGATGTCGACTCGGCGTTTCATGCCGCCCGAGCAGAACCCGATCGGCTTGCCCGCCGCGTCGGACAACCCGATCCGGGCGATCGCCTCGTCGGCCCGGGTCGCGAGTTCCCGGCCCTTGAGGCCATACATGCGGCCTTGAAGCAGGACGTTCTCCCGTACGGTCGCGGTCGGCACGGCACTGAGCTTCTGGCCGACCAGCCCGATCTCGCGCCGGACCGCGTCCGGCTGCCGGGAGACGTCATACCCGGCCACGACTGCGGTCCCCGTGTCCTGGCGCGACAGGGTGCTCAAAATCCGTACCGCGGTGGACTTACCGGCGCCGTTGGGCCCGAGCAGCCCGAACACCGTCCCTTCCCGGACCGTGAAGGTCAGCCCGTCCAGCGCCCGTACGCCCCGTGGGTAGGTCTTCACCAGATCGCTCACCTGAATCGAGGCGCTGGCCATGATGTCTTCTCCTCGCTTCTGTGCCGTGATCAGTCCGCTGATCACGGCGCTGCCCAAGTTCCCGGTGGCCGCCCGGGGCGCTCATGTGCTCGGCCGTGGTGTTCAGCGGGAGGATCCCCGGGCCGTCACCGGGATTCGCCGTCCATCTGCAGGCGCAGGCTGCGTGGCCGCATGTCGGTCCACACCTCCGCGATGTATTCGAGGCACTCCTGCCGGCGACCGGTCTTGCCGGCCATCGACCAACCCGAAGGCGCCGGGCGATCGTCCGGCCAGATCGAGTACTGGTCCTCGTCGTTGACGACGACACAGAACACCCGATCCTCATCGTCAAACACTTGGGTTACCTCCTCCATATCGGCGACTGTCCACGCAGGTCACCCGGAACTCGACGGCGTACCGGCGGCCATCGGCATCGCGTAGCCACAGCTCATCCGGTCCGGGCAGCATCTCCGAAACCGTCACCCAGCCACCCGGCTGCCGCTGCCGGCCGCGGCGCAGCTTCGCCCACACGGCATCCACCAAGGTCGGATCGGCGAGATCTACATAGATCGGTTTCGCCTCACCGGCGACCACCCAGAACGCGACCTCGGGCAGTCCGTGCTCGGACGCCAGGCGGCGCAGGTGGGCCACGACCTGATCCAGTCTCGCCCGCGGGAGGTCGGGAAACGCGGCCATCGGCAGCTGCCAGCGCTCCCGAGAAACCACCAGCCGGTCGATCTGCACCCGGGGGTGATGTGCCGCCGGCTCGAACAGGCCGAACCTGTTGTACGCCGCGAACGCCAGATAGTCGTCGAGCACTTCGGCGAGGTCGGCCTGGAAGTCCCCGGCGACCGACCGGACCACCAGCCGATCGTCCTCCTGGTGTACGCGAAGACCCCCGGCCGCGACGACCTTCGCCCGGCGCGGGGCGTACGAGGGTTCGTTGGCCACCCCGAGATAGGTGTAGTGCGGCGCGTGGTACGCCTCCGGCGGAGCCGTCCGGGAGTTGACCATGCCGCCGATCATGGGATACAGCGGCACGATCCGTTCGGGCATGTCGGCGTTGATCCAGCGGCGCAATGCGGGCTGATCCGGGTGGGTCGAGGCGAAGCAAAGCTGGTCGACGCAGTTGATGGTGGGATGCAGCTCGCCGAGAACCCCGAGGAAACGTCCTTCGTGCAGGTCGTCGACGCTGGCGGCGGCGAACATCAGGTCCGGGCCATGCCATCGGGCGGTCGGCCAGCCCGGTTCAGTGACCGCGAAGGCCGCCGTCACCTCGTCGCGGATGTCCTCGGATCGAAAGGTGACCGCGCCCGTTTGCCGGCCCGGCGACAGCAGCTCGGTCCACTTCCGGCGCAGCTCCGCAGCGGCCTGCCCGGCGGGGCTGCCGGCGTCGCCGCCGATGCTGGAGGCCAATGTCGCCAGCAGTTTCGGCAAGGGGTACCCGGCTGGATCACGCTCGGAGGCGAGCAGGTCGCGGCAGAGGGCGAGATATCGGGACGCCACCTGCGTCGAATACCAGCGGGCGCTGAGCAGCATCAGTTCCAGTGCAGGCGCGATCTCCGTCAGCAGCTCGGTGCCCAGTTCCAGGGCGAACTCCGATCGGCAGTCCTCGTACGCGACCGACCGACCGGCGTAGAACTCGCCGTCCCGGCGGTGCCAGGACGTTGCCGCCAGCTCGGTGAACCGGTCGTGCAGGATGCCGAGTTCGGCCGCCACCGCCGCCGGTTCACCGAGCACGCCACGCACCTCGTCGAGTGCGGAGATCAGCGCGCCGAGATCCCGCTCGGCCGCCTCCCGGCGGTCCGGGTCGGCGACGCGCGCGAGTTGCATGGCGAGCTGACGCTCCGGATGCCGGGACTGTGGGATGAAGAATCCCCGCGTGAGCACGCCCATCGCCCGGAGCACCTTGACTTCGCCGACGATCTTCTCCGGGTCGCCGAAGTCGGCGCAGGCTGCGGTGATGTCCGCGACGGTGTGGAATCCGTCGGCGGCCGCGACGATCTGCTGACGGACTTCCGAGAGGGGCAGAAAGGAACCGTCGGCCAGGTGGACCCCGCCGGAGGTGACCGCGACCGAAGCGCACCGGTGCGGCACCGTCCACTCGTCGAGGGCGTACCGCTCCACGAGGGCGTCGCCCAGTGCTTGGATCGCCCACATCTCGAAGAACAGCTGACCTCGTACCGGCGGCGTCAGCTCGCCGATCTTGGTCGGCCCGTCCCGCCACGCGCCCCAGGCGACCGGGCCGAAGAAACCGATGGAATCGTTCTTCGCGCAGTACCGCGAACGGTAGCTCGCGAGCGTACGGGCGAGGTCTCGGGGCATCGTCTCGCCGGCGCGCCGGGCCAGCCTGCCCACGAGCGGATGCTGCCAGGCCAACGCCTCGAGAAACGGCGCCTGCCGGATCGTCTCCGGATCACTGATCCACTCGAAGGGCAGCCCGGCGGAGCGTACGCACACCGAACGCCACAGCGAGAACTCCCCCGTGCCGAGTGGGATCAGATGGTCGGAGGTCATCCCTCGCCCGCGATCTCATAAACCCTTGTCAACGTTTTGAGGCAGAGGTCGAAGGAGGCCTTCGCGGCTCCGGCCGGAGCCACCCCGATCTCGTCCACGCCACACCGGCGGAACTCCTCGAGCCGTTGTTTCACCTCGTCCTCGGTGAAGGCGCCCAGTGCCCGGACCATCGCGTCGTCCGGCCTGGTCGAGGCGACCGAATCGGCGAAACCGCTCCGCGTGAACAGTCCTCGATAGGTCGCGACCCGGAGATACGCCCCCAGGGTCCGGCCGAAGACCTGCCGGTCGCGATCGGGGTCACCGGACAGGCCCGCGTGCATCATGGCGACGATCTTGAAGCCGTCCGGGCGGCCGCCCCGCCTGGCCCAGCCCCGTCGCAGCGCCGGCATCACGTGCTTGGCCAGATAGTCGGTGGTGCACATCCACAGGATGACGCCGTCGGCCAGCTCACCGGCCAGCTCGATCATCTTCGGCCCGAACGATCCCAGGTAGACGGGGAAGTCTTCGCGCCGCTCACCGATGTAGGCGGCATGGCCGCTGTACCAGGTGCCGTCGAAGTTGACCTCGCCATCGCGAACCAGCGACGTCACGACCGTGAGGTACTCACGGGTGGCGGGCAGCGCGGGAGCCGGCTGCCCGCCGACCATCCAGTCGCCGACCGCGCGGTGCCCCAGGCCGAGCCCGAGCGCGACTCGTCCACCCGAGATGGCGTCCGCGGTCAGAGCCGATTGCGCCATCACCACGGGCGGCCGCGAGTACATCGGCAGGACGGCGGAGGCGAGCCTGACCCGCTTGGTATGGGCGGCCAACGCCGCGAGAACGGTCGCGACGTCCAGCTGGTTCGGCATCTGCGGCAGCCAGATGGAGTCCATGCCGATGTCCTCGGCATGGTCGACGATTTCGATCATCGCCGAGATGGGAATCCCGCCGCCGTCGACGACGGCCCCTACGCGCAGCCGCTCAGCCGACATTGGCGGCCGTCCCCAACGCCTCGAGGGCCTGACGCGCCTCGTCTTCGGACAGCGACGCCACCTTCTCGATGAGCGCCGCCTCGATCGCCGTGGCGAGCGTACGCACGTTGCGGGAATCGAACAGCAACGCCGCCGAGACGTCGATCGAGAACCGATGGCTGATCCGGGCCACGAGCTGCACCGCGAACAGCGAGTTGCCGCCCAGGTCGAAGAAGTCGTCCTCGACGCCGATCCGTTCCACGCCGACGGTCTCCGACCACAGCCCCACGAGAATCCGTTCGACATCGGACTCCGGTGCGACGTAGGGCGTCGTCAGCGTCCGGGGAGCGCCGACCATCCCGGACTGCGCAGTCAGCTGCTCGGTGACCGCCTCCCGGTTCACCCGGGAAGTACGCCGAATCCGGACGTCCAGTCCCTCCGGGCACCAGATCACCTGCGGCCCCGCGCCGGAGCCGAGGATCAGCCGCAACGCCTCCTCACCCTGCTGCGGGAGGACCTCGTCGTCGAGCGGTCCCGAAGTGGCCGGCTCGGCCTTCATGCTCGCCGCCAGATGCTCCGGCATCCGGAAGAGCATGAATCGCTCCACCGACACGAGCTCGTTGCCGTCGTCGTCGACGACGGAGACGTTGGTGCTGCTCACCTCGCCGCGAGTGTCGTCGAGATGACCGATGATCGAGTGCACGCGCCCCGCCAACGGCCCGCGTACGGACAGCCGACCGTAACTGAACGGCAGATACTGGCCGGTGCCGCGAATGATCTGCCCCAAGCCGATCGCACAGTCGAGAACCGCCGGATGCACGTAGTACGTGTCCTCGTCGGCGCGGAACCGGTCCGCGAGCTCGACCGTGACGAACTCCGTGGCCTCGGCCGAGCGGACACTTTGGATTCCGGTCCAGCGGGGGCCGAAGGCGAGCGGGCCGTCCCACTCCGCCGCGTCGGGGACGCCGACGTCGCCGGAAGACTCTCGCATCACCGTCAGGTCTCGCCGGCCGGGCGCCTCGGACGTCAGCGGGCCGACCCGGCCCTTGGCGTACTCGTTGCCGTCGTGCGCTCGGATCGCCACCTCGAAGCCGCCGTCGTCGGCTCGGCGCAGTTCGAGGTGGCAACGCAGACCTGCGTGGGCCACCAACGGCTGCACCAAGGTCAGATCCGTGATCTCGGCGGTCTCGCTGCCGGTCAGCTCCGCGTACGCCGCCCGGACCAGCTCGACGATGCCGGTCCCCGGCATAGTCGGGATGCCGTTCAGCTTGTGCTCGGCGAGCACCCACAGCGAATGCGACAGGTTGATGCCGAAGTGCGTGGTGACGGCGTCGACCTCGGTCCGGCTCTGCAGCATCGGATGCCGCACCGCCGTACGCGGTCCCTCACCCGATGCGCCGCCCAGTGCGATGTGGTCGAACACCGCTGGGGCGAGCACGTCGTTGGCCATGCCGACCTCGGCGAACGGCGGCCAGTTGATCGACACGGTGTGCTGGCCGCGCGCCCAGCGGGACTGGGCGAAGGCGTCCAGGACGGCGTTCGCCCCGACATAGTCGCCGAGCCCGAAGTCGGCCGACAGGACCGCGATCGACGAGTACAGCACCATCAACCGAGGGTGGAAGATCTCTTCGAGCAGGTAGGTGCCCTGAACCTTGGGCGCGAGCACGGCCGCGGCGTCCGCATGGGACCGCGTCTCCAGCATGCCGCCACCGGCTACCGCAGCGAGATGGAAGACGCCGTCCACGGCACCGAACTCCGCGCGTACCGCGTCGTTCACGGCCCGCATCGCCGCCGCGTCGGTGACGTCGGCGGCCAGCACCATCACCTGGCCACCGGCGGCCTCCACCTCCCGGACCGCCCGGATGCGGCGAGCCTGTGGACTGTCCGGCGTGGTGGAGAGGATCTCCGCCCAGTGCTCCCGGTCCGGCAATCCGCTGCGGCCGAGTAACACGACCTTCGCCTGCACCTGCGCTGCGAGCTGGCGCGCGAGCACCAGACCGAGACCGCCCAGGCCACCGGTCAGCAGATAGACACCGCCAGGCCGGAGCATGACCGGAACCCCGTCGGGCGCCTGCAATGGCGTCGAGGCGTACGACCAGGACCAGCGCTTGCGGCCGCGATAGGCGACCTGCTGCTCCGAGCCACCGGCGGTGATCTCGGCGAACAACTGGCCGGCGACACGTTCGACGGCGAGGTCGGCGCCGAAGTCCACACTGCGGCAGCTGACCGACTCCATCTCCTTCGGCACCAGCTTCACCAGACCGAGCAGAGCCGACTTCGCCGGCTCGATCAGCCCGTCACCGGCGACGTCCTGCATCTGACTGGTCACGAACACCAGCTCGACCGGGGTTCCCGCAAGCTGCCGCGCCGCCTCCTGAAGGATCGTCAGTCCGCTGTGGAATCCGTCGCGCAGCCACGTGTTCGCGTACTCGGATTCGCCGGTTCCGGCGGGACGCTCCCCCAGGCAGAGCCCGTGGACGATCGTCACCTTCTCACGGTCGTTTCCGCCGCGCCCGGCGAGGGCGTCGATCAGCTCATCCTCGGTCGTGGCGACGACCACCTTCGCGCCGGCCGCCCCGGCCAGCTCCGCGAGGCGGACCAGCACGGTGTCGCCCGGCCGGCCGAGCGTGATCCAGACGCCGGAGGCCGATCCGGCGACCGGCGGGACGCTCTCCAGCCACACCGGTGCGGTGTACGCGCCGACCTTGACCGGCGTACCGGCGACCGCGACCTCCCCGCTGCCCCCCTCGGGATCGGGGTCGATCCAGTAACGGTGGCGCTGATACGGGTACTCAGGCAACTGCACCAGGCTGCGCTGCTCGTCGCTCCAGAACTGGGACCAGTCGACGTCGACGCCTTCGGCCCAGAGCCGGCCCACCCCGGTCAACAGCACTTCCACATCGGACTGCTGCTGCTTCGGATGACGCATGGCCGGCACGGCGACGGCGGCACGGTCGTGACTCGTGACGTATCCGGTCAGCGTCCGGCCGGGGCCGACCTCGATGAACGCACGGTCGCCGTCGGAAGTCAGCAACCGCAGCGATTCGGAGAAGCGTACGCGGCCACGGAGGTGGCGCACCCAGTACATCGGATCGGTCGCCTCGTCGTCGGCGATCCACGTCCCGGTCGAGTTGGAGACGAACGGGATGCTGGGCGGATTCAGCGTCGTCCGGTGGACCGCCTCGGCGAACGGCTCGAGAATCCCGTCCATCATCCGGGAGTGGAAGGCGTGCGAGGTGTGCAGCGGGCGACTGCTCACCCCCTGCAGGCTCAACTCCTCCTCGAGCCGGGCGATGTCGTCATGCGTTCCCGCCACCACACAGACACCGGGGGCGTTGATCGCCGCAATGTCCAGGGACTCGTCGAGCATCGGGGCCAGCAGCTCCTCGGAGAGGGGCACCGCGAGCATCGCGCCACTCTCGACGGTCTGCATGAGCGCCCCGCGCTCGGCCACCAGACGCAGCGCGTCATCGCGGCTGAACACGCCGGCTAGGGCCGCCGCCACGTACTCGCCGACGCTGTGGCCGGCCATCGCAGTCGGTGTGATGCCCATCCCTTGCAGCGTCTTCGCCAGGGCGTACTCGACGGCGAAGAGGATCGGCTGGGTGTGGCAGGTCTGGTTCTGAGTCTCGGCGTCCGCGCGGAAGATCAGATCCAGCAGATCCAGGCCGTGCGATTCGCGCAAAACCGCCGCGCAGGCGTTCAGCTCCGCCCGGAACACCGGCTCCGCGTGGTAGAGCTCCATCGCCATCGCGGGATACTGCGCGCCCTGCCCCGGGAAGAGGAAGGTGGCGGTACGCCCGGACTTCGGCTGGAACGCGGGCAGGTCGACGGTGAGCCGCTCGGCGGCCGCCGCGGCGCTACCGGCCACCGCGTACCGCCGCAGTGCCAGCGGCTTGCGGCCGACGGTCAGCGTGTAGCTGACGTCGGCGAGTTCGTCGTCACCGCGGCCGAGGTGCTTGGCGACGTTCTCGGTCAGCTCGTCGAGCGCGGTCTGGACGTGGGCGGTCAACGGCACCAGCTGGACCGGCCTGCGTGCCGGGCGGGCGGCTGGGCGGTCCGGGGCCTGCTCGATGATCACGTTCGCGTTCGTGCCGCCGATGCCGAACGAGCTGATCGCCGCGCGACGCGGCGCCGTGCCGCCTGGCCAGGAACTGCGCTCGCGGTTCAGGTAGAAGGGGCTGCGCCCGAAATCGATCCGGGGGTTTGGCTCGTCGAAGTTCGCGACTGGCGCGAGCTGTCCGTCCTTGACGCTGCTCACCGCGTTGATCAACCCGGCGACGCCGGCGGCCGCGCCCAGGTGCCCGACGTTGGCCTTGATGGAGGCGATCGCGCAGTAGCCGGTCCGGTCGGTCCGCTCCCGGTATGCGGTGCTCAGCGCGCCGACCTCGATCGGGTCGCCGACGAGCGTGCCTGTGCCGTGCGCTTCGACGTAGCCGATCGTCGACGGGTCGACATTGGCGTCGTTGAGCGCCGCGCGGACCACGGCGGCCTGGCCGGGCTTGCTCGGCGCGAAGAAGCCGTTCTTGTCGTTGCCGTCGTTGTTGATCGCCGACCCGCGAATGATCGCGTGGATGGGGTTGCGGTCGGCGAGCGCGGCAGCGAGGGGCTTGAGCAGCACGACGCCGACACCGTTGCCGAACACCGTGCCCCGGGCCTTGGCGTCGAACGGCCGGATCCGGCCGTCGGGCGAGTAGATTCCGCCCTCGTTGTAGACGTAGCCGCCCACCTCGGGAAGGCCGATCTCGACACCGCCGGCCAGGGCGACCTCACACTCACCGGCGCGCAACGCCTGGACCGCCGTGTGGATCGCGACGAGCGAGGTCGAGCAGGCGGTCACCATGCTGATCGCCGGGCCGGTCAGGCCGAGCCGGAACGCGACGCTGGTGGCGAGGTAGTCGGTGTGATTGTTGATCATCGCCATGAGCGATCCGGTGCCGCGCATGATGGCGCCGTTCTGGAAGACGTTCTCCTCCAGGTAGGCGTTGTCCTTGGAGCCCGCATAGACGCCGACGCGGTCCTCGGACTGTCCGGGAACCACGCCACCGTTTTCCAGAGCGGCGTGGCAGACCTCCAGGAACACGCGGAACTGCGGGTCGAGCAGTTGCGCCTCCCGTGCGCTCAAGCCGAACAGGTCCGCGTCGAACTTGTCCACGTCGCCCAGGATGGGCGCGGCACGCACGTACGCGGGGTTGGCGAGCTGGGCATCGGTGGCGCCGTTGGCACGTAGTTCGTCCTCGTCGAAAAAGGAGATGGACTCCACGCCCGCCAGCAGGTTCTGGCGGAACTGCTCAATGGACTTGGCGCCAGGAAAGCGGCCCGCCATGCCGATGATCGCGACGGGCTGCCCCGGCTGGCGAATGATCTTCGACTGCGCAGCACCTGGGTGAAGAGCCATGCGAGTCATGCTGGGTGGATGTGGACGGGCTATCAAGGCCGAGCCCGGCTCCTGGCGACAACTCGCCATGCGCCTTCCTAGTAGTGGGAGGCGCTTGCATTCTTTGACGATGTGGCTTGACTCGCTGACGCCGACTCCGGTGTCAGAGCTTCTGGTGACATACGCCGGGAAGCATCATCGGATGTTGGTCAAGCACGAGAGCTACCTGGCTTCTGGATCCGTGAAGGAACGCACGGCCATCGGACTGCTCCGGGCGCTGGACCGGCAGGAGCCCCTGACGCCCGGGACGGTGGTGGTCGAGTCCACCTCGGGCAATCTCGGTATCGCGCTCGCCCATCAGCTCGCCCGCATCGGCGGACGGTTGATCGCGGTCATCGACCCGAAGACTCCCGTCGCCACCCGGCAGTTGCTGATCGCCGCGGGCGCCACACTGCACATGGTCGACGAGGATGACGGCCACGGTGGTTACCTGCTGACCCGGCTCGCGACCGTGCGGGCGCTGATCACGGCACACCCCGGCTACCGCTGGACCAACCAGTACGGGAGCGAGGCGAACCCGGAGATCCACGCCCAGACCACCGGCCCCGAGATCCTCTGCCAGGGCGGACCCGAACTGGACGCCGTCTACGTCGCCGTCTCCACCGGAGGCACGCTCGCCGGAATCGCCCGCCACGTACGCGGCACCGGACGGCCGATCCGGCTGATCGCGGTCGACGCGTACGCCTCCATGGCCAGCGGTCCGCCGGCGTCTCAGGCGACCACCGCCGATGCCCGCCTGCTGCCGGGCATCGGCGCCAGCCGGCAGTCGTCCTTCCTCACCCCGCAAAGCTTCGACACCCGCCACATGGTGCGCGACAGCGACGCGATCGCGATGTGCCGGATGCTGCGTGAAGACACCGACATCGGAGTGGGCGGGTCGGCCGGCTGCGTACTGAGCGCCTGCGTCACGGATCTGACGTCCGCTGAGGCACCCACACGCCCGCTGTGCCTGGCGCCGGACGACGCCGCCAAGTATGAAGACTCCGTCTACAGCGACGAGTGGCTGGAGCAGGTGAAGCTCGTCGAGGCCGTCCACGCCACCATCGAGCGATGGCGGGCCGACGGCCTGGCCTTCAAGTCGACCGAGCCGCAGATTTAGCGAGGTCGTTCTCCGGCCAGGCCAACGTCCTCGTCAGCGACCGCTCTCCGGCCGCACCACCCCCGCCAGCACCTGCGCCAGCCCCGCCACGTGCGGCGGCAGCATCGAAGTGACGTTTCCGCCGCTCACGCGATGAACGGTGACCTCGGTGGCCAGCTTCTCCCAGTGCCCGAGGTATTCAGCCAGGCTCAGCCCGGCCAGGCTGTCGTGCACACCACCCGCCAGCTCGTCGCAGGCCAGCAGGTGAAGCGCACCGGCGTACGGGCCGAACCGGTAGGGCAGCCGGGCCTCGACCTGGCTGCGCCAGCTCTTCACCGCGATCGGCCAGATCTCTTCCAGGTCCGGGTCGTCCAACGCGTCGTGGAAGGCTTCCACCACGATGGAGGGCAGCAGCTCGGCGATCCGCGCCTGCAGCCGCTGGATCTGCTCCGGGTCGGTCTCCACGGCGAGCCGCTCGTACGCGTCGTCGCACTCCGCGAGCTGCCGCAGATTCTCGCCGCCGCCGACCTGGGCCTCGGCGACCTGAAGCACCGGATCGTGCAAGATCAGCGTCACCTGCTCGCCCGAGTCGCTCAGCGTGCGGGCCATCTCCCAGCCGATCGGCGCGCCACCGCACCAGGCGAAGATGTGGTACGGGCCCGCCGGCTGCGACGCCCGGAGGTCCGCCAGGTAGCCCGCCGCCAGATCCGCCATGGACGTCGCGGCCCGGGCCGGATTCGTCAGTCCCGGGTGCTGGAAGGCGCCGACGTCCAGCCACTCCGGCAGATGCTGGGTGAGTCGCTGGTACCAGTGCGCGCTGCCGCCGCCGGGATGTACACAGTAGAGCGCGGGGGCGTCCTGTTCCCGATGCCTGAACCACACGAGATCGGTGCCGGATTGGTTGTCGAGCACCGACAGTACGTTCGGCGCTCGCGTCGCGGCCTGCGGGGCGCCGGCGTCCTCGGACGGGACGACGTGCAGGAGCGGGGCTATCCAGGAGGCCATCCCCGCCACCGTCCGGCGCAACAGCACTTCAGTCGGCGAGACGGGGAGTTCCAGCTCGCGGCCCAGCCGGATCGCGATGCGCATCGCGCCCAGCGAGTTCCCGCCCGCGTCGGCGAAGTCCTGCTCGACGTCGACCGGGCCGCCGCCGAGCTCGTTGTGCCACACCCTAGCCACGATCTTCTCCAGCGGCGTCCGCGGTGGCGTCAGGCTCTTGCCGGTGGACGCCTCGTCGGGCCGCGGAAGCGCCCGGCGGTCGAGCTTCCCGCTGCTCGTCGTCGGCAGTTCGGCGAGCACGATGAAGTGGGAGGGCACCAGCAGCGCGGGAAGCCGGGTACGCGCCAGCCGCCTCACCTCGCCGACGTCGATCGGCTCAGCTCCGGGCTGTCCCACGAGGTACGCGACCAGTGAAGACCGCTTGCCGTCCAGGAACGGAACCACGACCGCGCTACGGACGGCAGGGTGAGCGGTCAGCACTTCTTCGATCTCGCCCGGTTCGAGCCGGACCCCGGCGAACTTGACTTGATCGTCGATCCGGCCGACGAACTCCAGCAGGTCCCCGTCCAGCCGGCGCACGAGATCGCCGGTGCGATAGAGCCGCTCACCGGGTTGCCCGAACGGGTCGGGCACGAAGGCCGCCGCGGTGGCGCCGGGGCGTCCGGCGTATCCGTACGCCAGGCCGACCCCGCCGAGGTACAGCTCGCCGGGCACACCGACCGGCACCGGGTTCAGCTGGGGATCGAGCACGTGTACGCGCATGCCCGTGACCGGCTTGCCGATGGGCACGTCGACGGCGTACGGCGACCGGCCGGGCGCCACCTCCTGCCCGATGCACACGATCGACGCCTCCGTCGGACCGTAGTGGTTGTGCATGCGGGCCGTCGAGCGTGCTTGGAAACGCCGAACGGTCGGCCAGTGGAGCGCCTCGCCCAGGCAGACCACTTCGCGCAGGCAGTCCGGCACCGTCTCGACGGTGTCGAGGAAAATGTCCAACATGGACGGCACGAAGGACGCGTGCGTGACCCCGTGCCGGCCGATGAAGGCGGCCAGGCCGACCGGATCGAGGTGAAGGTCCGGCGGCGGCACCACCACCGTGGCGCCGTACATCAAGGGCCAGAAGAACTCCGGCACCGAGACGTCGAAGGTGTACGGCGTCTTCTGGATCACGCCGTCGCCCGTCCCCACCGGCATCTGCGACTGCAGCCAATGCGCGTAGTTCGCCGCTCCCGCGTGCGGGACCCGGACACCCTTGGGCCCACCGGTCGAACCGGAGGTGAACAAGACGTAGGCGACGTCCCCGGGGATCGCCCGGCCGGCATCCTGCTCAGGCCCGGTGAACTCCGGGGTCACGACGGAAATCGGCAAACCGGCGAGCCGGTCGTGGAGATCCTCGTCCGCGATCACCAGTACGGCTCCGCCCGCCGCGACTCGTTCGCGCAGCCGGGACGGCGGGTCGTTGGGGTCCAGCGGCAGGTACGCCGCGCCGGCCGCCAGGACGCCGAACAGCGTCCGAACCAGGACACGACTACGGCGCATGCAGACGGCCACCGTCTGCCCGCCCTCCACGCCGGCCGCGGTCAGCCGGCGGGCCAACGCCGTCGCCTCGCCGGCCAGGGACGCGTACGTGACTTCGCCCGCGTCGTCACGGATGGCGACCGCGTCCGGCATACGGCGCGCCTGCGCGAAGAACGGACCGTGCAGGGTGGTCACCGGCAGTGCTTCGTGCTCCGTGGCCGACGCCAGCTCCGCGAGCTGCGCCGGGGAGAGGACGGGCCCGCCCGCATGACCATCGACATCGGTGAGCATCTGCCGCAGAACACGGTGGTACGCGTCGGCCAGCCAAGCGAGCCGCTCCGGCCGAACGCGCTCGCCGGGGGCGGTGAACGCGACGGCACCGGGCAGCACGGTGACCGCCAACGGGAACTCGTTCGGGCTGTCGTCGTCGGTCCGGGTGACCTCCACCCCGCTGCCGTCGAGCAGGTAGAAGTCCAGGAAGTTGAAGACCGCCTCGAACAACGGCTCGGACGTGCCGGCCAGCGTACGCATCGCCGGGAGCGCGAACCGCCGGTGCGGCAGGAGTGCCGTCTCGGCGGCGGCGGCGGCCTGAAGGAGATCCCGCCAGGTTCCCTTGGGCCGCGCACCGGGGATCGGCACCGTGTTCAGGTACATCCCGAGCACCTCGTCGCCGCCGCTCACCTCGGGACGGCCGTTGCACACCAGCCCGCACAGGAAGGTGTCCAGCGGCGTGATCGCGCTCATCACCTTGAGGAAGGCGGCGAAGAAGATGCTCTTGACCGGCACTCCGGTGACCTTGGCCAGATCCCGGATCTCGGCCGCCTCGACGCCGATGGGCTGCATCACGGTGTGCGCCGGACTCGTCGTCCCGCCCCACTCCTGCGGCAGACGCAAGGTCTGCGAATCAGCCAGAACACCGGCCCAGAAGTCCCGGCTCACCGGGTCGGCGATCGCCTTGTGCTCGGCGGCGACGAAGTCCGCCCACCGCCGGACCGGCGGCGTCAGCGGCGCCGACGGCTCACCCGCACGGATGGCCGTGTAGCGATCCATCACCTCCCGGAGCAGCGAGTTGTGGCTCCACCCGTCGAGGATGACGTGGCATTCCATCCAGGCCAGGGTCCAGCGAGTCGGCGAGGTGCGGTACGCGTACAGCCGCCAGAGCGGAGCCTCGCCGATGTCCATCGGCCGCAGCCGCTGTTGCTGGGTGGCCTGCCGGATCTGCCTGGCCTGCTCCTCGTCGGTGAGCCCGGTCAGGTCTTGGACGCTGATCTCCACCTCGGCCTCGGCGTGCACGAGTTGCAGCGGCTCCCCGTAGCTCACCAGGTCGAAGGAGGTACGCAGCACCTCATGCCGGCGGACGACCTCGCGGACGGCCCCGCGCAACGCCGCCTCGGACAGCTCGGCACCGTCGTCGATGAAGTAGAGCGTCACGTTTTGATAAGGCAGCCGCTGAGCGTCGGACATCATCTCGTACAGCATTCCGGCCTGCACCTGCGTCACCGGGTAGGCGTCGACGACGCCGTCGGGCAGGCTGGCGCGATCGGCGGGCGAGATCTGGCTGAACGGCTCGGCGGCCGACTCCTCTGCCGTCGCGTCGGTCCTGGTGGCGACCGCGCTCAGGGCCGCGGGCGTACGGTGCTGGAACAGATCCTGCACCGTGATGCCGACACCCTGATCCTTCAGCGCCCCGACCAGGCGGATGGCCCGCATCGAGTCGCCGCCCAGGGCGAAGAAGTCGTCGTCCGCGCCGATCCGGTCGACGCCGAGGACCTCCGCCCAAACCGACGTCATGAGCACCTGCTCGGCGTTCTGCGGAGCCACGTAGTCCGCGTCCAGCTCGCGGGTCACCGCCGGGGCGGGCAGTGCCCGCCTGTCGATCTTTCCGCTGCTCGTCAAGGGCAGCTCGGGAAGGAATACGTAGCGGCCCGGCACCATCGCCGCCGGCAACAGCCCGACCAGGTACGCCCGCAGCTCGCCCGGGGTGAGCTCGATGTCGCCCCGGCTCACCACATACGCGGCGAGTTGCGCGATGCCGCCCGCGGGCCGGTGCACGACGACGGCCGCCGCAGCGATCCGGGGATGCTCAGCGAGCCGCGCCTCGATCTCGCCCAGCTCGATCCGAACCCCGTGGAGCTTCACCTGATGGTCGGTGCGACCGAGGAACTCGATCGTCCCGTCGCGCCGCCATCGCACCAAGTCACCCGTGCGGTACATCCGGCTGCCGGGAACCGCCGCGAACGGGTCGGGCAGGAACCGCTCCGCGGTGATCTCCGGACGCCGCAGATAACCTTGGGCCAGGCCGACTCCGGCCAGGTAAAGCTCTCCCGGGCAGCCCACCGGCGCGGGCGAGAGATGCTGATCCAGTACGTAGACCATCATGTTGCTGATCGGTCCGCCGATCGGGACCGTGGGCGCGACCGAGTCGGCCAGGTCGGCCGGGCGGATCTGGAACGCCGTGACGTCGACCGAAGCCTCGGTCGGCCCGTAGAGATTGTGCAGCGTCGCGCCGGACCAGCGGATGAAACGGCGAGCCGTGATCGTGCGCAAGGCCTCGCCGCTGCAGAAGACGTGCCGCAGGCTGGGCGGCCCCGCCGGGACGGCGTCGAGGTAGGCGTCCAGCACGGAGGGCACGAAGTGGACGTGCGTGATCTCCTCCCGCCGGATCGTCGCGTCGAGCAACGTGGGGTCACGATGCTCGCCGGGGGCCGCCATCACGAGCGTCGCGCCGAACATCAACGGCCAGAAGAACTCCCACACCGAGACGTCGAAGGTGTACGGCGTCTTCTGGAGCACACGATCGCCGGGTCGCAGCTGGTACGCACGCTGCATCCAGTCCAGCCGGTTGACGATGCCACGATGGTCGATCATGACGCCCTTGGGCGTACCGGTCGAGCCGGACGTGAAGATCACGTACGCCCGGTCGCCGGGGCCGACGACGGGCAGCTCGACATCCTCCGGCCCCGCTTCGTCCGGCGAGATGATCGTCGCCTCGCCCGCCAGCTTCTCCGCTACGTCAGGCCGGGCCACGACCAGACCAGCGCCTGCCTGGCCGACGACGGACCGAAGCCGGTTGGACGGATCTTCCGGGTCGAGCGGAAGGTACGCGGCTCCCGCTTTGAGAATGGCGAGCAGCGTGCAGACCAGTTCCAGACTCCGGGGCAGGCATACGCCGACCACGTCGCCGCGGCGTACCCCGAGGCTGCGGAGCAGCTTCGCGAGCGAATCGGAGCGTCGATCCAAGTCGCGATAGGACAGATCGACACCGTCGGCGCGAACGGCGATCGCGTCGCTGCCCGCGTGTTCACCGATGATGTCGTGCAGCGTTGCGTCCCGCACTGCCTGCGGAACTCCGGTCGACTGCCCCAACAGCCGGCTTCGTTCCTCGTCGCCCAGCCATCGCAGCCGGGCGACCGGCATATCTGGTTCGTCCACTGCGTGCCCGAGCAGGCGCACGAAACGATCGGCCAGGGCCTGCATCGTCTCCCGGTCGAACAGTGCCGTGGCGTAGTCCACGGCACCGTGCAGGTCGCCGTCCGGGCCACGGCGCAGCCCGAGGCTGAGATCGAGCTTGACCGAGCTGGGCGCCACCGGCTCGTCCACGAGATTCAGGCCGCCGAATTCCGGCGTCGCCGCGAGGCTGTCCTCCTCGACGAGGAGCAGTGCGGACACCAGCGGGTTACGGGAGAGGTCTCGATCCGGCTGCACCGCGTCGACCACCCGGTCGAACGGAATGTCCTGGTGGATCATCGCGTCGCGGACCACCCGCCGGACCCGGCCGACCAGCTCGGCGAATGACGGCTCCCCGGCGCAGTCGATCCGCAACACCACGGTGTTGATGAACGGTCCCACGACGTCGGCGGCCCCCGGCCGCGTACGCCCGCTGACCGGAGACCCGATGGCGATGTCGGTCTGCCGCGTCAGCCGGGACAGGAGGCCGGCGTACCCGGCGAGCAGCACGACGAACGCGGTGGTCCGATGAAGCCGCGCGAACTCGGCGACCCCGCGAGCCAGCTCAGCCGGAACCGTGAACACCACACGGGCTCCCGCCGGATCACGAGGTACGCTCCGCGGCCGGTCGGTCGGCAGTTCCAGCTCGTCGAGGTCGGCGAGGTTGTCCCGCCACCAGTCGAGGCCCGCCTTGGCCTCGTCACTTGCCAGGTACCGCTGCTCGGCGCGCGCGTGGTCGGCGTATTGCGCCGCCGGTGACGGTGGCAACCCGGTCCGCGCCGACTCGTAGAGCCCGGCCAGGTCGGCACACAGCAACTCCGTCGACCAGCCGTCGCAGGCGATGTGATGGACATGCATGACGAGAACGTGCTCGTCGTCGCCGAGCCTGGCCAGCTTCGCCCGCCACACCGGACCCCGGGCGAGATCGAAGCCGCGACGAGACTCGCTGTCCAGCAGTGCCGAGAGACCCACCTCGTCGGTGGTCAGGACCGGCAGTTCCACCGCCACCGGCGGATCGACCACTTGAACCGGTTCGCCGTCGCGGAGCTCGTACCTGGTGCGCAGGATGTCATGGCGCGCGACCAGGTCGCCGAGCGCCCTTGTCAGCGCAGGGATGTCGAGCTTCCCGCGGAGCCGAAGCACCAGCGGCACCAGATATTCGGTGCCGCCCGGAGTGAGCTGCTCGAGAAACCACATCCGCCGCTGCACGGACGACAACTGGGCCGGCCCGTCCGAGGCGGGCTCGACCGCGGACGGCGGTACCTGCCGCACACCCTGCCCGGCGAGCCGCTGCCGGACCAGACGACGGCGTAGCTCGGCGGCGGGGTCGACGGTGGCGGCGGGCTGGCTACTGTCGTTCATCGTTCTCCCCGAAGGTCTCCGCGATGTCGTCCCCCAAGTTCCCCGCGAGATCGTCGCCGCCTTCCCGCAGGAGTGCCGCGACATCGTCGTCCGACAGCTGCCCGACCTCGGCGACCACCGCGTCGGTGACCAGGGCGGTCTGGAGGCGGACGGTCGTCGCGTCGAACATCTCGCCGAGCGGCAGGGTGACGCCGAACAGGTCCTGCAGTCTCGTGTGCACCCGGGTGACCATCAGCGAGTTGCCGCCCAACTCGAAGAAATCGGCGTCGTCGTCGATCTCCGTTTCCCTGAGGACGTCACGCCAGATGCCCCTGATGAGGTCCTCGGTCTCCGGCACCGGCGCATCGGCCGGCAGGCGGTCGGCGTCGTGCGCGTCCGGCTCGTCGACGGCGATGGTGGGCAGCCCTCGCGAGTCGACCTTGCCGTTCGCGGTCAACGGCAGCTCGGTGAGCGCCATGACGTGCCGGGGCACCATGTACGCGGGCAGCCGCCCCCGAACGTGTGCCCGTACTTCATGGGCGGTCGGCGCGACGGCACCTTCAGCGACGATGTACGCGGCCAGCTCTGGCGTTCCGTGCGGTTCGACCGCGATCACCACCGCGGCGCGTACGCCGGGATGGGTCAGCACCGCCGCCTCCACCTCGGCCAGTTCGACCCGGAATCCGTTGACCTTGACCTGACGGTCGGCTCGGCCGTGAAAGTGCAGAACTCCGTCGGAGTCCCGGCTGACCAGGTCGCCCGTGCGATACATCCGGGATCCGGGGACGTCGGCGTACGGGTCGGGCAGGAACCGCTCCGCGGTCAACCCGGGCCGGTTCGCGTACCCCCGGGCCAGGGTGGCGCCACCGAGATAGAGCTCCCCCGGCGTACCGGCCGGCACACTCTGCAGATTCTCATCGAGGACATAGCCGATCCGCCCGCCGACCTCGGTGCCGATCGGCACGACCGACTCCGCCGCCAGCCGGCTGGCCAGGGCGGCCGAGACGTCCAGGAGGCTGGCCGTCACGACAGCTTCGGTCGGCCCGTAACAAGCCATGAAGTCGCCCGCCAAGCCGAGGGCGTGCCAGCGGTGGACGTCCGTCGCGCGTACGACGTCGGTGCCGATGTTGACGACACGCAGCGTGCGTAGCCGGCGGTCGCCGGGCTCCGCGTGGTCCAGGAAGTCCCGCCACGCGGTCGGCGGCAGGTCCAGGAACGTCACGCCGTGCTTTTCGACGTAGTCGGCAAGCTCCGCGGGACTCCACGGCTGGGCCGGACCGAGGACGAGAGCGGCCCCGGTGACGATCGTGACGCCGATGTGCTCACACACCACGTCGACGAACGGCGGGCTGGTGAGCAGCAGACGGTCGCCGGCCGTCACTGCGTATCGCGTGGCGACGCTCGCACAGTGCGTGAGGAAGGCTCCGTGCTCGACCATGACGCCCTTGGGCTCCCCGGTGGAACCGGAGGTGTGCACGATGTACGCGAGTTGGTCCGGTGCGGCGCCCCGCGATTGCCCGTCGGCTGGGGTGAAGGCGGTCGCACCATCGCCAGGGACAAGGACCGCCGGTCCGTCCGACGGCAGGTGCTCGGCGATCTCAGGCCGAGCGACGACGACAGCCGGCTTGATCGAGCCGAGCATGGACGCCAGACGATGCTGAGGCGCCGCGGGATCGAGTGGAACGAACACCCCGCCGGCCCGCATGGCGGCCAACGCGGCGATCACCAGCTCGGGCGAGCGCGGCAGGCAGACCGCGACCGGGATCTCCGGGCGTACGCCCAGTGCGCGAAGCTGCGCAGCCATCCGATCGACCTGGCCGTCGAGGTCGGCATAGGTCAGCCGCTGGTCGTCCTGCTCGACAGCGATCGCCTCCGGTGTGACGCGCGCGCGGCGGACCAGCGCCTCCGGCAGCGTCGCCGGGGTGAGGGCCCGGACCGTCTGCCGCTCGTCGGCCGCGATGTCTCGCAGGAGGTCCTGGTACCCGCCGATCAACCGGGCGATCGTCGCCGGCCGGTACAGATCCGTAGCGAACTCGGCGATACCGAGGTAGCTACCGTCCGGCTCAGCGGTCAGCGTGATGGTGAGGTCGTACATCGCGGTCGGCCACGGAATGCGGACGTGGGCGAGGTCGCCGTCCGCCGGGAGGTCGGCAAGGTACGACGGTCGCTCCGTGCCGACCTCGAACATGATCTGGAACAACGGGTTGCGGGATCGGTCACGCTTCACCCGCAGACCGTCGACCAGCCGGTCGTAGGGCAGGTCCTGGTGCGCGTACGCCGTGCGTGCGGTCTCCCGGGTCCCGGCGAGCACGTCCAGGAACGTGTCGTCGGCACCGACCTTGGTCCGCAGCACGAGGATGTTCGCGAAGTAGCCGATGAGGCGGTCGACGTCTGACGAGGAGCGTCCCGCCGCCGGTGTGCCGACCACCACGTCGCCGGTTCCGGTGACTCCGGAGAGCAGGCAAGAGAACGCGGCGAGAAAGGTCATGAACGGTGTCGCGCCTGCGTTCCGCCCGATCTGGACGATCGGCGTGCATACCGCCTGCGGGATACGGAACGCCAGCGATTCGCCGCGCCCCTGCCACACCTTCGGGCGAGGATAGTCGCCGGGAATCTCGGTGGCGGTCGCGTCGGCCAGCCGCTCCCGCCAGTGCGCCAGCTCTCCCTCCGCGTTCTCGGCCAGCCAGGCCGACTGCCACGCGGCGTAGTCGGCGTACTGCGCCTCGGGTGCGGCCGCCGAACCACGAAGTTCCTCGGCGAACACTTGGGCAGACACACCATCCCAGGCGATGTGGTGTACCAGGAGGACCAGCGACGCGGCCCCGGTGCCGGTGACGACCAGCCGGCCACGGAAGACCGGTCCGTCAGCCAGATCGAAGGGACGGCTCGCGAGGTCGGCGATCTCGGCCGCCAGATCCTGGTCGTCCCGGCGAACCTCGCTGATCTCCAGGCGAGCCTCCGAATCGATCACCTGCATCGGCTGGTCGCCGACCACCACGTACCGGGTGCGCAGAATCTCGTGGTTGTCGGTCACCTTCCGCACGGCGGTGGTCACCGAGGCCAGCGTCGCGTCGGCGTCGAGGGGGAAGATCGCCGGGACCATCTGCTCAGGGCTGCCCGGGCGCAGCGCTTCGGCGATCCACATCCGCTCCTGCCCCGCCGACAACGGCAGCGGCCCTCCCCGCGGCACGCGTACCACTGTGTGATCGGTGCCCGGCTGGTGCGCGGCCGGTACGCGAAGCAGCGCAGCCTGGGCCTCCACTGTGGTGGCGGTGTAGAGCCGGGACAACGCGATGTCCGTGCCGAACCGCTGCCGGAGCCGGTTGCCGAGCAGACCGATCTGCAACGACTGCCCGCCCAGCGCGAAGAAGTCGTCGTGCACTCCGACGCTGTCGCAGCCCAGCAGCGCGATCCACTCGTCGGCCACGCCTCGTTCGGTCTCGTCCCTCGGGTCGATCCGCTCTTCGGGTGCGGTGGTGGGCAGCTCCCGCCGCAGCAGGGCCACGCGGTCGATCTTGCCGCTGCTGGTCTGCGGCATTTCGTCGAGCCGGACGAACACCGACGGGATCATGGCGTCCGGCAGCGTCTGCCGTAGCCGGGCTCGAAGGTCACCGGTTTCCGGTTCGCCCTCCCCCACGAGATACGCCACCAGCTGCCGGCCGCCGTCGGGGAGCGTACGCACGACCACGGCAGCGGCGGTGACGGTCGGCGGGTCGATGAGCGCACGCTCGATCTCCGCCGGTTCGATTCTGACCCCGTTGACCTTCACCTGATCGTCGCGGCGGCCGAGGAACTCGAGCACCCCGCCGGGGCGGCGACGGACCAGGTCACCGGTGCGATACAGCCGTGCGCCGGGTGGGCCGAACGGGTCGGGCACGAAGCGTTCCGCCGTCAGCTCCGGCCGGGCGTGGTATCCACGGGCGACACCGATGCCACCGGCGTACAGTTCGCCGACCGCGCCGGGCGGAACCGGATTGCCGTCACGGTCGAGGACGACGGCCCGCATGCCGTCGAGGGGGCGGCCGATGGGTACCGGGCCGTCCTTCTGGTCCGGCGGCCATTCGTACTCGGTGACGTCGATGGAGCATTCGGTCGGGCCGTAGGTGTTGTAGATCGTGACGTCGACGAGATCACGCACGCGCGCACACAGTTCGCCGGTCAACGGCTCTCCGGCGCTGAACAGCAGTCGCAGCGCCGAGCATTCGTCCCACCCGGGTGCGGCCACGAGTTGCCGCAGGACCGACGGAACCACCTGCAGGACCGTCACCGCCTCGTCGGCGACCGCCCGCACCATCGCCTCCGGATCGCGTTCCACGCCGGGCGGTGCGACGACCACGGTTCCGCCGCTGACCAGGGGCGAGAAGATCTCCCATCCGGCGGCGTCGAAGGTCAGCGCGGTCTTCTGCAGGACGCGGTCGGCCGGGCCGAGGCCGAGGCTGCGGATCGGCCACAGTACGCGGTTGGCGATCCCGCCGTAGGTGATCACCACGCCCTTCGGGCGCCCGGTGGAGCCCGAGGTGTACATCATGTACGCCGCGAGATCCGGGCGCAGCAGGGGAATCGGCGCACGCGTACCGTCGTCGGCGACGGTGTCGACGCAGAACGCGTTGATCCCCAGCGCGGCGAGCCGGGCCGCATTCTCCGTTGTCGTCATCACGGTGCGGATTCCGGCTTCGTCGACGATCAGCCGGGTACGTGCCCCCGGATGCTGGGGATCGAGGGTGACGTAACACCCGCCGAGCCGGCCCACCGCGAGGAGGGCGCAGACCGCCGCCGCACCTCGATCGAGGTAGACGCCCACACGGGTTTCCGGGCCGACGCCCTCCGCCGCCAGATGTGCCGCCAGCACCTCGACGGCCCGCTCCAGCTCGGCGTACGTCATGGATTCGCCCTTGTCGACCAGGGCGGTGGCATCGGGCGTGCGGGCTGCCTGCTCACGGAACAACGACGGGAGCAGCGGCACGTCGTGGGGCGCTGAGACGGCGGTGACCTCCTCGCCCATGGGCGCCCGTTTGACGTCGGCCGCCGGATCCGCGACCAGGGTGCCGACGAGGGCGATGAATTGATCCAGCAGCGTGTCGGCCGTCTCCTCGCTGAACAGGGCGGTCG
Source organism: Hamadaea sp. NPDC050747 (assembly GCF_040654195.1). NCBI lineage: Bacteria > Bacillati > Actinomycetota > Actinomycetes > Micromonosporales > Micromonosporaceae > Hamadaea > Hamadaea sp. NPDC050747. The sequence goes on from NZ_JBFAHM010000002.1 coordinate 64,191, forward strand.
AGTACTCCAACTCGATGTCCAGTCCGCCACCGGCGACGGGCACGACGTGCAGGGTCATGTCGAGTTGGGAGCCCTGCGGGGTGATCGGCAGCGGCATGGAGGTCAGGAGCTGCCGGTTCTCCTCCATGGGCATGTTGAACCCGACCTGGGCCAGCGGCGCGCGGTTACGCGGATAGCCGGGGCGGACCTCGCGGATCAGCAGGTCGAACGGCACGTTCTGGTGGACGAGCGCTTCCGACACCCGGTCCCGCACCTGCTTGAGCAGATCGCGGAAACTCAGCGAGCCGGTCAGGTCGGCCCGGACCGGCACCATGTTCGCCAGCATCCCGACCATGCGCTGCAGCTCCGGCCGGTTACGCCCGGAGACGGTCGAGCCGATCAGGATGTCGTCCTCGCCGGTGTAACGGCGCAGCAGGACGGCGTACGCCGCCAGCATCGTCATGTAGGTGGTGACGCCCTCGCTTCGGCTGAGCGCGCGTACCTGTTCGATGACCTCGGCGCTCATCTCGCGCTGGACTGTCGCGCCCGCCAGGCTGCGCTCCGCGGACCGCGGGTGGTCGGCCGGCATGTCGAGCGGAGCGGGCAGATCGGCCAGCCGGCCACGCCAGTAGTCGAGATCGCGGGCGAATGCGCCGCTCGTGACGCGATCTCGTTGCCAGGCGGCGAAGTCGACGAACCGCAGCGGCATCGGGGTCTTGGGCAGTGCCCCGGCGAGCTCGCTGCAGACCAGGACCAGTGAGGAGGCGTCCATGACAATGTGGTGCGCGCAGAGCATGAACATCCGGCGGCCGGACGGAGTGACCAGGACCGCGGACCGCCAGAGCGGGGCGGCGTCGAGCTGGTACGGCCTGGCCGCGAACCGCAACGCCGCAGTACGCACGGCGTCGAGGTCGTCGCCGTCCACGGCGATCTCTTCGAGCACGACGGACACCGACGGCAGGACGGTCATGAGCGGACCGTCAGCGCCGGTCAGCACCGCCATCCTCATACTGTCGTGCCGTGCCGCGATGTCGTTCAGGTCCTGTTGAATCCCTGCGGTGGACAGCTCGTCGGGTATCCACTCGGCGGCGATCAGGTTGAACAGCGGGACGTCTCCGGCGAGTTGCGCGATAAGCCACACCGCCTCCTGCGCGAACGACAGCCGCACGGGGAAATCGCCGGTCCATGGTGGAATGACGTCGACCGGGGCCGGAGCCGCTCCGCCGCCTCTCTTGAGAAGCTGGGCCAGCAGTTGCTGCTTGAGAGGCGACAGCTCAGTCATGATTCGTCTCCGCGGTGGGCAGGAAGTTGTCGACGGCTGTGCCCAGTCCTCGTGCCTTGGCCGTCGCCACCACCAGATCGGCGACGGCGAGGTCGAGAATGCCCAGCCCGAACGGTGACACGACGGTGATCCGGGACGGGTCACGGTCGGCGGCCGCACCGCGCGCCGCCAGCTCGCCGATCGTCGCTGCGACGAAGTCGCGGTTGCCGACCTGCTGCTCCGCCAGGTGCACCGAGGTATTGGCGCGGAACACATGGTCCAGGTCGTCTACGACGTTCACGGCCGTCACGATGGCCTCGGGAAGCACGTCCCGCAGGGAGACGTGCAGGATCAACGTCCCCGGGACGAGCCCGCTGAAGTCCAGGTGCGGTTGCAGGGCGTTCGTGGCGACGCTGACGAGCGTGTTCTTCGCCAGCGCAGTGGCCAGATCGTGCTCGACCCGCACCGTGAGATCGGGCAGGTCCGCCGCGCACCGCTCACGCAGCCGTTCGGCTCGGCCGGGTTGCGTGTCGTACGCGGTGACCTCGGTCAAGCCGGGAACCACGTGGTGCAGGAATCGCAGTATCGCGAAGTTGATCACCCCGCAGCCGATCACCGTCACGCCGTTGCCGTCGGTGGTGGCCGGGAGCAGCCGGGCTGCCAACGCCGCGCCGGCCGCCGTCCGCCAGGCCGAGATCGTCGAACCCTCGAGAAACGCCAGTGGCCGGCCGGTTTCCAGACTGTTGAGGATGACGGCCGCGGACGCCCGCTCGAGCCCGCGGTCGATGTTCGCCGGGAACGACGAGATCCACTTGATTCCGGCGATCGGCTGCTCGCCGCCCAAGTACGCCGGCAGCGCGATGATCCGGTTACGCGGCTCGTCGGGAAATCTGAGGAAGACGGAATGGGGCAACGACGATCCACCGGCCGCGTGGGCGATGTAGGCGTCCTCGACGGCCCGCAGAACCGCGACCTCCTGGCCTCGTAAGGCGTCCTGAACATCACGGTGAGTGAGAATCAACATGGCGATCGCCCTACTGTCGTGGCGAGAGCGGGCAGAGTACGCGCGGCGCTGTCGACCGCGACGAGCCGGAACTCCGTGGTGTACCGCCGCCCGTCGGCGTCTTGGAGCCAGAGCTGGTCGGGCCCGGGCAGCATCTCCTGAAGCCGGACCGGCCCGGTGGTCTCCCGACGCCAGGACCTGGCCAGGTTCGTCAGCAGCACCGGGGATGACAGGTCTACATAGAACGGTTTGGGCTCGGACGGCATCTGCGCGAAGAGGTGCCGTGGCAGGCCCTGTTCGGCCAGCCACGCGCTGAGGACCTCCGGCCGGTAGCCCGACTTGGTCAGCACGCCGGCGGGCAGGTCGTCCGGATCGAAGGCCCAGGTCGCCCGGCGGATCACCAGATCATCGACGAGCACGCGCGGCCCCGGGACCGGCAGCCGGAACAGGTTGACCGCCAACGCCGACAGGAACTCCCCGAAGAACTCGCGTACGGGATGCGACCAACTGGTCCGATCCGGCCCGGCCACCAGCTCACCTTGCTCCGGCCACACCGTCAACGCGGCCGCCGGCCACGCTGTCGACCCGTCGGGCGTACCCATGTCGTCGCTGTGCGACCAGTAGAGGTAGCGGCCGGGCACATGCATCGCGGGCGGCGGATAGCGGCGCGAGTCGATCTCCGGTCCGTACGGGTAGCAGGGAACGATCCGGCCGCCCGCCATGTCGAGCGCCATCAGATCGTCCAACCGGCCGGCGTCGTCGGCGAGGGTGTGGAAGAACCTGGACTCGAGCGTGTTCATCGCCACGTGCAGTTCGCCGAGGACCCAGAACGAGTCGTCGCCGTCGTGCGCGTACAACAGATCGGGACTGTGCTGCCGGGCGGCCGCCCACCCGGGCGCGCGGGCCGGGAAGAGGGCCGCGACCAGCGGCTCCAGCTCGCTGCAGCGCAACCGGACCGGCTCAGCGCCCGGGTCGGCGCCGACGTCGGCGAGGATCTCGGCCCACCGGAGGGTGAAGTCCTGCGCGATCTCGTGCACGACAGTCTTCGGCGCGCCCGACAGAACCTCCGCGGCGGCCAGGAAGAGATCGGCGAGCGTCACCTCGCCGCGTCGCCTGCGCAGATCGGCGTACACCTGCTGCAGCTCCTCCTCGACGGCCTCGCCGAGCTGAGCGGTGAGCCAGCGGGCCGACTGCAGCAACAGCGCCAGCGGCGGGGCCAGCTGCTCCACCATCCCGGCCGGGATTCCGACATCGAGGTCGCGACGGCAGTCGAGATACGCGAGGGTGCGGCCGGCACTGGCGTCAGCCTTGGTCCGCGTCGCCGGCTCCCCGGTCGCCGTGGCGAAGTGCCGCTCCAGCTCGGTGAACGCCTCGGCAAGCTCGGCCGGGCGCAGGGCCGCCTTCTCCGCCTCGGCCAGGGCGCTGAGCAGCTTGTCGAGTCCGGACAGCAGGTCGTCGCGGTCGGGCGTCGCGAGCGCAGCGATCTGCGTCCGCAGGGCCTCCTCAGGGTGAGCGCTGGGCCGCACCTCGAACCCGGACTTCACCAGTCCGGCGTCCATGAGTGAGGCGAGCTGAACCAGGTCGGCGGAGGAGAAGTCGGCCGCGGTCGCCCCAGCACGGACGCGCTCGACCACGGCCAGCTGGTCGCGGCTCAACGGCAGCGGCGGCCGATACGGGCGTACCGCCTGGTCGCCGACGACGCCTACGGCCGGGTTCACCCGAAGCGGCAGATGCGGTTCGACTCGGGGGTCGCGGGCAAGCGCCGAGGCGAGCGCTCGCACGGCCCACAGCTCCAACGACACCTCCGACCTCCGGATCTCCCCGGAGCCGTCGACCCGCAGCTCACTTCCCGGATCGGCGTCCAGCTGCGCCCACCCGACCGGGCCGAAGAAGCCGATGCTGTCGTTCTTCGCGCAGTACCGCTGGGCGTACTTGGCAAGAACGCCGATCCGGTAGGAGGTGAGCCCCGGCTGCGGCCGGCCTGCCCAAGTCGCCACCAACCCGGGGTTCTGCCAGGTGAGGGCGGCCAGGAAAGCCGGCTCGGCGAGCAGCTGCCGTAAAGCGGACGCGGCGTCGCCGGTCAGCCCCGCCAACCACGAGAACGGCAGGCCGGCACCGCGTACCGGGGCGACCGGCCACAGCCCCCAGTCGTCGTCGAGCCGGACGAGATGACTCATCGGGCGCCCTGTTCCCACAGCAGGCCGGCGAGCGCGGCGATAGTGGGGTAATCGAAGATCGCCCCGATGGACAGCTCGACGCGGAACTCGTCCCGGACCGCGCCGACCAGGGCGATCGCGGTCAGCGAGTTTCCGCCGACCTCGAAGAAGTTCGCGTCGACGGGGATGTCCGGATCGCCGATCGCGTCGACCCACAGCGCCTTGACTCTCGCTTGAACCCCGTCGCGTACGCCCGTGGAGCCGGCGACGGCCGCGCTCGCGGCCGGCGCGGCCGTCGGCGCAGCGACCTCGGCGACCGGTGCGGGCTGCGCGACAACCTGCGCGACGGGCTGTGGCGCGACCGACCGCCTCGCCGCACGTGGCGCGGGGGCCGATGGGCTGAGCGGCCGAGCCCCTGGTTCGACGAGCACCTGGCCGGGATGGTCCCCGCCGAGGATGCTGAGCGTGAGCGCCACGCCCTCGCGGGGGTCGATGCCGGCGTCGCCACCCGGGCTCCGCGGCGCGGCGTCGTCCCCGGTCACCTGCTCCGCGTCGACCACCCTGCGCAGGGTGAGGCCGACGGCCCGCACGAGCAGGCGCCCTTCCGGGTCCACGAGGTCCACGTTCGCCCTGATCACGCCGGCGCCATCGGGCAGCCGGCGGGACTGGGCGAACAGCCGCATCGGAAGGCGCTGCAGGAAGACCACGGACTCGGCGTAGAACGGAAGATGGAGCCCGTCGGACGGACGACGGAACGCGGTCGTCGCCGTGTCCAGCAGGGAGGGATGTATCAGGTACTCGTCCATGTCGCCGGCGAACTGCTCCGGCAGTTCGAGGCAAAGCAGCATGTCGTCGATGTCCTGCTCGGAACGCGTCAAGGTGGCCGTCACGTTGTCCCAGCGGGGGCCAAGGCTGAACAGTCGCGGTTCATCCGCGTCGAACTCGGCCAGCGGTTGCCTATGGGTGGACTGCAACGCGGCGACATCCGGTGCGTCACCGACCTCGCCCACCGGCGCGATCTTGGCGGTGGTGTGTCTGATCGCGGTTGCGCCCGGCTCGTCCAGCGGCCGCGACCACACTTCGATCACGCCGTCCGGATGCAGCCTGATCTCCACCCGTAGCGTCTGTTCGGCGGCGAGCGGACGGTGATAGACCACATCGTTGACGCGAATGGGAAGGTCACGACCGGTGATGGCGCAGTAGCCGCGCAGAATCAGATCGAGCTGGCCCGTGCCGGGCAGGATCGCCTTTCCGGTCAGCCGATGCTCGTCCAAGATCGGGCTGATGGCCGGTCCGAGCTCGGTCGACCACGTCTGCACGCCGTAGTCCGCGGCCATCCCCACCTCGGCCCACGACGGCCAGTTGATGGAGATCGCCGGCACCCCTTCACGACGCAGCACCATGGCGTACGCGTCCTGGAACGAGTTCGCCGCGGCGTAATCCGCGCTGCCGACCAGCCCGTCCGTCGCCGCCCGGCTCGAGAAACAGGCGAAGAAGTCCAGCTGCGGCCCCGTACGCAAGGCTTCGGCGAGCAGTACCGTCCCGCGTACCTTCGGCGCCAGCACCTTCGCCGACTCGGCCGGATCACGGAACCGCACGAGGCCGTCGCCGGGCACTCCAGCGAGGTGGAACACGCCGTTGACCGGCCCGAAACGCGCGACGGCAGCGTCGAGCGCACGCTGCAGCGCGCGCTTGTCCGCGACATCCGCGGCGACCACTCGCACCTGAGCCCCGAGTCTGGTCAGCTCCGCGAGCTGCGCCCGCAGCCGGACGGATCGTTCGTCGGTCGCGTCGTCGGCCAAGCCGGTGCGGCTGACCAGCAGCAGACGCGGCCGCAACCCGGTCCCCGCCAAGCCACGTGCCAACGCCAGGCCCAGCCCACCGGTTCCCCCGGTGATCAGGTAGTGCCCTTGACGTCGCAACACCGAGGCAGGCACGGGCGACGCCGAATCGACGTAGTGCGGCCGGACGCCGGCGATCCAGCGGCGTGATCCACGCAATGCCACGACCTCGTGCTCACGCCAGTGGGCCAGCTCACGCGCGAGTTCCTTCTCCTGCTCGGCGTGGACGTCGACCACCCGGCAGCCGAGCTGCGGCGCCTCCTTGGCCAGCGACTTGGCGAAGCCGACGAGCATCGCCGCCACCGGGTCCACCTTCTCGCCTCCGGTGACGTCGACCGCGCCGCGGGCGACCACGAGCAGTCCGGGTGCGGCGTCCGCCGCCATCGAACTGATCACCTGACTGACCGCGAAGAGACTGCCGAAACTGTCGTCGACGGACCGGCCCACGGCGCTGCCCGAGATCTCGCCGGGTGCCGACAGGGCATGCACGACCAACCGCGCGGGCGTGCCACGGCGGTTCAGCTCTTCGAGCACCCGCGTGTAGTCGGCTCGCTCCCCCGGGCGCACCCGGAACTCACCGAACGTCTCCCCGTACGCGTCGGCCGGCCGGGCGATCGACAGGGTCCCCCCGGCCTGCTGCAGGGCCAGCACAAGCGGAAGGCTTTCCGCTTCGCCGTCCGGAACCAGCAGCAGGCAGTGCCCGTCGAGAAGCGACTCACCCAGCGGCTCCGCCTCGGCCCACACGATCGTGGACAGCGGCGTGTCCTGCGGCGCCTCCACCGCAGTGGGAGCGGGCGCCACCGGTGCCGCCTCGGCGACCGCCGGAGTACGCAGCGCAAGCGGCTCCACCCAGTGCCGACGGCGCTGGTACGGATATCCGGGCATCGGCACCCGGCGTACCTCGCCGAGGTCCTCGTCGTCGACACCCCAGTCGACGTCGTGGCCCTCCGCCCAGACCCGTGCGGTCGCCTCCAGCAACCCGTGCTCCGGTTCCAGGACCGGGATGAACGCCGAACCCGCCGCACCGGCTTGCTTGCCGAGATTGCTGAGCACCCGGTCGGGGCCGGTCTCGAGCATCAGCCGGGGACCGTCGTCGAGCAGCGCGCGCAAGGCCCGGTCGAACCGGACCGGCGCGGCGACCTGCTCCGCCCAGAAGGCGGGGTGGGTGGCCTCCCGCTCGCCGATGAGCCCACCGGCCGCGGCCGAGTAGAACGGGATCGTCGGCGGGTTGAGGGTCAGGCCCTGGAAGGCCAGACCGAATCGTTCCGCGGCCGAGGCCATGAGCGGACTGTGGAACGCGCCCGCCGTGTTCAGCCGGGTGGCGGCGATCTTGTGCTCTCGCAGCATCGCCAGAGCCTCGTCGATGTCCTCGGGAGCGCCGCTGAGGACGCACTGCCGCTCGCCGTTGACCACGGCCACCGTGACGCCACCCGGGAGCAACGGCACCAGGTCGTCCAACGGCATCGCCACCGCGAGCATCGCCCCGGCCGGGGCGCTTTCCATCGCCCGGCCACGCGCCGCCACCAGCGTCGCCGCGTCCGGGAGCGAGAAGACACCGGCGACCGCCGCCGCCACGAGCTCGCCGACGCTGTGACCGATCACCGCCGCCGGGCGTACACCACGGGCTTGCAGCGCTCGCGCGGTGGCGTACTCGACCGTGAACAGCAACGCCTGAGCTGCCGCGGTACGCGTCAGCAGCGCCGGATCACCGGCGAGCCAGTCCGCCCGGACGTCGATCTGCTGCTGGGCCAGGAGGTCGAGGACCTCGTCGGCCGCGGCGGCGAACGCCGCGTCCGTGCGGTAGGAGGTGACGCCCATGCCCGGACGCTGCGACCCCTGACCAGGGAAGGCGAACACGATGTCGCGCCGTCCGCCGCCGGGCGACGTGATCAGGTTCTGCCCGGTACGCAACGCTGCCGCGGCCTCAGCGGCGCTGGCGGCCATCGCGGCGAACCGCTGCGGATGGGCACGCCGACCGCGCTGAAGGGTATGCACGGCGGCCGCGAAGCCGGCTTCGTTCTCCGTGTCGCCGAAGTATGCGGCCAGGTTGTCCTGATACTCGCGGCCGGCTTGTTCGCTGCGCGCCGACCACACCACGATCCTCGGCCGGGTGGGCGCTGCGGTCACCGGGCGAGACGGCGCCTCCTGGACGACCACGTGTGCGTTCGTCCCGCCGACGCCGAACGAGCTGACCCCGGCCACCCAGGGCTTGGTGGCCGAAATCGTCGTCATCCGGTCGGCGATGACGAACGGGGAACTGTCGAGCTCGAGCTTGGGGTTCGGCTCGGTGAAGTTCAACGTCGCCGGAATGCGGCCGTGCCGCAGCGCCATGATCGCCTTGATCAACGACGCCACCCCGGCGGCATGCCCGAGATGACCGACACTCGCCTTGACCGAGCCGAGCGCCACCCGCGCGTTGCCGACGTCGCCCACCGCACGCAACGCGCGGTGCAAGGCCGCCACTTCGATGGGATCACCGAGTGGCGTACCGGTCGCGTGACACTCGATGAAGGACAGGTCCGCGGCGGTGACGTCGGCCATGCCGAACGCCTCGGCCAGCATCGCCGCCTGTCCCGGAACGGACGGCGCGGTGAATCCCGCCCGCTGCGAACCGTCGTTGTTCACCGCGCTGCCGCGAAGCACCGCATGAATGGTGTCGCCGTCGGCGAGCGCGTCGGCGAGACGCTTGAGCACGACCGCTCCGGAACCGCTGGAGAACACCGTGCCGTCGGCCTTGACGTCGAACGGCCGGACATGGCCGTCCCGGGAGAACGGGCTGCCCTCCACCCACAGATACCCGTGCCCGAACGGCATCTCCACCTCTGAACCGCCGGCGACCGCGATGTCGCATTCGCCGTTCCGGAGCGCCTGCCCGGCCAGATGCACCGCGACCAGGGAACTCGAGCAGGCTGTCGCCACGGAGATCGCCGCACCCCGTAGGTCCAGCTTGTACGCGGTTGTGATCGCCACGTAGTCGGTGTTGTTGAGCGCGGTGATCGCGAAACTCTGGGAGGCCGTCGCGTCGCCGGTGAAGCCCAGATGCAGATCGAGATACCTGTTCGAACCAGCCGCGCCGTAAACGGAGATCGTCGCGTCGGTGTCGTGCGGGTTGTAGCCGGAGTGCTCGAGAGCGGCGTGGGCACTTTCGAGGAACATGCGGATCTGCGGATCCGTATGGCTGGCCTCCCGGGGCGTGTAGCCGAACAGCGCCGAGTCGAAGTCCTGGACGTTCGGTGAGTTCGCGAACGCCTTGACGTAGTCCCGATTGCGCAGCATCGCCTCCGCGACGCCACACTCTCGCAGCTCGTCGTCGGACGGGAAGGTGATGCTCTCCACGGCGTCATGCAAATTGGCCCAGTACTGCCCGATGTCCGGCGCACCGGGAAAGCACCCCGCCATACCCACGACCGCGATGTGGTGGCTGTCGCTCACGACATCTCCCTTCGTATCTTCGCGCGAACCGACTGACGGCGAGACGCGTCTACCGCGATAGGAGTGCGGGCGGCGCGGGAGCCGGGTACGGCCGCGGCCCCACCCGCCAGATGCGCGGCCAGAGCCCGCACGGTGGACAATTCGAATAGGGTCAGCATCGGCACCTCGAAGCCGAGGCGGTCCTCAAGGGCGATCTGCGTCTGAAGCATCAGCAGCGAGCTGCCACCGAGGTCGAAGAAGTTGCTGTCGAGATCGGGTGCGCACTGCAAGACCTCACACCAGACGTCGGCGATCTGGCGCTCCAGCCGCGAGAACTCGACCTGACGGCCACCGGCGGCGTCGCCGGGTCGCCAGGGCGGGAGGGCGTCGCGATCGAGCTTTCCGTTGCGCGACAGCGGCAGCGCCGTCATCTGCACCACGCCCGCCGGGATCATGTGCGGCGGCAAGGCGGTACGCAGATCGCCCCGCACCTTCGCAACGCTCACCGTCTGCCCGGCAGTGGGGACCACGTACGCGATGAGCCGTCCGGCCGACAGGACCGTACGGCAGTCGGCGATGTAGCCGAGGGCCCGGACGGCGGCGTCGACTTCCTGTGGTTCGACGCGGAATCCGGCGACCTTGACGCGGTCGTCGGCTCGGCCGAGCAGCTCGACCACCCCGCCGGGCAGGTACCGGCCGAGGTCTCCGGTGGCGTAGTCGGGGCCGTATCCGTCGGCGAGGTAGGGACTCCGCACGACGATTTCGCCACGCTCACCGATGGCGGCCGGCAGCCCGTTCGCCCGGGCCACCAGGACACCCGTGCCGTCGACGCCCGTGCCGATCGGAATACGCCGGTCCTCGCCGCCGAACTCGTCGGCCGCCTCGACGCGGTACCACGCGGCCACCTGCGGGGTCTCGGTCGTTCCGTACGCGTTCACCACGGTCGCCGACGGCGCGAGGGCTCGGAGCGCGGTCACGTCCGCGGCGAACAGCTGGTCGCCGCCACAGAGCACAAGGCATAGCCGGGGCAGCGGCCGCCGAACCGTCGTGATCATCCGCAAAAGCTGCGGAGTCAGATGGGCCACCGTGACCTGTTCCCGGTCGAGCCAGGCATGCAGGTCGCGGGGCGAACGAACGATCTCGTCCGGCGGGATCCGCACCGTGGCGCCCAGGGTCAACGGCGCGAACACGTCCCGCAGCAGAGGATCGTGAGCCAAGCCCGACAGCATCGCGAACCGGTCTGCGGCGTCGAGCCCGAAGCTCTCGGCGTACACGTCGAGGAAATGGGCGAGCGGCGCGCCGCTTGCGCGCACCGGCTTGGGGGCGCCGGTCGTGCCGGACGTGAATCCCACATGCCCGGCTGAGTGGAAGGGCGCGGACAGCGCTGCGCCGGCCCGGATCGGGTCGATGGCGACCATCGGCCCGACCTGGTCCCAGGAGGCCGGGACGGTGCCGCTGAACAGGATGGCCTTCACCCCGCCCGCGGCCTCGACCTGTGCCCGCAGCCTGGCTTCCGGGTAGCCCGGGTCGAGGATGGTGAAGTCGGCGCCGGCGGCCCAGGACGCCAGCAGGCCGGCCACCAGTGACCCGGACCGCGGCGCGTAGACCGCCACGCGGTCCCCGGGACTCACGTGCCTCGCGAGATCCGCGGCGACGGCCGCCGCCCAGGCGGCAAGCTCGGCGTAGGTGACCGCGCCGGACTGATCGGTGATCGCGACCGCGGTCCCGGTGACCCGTACGCGTTCGGCGAAGCTCTCCAGCACCGGGCGGGTTGGGACCGGTTGCCGCGGCTCGGGCAGCGGTGCCGAAGCGAGCGGGTGCTCCGTGATCGGGAGATCCGGGCGGTCGGCGACCGCCGAGAGCAGCGTCCGGAACTGGTCGACGAACGCCGCGACGACACGGCCGTCCACCGTGGCCGGGTCATGGACGACCGTGAGGCCGAGATGCCCGCCGAAGTCGGTGACGTAGACGTTGAGGTCGAAGAGCGGGCCGACGGGCTCCTGATCGATCACCCAGGTTTTCAACCCGGGCACCTCGGGCGCCGGGTCGGGATCGCCGAGGTAGTTGAACCAGGTGCTGAACGAGACGTCGGTTCCCGCGCGGCGCAGGTGGTGATGAACGACGTCGAACGGAATCCGCTGGTTGGCCGTGGCGTGCGCGATCGCGGCCCGGGTCACCCGGACGAGATCGGTGTAGGTGGCCTCCTCGGGTGCGGTCACCCGGATCGCCGCGGTGTCCACGAAGAAGCCGACCAGATCCTCGGTCCCCGGTACGGTTCGGGTGCCCAGCGGCACCCCGATGACCTGATCCTCCTCGCCGGCCCAGCGCCGCAGCACCGCGGCCAGGGCCGACAGCAGCACGACGAACAGGGTGGTCCGGTGCTCTCGAGCCAGGACCCGCAGATCCGCGGTGAGATTCGGATCGAGGACTCGCCGATGGATCTCCGGCGAGGGTCCAGCGGCGGGACCGAGCGGAACCGGGAAGCGGTACGGCGGCGGGCATCCTTCGAGCCGCTGCGTCCAGCTGCGCAGCTGCGATTCGTACTCCCCCGCGCCGAGCCGATCGGCGTACCAGACGCTGTAGTCGAGGTACGACATCACGGGCCCCGGCGTTGCCAGGTCGGTCCCGGCGCGCAGGGTCCGGTAGATCTCACCGAACTCCGTCAGCAGAATGCGTACCGTCTGTGCGTCGGAGATCAGGTGGTGCAGGGTCAGCACCAGGCGGTATTCGCCGTGGCCAAGGCTGAGGAGCGCGGCCCGCAGCAGCGGCGGCCGGGTGAGGTCGAACGGGCGCCGGACCTCGGCCGCGATCCATTCCTCCGCCGTCCTCGCGTCGGGCAGGGTCACGACGTCGAGCGGGTATTCGGCCTGTGCCGGTTCGATTCGCTGTTCCGGCCCCTCGGAGCCGGCCACGAAGGCGGTACGCAGAGCCTGATGCCGCGTGACCAGGTGGTGGAGCGCGCCCGCGACGGTGGCCGGGTCGACGTCACCCGCGAGTCCCAGCACGATCGGGATGTTGTACGCCGCCAGGTGCCCGTCCAGCTGGCTCAGCAGCCAGAGCCGTTGCTGGCCGGGAGCCAGCGGTCCCGTCATCCGCGCCGGATCGCGAGTGATCGGCGGCGGCGCGGCGGATCGTGACACGGAGGCGATGACTTCGCCGAGGGTCGGCCGATCGAGCAGCGCCCCGGCCGCGAGTTCGACGCCCAGCTCCGCGCGGATGGCTGCGGCGAAGGCGGCGGCGCGCAAGGAGTCACCGCCGTGTTCGAAGAAGTCGTCGTCGGGTGCGGGCGCGGCCGCGTCCAGCACCCGAGCCCAGATCCGGCGTACGCGCGCGTCGAGATCCGCCCCGGCTGGGTCGGCTGGTGCGGTGTCCACAGACAGGCGGCGCTGCCGGCGCAGGGCGGCGAGATCGGTCTTCCCGTTGGCGGTGACCGGGAACTGCGGCACCACGATCACGACCGCGGGCACCATCGCGCGGGGAAGCCGCGTCGCCACGAATCTGCGTACCTGCGCGACATCGAGGTCTGGAGCGCCGACGAGGTAGGCCACGAGTTCCGGGCGGCCGTCGACCTCCTCGACAGCGACCGCCGCCGCCGTGACACCGGGACCGGCGGCGAGAACCAGCTGAACCTCGACGAGGCTCAACCGCACTCCGTGGACCTTCACCACGTCGTCGGCTCGGCCGAGATGGACCAGGTCACCGTGCTCGTCGAAGCGTACGAGGTCACCGGTGCGATAACGGCGGGCTCCCGCAGGCCCCGGCACGAATCGCAAGGCGGTCGCCGCCGGATCACCGAGATAGCCGCGAGCGAGCTGTACTCCGCTCAGATACAGCTCACCCTCCCCGGCCTCGCGCAGCTCGCCGTCGAGCACCGCCAGTTCGGTCGAGTCGAAGCCGGCGCCGATCGGCACGGAGCCGGCGTACTTCGTGCCCGGGACGGTCTGGAAGTAGGTGTTGTCGATGGTGGCTTCGGTCAGCCCATAGGTGTTGAAGAGGGAAACCTGCGGTCCGAAGGCATCACGCGCCTCGCGATACTCCTCAGCCGGCCACAACTCTCCGCCCACGATCACGTGACGGACTGACTCAAGTCGATCGCCGGTCGCCGCCAGGTGACTCACCAGCGGGCGCAGGAGCGAGGGAGTCAGTTCGAGGTATTCCGCCGCGGAATCGTTGACCAGCCGCACGAGGTCAGGTGGACTGGTCAGCGTCTCTTCCGGGCACATGACCAGGCAGCCACCGGTGAACAAGGTTCGAGCGAGGTCGCCGGTCGCGACGTCGAACCCGAAGCCGGCCAACTGCAGGACTCGCTTGACCTCCTCGCCCATGCGATACAGCTGCCGATAGGAGTCGACCAGCGCGAGCAGGGACCCGTGACTGATCGCCACGGCCTTCGGCCGTCCTGTCGAGCCGGAGGTGTGAATGACGTACGCGAGATTGCGGGAATCGCAGCTGCCCGGTGTCACCCGACCGGCCGTGATCGCACCGTCCACGAAGCCGACGGGACCGTCGAGGCCGCTCAACCGGCGTCGAAAGCCGGCCTCGGCCAAGGCGGCGGCGGGCCGGACCTGCTCAATAATCGAACGCCATCGTTCCCGCGGCGCCATCGGATCGAGGGCGAGGTAAGCGGCTCCCGCCTTCCAGACCCCCAGGACACACGCGGGCAGGTGGACCGTCCGCCCGACGGCGATCGCGACGACGTCCTCGGCACCGATCCCCTGCTCGCACAACCAGCCCGCGATCTCCTCGGAGCGGCGGTCAAGCTCGGCGTACGTCGTGAGGACACCGCCGTCGTACACGGCGGCGGCATCCGGCATCGCCGCCACGACGTCTGCGAAGCGGTCACGGGCGGTTCCGGTCACGGGTGCCGTCCGCGTACGCACCACTCCAGCACGGCCTTGGCACTGTGCATCTTCTGCTCCGCCTGCCGGAAGGCGATGCTCGCCGGCCCGTCAAGGACCTCGGGGGTCACCTCCTCGCCACGATGCGCGGGCAGGTCGTGCATGAAGACCGCCCTCGGATGCCGGCTCATCAAGGCCTCGTTCACCTGGAACGGCACGAAGCTCGTACGCCACTCGGGATCGGCCTTGGAGGTGCCCGTCGTCTGCCAACGGGTCGTGTAGACCACGTCGGCGTCCTCGATCGCCGCGGCGGGGTCGTGGACTTCCACCACGCTCGTGCCGCGCTCGGCGGCCTGCGCCTGGGCACGCTCCAGGAACACTTGCTCCAGGCCATATCCGCGCGGCGTCGCCAGACAGAACTCGACGTCGGCATACCGTGACAGGGCCAGGGCGAGCGCCGACGCCGTGTTGTTTCCCTCACCGAAGTAGGCGATGCGCAGTCCGCCGACCTTGCCGAAGTGACGCTCGATGGTGGACAGATCGGCGATGGCCTGCGTCGGGTGCTCGTCTGCGGTCATCGCGTTGACGATCGCCATCCTGTCCTGAGCCAGCAGCGCACGCAGTTCGGCCGGATCGGCGGCAGTCCGGACCACGAGGGCGTCGAGCATGGTGCCGAGCACCCGTGCGGTGTCCTCGATCGACTCCCCCGTGTTCAGCTGGAGATCATGGGGGCCGTACGCGACGTGGCCCGCGCCCAGTCGCAACGCTGCGGCCGCGAAGGCAGTCCGCGTACGGGTCGAGGTGGTCCTGAAGTAGCTGCCGACGACGCAGCCCTCCAACGGGCGTACGCCAGCCGACCCCGGGCCCGCGTACCACGCCGACCGCTGCACCAGGTAGTGCAATTCAGCATCGCTCAGGTCGTTCACCGAGGTTAGGTGTCGCACCCGTCCGAGACTTCCGTGCCGAAGATCCGCCATCAATGCCAGCCGGGAACGTTG
The DNA here is from genome assembly GCF_040654195.1 of Hamadaea sp. NPDC050747. Lineage (NCBI taxonomy): Bacteria > Bacillati > Actinomycetota > Actinomycetes > Micromonosporales > Micromonosporaceae > Hamadaea > Hamadaea sp. NPDC050747. The sequence continues at coordinate 79,678 of NZ_JBFAHM010000002.1, forward strand.
GCGAGAAGTCGTCAGTCGCTTGACCAGTGATGGGTGCGTTACGTGAGGCTATCGCCGACTCCTTGGCGGCTGACGGCCCGATGGACTGCCCGCGGAGTCGCGCCCGCGCCCGGCTCCCCGGAGCCGGGCGGCGCAGCATGCTCGCGGACGCGTACAAGATCAGAGGGGGGCACACGTGATTCGCATCGATCTGCTCGTCAACTCTCCCATCTTCCTGCTCGGCCTCGTCGAGGTGCTCAAGAGCGCCGGTCTGACGGCCGCCTCGATACGGACGACTCCCGACGAAGCCCTCTCGTCGCCCGTGGACGCCATCGTCATCGACGCCGATGCGCTGACCCCGGCAGAACAGCCGGAACAGATCGCGGCGGCCGCGCGGATCGCCCCCGTTCTGATCCTGGACAACAGTTTCGCCGCCCACGCCGACTACGTACGGGCCGGGGCTTACGGTGTGGTCAGCAAACGCACGTCAGCCGAGGGGCTCGTGGCCGCCATCCGCGCGGCCACGTCCGGCCTCAGCCTCGGTCCCGCTCGGTCCGACGTACCTCGCCGACCGGACCACGGCAAGGCGGCCCAGCAACTGTCCGAGCGCGAGGAACAAGTGCTGCGTTTCATCTCCTGCGGTCTCACTCATGGTCAGATCGCCACGCGCCTGGGCATCAGCCCGCACACCGTCGAGACGTACGTCTCGCGCATCCGGGTGAAGCTCCGAGCCGGCAACAAGGCCGAACTCACGCGGGCCGCCCTCCTCGGCGGCATGGTCTGACCCGGCGGCTTCACCGCGCCCCCTGCGCTTCCAGGGCGCCGGCCAGGGCGGCGAGGTTGGGGTAATCGAACAACGACCCGATACTCATGTTCACCCCGAACGCGTCCCGGATCCGGCCGGTCAGCGCCACGCCCATCAGCGAATCGCCGCCGAGTTCGAAGAAGTCGTCCTCCGGTTCGACCCGGCTGCGGCCGAGCACCAGGCACCAGATCGCGGCCAGCCGCTCCTGCACAGAAGTCTCGGCGGCCACGACCACCGCCGGCACCGGCTCCGTCGCTGTGGCTGTGGCCGTGGTGAGCGCACGGACCGGCGGCTCCGGCACGGAATCGCCTGCGTCCTTCGGCACGACGGACACCTGCGCGGGTGTGCGCGACGCCAGCAATCGCAGCAGCAGTCGTACGCCTTCCTGCGGCGAAAGCCCGTCCGCATCCTCCGCGTCCACGACAGAGTCCGGTTGATCGCTGAAATCGATCACCTTGGCCGGGCGCATCCGCAGCCCTTCGATGGTGGCGACGATCGCTCCGTCATCGGTGATGAACTCCACGTCCGCCGCCGGGTCGTCACCCACGAGCGATCGCAGCCGGCTGTACAGCCGTCCCGGCAGCGGCGCGTACCACGTCATGCTGCGATAGGTGAACGGCACCAGCAACTCGCCCGGTCGATGACGCCGGATGACACCAGAACCGGTGTCCATGAGCGCCGGATGGGCCGCGTACGCCGCCGCCTCAGCGACGAGTCCGGCGGGCAGCGCCAGGCGTACGACCGTTGTGTCGCCTGATTCCCAGATCTCGTCGAGGTTGTGCCAGCGCGGGCCGAAGACGAATGCACTCTTTGCCGAAGGCGCGGACAGGGATGTCAGGGTGAGCCCGGCGGTCAGCTCCGCGATCGCGACGGACCGCTGCGGCGGGCCGCCGGGCACGACGACGGCCTCGGCGTGCACCTGCCACGCTTGAGTGTCCGTGTCCTCGGGGCGCGACAGCACGCGTACGCGCCACGCCTCGCCCTCGGGCTCGAAGGCCACCCTCGTATGCAGCGGGGCCTCGCCCGCGAGCGGACGCAGGAACACCACGTCCCTGAGGGTCACCGGCGCAGCCGCGTTCGGGACTGCTTCCAGATAGCCACGGATGATCAAGTCGATCATTCCGGTGCCGGGCAGCACCGCCGCGCCGCCGATCCGGTGTTCGTCCAGCTCCCAATGAGTAGCCGCCGACAGCACCGTTTCGTAGCGCGGACCGGTCGTGCGGGCGTCCCGGACCACCGCCGACAGTTTCGCCAGTACGCCGCCTCGCGCCATCCCGACGCTCGCCCAACCCGGCCAGTTGACGCTCAGCCAGCCCGGCCGCGTCGCGGCGTACGCGTCCAGGAAGGCGTTGGCCGCCGAATAATCGGCGCCGCCGACCATGCCGGTCAGTGCCGCCTGGCTGGAGAAGCAGACGACGAAGTCGAGTGGCGGCCGATCGGCGAAAGCGGCGTCCAGAGCCAGCGTGCCGAAGACCTTCGGCCGCAGGACCTTCTCCGCGTCCGCCGGCTTGCGGAGCTGAAGCATGCCGTCGCCGGGCAGGCCGGCCAGGTGGAAGACGCCGTTGACCGGACCGACCTGATCGAGCACCGTGTCAAGCTGGTCCCGATCGGCGACGTCGCAGCTGAAAACGCGGACGGTGGCGCCCATGGACTCGATCTCCGCGAAGTCCACCTCCCGGATCGTCCGGCTCACCAGCACCAAGGTCGGCCGGCGCCCCGTCGCGGCCAGGCCCTTGGCCACCGCGAGACCGAGCCCGCCGAGCCCGCCCGTCAGCAGGTAGACCCCGCCGCGGCGGATTCTCAGGTCGCCGTTCGGTTCGGTGGCCTCCCACGGCACGCTGCCGGGCAGCCATCGGCGCGTACCACGCAATGCCACGACGGGCTCGGCGGTGTCGGCGGCAAGCTCCGCGATGAGCTGGTCCTCGGAGACGACCGAACCGAGGTCGATCACCCGGCACTCGGTGTCCGGCGACTCCAGCCGGAAGGCTCGGACGGCGGCGATCAACGCCGCACGCACCGGGTTGACCGGCTCACTACCCGAGACGTCCACGGCGCCGCTGGTCACCACGAGCAGGGACGGGCGATGGTGACCGGCTCGCTGCACCAGATGGAGCAGCGCGTAGAACGTGCGGTCGAGCTCTTCGGTGATTCCGGCCGGGGCACCCGTCGCCCACGCGTGCACCAGCGTCGAGGGCTGAGCCGATCCGTGGAGCACCTTGCCGAGATCCTCGGCGAGGTGTCCGGGACGCACGGTGTACTCGCCGGCTCGTTCGCTGAACTCCGCACCCGGGCGTACCCGTATGACCTCGTGCCCAGCTTGCTGCAGAGCGTTGACGACCCGCAGATCCCCGACGGGCACGAGGGCGAGCGCGACCCCCGGTTTCGCCTCCCCGGAGGCCGGGCCGGGCACCGCTGTCCAGAGGGGAATGGTGAACGGCCCGGCGGCCGGCGCTGCAGCGGGCGCCTCGGCAGCGGGCGCTGCCGAGGGCATGGCTTGCCCAGCTGCCGGAACAGTCGGCTCAGGGGCGGCCGGGCCGGTGATCGGGTCGACCCAATGCCGCTCGCGCTGAAACTGGTAGCCCGGCAGCGATACGCGCTGCGGACGCTCGATGCGGTAGAGGCTGGGCCAGTTCACCGGGCAGCCGGCCAGCCAGAGGTCGGCCAGTGTTTCGAGCACACCGCGGTGCTCGCCGGCGGCTGATCTCGGGAACGATGCCAGCGCTCGCCACCGCCCGCCGGCGACGGCCGGATGTCTGCGGACCAAACCGGTCAGCGCCGTGCCCGGACCGACCTCGAGCAGGATGCCAGCCCCCGCCTCGGACGCGCTGCCGACGGCGGCGTCGAACAACACCGGCTCGGCCAGCTGCCGGGCCCAGAAGCCCGGGTCCGTCGCTTCGCCGGGAGTCAGGAGCTTGCCGGTGGCCGCGGAGTACACCGGGAGTCTCGGCGCGGCGAGGTCCACACCCTCGAACGCCGCCTGGAATTCGGCGACCGCGGGACGCATCGAAGGGCTGTGGAACGCATGTGAGGTGTGCAGAGTCCTTGTGAGGACACCCGCCGAGGACAGAGTCTCCGCCACCTGGGTGAGCGCATCGGCGGGTCCGGCGACAACTGCCTGATCGGAGGCGTTCACCGCCGCGATCGCGCACCCGGCCGGCAACGCGGGCAGCTGATCCGGGCTGGTCGCCGCGACCAGCATCGCCCCCCGCGGCTGACGTTGCATGGCCTGACCCCGGACCGTCACCAGCCGAAGGGCATCCTCCAGGTCCATGACTCCGGCAACCGTGGCGGCGACCAGCTCGCCGACGCTGTGCCCCATTCCAGCGGCCGGAGTTATCCCCCACTCCATCCACTGCCGCGCCAGCGCGTACTCGACGGCGAACAACAGCGGCTGGGCGACGGCCGTCTCGGCCAGCTGATCGCCGGAGGACTCGGCCAGCCACAGCGGGTAGAGATCCGGGCCCTCCTTGGCCACGGCCTCCAGGCACACGTCCATGACCTCGGTGAAGGTGGGCCATACGCCGTACAGCTCGGACGCCATCCGCGCGTACTGAGAGCCCTGGCCGGGGAAGGTGAACACAACTGCCGGCGCCACTTCGCCGCTCGGCTCGCCCGTACGGACGTCTCCAGCGGATAGCAGCTGTGCCGCCTCCGCGGCGCTGGCGGCGATCGCGGCTCCGCGTACCTGGCGCTCGGTGCGTCCGCGCTGCAACGTGCTGGTGGCGCCGGCAAAATCCGCCTCGTCCGCACCGGCGAAGTAGCCGGCCAGCGCCGCTTGATTCGACTTCGCCGCCGCCTGGTCCAATCCTGACCACACCACGATGCGGGGACGGTCCAGATTCGGCGTACGCACGCCGGCCGGAGCCTCCTCCAGGACCAGGTGCACGTTGGTTCCGCCGATCCCCAGCGAACTGACGCCCGCCCGGCGCGGCCGATGATCCGACCGGGGCCACGAGCGCAGCCGGTTGTTGACGACGAACGGCGTGTTCTCCAGCTCAAGCCTGGGATTGACGGTGGTGACATTGATCGAAGGCGGGATCCGCTCGTGTTCGAGTGACAGCACCAGCTTGAGGAGGCCCGCCATGCCGGCCACCGTGTTGGTGTGCCCCACGTTGCCCTTGACCGACCCCACCGGGATGCGCCCGGCCGGCAACGGCCCCTCCGCCAGGCGGCGGTACGCCGCGGCCAGCGCGCCCATCTCGATCGGGTCGCCGAGAGGTGTCCCCGTGGCGTGCATCTCCACATAGCCGATGTCCAGCGGGTCGAATCCCGCCATCGTCATCGCGTCCACGATCGCCGTCGACTGGCCGGCCACGCTGGGCGCGCTGAAACTGACCTTGTCCGAACCGTCGTTGTTCACTCCGACGCCGTGAATGACACCCCAGATGTGGTCGCCGTCGGCGATCGCGTCCGCGGCTCGCTTCAGCAGGACTGCTCCAGCGCCATTGGTGAAGATGGTGCCCGTGCCCGAGGCGTCGAACGGCCGGCAGCGGCCGTCGGCGGAGCGTACGCCGCCTGGACTCCATCGGTATCCCGTCCGATAGGGGATCTCGACATTGCTGGCCGCCGCGATCGCGGCATCGCACTCGCCGAGTTGCAGCGCCTGACAGGCCAGATGAACCGCGGTCAGGGAACTGGAGCACGCGGTGAGCACCGACATGCTGGGACCCCGGAAGTTCAGCTTGTAGGACACCAGCGTCGCCAGGTAGTCCACACTGTTCAGCACCATGATGCCCATGTCGGCGTCGGCGCTGTACTTCGGGTTCTCCATCACGTGCAGGTCGCCGTACCGGTTCTGCCCGCATGCGCCGTAGACCGCGACGTCACGGCTCATCCGGACCGGGTCATACCCGGCGTCTTCGATCGCCTGGTACGCGACCTCCAGGAACAGCCGCAGCTGAGGATCGCAGATGTCGGCCTCGCGGGCGGTCATGCCGAAGAACCCGGCGTCGAAGTGGTCCACGTCAGGAGCAAGCCCAGCCATCTTCACGTACGCCGGGTCGTCGCGAAGCGAACGTGGCACCCCGGCTGCCCGCAGTTCATCGTCGGTCAGCGCGGTGATGGACTCCTGGCCGGCGACGAGGTTGTTCCAGTATTCGGTGATGTCCCGGGCGCCCGGCAGCCGCGCTGAGATCCCCACGATGGCGATGGGATCGAAAAACTCGCTCATTGGGGCTCGCTCTCGGATCGGTTTCGCTTTCGCAGTTCGCGCCGGGCGGTGCCGACTCGGCGTACCTGGCTCGCGGTGGCGGTGCGGCCACCGACGTCGGCCACCGTGCCCTCGCCCGCCAGATGCCGCCGCAACGCGCGCAGATTCGGGTACGCGAACATCACGGTGACCGGCGGTTCGACGGTCAGCTGACGAGCGCCCACCTCGTGCAGCCGCACCAGATCGAGGGAGCTGAGGCCGGCTTCGAAGAAGTTCTCGTCCGGGCCGATCGAGCGACCGAGGATGACGCCGATCGTCGCCTCGATCGCGTGGAGTGCTCGATCGGCCGGCGTCTGCGGGTCCGGCAAGGGTTCCATCGTGGCCTCCCCAGGACGTCGCGGGCTAGTCACGGACGATTCGCTCGGCCAGGCAGGCCGCCACTTCGGCCGGATTCTCGTCGACGAGCCAGTGCCCTGCCTTGAGTTCGCAGAGGTCCGGGCGTGAGGTGCTGAGCCGCCGCCAGCCCAGCACGGCGCCGCGGCTCAGATCGGCGTCGTCTCGGCCGTACAGCACGCTGATCGGCAGGTCCAGCGGCTCGGTCGGCCGGTGGTGGTACTGGGAGTAGAGTTCGAAATCGGCGCGCAACGCGCTTTCGAAGACCGGCCGCAGATCATGGCGGGCGAGTTCCGGTGGTACGCCGCCCTCCGCCAACAGGTCGTCCCAGAACGCCTCGCCGGGCAGAAGATGCAGCCGCCGCGGCACCAGCGCGATGTCGGGCGCGGCGAAGGAACCGACGAACAAATGCTTCGGGGCGACCAACCGGGCAGTCAGGTACCCCAGCAGCGCGCCACCGCAATAGCCGAAGTAGGCCCGCACGGGCGGACCGGACTGATCGCTGGACAGCTCCTCGGCGAGATCGGCGACGAGCGGATCGAGCTCCCGCCGCGGCGGCTCAGCCAGCCGGGCTTGGCGGCCGGGCAGGTTGAGCGCCCAGGGTTCGATCGTGTCCGGCAACGCCGCGGCGAGGGCAGCTACCGCTCCCGGCCCGCCACCGGCGTGCGGGAAGACGTACACCCGGGCGCGCGGTTCGGCTCGCCGCTCCACGCAGGCGAACCACTGCGCGCCCATTCAGTGCTCCCCACTGAGGTGGGCCGACAACAGCCGGGCCGTCGGGTGGTCGAAGATCGCCCGCAGCGGCAGGTCTTCGCCCAGAATTTCGGCGATTCGCCCGGCGAGCTGCGCCGCCAGCAGGGAGTGCCCGCCATTGAGGAAGAAGTGATCGCTTTCCCCCAGGGTGGGACGAGCCAACGTGTCGCGCCACAACACAAGAAGCCGCTGGGTCAGCTCCGGATTCGGATCGGGACGCTCATCATCCGCCGGCAGCGGCCCGCCGTCCGAGCCGCTGACGTCGAGGGCCCGGAGCGCACCGTAGTCCGTCTTGCCGTTGGGACTCACCGGGAACTCGTCCAGCACCCGCAACCGAGACGGCAACGCGTACGACGGCAGCCGCTGGCTGAGATAGGGCCAGAGGTCGGCCGAGATGGCCGGGGACGCGCCGGGGGCGAGAATCACGAACGCTCGCAACTCGGCGTCGCCTTGCGGGTCGCCGACGATCACGACCGCAGCCTCGGCGACAGCGGGATGCGAACGCAGCGCGCCTTCGATCTCGGGCAGCTCCAGGCGGTGTCCGCGCAGCTTCACCTGCCGATCGTTGCGGCCGAACAGCTCCAGCACACCGTCGGGACGCCAGCGGGCCAGGTCACCCGTTCGGTAGTAACGGCCCTGCTCGCCATCAGGGAACCGATCGGCGGTCAGCTCGGGCCGGTTCAGGTAGCCGAGGCTCACCCCCGCTCCCCCGATGCACAGCTCGCCGAGCAGGCCCGGCGGTTGCTGCGCACCGTACGCGTCCAGGATGAAGACGGTGGTGTTGGCGAGCGGTCCGCCGACCGGGACGGGGTCTGTGATGTCGCCGGACAGCTCAACCGCGGTGGACCAGATGGTGGTCTCGGTGGGGCCGTACACGTTGAACAGCCGGCACCCGGTGGCCAGCAGATCCCGGGCCAACCCGGCGGTCATGGGTTCACCCCCGCACAGGACCGTCCGCCCGCGCAGCTCGCCGTCCGTGATCACCTCAGCCGCGGTACGCCAGAACGTAGGTGTCGCCTGCACCACGGAGACGTCGTGCTTGGCGACGAGGTCGAGCAGTTCGCGCGGCCGGACCTGGGCCTGCGCTCCCGCGATGACGAGGGTGCCGCCGGTGCTCAACGGCAAGCACAGCTCCAGCCCGGAGATGTCGAAAGCGGTCGTGGTAGACCACAGCACCGCGTCTTTACCGGTCACTACGAGCCGTCCGGCGAAGTCGGCGACCACGTTCGCCAAGTTCCGGTGACTGACGACGACGCCACGCGGAGTCCCGGTCGAACCCGACGTGTAGATCACGTACGCGGCCTCGGCGTCGGCGGGCAGGCCGAGCTCTTCGCCGCCGGCGCCGCCGGAGATCACCTCGTCCCAGGTGACGACCTGCGTACCGGCGCTGTCGGCGATGTCCTGCGTGGACTCCGCCAGCACCAGTTTCGCCCGGGCGTCCGCGAGCTGCTGCGCCAGTCGCTGGGACGGGTGCTCCGCGTCGACCGGCAGGTAGCAGGCGCCGACCGCCCACACGCCGAGGATCGCGGCGGCCAGCGGGGCCGACCGAGGCAGGGCCAGCGCGACGATGTCGCCCGCCACGACGCCGTCGGCCGTCAGCCGGGCGGCCACCCGGCGGGCCAGGCCGGCCAGGTCGGCATACGAGTAGTCGGTGTCGCCGTCGATGACCGCGATCGCCTGCGGGTTGGCTTCGGCGTGGCTGAGGAACCGCTCCAGGACCGTCTGGTCGAGGCATTCCGGGCGAACGGTCCGGTTGACCTCGCCGATGACCTCCCGCTCGGCGGCGTTGAGCATGTCGAGCTCCACGACCGGCCGATGTGGATCGTCAGCGGCCGCCGCGAGCAGCAGTTCCATCCGGGCCAGCAGGGTAACGATGTCGGCTTCGTCGTGGACCTCGGCGCTGTAGTTGGCCATCAGCTCCGGCGGTTGCCCGTCGAGGATCGTCAGCTGAAGGTCCAGGCGGCTGTCGTCGCGGAGAAGCGTGGGCGAGGTCGGCTTCTCCCCGGCGATCCTGACGTCGCCCTCGTCCCACGGCCGGTAGTTGAACATGTGCCGGAACAGCGGAATACGCCAGTCGGGCGAGTGGTGGCCCAGCCCGGCCAGGATCTCCTCGATCGACACTGACGCATGCTGAATGCCATTGAGGAAGGCGTCGCGCACTTGGCGGCTCAGCGCCGCGAAGCTCGCCTGGGGGTCCAGCGTCAACCGCAGGGGTAACGTACTGACCTGAAAGCCGAGGCCGGTGGCCGCGCCTGTGCTGCGGCTCGTCACGGGAACCCCGATGATCATGTCGGGTCCGGCGCCGTGACGGAACAGCGTCAGGTAGAACGCCGCCAGCAGGATCAGATTGTCGGTGCCGCCAAGCGACTTGCGCAGCGAGGCCAGCGCCGACACCGTTCGCGGCGACAGCGCTGTTGCGATGGTCCCGCCCGCGAACGTCGGCCGGGCCGGACTGGGCCGAGCCCACGGCAGCGCCATGGTCGTGGTGTCGACGCCATCGAGATACCCGGCCCAGTACGCGACATCGCCGGGACGGCTGACGGGCTCGGCGACGTCGTCGGTGGCCTCGCCCTGCAGTTCGGCGGGAATCCCGGTGCCGGCAGCGACACCGTCGTACGCCCGGGCCAGCTCGTCGGTCAGCATCGAGAGCGACATCGCATCGCTGATCGCGTGGTGCACCACCAGAAGCACGGCGCTGCCGCCGCCTGTGATCTGGTACAGAGTGGCTCGGATCGGCAGCTCGCGGCTGAGGTCGAACGGCTGACGGGCCGCCGCGTGCAGGCGTCCGGTCAGGTCCGCCTCAGTGACCTCGACCGACTCCACGGCGAGCTCGACGTCGTCGGCGGAACTGATGTGCCGCAGCGGCACACCGGCCGCGGACGGAAACCGAGTACGCAGCGCGGCATGCCGCGTCACCAGGTGGTTCGCCGCCGCGTGCAGCGGCCACCACCGCAGCCGTCGTTCGGTGCGCAGTACGATGGTCAGATTGGACACCGCGGAATCCGGGGCGAGCTGCTGCAAGATCCAGAACGCGTACTGCCGGGGACCGAGCGGTCGTGGCGGTTGCACCGGCACCGGCAAGCCGAAGTCGTCTCCGGCCGGGATCTGCTGGACGGACGTGTTCACTCACCCTCACTTTCGCTTGCCGCACCACCCGAACAACTTCGGCGCACCGGGTGACGGTCAGGCGCCGCGGCCGGCGTACAGGGCAGCAGGAATCCGGTTGGCCAGCATCGCGGTGCCCTCGGGCGTGAGCGCCCAGTGCCCCGAACCGACTTCCATCGTGGCGAAGCCACCAGTGGTCTGGTCCCGCCAAGCCTGCAACTCGGCCGCCGACAGATCCGGGTCGTCCGGCCCACGCGTCGCCAGGATCGGGGTGGACAGCTTCTCACCCGGGCGGTACGCGTATGCGTCGAAGACCACGAAGTCGGCGCGCAGGGGACGCTCGAGCATCGCGACGAAAGCCGGGTCGGCGAGGAGCGCCTCCGGCGTGCCGCCCGCCCGGGAGAACAGTTCCGGCGTGGGCAGCCGGCTGATCCCGGTGTCACGGATGAGCTGAGGCGGCAGGCAGCTGCACGAGATCAGCAGATGTGGATTACGGCAAGGGGATCGCTCCAGGATCCGCGCCACCTCGAAGGCGATCATCGCGCCCGAACAATGGCCGAGCAGGCCGTAGTCGCCCTGAAAGGCCGCGAACCCGTCCGCCGCCGCCATCTGCTCGAAGTCGGCCAGCAGCGCGTCGAGGTCCTGATGCGGCGTCTCGCGCATCCGGCGTTCCCGGCCCGGCAGGACCACCGGAACCAACGACACGGAGCTGCCCGACAGCGCTTCGCGGAGCGCGCTGAACGCGGTCGAACCGGCCCCGGCGTGCGGAAACGCGAACAGCTCGAAGTCGTTTCCGCTGGAGCGGTAGGGGAACCAGGCGTTGGCGCTAGACATGGGCTCACCCTCCTCCTGGGTACCGGCAAGCCAGTCAATCGCATCGTGGCCGGTCAGTCGTGTCGTGTGTTTCCGCGACATCCGTCCGGGCGGCCCGGGACTTAAGATCCCCGCGAGCACGTCACAGTGCTGGGCTCGGCTATTGCTCCCGACGGCCTCGCCACCGGAACGTCATGAGGCAGAGCAGCAGCCCACCGGCGCACCAGGCAGCCAGGACCAGGGCGGTGCGGCCGTGTTCCCAGGACGTCGAGACGATTTCCTGCGGCAGGATCGAGTCGGGCAGGAACACCGACCGGAATCCCTGCGCCATCCATTTCAACGGAAAGAGCGCACCGATCTGCGCAAGCCCGGGAGGCAGCGCGCTGATGGGCGTGTAGAAGATCCCCGACAGGAACGCCAGCACCAGGTACGGCAGGTTCATCACGGCCGCCGCGCCACGTGCGGTCCGCGCCAGACTGCTGGCGGCGATTCCGAGGAACGAGCACGCCACGACGCCCAGCACGAACACCCAGCCGAAGGTGGCCCATCGCTCCGGTGCACGCGGCAGCGTGACATCGAAGAGCGCCACACCCAAACCGACGATCAGCACCACTTCCGCGAGGCTGATCACCAGCACCATGACGACCTTGCCGAGGAAGTACGCGGACTTCGGCATGGGCGCGCCGCGCAACCGCTTGAGCGTGCCGTCGTCGCGGTCGGCGGCGATGCTGATTCCCAGGTTGACGAAACTGGTCGAGGCGACACCGGCGGCGATCATGCTGGGGACGAGGTATTGCGCGGCGGTGACCGTCGTGCCCGCGTAGACCGCGTCGAACAGCGAACCGAGCAGCGCGAGCAGCACGATCGGCAGCGCGAACGTGAACACCACGCTGTCGCGCTCCCGGAAGAACGTCTTGAGTTCGATGACGCCTCGGTGCAGGCCGAGCATCAGCGCCGACGGGTCCTTGACGCCGGCCGGGTGTCGCCGGGTTTCGATCGTCGTCATGCGTTCTCGCTCCCGATCAGATCGAGGTAGACATCTTCGAGGCTCGGCCGCGTCACGCTCAATCCCGGCACGGCGCCGCCGTAACGAGCGGTCAGCTCAGCGATCACCGCTCCCGGATCATCGGACTCCACTGAGCGCCGCTCGCCGTTGTCCAACCAGGAGATGACGGCTTTCGCCTCGGCCCGGCCGCCCAGCGACGCCGGGTCGCTGTCCGCCACGATCTTCCCCTTGACCAGCACGGCGACCCGATCCGCGAGATTCTCGGCCTCTTCCAGATAGTGAGTCGTGAGCAGAATGGTCGTGCCGTGCTCGGTCGACAGCGACCGGATGAGCTCCCAGAACTGCCGGCGCGCCTGCGGGTCGAAACCGGTGGTCGGTTCGTCGAGGAACAGCAGCGTGGGATTGCCGACGATGCCCACGGCGACGTCGAGGCGACGCCGCTGTCCTCCGGACAATGTGCCGACCCGGGCATTGGCCTTCTCGGCCAGGCCCACCGTCGCGATCACCTCATCGGCCGCGCGCGGATCGGGATAGTAGCGGGCGAAGTGGCGAACGGTTTCCGTCACAGTGAGCTCACTCAGGTCCGAGGCTTCCTGCAGCACGATGCCGATCCCATACCGCCACCGGCGGCCGGCCCGTTGCGGGTCGGCACCGAGAACCGAGACCTCGCCGTCATCCCGGTTCCGGTAGCCCTCGAGGATTTCCACCGTCGTCGTCTTGCCGGCTCCGTTGGGTCCCAGCAGCGCGAAGATCTGCCCGTTCGGTATGTCGAGATCGACGCCGTCCACTACGGCGTTACCGCCGTATCGCTTGGTCAGCCCGCGTACGCGCACGGCGAGTGAGTTGCTCATGCGACCATCCTTGGCAAACAGCTGCATCCGGCACCCGTCTGAATCGCCCGGAGTGCCGGGAAGTTGGCAAGGGCCACTCTAGGCGGTGGGGCGACCGTCCAGCAGTACCAACTCGCACGCGCAGCGCGCCTTGACCTCGTCAGTGTCGGGAGAATCGGCACGTCAGCCACGCAACCCAGCGCGGCGGCCGAGTCGTTGGCGAGTTGTCGTCACCGTCTTGACCAGAGGCTGCTCGGGGCGCTGTGCTCGACTGATGGGCGACCAGCAACCTGTCGAACTCGCGTGGCAGGAGCACGGAGACGGTGTCCCGGTGGTGATGCTGCCGCCGGCGGCCACGCCGGGCGAGGTATGGCGTACCTACCAGGTTCCCGCGCTGGTACGTAACGGGTTCAGGGTGATGACCGTCAATCACCGTGGCACGGCGCCGTCCCCCGTCCCGCCGGGCCCGTATCTGATGAGCCAGCTCGTCGCGGACGTCGTCGCGCTCGTCCAACTCTTGAACTGTGGTCCGGTGCACCTGATCGGGGCGTCGCTGGGCGCGTTCGTCGCCCAGGAGGTGGCGCTCACCCGTCCGGACCTGGTGCGGGCGGCGGTCCTCATGGGCACCCGGGCCCGCACCGACAAGTTCCGCCGCCTGCTGGCGCGTGCCTTGGCTGCCCAGACCCGCAGCACCAGCCCAGCGTCCGAACTCGAATCGCTCATGCACCTCGTGCAGCTGTTCGGGCCCGGCACTCTCACCGACGAGCAGAAGATGTCGGACTGGCTCGAGCTGCAGCGCCGCTTCCCGACCAAGGGCGCCGGGCCGGCCGCTCAGTATGACGCGAGCGTGATCGGTGATCGCCGGGCTGCGCTGGCGGGTCTTACCCGGCCTTGCCTGGTGATGGCATTCTCCGCCGACCTGATCACTCCGCCCGCCGCTGGGCTCGAGGTGCACCAGGCGATCCCCTCGGCAACCTATGTGGAGTTCCCAGGGCTGGGCCACTTCGGCTTCCTCGAGGAACCGGATGCCGTGAATCAGGCGATCATCGACTTCCTGGTCAAGTCGTCCGGCGAATCTCATGGACCGTGACCTGGCGGCACTGCTCCTCAAGGTATCCCGGGAACTCGCCAGTCGTGAGTTGAGCGAGAGCCGTCGCCACGCCTGCATCGCTCTGCTCGACGCTGTTGTCATCCTTGCCAATGCCACGGACGCCGAGACGCTCCGCGAATCCTTTCATTGCGCACGCGCGGCCGCGACCGCCACTCGTTTTGCGCTCCACGACGAATCGCAGTGATCGAGCAGATCCTCGACGATTCGCAATGATTCCGCCCGCCCCCACCACCGAATCCGTGGGCCATCTCCACTTTCGATGAGCGTATGCGTGGAACAGCCTTTCCGCGGAGCCGGGCCGAAGCAATTCCTGCCGCCGAAGAGCCGGGCCACCGTAAAACTCACGGCATGATCCATCACATGCGACAAAATATAGAAATTTCCGACGCCGTATGCCTCTACCAGCGGCTTCCGAGGCAACTTTGCGCTAGATCTTGACATCGTCACGACGGCTCGGATAGAAGTTCTCACATCTACCGTGAGCGGAGTCATTCGACGTGGAGGGGCCGCCGCCCATGCTGTTGGACAATGTTCCCAACGCCACGAAACACAATGCGTATACCGAAAGCAACGTCAGATATTTATATATTACGATGCTGCCGGAACACCTTCGACCTGTTGTCGTCGCATTGCTCAGTGGGGCGACCGACGTGGCTGCCAGTCACCGGTTGAACTGCTCTCCGAGAACCTTCAGCCGTCGAGTCAGCGAACTGCTGGAACTACTCGAAGTCGAGACTCGATTTCAGGCCGGCGTCAAGTTGGCGTTCCAAAGTGTTCACGAACGGTCGCCGCTACTTCTCGGCGGGTTCGATGATCACCGGCAGTTCTTGACCGCTGTCACAAACGCGGCGGAGGCACTTCAGCAGGCTTACCGAGGCCCATTCGAGCGAGGCCCGTTCTAGCGAGCTGGGCGGCGGCGTTCAGACCGAGCCGTGGTGGTTTGCTCGCGACAGCGGCTGCCGCGGAACCGGTGGCCGCCGCCCGCGGCCGCCGGCCGGTCATCCCTGTCGTCGGCGTACCAAGGGCCCATGACGGGACCGGCTCACTCGAGGTCAGTGCGGTGTCTCGTGCCGGCGGGCAGCCCACCGCAGACGGATGCTCTCGTCACGTTCAATCTCCTCCAGCCGCTGGCCCACTATGGTCATCGCCGCGTCCAGACGTCGGATCCAGTGGTCGCGGATCGCGCGAAGTCTCTGCACGGTCGCAGCGACCTCCCCGTCCACGATCGCCGCCGCGGATTGCGTGGCGGCCAGCGCTGCCCCGGCGTTTACGGCCTCTGCGTATGCGGCGGCGGCCACGCCTAGGGCAGACGTTCCTGACGCCCGAGGCGAGTGGTCGGAGAACGGCGGTCGCACAACGGCGGAGCCGGGATATCGCACACCCATGACGGCCTGCCAGCCGAACTCCACGTGAGCCGAATCAGACGGTGACGACAGGCGGATCGCCCGTTCGCCACCGATCAGGGCAGCGCGTGTCAACCAGCGCGTAGCCTCCGCGTACGCCTGGGTCCAATCATGTTCCGTAGCGGTGACCAGGGCGTGCAGTCGCGCCTGTTCGGACCGCAGGACGCGCAGCTTGCGGTCCAGCAGCTCAGCGCCTCGCCGGGCGACCGCCAGACGCTGACGCAGCCAGAGGCGTCCGGCTCGGCCAGGCGGCAATCCGCGCAGCTCAGCCATGATCGCTCCGGTAGTACGCGTCGAGCAACCGATCCGGGATCATGGTCAGCTCTCGTCGTGGCAGCGAGCTGAGGGTCTGCCACGCGCGTTCCAGGGTCTGATCGAGGGTGTGGGCTTCGGTGGGGCGCTGGCTGACGAAGTCGCGTCCGAAACGGTCTTCGAAGTGCAGGTACGCCTGGTCGACCGGGCCGAGCGCGCCGGCTCCGATGAGTTCGGCGAGTTCTCGGGCCTGACGTGCGCGCGCCAGGGCGCCTAGCAGTTGAGCGGCGACGTCCAGGTGGTCGTCGCGGGTCCGGCCGGGTCCGGCTCCACGCCGCATCAGCCGCGAAAGCGATGACAGGGGGTCGACCGGAGGGTAGACGCCTCGCGCGTGGACCTGCGGCGACAGCACTATCTGGCCTTCGGTGATGTAGCCGGTCAAGTCGGGCACCGGATGCGTGATGTCTCCGGCCGGCATCGTCAGCAGGGGCAGGATGGTCACCGAGCCCGGCCTGCCGCGGATACGCCCGCAACGCTCGTAGAGCCCGGCCAGGTCGCTGTACAGGTAGCCGGGGTACGCGTGCCGGGCGGGCACCTCACCGCGCGCGGCCGAGACTTCGCGCACCGCCTCGCAGTAGCTGGTCATGTCAGCTGCGACCACAAGCACATGTCGGCCCTGGGTGAAGGCCAGATGTTCGGCGATGGTCAACGCGAGACGCGGGGTGAGGATGCGTTCGATGACCGGGTCACCAGCGGTGTTGATGAGCAGCGCCAGCTCGCCTGCGGCGCTGCGATCGTCGAGGGCGTCGCGGACGAAGGCGGCGTCCGCGTGGGTGAGACCCATCCCGGCGAAGACGACGCTGAACGGCTCGCCACCGGCGGTCGCTTGCGCCGCGATCTGGGTGGCCAGCTCAAGATGCGGTAGCCCCGCGACGGAGAAGATCGGCAACTTCTGGCCGCGGACTAGAGTAGTCAAACCGTCGATCACCGACACTCCGGTGAGCACAGGCTGGGACGGCGGTTCGCGAAGCACCGGGTTGAGCGGCCAACCGGCGACGGAGGACATCTCTCTGCCGTAAACCGGCGGGCCACCGTCGAGGGGCTCGCCGCGACCGTTGCAGACGCGGCCGAGCCAGCCGTCTCCCACCGGGATACGCAACGGCGCGCCGTCGAACCGTATCGCCACCTTCTCGGCGACGACGTCGGTGGTCCCCTCGAGCACCTGGATCACGGCCAGGTCGCCGTCGACCTCGAGGACGAGGCCGTGCCGCAGCTGCCCGTCACCGGTGTCGATCCGGCAGAACTCGTCCCAGCCGACTCCGTCGACGCCCCGGACCACCATCAACGGTCCCCGGATCTCAGTGATGTCGGTGTAGTCGAGCTGTGTCGTGTTCATGGCCCGCCCTCGTGCAGCCGCCGGCGCATGAGCTCACCCCGGGCGCGTACGCCGTCCGCGTCGTCCGGTCCCGTCTCCTCCCGGGCCCGTAGCACCGGGCCGAAGTCGGCCTGTTCGAGGGTCGCGGCGGCGACACCGGCAGCGACCAGCTCGACGCATTCATCCATGACGGATAATGTCGCGTCGAGCAGGCCGGCCGCTTTGGCCGACGTGCATGTGGCGTCGTTGGCCGACAACGCGCTCTGCTGTAGCACGCCTTCGCGCAGGAGACGACCGCCGAGCAAGGTCATGCGTTCGAGTCCGGGCAGGGATTCCAGGCCCACCAGTTCGGCCAAGGCCGCGATCCGGTCGGCATCGGCCAGCACCGCCGAGGCCCGACCTCGGCGAGCCGCCCAGCCGGGGTCGCCGTTGGCGGCGTACCAGGCTCCGATGGCTTCGGCGTCCCGGCAGTAGGAGCCCGACCAGCTCACCGCCGGATAATGCCTCGCGTATGCCAGGTCCCGATCCAGCGTCCACAGCGAACGGACGAACCGCTGGGTCTGGGCGGTGACCGGTTCGGTCATGTCGCCACCGGGTGGCGAGACAGCGCCGATGACCGTCACCGATCCGGATCGGCCACCGAGTGTGCTGACACGGCCGGCCCGCTCGTAGAACGCCGCCAGCGCGGAGGCCAGCCCGGCCGGGTAACCCTCCTCCGCCGGCAGGTCGCCGCTCCGGGATGCGAATTCCCGCAGCGCCTCGGCCCAGCGGGAGGTCGAGTCGGCGATGACGACGGCGTCGTAGCCCATGTCCCGATAGAACTCGGCCACCGTGACACCGGTGTAGATGCTCGCTTCCCGGGCCATGATCGGCATGTTCGAGGTGTTGGCGATGATGACCGTGCGGTCGGCCAGCCGGCCGCCGGTACGCGGATCGGGCAGATCACGCAGTTCGTCGAGGACGTCGACGAGCTCGTTGCCGCGCTCCCCACAGCCGACGTAGACGATCACGTCGGCGTCGGACCACTTCGCGACTTGTTGCAGCAGCACCGTTTTGCCGGTGCCGAACCCGCCCGGCACGGCGGCCGTGCCGCCCTTGATGAGAGGGAAAAGGAGGTCAAGGACGCGTTGGCCGGTGAGCAACGGATCGGCGGCGGCCAGCCGGGTCGTGCAGGGCCGCGGGCGGCGTACCGGCCACCAGGTTCGCAAGGCGACGTCAACGGTACCGACCTGCGCGATCGGCTCGTCTGCGCGGTAGGCCCCGGCCGGCCGCACCGACACGGCACCCTGCACACCGGGTGGCACCAGCACCCGGTGTTCGATCGGACCGGCAGCAGTGACAACGCCCAGCATGTCCCCGGCATTGGCCTGTCGGGCATCGCCCGCCACGGGAACGAACTGCCAGGTCCGACCGTCGGCGGGTGCGATGGATCCGGGCGCCAGCCAGGCGGGGCCGCCGGCGAGCGGGCGCAGCAAACCGTCGAAGACCCCGCCGAGCAGACCCGGACCGAGCGGTGCCGACAGAGACCGGTTCAGTTGCCGCACCGGGTCACCCGGGCGCACGCCCCCGGTGTACTCGTACGCCTGCACGATCGCGTGCTCTCCGCTGCGCGCGACGACTTCGGCCGGGATGGCGGCGGCCGCGGAGGTGATCTCGACGAGTTCGGCCACCGCTGCGCCGGCAAGGTCATCCACCTCGATGAGCGGGCCGTTGACGCGGCGAACCATGGCCGTCATGCGGATCCCGCCTCTGCGGTCGCAACGGCGTCCTGGTCGGCTGCGGGGTCGAACAGGCGCCAGGCGACCTCGTCGACCGCCCGGTCGGCGAACTGTGCCAACGACAGGTCCAGCCGCCGCCCGTCTGCGGAACTGGTGACACCGCCGGTGTCGGCGTCGACCACCACGGCGTCAGGGCCGAGGACTTGCCGCGCCGCCTCGGCCAACCCGCTACGCAAGCGGGCATACCCCGATTCGAGCCGCAGCGCCGCAACTGCCGCGTAGCTGCGCTCCCGCAGCTGGTCGTACAAGTCACGCTGGACGCCGAGCACCGCGCTACGGGCCTCGCGTCGTGCACGTGCCCGCGCGGCGGCCAGGGCCGCCTCGGCGTCGGCGGCACCTTGTCGGCGGGCCTCAGCCCGAATCTCGTCTGCCTGTCGGCGCGCGTCGGCGAGCACCGTGGCCGACGACATCGCGGCCGCCCGGCGCGTCAGCGCAGCGTCGGCGTCCGCCGCGCTCAGCAACGCCTCGGCCAGCGGACGCAACGCGTCGCCATAAGTATCGGCCGTCATCCCGGCATCACCACCGTCAACGGCACCGACTCGGGCGAGCGGCGCGGCACGACTCGGTCCGCCGCCGCTGTCAGGAACACCAGCGCGACGTCGGCCGGCAAGGAGTGCCAGGCGGCCAGGACCTCATCGGGATCGCCGGCCGGATACGCCAGCGCACCGGCCAGCCCGAATCCCTCGACGGCAACCTGTTCGCCGATCGCGGCGATCCGGCCCGCTGTCATGTCACGCCTTGCCGATCAAGATGATCGCGATGATCAGTCCATAGATCGCGATTCCCTCGGCCAGGCCGACGATGACCATGGCCCGACCGAACAGCTCCGGGCGTTCACTCATCGCCGCCAGCGCCGCCGCGCCGGTGTACGCCACCGCGATCGCGGCGCCGATGCAGGCCCCGGCGACGGCGATGGCGGCTGCCAGCAAAGCCATTCCGCTGACCTCGGCGGCCTGTGCCGCCAGTTGCACACTGAGCATGCCGATCATGACTCCTCCGTTTCGGAGCGTTCGAGCGGAACCTGTTCGAGCGGTATGTGCCATGGCTGGAACGGCCGGCCCTGAGTCTGGAAGACTCGGGAGAACAACTCGTAGTACTCCAGTCGCAGGGCCTGCACGGCGGCGACGAGCGCTTCCAAAGCGAACGCGAACGCGTTGCCGACGACGAAGACGGCGACCGCGGCGACTGCCCCAGCCGGACCGGCGGACCAGAGGCCGGTGGTGGCGTCCCAGACGATCCAGCCCAGCACCGCATGGGTCAGCCCGAACGCGGCGAGCCGGGCGAAGGACACGATGTTCGAACCAAGCCGCAGCACCATGTCGAACACCTCGATCACGGCCTGCAGCACGCCGCCCGCGCCACGGCCTGCGGCCGTCCAGAACCCGACGAACGCCAGTCCGATCGCCAGCAGCGCACTCAGCACCGCCGCAGCGGCCAACCATCCGGACGGGAGGTACCAGGCGGGTACGGCCAGTCCGAGAGCCACGAACAGCAGGGAACCGGCCAACCCGGACGGAGCGTAGAGAGCGACACTCCAGCCGCCTTCGCGGACGCGGTTGATCGTGCCCAGCGCGTACGCCAAGCCGAGCAGCACAACGCCAAGCGCGATTCCGCCCAGCAGCAGGGGCACCGGGTGATCCATGGGCGAGATCCACCACACGGGCACCACACCAGTCGGCCCGAAGAATTCACCGTAGCCAAGCCCGAACAAGGCCGCGCACACGCCGGCCGCTGTGATGAACATCCAATGTGGTCGAAGCTTCGTCACGGCGCGCGGCCATCGCAGACCCCATCGGATCGCCACACCGATCAAGGCCAGCAGCAGGCCGTGCCCGACATCGCCGAACATCGCCCCGAACATGACCACGTACGCCAACCCGGCCAGCAGCGTCGGGTCGACGTCGGCGTACGGGACGGTGGTGTAGGTGGTCACGAGCGGCCCGAACGCTTGCGAGGTCCGGCCTGTGGCGATGGCGGTCGGCGGGTCCGTGCCCCGCGGCAGAGGGAGCTCCACCGCGACGCCGCCGATCTCACCGAGACGCCTGCACAGCGCCGTGACGTCGGCCGTCGGTGTCCAGCCGACGAGACCGGCGACGTGACCACGCACGACGGCCTGCCCCGCGTACTCGGCGAGTTGGGCTTCGCCGGCGAGCAGATCGATCCGGCCCGCCTCGACCAATGCGTTCAGGTCGGGTGCGGCGACCGCCAGCCGTGGTTCCGCGGACCCCGCCGGCAGGCCTCGCAGCAGGCGGGCGGTGGGGTTCGCCGCGGCCTCGCCCGGCCCGGTGAGCCGATCGAACTCCACCACGCCCTCATCCGCCACTCGCGCCAAGACCGCCCGCAGAGCCGGCATCGGGCTCAGGATCGCGACGCGGCTCATCGGTTGCGGCGCCAGCGCCTCACGCCAGGACATCGGCGTCCTCCTGTTCGACGTCGGTCCGTGCTGCGAGCGCCAGCGCGGCACGGACCTGCCAGGCGTCCGCAGCCAGCAGCGCGACGGCCCCGATCGGCCGATCCGGTCCGAACCGGCCACCGGCGATCAGTCTCGAGCCATCGGTGTGCAGGCGTCTCCACCACGCTGCCTCGGCATGCCACAGCTGTTCGGGTCGGTGGACGTCGGTCAGCACCCAACGGGCCCGGGCCGGGAGCCGATCGCATAGGTCGGCGAGGTCCCGCGCGTGGGCCCATTCAGGGCCGAGAAGGGCGTCCACGCCACGGGCCGCGGTCTCGGGCAGCCGCCCGCCGGCATCGTGGACATGCCCGGCGACCAGCAGACCGGTAGCTCCGAGCGCCCATGGAACCGCCTGATCTACCTGGGACACCACCCGCCGAGCCCAGGCCACGCGCATGGTAAGCGAAATGTCACTTGGATCGTCCGACCCCGGGTCGCCCCAAGCTGAGGCGGCCAGGGCCCGGCGCACCTCTGGCCTGGAGCCGGTTTCGGACAAACGTGGCCAGGCTGATCCAAGAACTCCGAGGCGGAACGGCTCCTCGGCGGCCCGGCCCGTCAGCTGGGCGACGTGCTCGTCCACGTTGGCGATCTCGAACCATCCGGCCAGGGCCCGCAGGGAGCGGACGCCCGCGGGGGGCAGCCAGCCCGCGAGTACCCGTAGATTCCACAGCAGCGCGTCGAGGACACCATGCTGAGCGGCGGCCAGGCCGGCGGCGAGTCGGACGTGACGGCCGTATGGCGAGGCCGCCAAAGCCGCCAACGCCTCGGTCAAAGAAGCGCTACGGCCCAACGCACGCGCGGCGGTGACACCCAGACGACGGCGGGCCATCGCTTGCGCGCGGACGCTTCCGGCCACCCACGCGCCGTTCATGGCCGATCCCGCGCGGCCGAATCGGCGAAGTTCCGGGTCCGCGTGACCACGAGGTCCACGAGCGCGGGGAGTCGGCGCGCACCCTGCTCGCGCAGATCGGCGGCCGTCAGCCGGGCTTGCGTCGAGATGCGGTTCACCTCCGCATCGACGGTGGCCAGCGCATCGGCTGCGGCGGCGGCCCGCTCACCTCGCTCTTGCGATCTGGCACGACTCACGATGGCCGCGGCCATGCGGCGTGCCTGGGCGGTGCGGCGGGCGGCATCCTGCTCCGCTCGATCACGCGTCTCAGCGCACCGCTGCTCGACCGCCGTCAGGGCCGCGAACAGCGGCGCGAGCTCCGTCTCGGCGCCGGACAGCCGATCAGCTGGTACGCCGACGGCACCGGCCGGTCCCGGAGCGCCGGCCGGGCGGAACCGGTCGAGGAAATCGCGCATCCTAGGCATGTCCGCGCCACCTGTCCGATTCATCGCGGCGACCGCAGCACTCAGCTGCGCTCGCTGCAAAGGCTGAGCGACGGACGCCTCGTGAAGCATCCGTGTCCATGACTTGACCATCCCGTGGTCACGACCCGGGCGGGCAGAGCGCTCGGACCCGCGAAGAGGGGTCTAAAGTCCCTGCTCAGGCGGTCCATCCGCCGCCAGTCGCCGGGCAACGGCTCGGCCGATGCCGGAGCCCGCGCCGTCACGAGCACGGTCTGGCCGGAGAAACGCTTCTCGTTCATGGTCCTCACCTCGTCCGGGTTCTGCCGCAGCCCGCCGCGGTCACCGGAGGAGAGCGCCGAGCCCACCGCGCAAGCCACGCGCCTGCTCATCGCTCAGAATCCGGATCCGCGCTCCGGTGAGCAGAGCGGCCCGGATGGTCACGTCGACCAGACGGCCGCCGTGCGCGGTCCGCTCGGGATGCACGGGGTCTGGCAGCGAGGCGCACAGTTCGACCGGCCCGAACCACGCGGTTCGCCGATCGTCCGGATCGTCCACGACCAACACCGTGTCTGCACGGCCAACGGCCAGGGCGGCAAGCGTCGGGTGGACTCCCTGGACAGCGACGCTGTGCGGAACGGCGAAGGCATCGAGGGCTAATCTCACTTCTGAATTTGTCGTCGCGGCGTACTCATCCAGAACCTGTTGGATCGACTCATCCGTCTCCTCGCCATCACCGATCTTGCGCACTGTGATCGAGGGATCCAGCCGCCGAAACCGGTTCACTAGGTCGTTTACGTCACCTGCTGTTGCCAGCACGAGGTCGGCGCCACTCGACCGCGCAAGTTCGAGCACTTCCACAGGCTCGGCCTGGTGGCTCACCACGTACGCTGGATGGCGCTGGCGCCAGGCCAGCAGCGGTGCCAGAGGCGGTGGCGCGCCGACGTGGGCATAGTCGTTGGCCACTCCCCCGGGCAGAGATTGACTCAGCAACGTCCGCCCGGCGCGGGCGACCAACACGTGATCGCCTCTTACGCCCGTCTCGGCCGAAGACCTTCCGATTGCGTCGATGTCGGCTCTGGGCGCGCCCTGACGTGCCAGGTGAGTGGAAAGTCTGCGCCAGTGAGACTCCGCGGCGTTATCGGGCACGGTGGCCAGGTAGACACTCGTGAACGTGGCGTCGGCGGGTCTCACAAGTTCTCGCAGCGTTCCCAGGTCAATGGTGGCCCGGTTGATTGGCGTACCGCCGGCTCTCATTGTGGTCAGCCCGACTACGGCTCGTGGCGCAAGGCAAGAGCGGCGAACGCTTCGCGGCGTTCCTGCCAAGCCGCGTCCTCACGCTTGAGGAGGCCCGTGTAGCGCGCTAGGTCTTCATCGGTGGGTGTTCCGGGCAGGCTGGTGATGAATAGTTCGGTCGCGCGGACTGCCGCGGAATAGGCTCTTGCGGCCATCTCGGCGGCGGACTGCCTGATCGGCGACTGCTCCTCCATCCACCCGCGCGCCTGTGGTTGTTGACCTTCTTCTTGATGGACGTCCAGTTTGACAGTCATCGCAGCTCCACTCCTCACCCGTCGTGTAAGCGCATCTGCCTTACTGATCGACCAGCTGTCCGCCGGCCGATCGCGTCCGCCTAGTCACAGTCCACCGCCACCAAGGAATCCGGCCCAGACACGGAGGTCCCGCGGTGCCCGGCCCGGCGGACCTCCTTCTGCTAGGTCAAAGGTCCCTACCTGGGCACCGTCGACACCGGCAGGACCAATGTCCCGCTCCGCGGAGCACCAGCTCCTCTGGCTCGGCGGGCCGTCCTGGACCAGGCTTGACCATGGCACATCCAGCCGAATGCTAGGAGCGGGGAAATGATGATGACAGTGCCGATCCAGGCGGACAAACATGAGGTAACCACGACGCGTTCGGAGCAGATCAGGCGCCGACCCTGGACGTCCGTCGCCGGGTGCCCAGGCGTGTATGTCAAAGAGCTGTCGCGGCGCCATGACCTCGTCGACGTGCTGCTGCGATTCGAACCCGGGGCAAGCACTCCAGGTCGTCCACATATGGGCATCGAGCAACACATCTGGGTTCTCGAAGGTGAGGTTTCCGTCGGCTCGCATCGGCTGTCCGACGGCGCCTACATCGTTGTGCCGCCCGGCGCTGCCCACCCCATCGCCGCGGCCGGTGCCAAGGGTTGTCTCCTGCTGCAGTCGCACATTCCCGTCACGGCCGCTCCGCTCACCGAAGTCGTGTCGACGAGCTGTCAGCAATAGTGGACAAAGCCTGAGCGGCGGCCATCCGGTCGCCGCTCGTCGCTGCATGGGCGCCGACAGGCTACGGCGTCGGCCCAGAGAGGGCACCGGTCAGGCGTAGCCAGCGTTTCACGCTCGGCGAGCTCGTCCGGCCGGCTCGCAATCCGACATAGCCGTCGGGTCGCACGCCGATCAACCCGGCTCCCGGCCGGTCCAGCAACCGGTGGACGCGAATTCGGTCATTTTCCATGAGTCCAGGCTCGGCCGCATCGCGTAAGAGCAGCAGATGGGTGCCGGGCTCGGCGGTCAGTTCGTGCAGCCGCGCCGGTCCGGATGACACCACGACCGGCATGTCCGGCAGCCGTCCCCCGGCACCCACCGGCATCGACGACGGCGGCCGGTCGTCGATGCTCAGCGGACTCCTGGGGTATCCGGTGCGAAGTTGCGCCAGGGTTCGGAACCCTTCGGCCACCAACCGGCGCCATCCAAGCACGCCCGGCAGCAGCGGCGCCCCGAGACGTGCCGCAGCAGTCCTGGCCAGTGACGCCACCGGGTCGGTGCCCGCCTCGGCCCAGAAGACCACGTCCGTCAACGCCATGATCGTGCGGGCCACCGGCCGGCGCTCGACCTCATACGAGTCGAGAAGCGTGTCGCGGGCCGTGCTGCTGCCGGCCAGGGCGAGTTTCCAGCCGAGGTTGATCGCGTCGTGGATGCCGGTATTCATGCCCTGGCCGCCAGCCGGCGAGTGCGTATGTGCCGCGTCACCGGCCAGGAACACCGACCCTCGCCGGTAACACTGGGCTAGCTGGCGTCGCAGCGGAACTACGCTCGACCACGCAACGCCGGCTACCTTCGTAGGGAGGTGCGCCAGGTCCAGGATGCGTTGCACGTCGTCCATACCAATACAGTCGCCGCCTTCACTGGTCGCCTGCCGGGTCGCCAGTATCCGCCATGGTGCGCGCTCTCCGATGGGGAACAGGAACACCAGGCCGTCCCAGCCTGCTGCGACGTGCGCTGCTTCCGGCGTCAGATCGTCGTCGAGCTCGACGTCAGCCAGAACGACTTCCTGCCTGTACGCGCGGCCTGGGGCGGATATGTGCGCCGCCCTGCGGACCGTGCTCGCCGCGCCATCGCATCCGGCCAGGAAGTCCTGCTCCGTACTCCGATATCGTGCTCCGTGCAGATACGCGCGGACACCGCTCTGAGTGGAAGCGGTGAAGCCTGACAGTTCGACGCCCCACTCAACCGAGACGCCGTGCTGTGCGAGTGTTTCGGTGAGCACCGTCTCGACGGCTGCCTGGCGAATCAGCGACAGGTGCGGGTACGCGGTGTCGTCGACCGCGAAGTCGGCCAGGGTCACCGGTACGGTGCGCTGGTTAACGTGTAGCTGCATTCGTGGCGCGGTTATGGCTCGCTCGATCAGCGCGTCCGCCAGGCCGAGCGGGCGCAGCACCTCCAATGTGCGAGAGTGCAGCAGCATGGCGCGCGACGGCCGGGCCGCATTGGCACGCCGGTCGATGAGCCGGACCTGCGCACCCAGGACGGCAGCCTGCAGAGCGAGCGCCAGACCCGTCGGTCCGGCTCCGACTACCAGCAACCGAGGCGTGTTCATCGCATGCTCAACGGCCGCCACCACTGATCCTGCTCCTGGCTCCGCCCGGCGTCGACCCGGCCCGGGTCCATGAGGATCGCGTCGCGACGCAAGCCCGGCAGCACCCGATACTTGATCGAGGCTGTGTCGCTGACCAAGGCGAGCGGCCACCACAAGGCCCGGACGTACGCCCGAGCCGTTTCGGGACCGTCCCAGTCGTAGCACCCTCGGTAGACGCCATGCTCGTCTGCGGCGAGCCACAACTTGGACACGAACCCGGGAAAGCCGACGAACAACGGGGTGTTCAGCATGCTTTCGGCCTGAAACACTCGGTGTCCACGGCCTCGGACACGCCGCAGCCGGAATTGGACGATCAGTACACACGGCTCGTGCGGAGCGGGACGGTCAAGCACCGTCTCCCGATAGATCCGCGAGGTGGATCCGTCCGCGAACCGCACCCAGGCGCCGACCCGAGCCCGAGGCAGATGCACGCGCCGGCGGGCTAGAAGCACTACGGTACGCCCGGCGCATTCCGCCAACCTCGCCAAAGCAGTCGGCAGACGGTAGTGCTCCGCCTGCCCTTCGTGATGGACGATCGTCATCTCACGACCTCCCGTCGACGGCCGCGGCTCATCGCGAAATCGGTGACAGCGGGTCGGCCCACGCCTTCGTCAGGAGGTCTGGTCGAGGTCTATGACCACGATCGGGTCGTCCCGCACCTCCAGGTCGGGGAACCGGCTGCTGTAGATGCCGGCCGCCTCCGGCCGCTGTGGTGATCCGGCGAGCACGAGACGTCCGACACCGGTGCGCCCGCTCCCGCGCAGGAGGACCTGAACCCGGCGCGGCGACGTGAAGTTGCGCCACCACCGCTTGCCGTCCGGCCCGCCGACCAACACGACGAGCATATCGTCACGCTGGGCATACATGACGGGTAAAACCACTTCGATGCCGCTGCGCCGTGCCCGGAACCGAAGCTCGCACACCTGCCGTTCGGCGAGTCGCTCGAGCAGCGGCGTGTGCAGTACCCACAAGGTGAAGGCGTTCCACGCCTTCCACCGCCTCCGGGCTGGATGCCGGGTTCCCAAGACAGCCATTCGCGTCGCCTCCGCCCTCCGCGCAGAACTTCTGGTCTGCGTTCACCCTGATCGCCTTCGACGCTCGACAGTCGTTTCACTTCGCACGAAGGTGATCCCGAACCGGCCCGGTCCAGGGCAACAGCGTCAGGCTCAATCCGGTCAATCCGTAGACGACCTGCAACCAGGACAGGCTCGGCAGATAGATCAGTTCGATCGTGCGAACGTGTCGACGAGGGGAAGGTCCACGAGCCACGACTGCGGCAGGTACCTGCCTCCGTCGACGTCGAGCAGCATCTCGACGCCGCCGGCGACCGCGCTGACTCCCAAGAAGATCAGTAAAGTGACAACACTTCGTATGGCGAAGACCGAGGCTGCGCGTTGCGTTTCGGTTGCTGGTGACGACCGGTGGAAGCCGGTGGCAACGGGCGACATCTCGTCACCTCCACGGTGCGTACTCATCCGATGCTGATCGGGCCGATCCGCCGGCGAGCGGTCAACCCGCCACCTGCTCCATGTCACCAGCGGCTGCCGTGAGCAACTGGTGCGACAGGTCGGCCAGCGCCCGCGCGACGGCGAGCTCCTCACCGATCTCCGGCACCTCGGTGTCGCCCGGCCGCCGCATGGCCACGCCTTCGCCCCTCAGATTCGTGCGATCACGGGTGTGCAGGCGCGCCTCGGCATGAGTGAGCCGCTCATCCTCGTGCTCGTCGATGAAGACCTCGACGGTCCAGGTACGTGCGACAGTCATCGCTTGCCCTCCTCGGTCGCCAGGTCTCGCTGCTCGCGAGACTCCTCGATGTGTTCGCGGTACGCGACGCCGCCGAGGTATCGCAGTAGCTCCTCTTCGCGCTCGCCCGGAGGCCGCACGCGATCGGCGGATTCTCGCAGTGCCTGCCGGCCGGCGTCGTGAACTTCTTTCTCGCTCATATCTCCAGCGTGCGAGCCCGGTTTCAGCCGGCCCAGTGCCGACCGCCTACGACACGAGGGACCTTCGGCCCGATCGCCGTGCCGACGTGACCTCTCCGGTACCAGGAGGGAACACGAGCACCGCGAATCACGGCGAGGCCGTCAGCCACTCAGGCGGGGCATCAACGTCGAACAGGCGGAGCCTGGTCTGCTGCAGCCGGTCCACGACAACGCGCATGAAGCGGCGAGTCAGCTCGAAGCCCAACACCGGATCCTCTTCGCACATCCGGCGAACACCTGGCCCGTCGACGACCACGGCGTGCACAAGTTCGACGGCGGTCGCGGTGAAATGCCACCGGAAGGGCGGGTACAGCCACGACCAGCCGAGAACGGTGCCCGGCCCCAAGGTCTCGACCGTGACGTCGCCACGACCGGGCAGGTGTGTCTCCAGTCGGACGTGGCCGTCGGTCAGCAGCCAGAACCGGTCAGCCCGGCTGCCCTCCTCGAAAACGCGGGTGTCTGCGTGCAAGATCGACCCGTGCCCCCAAGCGGACAGCCGCCGGAGATGCTCGTCGGTCATCCCGGTGAGAAACGGATGCGCCTTAAGCATGTCGAACGTCGTGGTGATCACAGTTGCCTCCGGGATTAGTGGCAGGTCTGGTCAGTGGCGCACCCAACGCTGGGTGACTAGTAGGTCGGCGATCTCGCTGATCACTTCGCCTGCGGCCAGCCTCACCTGCGCCGAAAGGCCTTCCCCGGGTGATCCGTCGCGGATCTGGATGCGAAAGACGAGCAGTCTTTGCGGCATCCGGTCGAGGGATCGGGCCAATGCCATCGCATCGCCGATTGGCGATCCGCGGCCGGTCAGAGCCGAGTCGTGCGGTCCGATCCGCTCGATGTGGCCGGGCGTTTCGCCCGTGTCGCCGGCGGTGACGATGATCGCCAGTGGAATGTCGGCCCAGAGGTCGACCAACGCTGTGGCCTCGCCGTGGCTTTCCGCGAAGTCGATCCCCTGGGTGTGCAGGGTCCGCAGCTCACGCACCGCCGTGAGGCCGACTGCGTAGTCGCGCCGGTGCTCGTCACCGATCCCGATCACCAGAGTGTTCATGACGTCCCCTTGATCGCATTGAACGGGCCAGCCGTTGGCCCGCCAGGATGGTCACTGACCATGGCATCGCACCATGGGACCGCCGCGCAGAGGCTAAGGTCCCGCGGCCTCAGGGCCGGACGCCCTTCGAGACCCCGCCGGGATGGCCGTGTCGCCCCGGGACCGCTTGGCGTGCCCCCACAGCGCCCGCGCCACCAGCACATACCAGATCTCCAGGAAGAGGACGGAGAAGACGGCGACGAACACGCCGATACCCGGCAGGTACAAGCCGAGCCCCACGGCATTGGCCGCGATCGCCATCCACGCCGTCACTTTGCTGAACGCCGCACTCCGAAGCATGGCGATGCCGATCACAATCCCCGCCAAGGATCCGAGCAAGTACCCCACATGAAAGGCGGTGCCTTGCCAAGCGGCCAAGGCAGCCTCGCCAGCTGCCACCGCGCTGGCTTTGGCCTCTGCGGACGTCGCGGTCGCAAAGTCGTCGCTCAGCGTGCTCATCTGAATCGCCGGGTTCATCGTCGCGTACATGACGACGCCCAGCAGACCTGCGGCGGTCGCGACGAGCATCATCGAAGCACTGGCCCGGCGCAGGATGAGGAACAGCGCGAGCAGGATCGGCACGAGCAGGATGTTGTCCACGACGAGTAGCAGATCCAGATCGATCAGTCCCGCGAGCCGATTGTCCTGCAGCAGCGCGAACCAGTCGGCCGCGCCGCCGTCGAGGGGCGGCGGCCAGGCGACGAAGACCGCGATCTGGATCGGAAGAAGAACCGCCGACGCCAAAGCCGCGATCGCCGCAATGCTGAACAGACCCGACCATGCAGGCCTGGCCGGTGCGGACAGTTCGACGCGTCGCGGTGTGGAAATCGTGATCATGGACCACCTCCAGCGCGAGGGCCTCACCTCGAGCCCAGCACCTTCGACGTCGTGGAGGTAGGGACCAAGGCCCCGATCATGGCAGGATCCGGCTTTGCCGCGGCCGGGACCAGACCGCGCCGATCTGCTTGCGCCCGATCCGCAGGTTGACCTCAGGCACGTCTTCCGGCGGTACTAGCCTGAAAGTGAGACAGCCCGCCAGCGCATCACCGGATCAACGGTGACCGGCGGTGCGCCGGTGTGATCGCCGCATATTGCACTCCGTCACGTTCTTCTGGAGGTGACAACCATGGCTTCCACGGTCAGCATCGAGCGGCATCCCGACATTGTGGCGTTGCGCCAGAAATACGAACAGGTCAACGAAACCTGGGCCGCCCACGTCGTCACCGGCCTCGTCCTGTTATCGGGGCTGTACCTGGCGATTTCACCCTGGGTGGTCGGCTTCCAGTCGCTGACGCCTCTCGCCATCAGCAACATCGCCACCGGCACCGTGCTCGTCGCCCTGGCCTGCGGGCTGACCGCGTCGTATGAGCGCTGGCACGGCGTCACCTGGGTGATTCCCGTGCTCGGTGTGTGGGCCTTCGTATCACCCTGGGTGATCCGCGGGACCGTCAACACGACGCCGGCAGTGGCGAACAACGTCTCCGTCGGTGCCGTCACCGCCGTGCTCGGCGCCGCCACCCTGTACATGAGCATGCGGAGGATGCGGCGTTAAAGCGTCGTCCGCATGTGGCCTCGGGTCGGCTGCACACTCAGCCGGCCCGGCGGGCCGCTTCGGTGGGCATGAGACTGAATGCGCTTTCCTCCTCCTGAGCGTTGTGCAGGTGCAAGATCGCGTACAGGCCGTAAAGACTCGCGCGTAGATCGGTGAGTTCATCCGGCTCCGGGTGTTCGCCGAGGTCGTCACAGGCTCGCCGCAGCCGCCGTACCTGGTGTTCGATTTCGGCGTGGGTGCGGCTGAGCGCTCCCGTCGGATCTGGACCCAGCGCGCGGTCAAGGATGGGCAGCAATTGCTGTTCCTCGGCCAGTTCGTGCGGCAGCAGATCGGAATCGAGCTGATCTACCAGACGTCGTGCGGACGCCAGGTCCGGCGGCACCGCTCCCAGTCCGTCGGCGACGACACGGATCTGTTCGACGAGTGGGCGTATGGCGTCGTGCTGTGCGTGGAGTCGTGTCGCGACGGCCAGGTCGGCCTGCGGCAACCGCACGGTGTGGGTACGCGTGGGCAGCAACGCGGTCAGGGCGATCCCGATCGCAGCGACGTCGATGATCTCCTGCAGAATGGCGCCGGCGGTCGGTGACAGCCGACCGGCTGCTGCCGGGATCATCGCGGCGAAAGACAGCCCCATACCGATTCCCGCGGCCAGGCGAGCGATGCGGTGACTGTGCCGGGCGACCATGATGGCGTCGGCGAGCCCGTCGATCCGGTCAGCCGTGAGCACGACGTCGGCTGCCTCGGCCGACGCGGTGGCTCCCCGAGCAGCCAGGGCGACTCCGACTCCGGCGGCGGCGAGAGCCGGGGCGTCGTTGACGCCATCGCCGACCATGATCGTGGGAGCTTCTTGCTGCTCCCTCTGAACGATGGCCAGCTTCTCAGCGGGGTCCCGATCGGCGTAGACGGCGTCGGCGCCGACGATGCGGCCGACGCTTTCGGCGATGTCCGCGCGATCACCGGTGACCAGCACCATCCGTCGAATCCCGGATTGACGCAGGGTACGCATCATCCGTGGCGCGTCCGGACGGAGCGGATCAGTCAACAACAGCACTCCAGCCGGCTGGCCGTCCACCGCTAGGAACACAGTCAGCGAGCCATCAAGGGCGGCACGACGACGAGCTCGGCGTACCCAACCCTGGACGGGCCCGTCCAGGGTCCAGGCGGCCTTACCCAGCCGTACCACACGGCCGCCGACGGTGCCCTCGACGCCGTAGCCGTGGCGTTCTCGCACATCTGTCGCCGGTGTGAGGCTGAGGCCGCGGTCGCGGGCCGCCTTCACGATGGTCGCCGCGAGCACATGCGCGGAGGCTTGATCGAGGCTGGCGGCCAGACGGAGCAGCTCGTCGGCGGGCTCGGGGCCGGCAGTGATGATGGCGGTCAGCGCGGGTCGGCCACGAGTAAGGGTGCCGGTCTTGTCGAACAGGAGGACGCGACCGGCGGCGAGCCGTTCGAGCGGGGAACCGCCTTTGAGAATCACACCATGCCGGGCCGCCCGGGACAGTCCGGACATGATCGCGATGGGCGCCGCGAGCAACAGCGGACACGGGGTTGCAACCACCAGGACGGCAACTGCGCGTACCGGGTCGCCGGTGATCGCCCACGCAATCCCGGCCACAGCGAGGGTCAGCGGCACGAACCCCACGGCGAACCGGTCGGCCAGCCGCACGAACGGTGCGGTCGCCGACTGCGCCTGCTCGACTAGGCGAACCACCCCGGCATAGGTCGACTCGGCGGCGCGCTGTGTCGCGACCATCGTCACGGCGGACCCGGCGTTGACGACACCGCTACGGACGTCGTCGCCTGCCGGGCGGTCGACCGGGTTGGCTTCCCCGGACAGAGCCGACTCGTCGAACACGCCCGCGTCGGTCAGCCGACCGTCGACCGGCACGATCTCCCCCGCACCCACCAGCAGCCGATCGCCGATCGCCACCCGGTCCACCGGCACCTCCTCGATGCCGTGCGGGTTTTGCCTGCGCGCCACCCGCGGTGCCCGCGCCGCCAGCGTGCTCAGCTCCCGCCGGGCACGAACCGACGCTCGGGCCTCCAGGACGCCGCCGGTGAACAGCATGACCGCGATGACCGCGCCTGCGACCGGCTCGCCGACCAGCAGCGCACCGACGAGTGCCAACCAGGCGATGACATCCACCGACGGCTGCCGACGGCGCACCGCCAGGCCGATCGTCACCGTCGAATACGCCAACCCGATCCCGGCCGAGCTGGTCCACAGAATGGTGGCCAATGCGTTCGCATCCGCGGATGCCGCCAGGACGCCGCCGAGCAGCAACAGCGTCGACAGGCTGAACAGGATGCTGTCGCGTGCCGCCCAGATGCGTGCAGACGGTCCTGGCCGCGACGAAGACGCCCTTTTCACGGTGTCAGGCATTCCGGGCCACCTTCCTCAGCGAGACGCCACCGTCAACGCTGCGGGTGCTGCTCAGGGTTCGCCCAGTGCCAAAGGTCCTCGGCCAGCCCTACGCCTTCCAATTCTCACGGGCTTGCAGCGGCCACAGGGAGTAATCGGGACGATTATCGGATCAAGCCCCGCCCGCACCCGACCATCAGCGCTCGCCGGGCATCATGGTGTCGTGAACTCCGAGCCGGCGCCCGCCATCCTGGTCATCGAGGACGACGCGCGCCTGGCTTCGATGCTCGATGAACTGCTCACCGACGAGGGCTACGCTGTCGAGGTCGCCGTCGACGGCCAACGCGGGCTCCATCTCGGGCTGACTCGCACCTATCAGGTCGTGATCTTGGATCGCGGCCTACCCGCCTTGGACGGTCTGGACCTTCTCGCTCGGCTCCGCCGCACTGGCGTGACCTGTCCAGTGTTGGTGCTGTCTGCACTGGGAAACCCCGCCGACCGGGTGGAAGGCCTCGACGCCGGAGCGGAGGACTACCTCGCCAAGCCGTTCGACATCGATGAACTGCTGGCCCGGCTACGCGCCTTGCGACGCAGGCATCTCGATCGGGCGCGCATCGTGCCGATCGGGAGCCGGCGCCTGAATCTGGACACGCGTGAGGTGTCGGCGGTGCCGCCGGATGCGCCGGTCCGATTGTCGGATCGGGAAAGCTCGTTGCTGGCGTATCTGGCGACGCGGCCGGCGCGGGTCTTCAGCCGAGCGGAGCTACGGGCGGCCGTCTTCATCGACGCCGGCAGCGACGTCGCGGTCGACACCTACGTGCACTATCTCAGACGCAAGCTGGGTCCTGACGTCATCGCAACGGTCCGCGGACGCGGCTATCGACTTGGACACGCGTGAGCGCTCGCGAGCGGACCCTGCTTCGGCGCACCGCCGTCCGGCTGGGCATACAAGCCGCCGGCACGGTCGCCGTGATCATCGCGTTGGTGGCCGCCGTCGCGACCCTGGTTGTCGTACGAGCGCAGCACACCGCCGCCGACCAGCTGCTGACCACCACGCTGACTCGGGCCGAGGACGTCACCGATCCACCGCCGGGCGTCTGGGTGGTGATCGACGGACCCGATCAGCAGGTGGCGACGCCAGGGCTCCCCGCCGGTCTTCCGGATGCCAGCGCCCAGGCCGCAGTCGCCGCGGGCGGCCGTCGCTTCGACGACCTGCACGTCGGCGATGTCGAATACCGGGTGCTCACCGTGAACGACGGCGTCGCGGTCCGGCAAGCCGCGCTCGATTTGAGTACCGATCACACTGAGCGGCGTACGCTCCTCGACGCTCTGGCGCTGTGCGGAGTGCTTGCCCTGATCCTGGCCGCCGCGGGTGGCGCGTGGCTTGGCCACCGGGCCGTGCAGCCGCTGGCTGCCGCCGCCGCGCTGCAACGCAGGTTCGTGGCCGATGCCAGCCATGAGCTACGCACGCCGCTGACGCTGCTGCACACGCGGGCACAGATGTTGCGACGACGGTCGAACCTCGCTCCGGAGCTAGACCCACGCACCCAGGCGGACCTCGACGGCTTGGTCCAGGACACTGGCCGGCTCAATGACATCCTCGACGATTTGTTGATCGCCGCGGATCCTCGAGGTGACACGCCGATGCGGCCGATGGATGTCCGGGAACTGATCGTGCAGGCGTGCGAGGCAGGACAGGAAGGCGCCCGCCACGCAGGCGTCGTCATCGAGCGCCACATCCCCGCCCGCGCCGTCCAGGTCGACGGCACACCGGGGGGCCTGCATCGCGCGCTGACCGCGCTCATCGACAACGCGATCCGTCATGCGCGCAGCCGTGTCCTGATCACCGTCGGCGTCGGCGGACGGGACGCGATCATCGAAGTGACCGACGACGGGCCCGGGATCGACCCGCAAATGACCGACCGGATCTTCGACCGGTTCGCGTCGACCGGCGGGACGTCAAGACGCCGCTACGGGCTCGGGCTGGCGCTCGTGGCCGACATCGCCGACCGCCACGGCGGCTCCGTCACCGCGGTGAGCACCGCCAGCGGCGCGACCCTCAGCTTGCGGCTGCCACTGACGAAGACCGTCGGCTGAGCCGGTTTCCAAGAAAGCTCCAAAACGGCGCTGCCAGGATCGGCGGGACCAAGATTGGAGGGTCCGCCATGCCTGAGACCATCAACGGGTTGCCGCTGCACCCGCTTGTCGTGCACGCGGTCGTCGTGCTGCTGCCACTGGCGGCGCTAGGTGTCATCGCCTTGGCCGCCCGGCCCGCGTGGCGCCGCAGGTACGCCGGCCTGACGACGCTCGTCGCACTGGCGGCCACCCTCAGCATTCCGCTGGCCACCGAAAGCGGCGAACACCTGGAACGCCGGGTAGGTGATCCCGGCGCGCACGCCGAACTG
Source organism: Hamadaea sp. NPDC050747 (assembly GCF_040654195.1). Taxonomy (NCBI): domain Bacteria; kingdom Bacillati; phylum Actinomycetota; class Actinomycetes; order Micromonosporales; family Micromonosporaceae; genus Hamadaea; species Hamadaea sp. NPDC050747. The sequence goes on from NZ_JBFAHM010000002.1 coordinate 115,451, forward strand.
GGCGACACCTTGATCTGGTTCGCCGTTCCGCTGCTGGCGCTCGCCGCCGCCTTGTACTGGACGAGCCGCCGCACGCCCGCCGCCGCCCACGATGCCGACGGGTCGCGACCGGCAAGGCGCAAGGTGGGGGCTCTGGCGCTCTCACTTGTAGCCATCGTCGTGGCGATCGCCAACCTGGCGCAGGTTTACCGGATCGGCGACTCCGGAGCCAAAGCCGTATGGCACGACACGCCGGCTGCGGCGACCCGCGAGCGATGACCGCGGCCCGCGTCACACTCCGGCGGCGATCTGGCGTCCCACTGCCGCTCGCAGCGCGGCAGCCGCACGTTCGGGCACCACGCTGTTGATCGCCATACCGGTGCCGAGCTCGAAACCGGCCGCGATGCCCAGCCGCGGCACGATTTGAAGGTGCCAACTGAAGTAGTCGTTGTTCTCATCGCTGAGGGGCGAACTGTGGACGACGAGGTTGTAGGGCGGATCATGGAGCACCTCTCGTAGTCCGCCCAGAACGACACGGGTCATCCCCGCGAGCTGGTCCAGCACCGAATCGTCGATGTGCCCGAACGATGCCTGTGGGTGCCGCGGCACGATCCAGGTCTCGAAGGGCACGATCGACGCGTACGGTTGAAAGGCGACCAGATCCGAGCGTGTCGACACGATCCGGCGGCCGTCACGCAGCTCGTTTCCGAGCACATCGGCGTAGAGGTTCACGTGTGTGCGGTCGAAATGCCGTCGCGCGTGTTCCAGTCGCTGTTGGGCCTGCGGCGGGACGAACGGCGTGCTCACAATCTGCGAGTGCGGATGGTCGAGCGACGTGCCGGAGGCGCTGCCATGGTTTCGAAAGATGACGATCAGGGCGGTGCCGCTGCTTGCCGCGAGTGCGCGGTATCGCTGACGGTAGGCCGCCAACACGGCGGTTACCTGGGCGACCGCCACGGTGGCCAAGTCGGCGTTGTGGCACGGCGACTCGATGATCACTTCGTGATGCCCGTACGCCGCCATCGCGACGAACCCTTCGGCTCCTCGTGTGGGAGCGTCGATGGGCGTGAGCGCGGCGAACTTGTTGGGGACCACACGGATACGCCAGGCGCCGTCCGCACCCGTCAGGCGCCATAGCTCTGGAGGTGTCTGGAACTCGTTACCCGGGCAGAACGGGCAGGGCTCCGCCCTACGCGTCCGGTCCGGCGCTGCCGGCACTGCGTGAGGCCGCGCCCCACGGTCGGGGGCCATGATGACCCAGTCTCCCGTGATGGGGTCCTGGCGCAGCTCGTTCACGCGGGATCTGCCGTCCGCAGCGGAGTCCCGCCGACGCTGGCATACCGTTCGGGACGGCTCAGGAATCGTGATTGGCACGCCACGGAGCAGAATGCGACCCGCAGTCCGTCGATCTCGGTGGTGGGTGCTGTCTGGTCCGGGCCGAGCGCCATGCCGCAGACGGGATCGCGCCGCACACGAGACACGGCGGCGCTGCCGGGTTGGCCGAGGCCGCAGAGCAGCGACAACTCATTGAGTAGCAGCCGAGGCAGCAGAAAGTGTGCGCCGACTCGCTGACGGCCGCGGCTGCCCAGCTGGGCGGCTCGGACAGGGTCCCGCAGCAGGGCGGAGATTTCTTGGGCGCACTCCTGCACCGAGTCCACGAGCAGACAATCAAGGTCGTCGGCCAGTTGCAGCGGGATGCCGCCGGCGCGCCCTGCAACGGTGGGCGTGGCCTTCCACAGCGCCTCGGACACGACCAGGCCGAACCCCTCTCTAATCGACTTCTGCACCACGACGTCGGACATCCGTTGGAAGGCGTTGACTTCGATGTTGCCCACGCCGGTCAGATTCGTGAACAAGTGGATCATGGGATCGTCCTGGCTGGCCCGCTGAATGTCCCGGTAGATCTGCCAGCCTTGCGGATCGTCCAACGCCATGGAACCGACCAGGGCCAGTTGCAGACCTGGGAACTCGTCTCGGACCAGCCGGTAGGCGGCGATCACCCCGAGGGGGTCCTTCCACGGGTCGAAGCGCGAGATCTGGGTGATCAGCGGCAGGTCGACGTCGATGCCGATCCAGTCCAGCACCTGGCGCGCCGCGTCGGGGTCCAGCGGCATGTTCTTCGGCGACAAGGGATCGATTGCAGGTGGAATGACATCGACACGGCGGATGGGAAGTGTCGGCGGCACGAATTCGTCCATGGTGAACACCGCGGCGTCGTAGTCGCCGAGCATGTCCCGCAGAAACCGCCATACGTGCGGATTGGGCTCGGAAGTGTCGATGTGGCACCGCCACACCCAGAGCGAGTCCCCCTTGCCATGCGCGGACAAAATCCCGGCAGGCTGAGGATCGTGCACGATGACGAAGTCGTACTCCTCTTCGAGCAACCCCGCATTGCGTTCGGCGCTTGCCTCGTAAATCCGCTGATCGCGAATGGTCAACCCATCGTCAGCGCCCTGCAACGCGTTGTGCATCTTCTTCGTCACTTGAAAGAAGTCGTCGTCGCCGCTGATGATCTTCCAGTCGCAGACGAGACCCAGATCGTTGAGCAGGGGCACCTCGGAGCGCAGCAGCTCCGAAACGCCCCCGCCGTACGGGGTCGCGTTCAGGTGCACGACCCGGGCACCACGGAGATCGCGTGCCACCAGCCGCAGCTCGTCGAGGACCCCGTCGGAGACCAGCCCCCGATAGGCTTCGATCGACCGCTGGCCGACGTCCACCGTCTGCAGCATGCCTCACCTCCGGAACCAGCCAGACGTGGCACGCACGCGGTGGGCGCGCCAATCGCAAGCCCACCATCCTCGCAAGCGCGGGTCAGCGGCACCGGCCTAAGTCAGCATCAATCGGGTCCAACGTCCCCATCCCATGGGGCAAGCGTGGGCACATCATCAGGCTAACCGGGGTGACGGGATTTCTCCCGATCTTCGGGAGTCAGGCCAGCGACAGAAACAGCTTCTCCATCTGCTCCAGGTTGGCCGTCTGGTCCTCGCCGGCGTTCTTGGCCGTCATGCACTGCTGCAGCCCGCTGGCGACGATCTTGAATCCGGCCCGGTCGAGCGCGCGTGACACCGCTGCGAGCTGAGTCACCACGTCGGCGCAGTCGCGACCTTCTTCGAGCATCGCGATCACGCCGCGAATCTGGCCTTCGGCCCGGCGTAGGCGGCGTACGACGTCACCGACCGCATCGGCTTCGATCTGCATTCCTCGGCTCCTCCCGCATAACCGGACACTGGCTTCAACATACGCCCGGGGGTATGGATTCCGCGATGCGGCTGTGACACGTCTGACGACCGGACGCGCTGGTCGCGGCTTGACGGCAAGCGGGTTCGCCGGGCTATGGTGGGCGATATCCAGATACCCCCACCGGTATCGGAGAATGTTCGTTCGATACCCCCGGGGGTATCCGAGAGGGAGTGATGATGCGCGAAATCGACCAAGTCTCGTTCGCCGCCGCCCACGCCGAGGGCGCGGCGGTCGTCGACGTCCGCGAGCCCGACGAATACCTCGCGGGGCACGTTCCGGGGGCTCGCCCGATCCCGCTCGGCCAGCTGCCTGAGCACCTGGGCGACCTACCGCGAGACGAACCCGTCTACCTGATCTGTGCCTCCGGCAACCGCAGCCTCGCAGCGGCCGGTCTCCTGGCCCGTGCGGGCTTCGACGCCGTCTCGGTCACCGGCGGAACCGGAGCGTGGCAGCGAGCAGGCCGGACCGTCGTCCGCGGTGCCCAGCCCTCCGTCTAGACATCAGAAAGAAGAACACCGTGCCGCACATCGTCCCGATCGACACCCCGACCCTGGGCGACCGCAGCTACCTCGTCCACGACGGGCAGGTCGCCTTCGTCATCGACCCGCAACGCGATATCGACCGCGTCCTCGACCTGGCCGAACAGGCCGGCGTCCGAATCACGCATGTGTTCGAGACGCACATCCACAACGACTACGTCACGGGCGGGCACGCCCTCGCCCTGGCCACTGGCGCCGCTTACCACGTCAACGCCGCGGATTCCGTGACGTTCGACCGAGTGCCGGTGTCCGACGGCGACCAGGTCACCGTCGGTGACCGCATGGCCGTCACCGTCCTGGCGACACCGGGTCACACCTTCACCCACCTCTCCTACGCGCTGTCCGAGGCGAACCACCAGATCGCGGTCTTCACCGGCGGCTCGCTGCTCTACGGCTCGGTGGGGCGGCCCGACCTCCTCGGACCAGAGCACACTCATGATTTGGTACGCCACCAGTACACGTCGGCGCACCGGCTGGCCGCCGAACTGCCCGACGCCACGGGGGTGTATCCGACCCACGGTTTCGGCAGTTTCTGCTCAGCCACGCAGTCCGATGCGAGTGCGTCCACGTTGGCGGCGGAGAAGGCAGCCAACCCGGCGCTGACCCAGAGCGAGCAAGAGTTCGTGGACGACATCCTGGCCGGACTGGACGCCTGGCCGGCGTACTACGCGCAGATGGCCGCGGCCAACAGCGGCGGACCTGCCGCGCCCGATTTGTCGATGCCGCTACCCGCCGACCCCGAGCGGCTGCGTGAGCGGATTGCCGACGGCGAATGGGTCGTGGACCTGCGCAATCGGGTCGCGTTCGCCGCCGGGCATGTCGCCGGCACCTTGAACTTCGGCCTCGACGGAAGCTTCGCCACGTACCTCGGCTGGCTCATCCCGTGGGGCATGCCCGTGACCCTCCTAGGTGACACCCCTGAACAGGTCGCCCAGGCACAGCGCGAACTCGTGCGCATCGGCATCGACCGGCCGGCGGCTCAGGCGACCGGAACCCCGCAGGACTGGAACGGGGACCGGCCCCTGGCCAGTTACCCGCGAGCCGGATTCGCCGACCTGGCCCAGGTACGCCACCATCGCCCAGTCGTCGTGCTGGACGTACGCCGCGAGCTGGAATGGAAGCAGGCGCACCTTCCGGATTCCACCCACATCCCGCTGCACGAACTCCCACAACGGCTGGCCGAAGTGCCCAGCGGCGAGGTGTGGGTGCACTGCGCTGCCGGCTATCGCGCCTCGATCGCCGCATCGCTCCTGGCAGCAGCCGGACGCCAGGTTGTGCACATCGACGACGACTTCACGCGCGCCGTGGCCGATGGTCTGACGGAGGCCGACGCCGAGTAACCCCGGGCTCGCACCCGCTTGTTACCAGGGCCATCCGGCCCGAACCCGTTCCGCCCGACACACAGCAAGGAAGCACACGCTCGTGACGACCCGAACTCGACCGCCCCGCCTCGACGCCCCGACTCTGCGGGAGTGGATCGCCGAACCCGACGCGCCGCGCATCATCGACGTGCGTACGCCCGCGGAGTTCGAGACCGCCCACATCCCCGGCTCCTACAACGTGCCGCTGCATCTGCTGCAGGAGCACACTGGCGAGATCTCCGGCCACCTCGACCAGGACGTCGTGCTCGTCTGCCGATCCGGCCAACGCGCCGCACAGGCCGAACAGCACTTGGCCGCCGCCGGCCTGTCCAACGTGCACCTGCTCGACGGCGGAATCCTTGCCTGGCAACACCACGCCGCCCCGGTCAAGACCGGACGCGCACGCTGGGACATCGAACGGCAGGTCCGCCTCGTCGCCGGCGGCCTCGTGTTGCTGTTCGTCATCGGCGGCCTACTCATTCCAGGTCTCCAGTACGCCGCGGCCGCAGTCGGAGCCGGGCTGGCGATCGCAGCGCTGACCAACACGTGCGCGATGGGCATGCTGCTGGCCAAACTGCCGTACAACCGTGGAGCCTCCTGCGATCTCGACAGCGTCGTGACTCAGTTGCGTACCGGGACCGCAAAGTGACGCTCGCCGTCACCTCCGCCGCCGCCGTGGCCATCGGGTTACTGCTCGGGCTGCTCGGCGGCGGCGGGTCCATCCTCACCGTCCCCGTCCTGGTCTATCTCGCCGGGCAATCTCCCGATGCCGCTATCCCGTCGTCGCTGTTCGTGGTCGCGGTCACCAGCGCCGTCGCTCTGCTCCCTCATGCCCGAGCGGGCCGAGTCCACTGGCGCGTCGGCATCGTCTTCGGCACAGCCGGCCTCGCCGGGGCGTACGCGGGCGGGCGGCTCGCCGCCGGCATCCCGACGCCCCTTCTGCTGGCAGGCTTCGGCCTGCTGATGGCGGCCGCCGCCACCATCATGATCCGCTCGTGCCGGCGCCCGATCCGCCCAGCCCCGCAAGCTGGTCGGCTTCCCGTCCTGATCGGATTGGGGATCACTGTCGGTCTCGTCACCGGCCTCGTCGGAGCCGGAGGCGGCTTCGTCATCGTCCCCGTCCTGGTCCTGCTGGCCGGACTTCCGATGACTACCGCCGTGGGTACCTCCTTGCTGGTCATCACCCTTCAGGCCGCCGCCGGCCTGGCCGGGCATCTGCAGCACGCCACCATCGACTGGCCGATCACCCTTGCGGTCACCGCGCTGGCCATCGTCGGCAGTCTGGCCGGCGCCCGGCTGGCCGCTCACATTCCCGCTCAACTGCTGCGTACCAGCTTCGGATGGTTCCTTGTCGCCATGGCCGGCACGGTCCTGCTGGCCCAGGCGCCGGCCGCAGCCCGTCACGCGTTGGCCGGCACCTCCAGCGGGCGGATCGCCATCGTCGCCGGAGGCGCCGCGCTCGCCGTTGCGGCAGCCCTCCACGTGCGTACGTGCCGCGCCAGCGCGCCACATCCGCGCTGACCGGATCGCCACAGTCGAGGCGCGATATCGGCATGATGTGAAGACTCGACGCCCTGCCTGAAGGAAACGCATGACCGTCGCCACGGAAACCCACCGAACAGCGACCGTACACCTTGGACTTCGGCGGAACCTGGCGCAGTTCGCTCTTCTGGTCGCCGTCAACGGAGCCGTCGGTGGCATGATCGGCCAGGAACGCACCGTCCTGCCGCTGCTCGCCGATCAGGTCTTCGCCATCGGCGCATTCACCGCGTCGCTGACGTTCATCGGCGCGTTCGGCATCACCAAGGCCCTCGCGAACCTTGCTGCCGGAAGCCTGTCCGATCGCTACGGACGCAAACCTGTCCTGGTCGCGGGATGGCTCATCGGACTGCCCATCCCCCTGCTGCTGATCTGGGCGCCCACCTGGGGCTGGGTGATCGCCGCCAATATCCTGCTCGGCTTGAATCAAGGACTCACCTGGTCAACGACGGTCATCATGAAGATCGACCTGGTCGGTCCGCACCGCCGTGGCCTGGCAATGGGCCTGAACGAGGCCGCCGGGTATGCCGCGCTCGCCGCAACGGCGATGGTCACCGGCTGGCTCGCCGCCGAATATGGCTTACGCCCGGTCCCGTTCTGGCTGGGCCTCGGGTTCGCCGCCCTCGGCCTCGGCCTGTCGACAATGCTAGTCCGGGAGACGAGGCATTACGCCGATCACGAGAGCGCGGCCTTGACGCCAACCGCCGACGAACACGGCGAACGGATCAGTGGACGGTGGATATTCCTCCACACCTCCGTCCGGGAGAAGGCACTGTCGGCTGCCAGCCAAGCCGGACTGGTCAACAACCTCAACGACGGACTCGCCTGGGGGCTCTACCCGATCCTGTTCGCCACCAGCGGCCTGGACGTCCCGCACATCGGTGCGCTCGTCGCCCTCTACCCTGCCGTCTGGGGCGTCGGTCAGACGATCACCGGCTGGCTGTCCGACCGCTGGGGCCGCAAGTGGCTCATCACCAGTGGAATGCTCGTGCAGTCGGTCGGCATCGCCCTGGTCGCCGCCGGCGGCGCATTTACGGTGTGGGCGATCGCGGCCGTCCTGATGGGCGTCGGCACTGCCCTCGTCTATCCGACGCTGCTGGCCGTCATCGGCGATGTGGCGCAGCCCGCCTGGCGCGCCCGCGCCGTGGGTGTCTACCGGCTGTGGCGGGACCTCGGGTACGCGGTCGGTGCGCTTGTCGCCGGTGTCACCGCCGACGTATTCGGCCTGCGCCCAGCCATCTGGATCGTCGCCGTGATCACCGCGGCGTCCGGAATCGTCGTCGCCACGCGCATGTACGAAACTCGCGCGCGTCAGGCAACCCCGGCATCACCGCGCAGCGCCATGCCCGTGACGCTGCGCGGTGAGTGACTTCAGGAGATCGGCTGGATGAGCTGGGTCCGCCAGTCGGCGGGAGCGGGCCAGGCCGACACGTCCGGTTGAGTCGTCAGGTCGATCCATTCGTAGACCTCCCAGGCGGGCCCGGCCGGGCTGCCGTGTGCGGCGACTCCTTCCTGGAGCCGGGCGTACGCCTCGGCCAGGCGATCATGCCCGCCTTCGTGAATGGTGACGACGACGCGGCCGCCCGGCAGTTCACCGGCGGCGACCCGCCCGCGGCCGGCGACCGCCTCAACGACGGGTACGCCGACTTCCACGTCGGTCTCGTCGTCGCCGAAGGTGTGGTAGCGAACGAAGGGCGGACCGGCGGGTTTGATTCCCCGCTCGCGAAGGAAACTCCAAAGCTCGTGCAGGCTCGCTCCCTGCGCCTGGGTGAGTTCGGCGATCGCGACGCTCTGCCGGACGCTGACGACCGGTTGCGGCTCCCGCTGTTCGACCTCGATGCCTGTCATGATTCAACGCTCCTTTGCCTCGTCTGATGGAATTCAGCCTCGCGGCCGCGCCAGTCGAAGTCCAACACCCATTCCACCCGGATCCACACAGCCGGCGTGTGGATCGTGTAGACAGAGCGGGTGACCGAGGACCTGGAGATTCGCCTGCTTCGGTACTTTGTGGCCGTCGCGGAGGACTTGCACTTCAGCCGGGCCGCTCAGCGGCTTTTCGTCGCACAGCAGGTGGTCAGCCGGGAAGTACGCAGGCTGGAAGAACGGGTAGGCACGCCGCTGTTCGATCGCACCAGCCGACGGGTCAGCCTCACGCCGACCGGCAGACAGTTACTGGCCCGCGCACGGCAGATCCTGGCCCTGCATGACGAGACGCTGCGCGAACTGCACGGTACGGGACGCTCGCTCCTGGTCGACGTGGTCGGTCAACGGCTCACCCCGGCACTGGTACTCGCCGCAGCGCGCACACGAGCGGAAGGGCATGAGTTCTTCGCCCGCTTCCATGGCGGACTGGACGCGTCCTTGCCCCTGCTGGCCGGCCACCGCCTCGATGTCACGTTCGGCCGCTGGCACGGCATCACCGGCGACCCGCCCACCCGCCTGAACCATCGAACGATCCGGTACGAACGAGTTTCGGTCCTGCTACCCCAGAACCATCCGCTGGCCGCCCGCGCCGAAGTCCCCCTAGCCGCCCTCCGCGAGACGGATGCCTGCTGGCAATGCGGCGACCACGCGTCGGCTCAGTGGGAACAAGCAATGCTTCAGCTGTTCAGCGACACCGGTACGCCGGCCGCGCCACCCCGGCCCAACGTTCGAGGCATTGATGAACTCGCATACCACATCCAGCAGTGGGACCTGCCGATCCTGACCATCAGCAGCCAACCTGAGGTGCCCGGCGCGGTCGTCCGGCCACTTGTGCAGCCGACGGCGGTCTACCCGTGGAGCATGATCTGGCGTGACGACCTGCGCCATCCCGGTGTAGCCGCACTACTGGCCGCGGCCGCCGACCTCCACGCCACAGAGCGCTGGCTTGATCTGCCGGCGGACGCCTGGCTGCCCGCACCAGAGGCCGCTCTGGTGAGGCACCAGGCCGATTCCCCGGAAACCGCCTCAGCGGCATAACCCCCAAGATCGAGAGCTGCCGGCCCTCCCGCCGGATGTCGCCCTGGCCCGGTGTGGCGAATGCGACCCTCCCGTCGGCAATCTTCCCGACACTGCGTTGGTAAGATGCCGACATGATGTCGATAACATTCGCAGGGAGACGCTGATGTTCCTGGCCCTTCGGGAACTGCGGTTCGCCCGCGTGAGGTTCGCCTTGGTGGGCGCGGTGGTCGCGCTGATCGCGGTGTTGATGGTCATGCTGTCCGGACTGTCGGTCGGGCTGGTCCGTGACGGTGTCTCCGGGCTGCAAAATCTCCCCGTGACCTCGTTCGCGTTCGCGCACGGCGTGCAGCACGACTCCGCGTTCACTCGCAGCGTCGTGGAGATGTCGGCGGTGGACGTGTGGCGGGCGCAGCCGGGTGTCGCCGACGCCGCCCCGTTCGGAAACATGTTGGTCAACACCCGCACCGATCGCGGGACGGAGATCGATCTGGCGTTGTTCGGAGTGCAGGCGGACTCGTTCCTCGCACCCGCGGTGAGCGCAGGGGACCGGCTCGGTTCGCCCGACGGGATCGTCGTGAGCCCGACCGCCCTGGACGCGGGTCTACACATCGGCGACGTCGTCACCGTGGCCCGGTTGGGTACGAGGTTACGAGTCGTGGGTGTCACCCGCCAGCAGGACACCTTCGGACATGTGGACGTGGCGTACGTCCCGCTGCCGGTGTGGCAGGCGATCAAGTCCGACACGACGCCCGGAACGGCGATCCCGGCACACGCCGCGCAGGAGATCACAGCGGTCGCGGTCCGCGCCGGCTCCGGAAAATCGGTTCGGCTGGCTGCGGGCGACGCCGCGGCGGGCACCGAGAGCCTCACCCTTTCCCAGTCGTACGCGGCCTCGCCCGGCTACACGGCCGAAACGACGACTCTTCAGCTCATCCAAGGCTTCCTGTACGCGATCTCCGCCCTGGTCGCCGGCGCGTTCTTCGCGGTGTGGGCCATCCAACGCAAGCAGGAGGTGGCCGTACTGCGGGCACTGGGGGCCTCGACGGGCTGGGTGTTGCGTGACGCGCTGACACAGGCATTCGTGCTGCTGACCGGAGCCGTCATCGTCGGCGTAGGCATCGGACTCGCACTCGGGCTGTACGTCGCCGGGAGCGGCGCCCCGTTCGCACTGAGCACACCGAGCATCAGCACCGCCGCGGTCGCCCTGGTCGCACTCGGCCTCATCGGCGCGAGCGCAGCAGTCATCCGTCTCACCTCCATCGACCCGGCGACCGCCCTGGGAGGAAACCGATGAGCCCTTATGCCGCCCCGTCCGCCACGAGCCCGAATGCGGACGCCGCACAGCACCGGCCCGGGCTGGTGTTGCAGGCGGTATCTCTGCGGCATGGCAGCGCCGCCGAGACCGTGCAGGCCCTCGACGATGTGCATCTCACCGTCCAGCCAGGCGAACTGGCCGCCATCGTCGGACCGTCGGGCGCCGGCAAGTCCAGTCTGCTGGCCGTCGCCGGTGGCCTGGCCCGTCCCGACAAAGGAACCGTCACCGTGGCCGGGCATGACATGACCGTCGCCAGCCGACGGCTTCGCACCAGCCTCCGCCACCGCCACGTCGGCTTCGTCTTCCAGTCGGGCAACCTGCTCCCGGCGCTGACCGCCGTCGATCAGTTGCGGCTGGCTCAGCGCCTCGGACCGCGCGATCAGCGCAGCAACCGCGATCCGTACCAGCTGCTGTCCGAGGTCGGCATGGCAGAGAAGGCGCACCGGCGGCCGGACCAGCTGTCGGGCGGCGAGCGCCAACGCGTCGGGATCGCCCGGGCGCTCGTGACCGAGCCCAGCGTGCTGCTGGTCGACGAGCCCACCGCGGCGTTGGACCGCACCCGCAGCCATGACATCGTGCAGTTGCTGGCTCGCGAGGCCGGCCGGCGTTCGGTCGCGGTGGTCATGGTCACTCATGACCACGACGTGCTGCAATACTGTGACACGGTCTACCAGATGATCGACGGCAAGCTCACCGTCGGCCACTAGCGACGACAGCGGGCGCGGGCGCAGACCGGCAGACCGCGCACTGCCGGGAAGACAGGAGGACGGCAGTGCCGAAGATCCAAGCCGCGACCGTCGCCGAGCACCGGGCCGCTCAGCGCGCCGCGCTGCTGGACGCGGCCCGCGCCCTGCTGTCGCAACGCCCAGATGAGGTCCCCAGCCTCGCCGACGTGGCTCAGCATGCCGGGCTCGCCCGCTCCAGCGCCTACTCCTATTTCAAGTCCCGTGCCGACATGTTCGACGCCCTCGTGACCGACACGTTTCCGCGCTGGTCGGCCTACGTCGAACAACAGATGGGCACCGTGACCACGCCCGGGCGGAAGATCCTCACGTACGTCGAGGCCAACTTGCACCTGGTGGCCCGAGGCGATCACGCGCTCGCGCGGGCGCTGGCAGCGGTCGGCGACAGCGAGACTCTCGCCACCTCCAGCCGGCTCCTCCACGACAGCCTCGAAGTGCCCTTGCGCGCCGCGCTTGCCGACCACGGTGCGGCCCATCCCGAACGCATGGCCGAACTGATCCAGTCGATCGTCTACACCCTCAGCCGGATGATCGAGAACGGGCTGTCCTTGCGCGCGGCCACAGGCTTGGCTCGTGACCTGCTCACCCCGTACGTCGAGCAGAAGACCACCTGACCCGCACCGGGCCACCACCCCGCAGCAAGTCGGATGGCGCGACACCACGTTCAGGTGTCGCGCCATCCGCCCGATCGACGCTCCGAAGGTCAGCAGCCCTTCCACGCCGTCGTGTGATCGTGTGGATAGGTCCGGCCGCAGAACTGAGGCGGATGCGACACCCACACCCCGGACGAGGAGTCATATGCCTGCGTCGAGATGTGCAGGTGGCAACCGCTCGACTGGCCCTTGTTCCCGGTCTTTCCGACGACGGTGGTCGTGCCGACGACCGCGCCCGGGTTGTAGTTGATGCTGTCCATGTGCATGTACTTGACGCGCCAGGTCACGGTGCCGAACTTCTTCGTCATGGTCAGGCGTCCGATGGTCCGGTCGACGGTCGCGACCGTCATGCCGTCCCAGATCGGGTAGAGCGGCTGATAGCACGGCGCCGAAGGCTTGGAGAAGTCCAAGGCGTAGTAGTCGCTGCAGTGCACCGCCGGATCGCCGCAGTAGTCGGTGTGCAGTCCCTCCCCGTACCAGGAGCCGGACAGCACCCACGAATCGGTGTAGTACCACGGCGACTCGCCGTTGGGGGAAGGAGTGGAGCTCTGGTGGGCCTGCGCCATCGACGGCGCCCAGACCGAGGCGAGGAGCAGGGCCACGATCGCGGCCAGCCGGAGCGCGTTCTTTCTCACGGTTACCTCCTAGCGTTGCGTGCGGCCATCGCATTGATGGACTAGGCAGATGCTGGCAGCGCTGCGAGGTGCCGGAGGGGAATCTCGGACGGATCCGGACAGCCGGCCGAGGTCCTGCGGAGGCATCGCACCCACTGCCCCGCGCGCCGATCCGCCCGTCGCTACCATCGATGAATGCGGGATTCTTGGCGCGACTCCACGCCCGAGCCTCCTGACCCTCGATCCGCCACCAGCATCGCCGAACTCGTAGAGCGGCTCCGGTTGGCGAAGGTGTACTACGGAGACCCGTCCGTCCGCGACATCGCCCGGATGGTGAATCAGACTCGCGCCGCCCGGTCGCAGCGTTCGGCGAAAACGCCACCCACGACCCCCAGCACCATCGGGTATCTGTTCGACGTGCGGCGAGTGCGGCTGGACGTCAATCTGATGGTCGACGTGCTGCAGGCGATCGGTGTTCCATCGACGGCCGTACGGCAGTGGGTGCAAGCTTGGCGAGTCGTCACCGACACCGTCAAGCCGGACCGTCGAGTCGCGGCCAGCCGAGAGCTCCCGGCCGCACCGGTCGTCCTGCTCGGTCGTGATGCGGAACTGTCGACGATGCTGAGTTCGGGCAAGTCTGTGGTAGTCCATGGCATGCCGGGCGTGGGCAAGACGGCCTTGGCCCTGCGAGTCGCCCATGAGGTGGCACGTCAGCAAGGTGAGCAAGCCGTGCGACTGTACGCCGACGTCGGCTCCATCGACGACGGCGACATCTTCGCCGGCCCGGAGGAGATCGGCGGTGAACTGCTACAAGCGCTCGGAGTCCCGGTGCCGTCCTCGGCCGACGCGATCTGGCAGGCACTCTCCGCTCACCTGCAAGGGCGGGACTGCGTCGTCGTCCTCGACAACATCGGGACGGTGGACCAGATCGCCCCCATCGTCGCGCTGCCGGGAACCCGCGTCATCGCCACGTCGCGCCGGCGGCTGCAGTCCACGGCTCGGATCCTGGCGATGCCGCTGCGACCGCTCGCGACGTCGGAGTCCGTCGCCCTGCTCCTGCGGATCGCCGAACGCCCCGGGCCGGCCGCCGACCATGCCGATCTGGTTCGGATCTGCCAGTCGTGCGGCAACCTGCCACTGGCCTTGACGACTGCGGCCGCGTTCATCCGCAGACATCCTGACTGGACGATCGCCGACCACGCCGACCGACTGGCCGAACTGACCGGAATCCCCGGCCTGCACGCAGCCTTCCAATCGTCCTACCAATCGCTCTCCGTGCCGGCTCGACGCCTCTTACGCCTGCTCAGCCTGCATCCTGGACATCACATCGCGGAACCTGCGGTCACAGCGCTCTGCGGCGACACGCAAACGCCTCGCGTAGTCGACGAACTCGTCGACGTCAGCCTGCTCGACCGCGCTCCCGGCGACCGCTACGCGATCCACGACCTCGTCCAAGCCTTCGGGCGGGACCGCGCTCTCGACGAGGAACGACCAGCCAGCCGGCGAGCCGCCCTGCATCGACTCGTCACGTCATACGCAGACCTCGTGCACGCCGCCGCGACGTCAGAGCCGGATCGCCCACTCGCCGGCACGTCGGACACCGTCGGGGCCTGGTGGCAAGCCGAGCGCTCCAACCTTGCCGCGGCCATCGCACTGGCAAGCCACCTGGGAATGGCCGCCGAAACCCTGGCCATCGCCCGCGATTGCTGGATCCGGCAAGACATGACCGGAGACTTCGCGGCCGGACTGGCCTTCCAGGAGTACGCCATCCACGCGTCGGCGACGCTGTCGGACCCGATCGCCGAAGCCGAAGCGAGATATCGCCGAGGCATGCTGCACTGGCGTTCGGGCGCGATCGAAGCCGGCGTACGCGATCTGGAGGCGGCTCTCGCGACGCTGGACGGAACCGGCACGGACCTCCTGAGGGCGAGAATCCACAACGGCCTCGGTGTCATCCTCATGTCCGATCTGCGGTATGCCGAGGCCGGCGAGCACTACACGGTCGCCCTGGAGGTGTACCGGAAGTGCGACGATCTGCCGGGGCAGGCGAACATCTTGGGCAACCTCGGGGTCTGTCGCATGGAACAGGGTGATCTCGACGACGCGGCGACCTACATGGTGCGGGCGCTGACCATCTTCGAACGCACGGGCAATCGGCGAGGGCTGGGCCGCAGCACCGGGAATCTCGGGGAGATCCACCTCGACGGCGGGCGTCCGGCACAGGCTGTGCCGCTGCTGGAGACCGCCGTCCGCCTGCATCACGATCATGGCAACATCTACGACGCCAGCTACTGCCTGGCCTCGCTCGGGGTCGCCCGGGCGGGCTGCGGCGACCTGGGACAAGCCGCTGCCGACCTCGAGCAAGCCGATGCGCTCAGTACCGGACTGTCGTCGGACCACCTGCGCAGCCATCTCCAGCGCCGATCAGCCGACGTCGCACTCGCACGAGGCGATCGGCAGGCTGCCGAAGCGGCGTACCGGCAATCGCTGGCGACTGCGCATCGGGCAAGGGCCGGATGGACCGTGCTGTGCTGCGAGAAGGCACTGGCCGAGCTGGACAGGCCTTCTCCGCCGTCGCCGTCGCTGTAGTCACGCCTGGACCCCGAGGTTGCCTGCGCCGATGCCAGCCGGCAGTTCCCGACGGCGTTTCGCCCGGGATCGCTGCGGCCGGGTCCAGAATGGGACTTGAGCGCACTGACGGTATTTGATCTGGAGTTTGATCATGCTTGAGGCCGAGCCGATGTCGATTTCGCCGCAGGATCTGCTGTTCGAGGCGGCGTGTGTGGCGTGCCGGGCGCCGTCGATCGCCAACACCCAGCCGTGGCTCTGGCGGATCAGCGACAATGTCCTGGAGTTGCGTTGCGACCCGTCCCGCCAACTGACGATCGCTGATCCACATGGTCAGCTCATGGTGATGAGCTGCGGCGTGGTGCTGCACCACGTCACGATAGTGCTGTCCGTTCTGGGGGCAGCCGCGACGATCGAGCGGATCGATGATCCGGCCGATCCGGTCCTGTTGGCTCGGCTGACGCTGACCGGCCCCCGGTCGGTGACGGCCGAGGACATGAGAATGCATCACGCCTTACGCACTCGGCGCACCGATCGCAGGCCCTTCCGCGGAATCAGCCGGCTGCCTGACTCCGTGATCGACCTACTGCGCGCCGCGGCTGCACCCTTCCAAGTAGCCACCCATACCTTCGATCCGGAGCAGGTGGGCCTACTGGGCCATGCGGCGCGATCGGCGGACCGCATTCACGCCAAGAACGAGTCCTACCGCAACGAGATGGCGGCTTGGACCACGTACCGGGATCCGCGGGCACGCGATGGCGTCCCGCCGACGGCCGCGGTCCCGCAGGTGTCGCGGCCCGTGCCGGTGCGAGACTTCGCGCCCGGCAGCAAACCGCTGCTGGAAGCCGGCCCCGGCGATGACCGATACACGACCTACCTCGCTCTGGCCACGCATACGGACACCCGAGGGGATTGGTTGCGCGCCGGTGAAGCCGCCAGCGCCGTGTTGTTGACCGCGACGACGTTGGGTATCGCTTCATCGGTGTTGAGCGAGGTGATCGAGGTTCCTGGCGCCAGGGCGCTGCTGCACGCGGTCGTCGCGCCCGCCGGTTTTCCTCAACTGACGATGCGGCTCGGGCTCAACGAGAGCGGCCCGGCGATCCAGCAAACGCCTCGGCGTCCCTGCAGCGAGGTCATCACGATCGTCGGCCGATGAGCCTCCAGCCGCCTGCGGCGACCTGTAGCAGGTGGCCAGTACGATCGGCGGGGTGACGCGCCATCTCCTTGTCCCAGGCCGAGGAATTCCGCGACCGGATCATTGGATGCGACGGTGGTCAGCCGCCCATCCGCAATACATGTGGGCGCCCGAACCGCCGGGCCCGCCACTGATCTTGGCCGATCGCGTGGCGGCATTGCACGCGGCCGTCAGCGAATCCGACGAGCCCGCGATTCTCATCGCGCACAGCGCGGGCTGCATCACCACGGTCACGTGGGCCGCCCACCATCGTGGACCGGTGCGCGCCGCCCTACTGGTCACGCCGCCGTACGTCGATGGATTCGAGCCCGAAGACTCGTCGGATCTGCCGTGGGTCGTGCCGCGGAGCCGGCTGCCGTTCCGAGCCGTCGTGGTCGCCAGCCGCACGGACCCATACACCACGTTCGCACAGTTCGAACAGTTCGCCGAGGACTGGGGCGCTGAGCTGGTCGACGCCGGTGACGTCGGTCATCTCGACACCGCCACCGGTTTCGGTCCGTGGCCGCAGGGCGAGCAGCTGGTCGACGAGCTGCGCTGAGCAACCTCGAGGTGTCATCAGTTCGTCATCGGTCCGCGCGGGGATCGCGACAGCCCACGGGCAGAGTCGGTCCTCGGACGCCGCAAGCGACGCATCCGGCCCGCATCGGGGCGGGCCAGGGCGGCCGTCCAGCCCTCGCCGGCGCCGGATGATCCAGTCGCGGCGCCGGCGACAGGGCACCCGAGACACCGGCTGGACGGCGGAGGCGACTGCGTGGGCCACTTCGAAGTCCATCTGCGCGCCTGGCTGCTGCTCGTCGCCGTGACCGGCATTTTGGTGATTACCGCCTGGTACGCGGCCCGGCGCCGCCCGCCGGGCGATACTCGTGGCTGGAAACCGGCGGAGGCGATGATCGTCAGTCGCATCGTGGTCTCCCGCGACGCGGACGAGTACTGCCGCTTGACGGTACGGTTCCGGACCTGGCAAGGGCCTTGGGCGTACTTGGTTGATGAGGTGCCTGCCGCGCTGGCCCCGTCCGGCGACCAGGTGTGGGTCTTCTACGACCCGCTACGCCCGCAGTATGCCCAGCTGTCGACACTGCCACCCGACGACGACTGATCGGGCCTGCTCACGGTGAATGGTTCCCCCGATGTGGGGTAGCAGCACAAATAGTCATTCCCACTGGAGGTCGTCATGACTACTGTCACCATGCCGATGCTGGAGACCTACCCTCAGGAGATCAACCTCGACCGGCGTCAGCTGGCCGACGTGATCGACACGCTGACCGCGTGCAGCGAGGCGTGCACCGCGTGCGCAGACGCTTGCCTGAGCGAGCCGATGGTGGCCGAGCTGGCCAAGTGCATCCGCACGAACCTCGACTGCGCCGACATCTGCGCCACGACCGCTCGTGTCCTGTCGCGGCACACCGGCTATGACGCCAACATCAGCCGTACGCTGCTGGAGGCGTGCGCGATGGCATGCCAGTCCTGCGCCGCCGAGTGCGAACTGCACGCCGACATGCACGAACATTGCCGGATCTGCGCCCAGGTCTGCCGGGACTGCGAGAACGCCTGCCGGCAGCTGTTGTCGGTCATGAGCTGATCGGCATCCTCACGAGCTCTTGCGCGGAATCCCGTTCGGAGTCCACGCGGTGTCGTATCGAGGGTCGGCGGCGCCTTTGCCGAACGCGGCGGCGGCCGCCGGCCGGATGCTGATACGCCAGTCGATCTCCTTGTCGGTCTCGAACCAGATCAGTCCGACGATCTGCCGATGTGCCGGCAGCTGGGCGAACATCTGGGTGATCCAGTGGACCTGTTGCCCGGTGGCGTCGGTGGCGCCGGTCTCGGTCACCACGATGGGCTTGCGGGTGAACGATGCCAGCTCTCGTAGGGTCCGGCCGAAGATCTGATCGAAAGAGATGTACGACTCGCGCCCCGCGGTGCCGTAGTAGCCGGACAACCCGACCCAGTCCACGTAGGCGTCGCCCGGATACAGCCCCTTGAGGGGTGCCGCACCCGCATAGGTCACGTTGGGACTCCACAGCCAGCTGACGTTGTCGGCCCCGGCCTGCCGGAAGACGTCGTGGACGTGCCGCCAGGCTCGAACGTAGTCGCCCCGATGGTTTCCGTTGGCCTGTTCGCACCAGGGGTACCAGAAGCCGTTCATCTCATGGGCGAACCGGATCACGACCGGGTAGCCGAGCACCGCGATGCCGCTCGCCCAGGAGCGAAGGTAGCCATCGAATCGACCCGCGATGATCTCCGACAGCCGGTATGCGGGCTGCTGCCCGCTGGAGCGTCGGGTGTAGTCCCAGGGTTCCCAGGACAGGATCGGCAACATCCCGGCGGCGGCCGTCTTGTCGAACAGGCCGCGGTCGAACCGGTCGGCCGCCCAGCCTTGGCTGAATTGCAGCACCGACGGCCGGTGACCGGTGGCGGCCCCGAACGCGTCCACCGCTGACAGGTCGTACGGGCCGAGATTGGTCTGTACGCCGAGGAAGACCCGGCCGGGTGCCGGGAACGGCACCGCCGACGGCGAGGGAGAGGTAGCCCGTGCGCCGCCTCCGTGGCCGGTCGGGGGCGTCGTCTGCGACGCCTGCTCCGGCGACGTCCACCACAACACGCCGGCCGTCGCCGCGACGGCGACCACGACGACTCCGGCGAGTGCGATCGCATGGCGTACCTTCATGGCGTGCTCCTGCCGTGCGCTCGAGCCATGCCGGACTTCGTCGAGCGATCGCCTTCAGCCGGCAGATACGCCGAGTGCCGTACGGCGCCGCCGTCACCGTCGACCACGAAGCGGTCATGCCAGCGTCCGGTCTCCCGTCCCCGCCACACCTGGCCGGCCGGCGGATTCCCGTCGCCGTCGTACCGCACGATCCACGTCGCCGGCGCCTTCGCGCGTACCGTCTGGGCCGGAGCGACCGAAGCGCGGCCCGTGACCCGGTGGGCGATCTCTGACCCGAGCGCGATCAGCGGCGGTCCGAGACCCGCCAGAACGCTCAGGCCCGCCCACACGCGAAGCGCGAGGTAGTCGTGGCCGAGCAGGATGCTGGCGGCCAGCAGAGCACCCGTGACCGCCGCCCACCACAGGTGCAGCCGGAAGGTTTTGGGCGTCTCACTACTGGTCAGATCGCCCTTGGCGGTGACGGCATAGCCGAGTGGCCGCCGGAGGAGGGCGGCGGTCGCGGCCGCGAGGTAGATCGGGCCGGCGAACAACGCCAGCGCCATGCCGGGCATTCCGGCCTCGACGCGTTCATGCTCGGCCAGGTTGAATCGCCGGAGCCAGAACCACAGCAGGAACCAGGTGCCCAGGCTCGCCGACCACAAGGCGAGCCAAGTCAGGTTGTGCAGCTCGATCGAGGCCACACCGAACAGCAGGTATAGGGCTGTGGCGAGGGTTCCGAGCAGCAATGCGACCGCGACGGACGGGTAATAGAACTGCACGCAGCCGTAGAGCAACCGTTGCCGCCAAGACAGGCCTCGGCGAGCGTCGCGGCGGCGCAGCAGAATCTCCCAGATCCCGTAGGACCAGCGCTTCTGCTGGTTGAAATAGTCGGCCCACGAGGTCGGGCCCTCCCCCACCGCCAGGACGTCCGGCGTGTAGACACCTTTCCACCGATGTCCCGTGAGCGGGTTCGCCTGACCCTGGATCCGCATACTGGTCAGGTGATCCTCGATGATCGAGTCCTGGTAGCCGCCGATCGCCGCCCAGGCGGCCGGCCGGTACAGGTGATTGGTGCCGATCAGCAGCGGCGCGTCGAGTCCGTTGCCGCCCCGCTCCACGATGCCGGAGAACAGGTACTGCTGAACTGAGGCGCCGTGGGCGATCCAGTTGTCGTACATGTTGCCGTAGACCTGCGGCGCGACGACGAAGGCGACGTCGGGGTCGCGGAAGTAACCGAGGGTGCGCTCCAGGAAGCACGGCAGCGGAACATGGTCGGGGTCCATCTGCGCGACGACGTCGTAGTCGTGTTCATGCTCGGCCCGCCACGCGTTGTGGTTGCCCGCCTTCGACTTGGCCCGGAACGGCCCGTCCGGCTGGTTGTACTCCGGTCGGCCCTTTCGCGTGAAATGGCGTACGCCGAGCCGCGCGGCCATCGCCTTGACCTCCGGATCGTCGCCCTCGTCGAGGATCCACACGTCGACGGTTCCGCAGTACGCGATCTGCAGCATCTTGCGCAGGGTTCGCTCCACGAGGTCGACGGGTTCCTTACCGGGCACGATGGTGGTCAGCAGCGCGACCCGCCAGCCGATCGGCGGGTCGACCGGAACCGGATCCTTGGCGTGGAACGCGTACACCCAGACCGCGACGTTCTGCGCCAGGCGTACCAGCTCCACCGCGATGACGAGCACGAAGCCCACCCGGGCCACCCACAGCGCCGGTTCCGGCAGGCCGCCGGTGTAGCCCGGCAGATGCTGCGGCTGGACCAGCCAGGTGATCAGCAGCCCGCCGGTCGCGGCGTTGAGCAGCACCAGCAGAGTGAGCATGATCCGCTCGCGACGGCTGGCGACCGGGCGCATCCGCACTGCTTGGCCATCGGCCGCGGGCTGCAGCGGTCCGGCCGCAGTCGCTGTGCCGGTGTAGTGACGGCGGGCGGACAGGCTGTCCCGGCTTGTCCGGGTACGCACGAGCATTCCTCCTTGATGGTCAGACGACTTTCGTCGTCAGCCGGCGATCCGGCCGGGTTCGAGCAGGGCGAGGGTGAGTCCGTCGGGGTACCAGATGCGATCGGGGTGGAATCGCGCCCGCAGCGCCTGGTCCTTCTTCGGTCCGATGCCGGCCAGTGGATCCGTCAGGTGACCGATGCGCAGCACCCAGACCCGCTTGGCCGGCTTCAGGCAACCGGCAACGTCGGCGCATTCGGTCGCGAGCAGCAGACCGTCGTGCCGAGGCGAATTGGTTGCCAGGAGGTCGGCCGGTCGTCGATCGGCGGGAACATAGTGGGCGACGGCGTCCCGGGCGGTCCACGAGCCGACCGGCTCGTCGTCGGCGTACACGATGGCATCGCCGGGACGCACGTTGGCCGCGATGACGGCGGCCATCTCGGCGGTGGCCTGCTCGTGGCCGCCGGCCGACCGGATCTGCGCCTGGACCGGCAGGCCCAGCAGCGCGACGACGAGCACCACACTGCCCGCCCACCGCGGCCGCACGCGCGCCAGCGCGGCGCCTGCAAGCAACGCCCAGCCGGGCGTGGTGAACAGCAGATAGCGAGGCAGGAACATCGGCATCACGAACGAGACGACGATCAGGGCCAGGACTGGCACGATCGCCCAGCCCGCGAAGACCGCCGACGGCCACCGCAGCGGCAGTCCGAACAGGCCGATGCCGATGACCAGCAACGACAACGCCGTCCCGCCGAACAGCACGGTGCTGTAGTCGCCGAAGGTGGCGAAGCTGACGGGTGGGATGTACGACACCTGATGGCTCTGTCTGGTCCCGAACATCAGCAGTGGTACGCACATCGCCAGGCCGACGCCGGCGGCCAGCCCGAATCGCCACCACTGGCGCCGGTGCCAGGCCATCAGCACCCAGGCGTGCCCGGCCAGCAGGAGCAGACCCACCACGTTGAGCAGGCCGAGCACGGAAATCGCGGCCGCATAGCCGATCCATCGGATCGCCGACGGCTGCCGGCACGCCGAGACGAGCAGATAGGTGGCCGCCGTCGCGGCGAGGACGGTGAGCGCGTAGGGGCGGGCTTCGGCGGCGAAACGGCTGGTGGACGGGAGGACGGCGAACACCAGTCCGCCGATCAGGCCGGTCGCCGAACCGGACAGCCGTCGTCCCAACGCGCCGATCAAGCCGGCCGACGCCGCCATCGCCAGCAGCGACGGCGTCCGCAGCGACAGATCGGAATCACCGAACAAGCGCACCCACTCGTGCGTGAACACGTAGTACGGGGCAAGGACGGCATCGACGTAGCGCAACACCCACCAGAACTGGGACCAGTCGTGTGTCGTCGCCATGCCCCAGGTGGCCAGCTCGTCGGTCCACAGTCCGGGATTGCCCAGCGCGACCGCCCCGATGACGAGAGTGGCCAGCGTCGGCACCAGCCAAGGTGACCATTGACGGGCCAGGGTCTGGGTGGTGTCGTACTCCACCCGGCGCGACAGCCGCACCAGGTCGTCCCACAGATCGGTCGAGCCGAGGCCGCCCGCTGGGCGGAGCACCCGGGTGGGCTGGTCGATGTCGGCCACGCGTTTCCCTCCGTCGGCCATAGACGACGTCACATCGGCGGGCGGGCCGGGGTCGGCTGTCCGCATCAGGGCAGGCGACATCGCGCTACCGCCCGCAAGGTCACCTACCCGGCCGATCCCGCCGGAAACGACCGGCCAGACCGTCGGGCATTACCGCAGGTCACAAGGTCGTCTCGGGAGGACCTGGCAATCCATCATGGACACTTATATCTGATGTCTTGGCTGGTCAAGCCACCATCGAAGCGATCGTGTCATCAGTTCGCGACACGCCTCGGCTGATCGGCGGGTCCTGCGCTGCGCCGCCGACAAACCTGCTCGCCACGTGTAGCCCGGCGTTAAGGAGCGTGCGTATCGGGTATGACGGTCGCTCACCACGAAAGGCAGCTCACCATGGCCCTGATCTGGGCCGACGAGTGCGACCGGCCCGCCGGAGCACCGCCGGACCCCACCTTGTGGGGCGTACGCCGGACGGACCGCTGGCAACCCGCCGCAGAGCTGCAGACATACACCGCCGATCCAGCAAACGCGCACCACGACGGAAACGGGCATCTGGTGATCACCGCGATCCGGGCCGCCGATCCCCGGCAGCCGATCACCTCAGCCCGGCTCAGCGCACGGCATGCGACGACCCGGCAGCTGTTTCGCTACGGCCGGTTCGAAGCCCGCCTCTCCTTGCCCGGCGCCGCCGGAACCTGGCCGGCGTTCTGGCTGCTCGGCGAGGACGACCGCGTCGGCTGGCCGGACTGCGGGGAGATCGACATCGTGGAGGCGCCGAACAGCCCGAGCACGGCAGGCCAGGTCCATCAGGGCACGCATTCGCCCTCGCTCCTCGACGCGGGATCCGTCGCCGTCGGCGTACCGCCGACCAGCGGAGACTGGCGCGGCTTTCACACCTACGCCGTGGACTGGCAACCCGGCCTGGTCTCGTTCACCGTTGACGACCGCCCCACGGGAACCGTCACTCGCCGCGCCGTCGAGGCCGCCGGCGGCCGGTGGCGCTTCGACGACCGGCACCTGTCCCCGGTGATCAACCTGGCCGTCGGCGGCTGGGCCGGACCCCCGGACGACTGGACCGAGGCCCGGATGCATGTCGCCTGGGTGCGGATCTGGGCCTGACAGCCGCCGTCAGGCGATATAACGAAAAGATAACGGCGTCCGGCGAATCTGTCGGAGCGGGATCGGGGCCTTCGTGGCTTGGCTGAGCGGTGGTCGACCGAACCACCCGGACGAGGAGTACCGACATGACCACCACGCTGACCGTCGACTTCTTCAGCAGCCTCGACGGCAACGGCTCGGCGCACGGCTGGCCCGGCTACTGGGGCAAGGAAGGTCCTGAGCTGCGGGACTATCTGGTCCAGAAGTACGCCCAGGACCAGGTGCTGGTCTACGGAGCGAAGACATTCCGCGCGTTCCGCGAATTCATCACCGAATACGACGAGCCGTACTACGCCAGCCTCACGGCCCTGCCCAAGATCGTCTTCTCGAGCACGCTGACTGAGCCGCTCGGATGGGCGAACTCGACCGTCATCTCCGAGGACGCCGTGACCGCCATGCAGCGGCTCAAGCGCGAAACCGACGTGCCGATGCGCTGCCACGGCAGCATCTCGCTCAATCGCGCGTTGCTGGCGGCGGGACTCGTGGACTTCCTCGAGGTGACGATCTTCCCGGCGATCACCGGAAAGGCCGGCTACGCGGCCCTGTTCGCCGACGACGGACCCGAGTTCGACCTCGACCTCGTCGACTCCACCGTGCTCGACGGCCGGACCCTGAAGCTCGTGTACGCCCCACACCCGCACACGAGCGTTCCCGAAGGCGTCGGGCCACAGCGCCGCTGACGTCGCTGCACTGGCCGGATCGGTCTGCCCGCTAGAGTCGCCGGGGGTGGATCAGGCCGCTTCGGTGGAGGGTGAGACGAATGGCTGACGCCGACGACGTCCGACGGCTGGCGCTGTCACTGCCACACGTCGTCGAGATCGACAGTGAGGGCTTCGACTTCCGCGTCGGCGACAAGGGCTTCGTGTGGTCCTACCCGGAGCGCGAACCCGGCAAGCGCCGGATCATCCGGACCGACATCGCCGTGTTGTTCGTCGGCGACGAGGCCGAGAAGCAGGCGTTGCTGCTGGGCGAACCCGATCTGTTCTTCACCACACCCTCCTACGACGGCATGCCACTGGTCATGGTGCGGCTCGCGAGGGTGGACGTCGACCGGCTGACCGAGCTGGTCGTCGACGCCTGGCGCATGCGAGCCCCGGCGGAGCTTGCGCGGGATCTCGATGACAGCCGGTTTCCGTGAGGCCGGCCCGAGAAGTTCCGGCGTCGGCCGGACTGCATCAGACCGGCCGACCAGGCGCATGCCCGAGGGCATCGGATGGCCTCCCCTGCACGGTGGCGATGAGGCCGTCGTGATGAACCACGACTAGCCTGCCCGAGGTTGGCGACAGGACGAAGGTGTCCCCCGCCACCAAAGCGTCGTCATATGTCTCAGGGTAGGTCGTCGAGAACTCGCCGAGGTGTCGCGCATCGACGAAGAACGGTCCCACCTCGGCGCGAAAACTCAAGAAGGTCACGACGACGAGCATCCCGGCAACACGGGGTACGCAATACTCCACCAGCTCCTCACTGACGATCGCCGGGTCGCGGTCGTCGATGGGGAACGGAACCCATGAATCGGTCGTCAGGCCGCCGATCTCATCGACATCGAAACCGCGTGACCCCGAGGCGACCTGGCTAAGAAGCTCTTCCGCGAAAGTCCAATTAGGGTGTCGTACGATCATCGGCAACCGCCGCCCCACGTTTCCTGGCCGGTGATGAACGCTTTCTGCGTCACTTTCCAACCACCTTTCGGGCCGAGTGCCGGGTTCTTCAGTTCCCGGACCGTCACATGCGGGCCCTCATTCGTGGTCGAGTGCCCCCTGGTCTCCCATTCAATCTTGACGACTGTTCCATCTGGCCGGGTTCCCTGCCACCATCCCGGCTTGAATTCCGTCAAGTTGTCGAGGTCACCGCCGGCAGCGTTCATCGCAACCCTGAGCAGCTCGTCTTGGTCGCTGACGAAAGTGCGGTCGACGCTGCGACCATCTTCGCCGTCGTTGTGGACCAAGACCGGTGTGGAGCCGGCGAGGACGTAGTAGGTGTGCAGTCCAGCGATGGTCAGGTTGTAGGCATCGGCCGTGTGCCGGGTGGCCTCGATCAGGCCGATCGCACGGGCGAGCCGGCCGTCGGCCGTCCGAAGCCGGTCGCCGGGGTCGATCGCGCTGGCCGGCTCCCATTGCCGGTCGGTCTCGTTCCAGAAGAGATGGTCATCAGTAGTCGTGACGGTGGCTCTGCCCGATCCGTCGAGCCGGTCGATCTGGAGGTCGACGAGCTCGTCTCCGTGCACCCATGTCGCGATGACCGTCCCGGCGGACGAGCCCGCGGTTCGCGGATCGGCGGCGAGCACCTGGTCGCCGACGCGTACGTCCTCGATCGGCTTGGTCGTGCCGTCGGCCATCAACACCAGGGTGTCTGAGGAGAAACTGCGGCAGCCGGTCCTCGCAAGCCCCGGGTAGGCCGGGTCGGCGACCGTTGGCCCGCCGGAGTGCTCGTAGGGTTCGGAGGCGTGTCTGGCCAGCGACAGCACCATCTTCAGCGTCTTGAGTGCCAGGCCGAGCTGAATCGCCGAGGTGAGAACATCGAAGATGTCCCCCATGTGCTTTTCAAGCCAGTCCGGCGTGTGGCACGCGCCGACCGAACCGCCCAGTGCTTGGCAGACGAAGTCGTATTGCTGTTCGCCTTGGGCGGCGAACTCGTATGCGTCGGCGTAGGTGAACGCGTCGCTGCCGTGGTATTGGTAGCCGGAGGCGGGATTGCGCAGCATGTCGATGACATGCTTCGGGACCTTCTTCCCGCCGACGGTCACCGGCAGGCTCAGCTTGATCAAGAACTCGCGTTTGGCGATGGTGGCGGCCTTGTTCTGAGCCCGCCGCAGGATGTTGTTGTAGCGGGCCGCGCCCAACACCTTGGCTGCGGCCGCCCCCGGCACGCTGATCTGACCGCCGAGGTCGACGTCGTGGCGCAGCCCGTCGGGATCCGAGGCCGAGGCCGGGCTGTTGTTGGCGTACGCGTAGCCGTTCATCTGCTGGGGATCGCTGGAATCCATGATCGGGTCGACGGAGACGAACCTGCCGATCGACGGGTCGTACTCGCGGGCGCCGAGCCGGGTCAGCCCGGTGGCGTCGTTGCCGGTCCCGCCGACGAATCCACGAGTGCCGCCGGGCCACGTCGTCGACGCGCCGCGCGGGTTGCCGAAGGGGTCGAACCGGCGAGGTGTGGCCTGCAAGGTGGTCGGGTTGACGGTGAGCTGGCTGGTCCCGTGATGGTCGCCTACCAGCCACTGGACCGCGCCTTGGCCACGTGAGGCGATGGTCCGTCCGCCGAACCCGTAGTAGCGGGTTCCGCTGCGAGTTCGGGTTCCCACGGTGAAGACCAGTTCGCTGTCGCCGAGGAACACGGTGACGGTGGCGGGATCGGGGCGGAGGAGCTGGTTGCCGTCCGCGTCGTAGCGATAGCCGACGGTGCCGGCCGCGGAGTCGATCGAGGCGAGCTTGCCCTCGGCGTCCCAGGTGAGGGTCTGCTGGCCGGCCGCGCCGGGCCGGCTGGTGGTATGCCCGGCGGCGTCGTATCCGTAGGTGGCTGTCGTGCTGCCGGGCGTTGCCACAGTGCTGACCGCATGGGGCCGCGCCTGCCCGACCGCCGGGTACGCGTATGTGCTGACCTTGTCCGCGATTCCGTCGAGGCCGTGCACGGTGAGGCTCGTACGGTTACCGGTGACGTCGTAGCCGTAGGTCTGCCAGTACGCCGCCGGCCCGCCGATCACGGTGGCGATCGGCGAGGTGGCACAGGCATCGGTCTGCGTCCAGGCGTCGGTGGTACGCCGCAGGTAGTCGTAACGGAAACACTGGTTGTCAACTGCCACGCCGGGCAGCTCGTCCTTGATCGACTTGACGTTCCCGGCCGGGTCGTAGCCGTAGGAGACCTGGTCGACCCGGAGGTTGTCGACCTGTTCTCGTTCGGTGAGGATCGTGGCCAGCCGGCGGGTCGCGTCCTCATAGGTCCACTGCTCCCACACCAGCGGGCCGTTGTCGGGGTTGCCGAGCTCGATCAGCTTCGGCTCGCCCAGCGCGGTGTAGGTGGCCCGGTTGACGTACGTCGTGCTACCCGTGGCCGTGTTGCCCTTCAGCCCGTACGGCAAGCCCAGATCGTCGTAGCTGAAGGTCAGCGTCTCGGCGGGCACGTCGCTGCTGATCTCCGGCAGCCGTACGATGCTCGGGCTGCCATCGGCCTTGTAGGTCTGGGTGGTGGTGAACGAGGCTGTTCCGACCACCCCGATCTCGGTGCCGGGGAAGGTCACCCGAATGCCGGTCGACCGGTCGGCGTCGTCGTATCCGGTCACGGCGGTGGTGTACTCACCCCCGGCCTGGTAGCGGGTGGACGAGGTCAGCAGCCCGGGCTTCAGCGTGTCGTAGGTCCACCTGGCCAGCACAGTGGAGCCCAGCCTGGTGGCGGTACGGCGGCCCAGGACGTCGTAGTCGTAGCTGATCTGCTGGTTTCGCGCGTCGGTGGTGGTCAGCACTTGGCCGGCCGCGTCGTAGACCGCCGTGGTCTGACCCGCGTCGGGATCTGTGGCGAGCGTCTTCCGGCCGCGCACGTCGTACTGGTAGCGCCAGATGTTGCCGGCCGGGTCGGTCACCTGTGCCAGAGCGCCGGCTTTGGTGTACTGGTACCGGGTGACGTCGTGATCGCCGGACGGACTCGAGCCGCGGTACTGCCAGAGTTCGGTGGTCCGCCCGCGCGCGTCGACGAGCGCCGTCGTCGCCGTCCCGCCGGTGGGTGGGTTCACGGACACCCGGTCGCCACCGTAGGTGGTCGAGGTGCGCCATCGGCCGTCCGTCGGCTCGGCGTTGTACTTGAGGAAGATCTGGTCGGTGGGCCGCTCGGCGCCGTCGAACCGGGTCAGGTTCATGCTCGGCACCAGGTTGATGTCGGGCTCGATCAGGGTGCCGTCCGGTGCCAGGTCCTGGCGGTACGGACCACGGCTCAGGTACGCCAAACCGCGCGAGTCCGTGAGCGTGTCGGTGACGATCCGCCCGCCTTCCGGGCTCGGCGCCTGAACCTGCCGCTGCCGAAGGAACCCGTCGTACACGGCGAAGCTGCTGACATAGGTGTCCTTGGCGGTGATTCGGTCGGTCCGGATCCAGCTAGGAGCGGCTTCCTGCGTTCTGTACGCGTATCGGAAGCTGGGCTGGCCGGCGAAGCTCGCCTTCGGCCGTCCAGGGAGCCAGACCTGGGTCAGCTGCCCCAACGGGTCGTAGGTGAGATCCGTACGCGCCCCGGT
The DNA here is from genome assembly GCF_040654195.1 of Hamadaea sp. NPDC050747. Classification (NCBI taxonomy): domain Bacteria; kingdom Bacillati; phylum Actinomycetota; class Actinomycetes; order Micromonosporales; family Micromonosporaceae; genus Hamadaea; species Hamadaea sp. NPDC050747. Next base: position 144,687 of record NZ_JBFAHM010000002.1, read on the forward strand.
CGTCGCCACCATCGCGACAGGCAGCCCCCGCCCGGGGTCCAGCGTCGTCGACTCGGCTTGGTTCAGCGCATTGGTGACCGTCTTTCCGGTCGTCGGGCCCTGCGCCGGCTGGTACCGCGTCGCGGTGGTACGCGACAACGCGTCGGTGGCGTCCAAGACTCGGCCGTACGCGTCGTAGGTCATCCTCGCGGTGGTGAGGTAAGTCGCCACGTTTCCCTGGTACGAGTCGGCGTCCTCCACCTTGGTCGCGTCGCCGACGGTGGGGGCCGCGTCCCAGACGGTCAAGTTGTCGTAGAAGGTGCGTACGTCGGAGATCGCATCCGCCGGGTACGCCGGGGTCGCGCCGCAGGCGACTCCGACGGTGGACACCCGGCTGGGCAGGGTCAGCAGCCAGGTGGTCTCGTTGCGCGCGTACTCGGTGCGGGTGCACCGGTCGTCGGAGGTCGTGGCGACGTCGCCGAGGTCATTGACCGTGATCGGGTTGCCTTCACGGTCGAATGTGGTGTCTACCTGCGTCTTCCGGAAGCCGCCCGCGGCCAGCGCAGTCCGGGTCACCGTGCGTACCGTCTCCACCTGGAACGCCTGCAGGATTCCCTGGGACGCGGTCGGCGCGCTGATCCACGGATCGTTGATCGTGCCCGACAGCTCCGCTCCACCGTCGCCGTTGTAGGTGATCTGCTCACGCAGCGTCCCGGCCAGCGGATCGGCGTCGGTCAGGCTCGTGTTGGTGGAGTCGGTGACGGTGACGGTCTTGGTTCCTCCGGTCGGCGTCGCCCGGTCTCCGTTCATGCCCCGGAAGTACTGAAACTGAGTCAGCGATACCTTCTGGTCCGGCTCCCGCCCCGAGTCCCCGTGGCGCACCTTGACCTTCTCGTACCCGCGCCACGTGGACCAGGTGCGGTACTTCTCGGCGGTCACCGGGTTGTCGTCGTAACGCCAGGCAGCGCCGCCCAGATATTCGTAGCTGAAGACTTCCGTCGTCCCCCCGGCCACTCGGTCGACGAGCGTGATCTGCTGGACCACGTAACGGTGGAACCAGTCGTCGCGCGGCTGCGGCTCCGGCTCGAAGGTCCACCGTGCGGGGAAGCACCGCTGTGTGTTGGTCGACGGGGTGGGCAGCGCTCCGGCGACACAGTTGGTAGGGGCGTACACGACGTTGATGTCGCCGCCGGTTCCGTTATGGACGGTCTCGACGCGGAACTTGAACATCTGCGGTGGGCCGTCGGTGTAGGAGTCGACTCGGTTCTCGCGCTTCGTACCGACGAACGTCACCGGCGGCTGCGTCAGGCTGCCGCCCACGAGTCCGGTAGGTGTGATTCCGCGTAGCCACAGACCGGCGCTGGTCCCGTCGCCGGGGTCAGGAAAGATCTGGTCCAGCGTCCAGCGGTCCACGTCGGCGTAGGCCGTCCCTGACCGAATCCGGGTGGTGATCGACGCCAGGCGCTTGGTCGACCAGAAGGTGGGCGAGTACTTGCCCGGGCATGTCGTCGCGGCGCAGTCCTGGTCCCACGGTACGTCCGGCCACGCGGTGCCGTTGTGCTGGCTGCAGTTCTGGCCCGGTACGCACCGGTCCGCGACCGTGAACGCCACCTGCGCGGCCGCCTGCTCGCCCACTCGGCCGCCGTAGTCGATGCGCTCGAGGTAGCCGCCGCGGGTGTAGGTTGCCACCGAGCTGTCGGTCATATTCCGCGCGTACTTGTTGGTTTCGGCCCGGTACTGGTAGCCGATGGTGTTCGCGTGCGGGTCGACGACGTAGTCCAGGTTCCATCGCCAGGCGTGCACGCAGTCCGAGGTCGCGAAGGTCCCACCGCACCCGGTGCCGGGGCTGTCCCCGAACACCGGCACCGTCCAGGTCGACTCCGCGGCTTTGCGGCTGCCGAAGCGGTACTGGTGGCCGTTGGTCGTGGTCACCACCCAGTACTCGCCCCGCACGTCGTCGTTGGCGGCCGTGTCGAACAGCTGCTGCACCCGGGTTCCGTCGTCATCCTTCGGCCGCCACCGGTTGGACGTCGCGCTCTCCCGCACCAGCTCCGTGGTCTGACCGTTCAGCGACAGCACCGCGTTCTCGGTGATCCAGCACAGGTCGTAGACCTTGGGTTTGCCTTCCGTGTCCGAACAGCTTCGGTACGACCGCTCGATGTAGCCCGGCCACATGTTCCAGCCTTCGCCGATCCAGGACGGCTGGTTGTTCGTCGACGACGTCCGGCCGTCCACCGCGGCGGAGGAGTACGACAGGCCGAGCTCCGGGATCAGGCCGCCCGGCACCGGCGGCATCCGCAGGTTGTAGGACCAGGTGAACGCGCCACTCTGGGTGCTGACCGACCATTTACCCGCCGGGGACAGCGATGTCGCGGCGAAGGTCCCGGTCGAACCGCCGCTGTCCGCCGTGAGCGCGAACGTCGAACCCGCCGAGCCCGCCTCGACTGTGGCGGATACGCGGCCCCGCTTGGCGTCGTTGGTAGTTGGCAGCGCGGTCTTCTTCTCGACGTCGACCAGCCGAAGACGATTCGCCCAGTCACCGCCGTACAGGTTGCGCAGCCGCGAGTAGTCGACCGTCAGGTTCACTTTCTCCCCGGCCGGTACGCGGGTCATGCCGTCCAGCTGGAGCACTGCGCCGGTCACGCCGGCTTCGCGGGCCGCGGCCCGGTCCAGCATCCGGACCTGTATCGATCTGCCGCCGCTTGCGGTGGCGGTCACGGCGGCGGCGTCCGGCCACGCCGCCGCCGGCATAGGCGCCTTGGCAGCCGCCGACGCGGGATCCGATGCCGGCGGCTTCACCGGCACGTTCTTGCCCGGCACGGCCGGCATGATCGGCTGTTCGGTCGGTGTGACCGCTGCCTGCGCCGCGTCCGGCTGGCCGGTGAATCCGACCAGCGAGGCCGACAGAACCACGGTGAGCGCAGCGGCGAGCATCGACTTCATACGCATGGGGCAGACCCTTTCCGGTGTTCCTGGATGTGGCTCACAGGCCGGTGACGACGTAGCCGAGGGACTTGACGAACGTCTGGCCCTCGCAGCCGGGGTTGGTGGAGTCGAACAGGTCGCCCCAGCTGGCCCGGCAGCGCAGCAGCTCGCGGCTGGACAGATCCGGCGGCGGCGCGGTCCAGATGAACCCGAGTCGGCGCACAGCGGTCTGGCCTTCGCACGCCGCGTCCGTGGAGACGAACGAGTCGTCACCCGCGAGACACGCCCACAGGGCGGTCCGGTTGGTCCCGCCTTGCATGGCCAGCCGCCCGAGCGAGAACTCCGGACGGTAGTCCGGACCCACCCGTGTCGTGCTGCTGGTGTGGTCGTACGGATAGGCCGGGCTGTTGTAGCGCACCAGGTTCCGGTACGCCAGCGTGTAGCCGAGCAGGCCCTCGTTCGTCTTGCCTTCGCAGTTCGGATCGCCGGAGTCGAAATGGTCGGTGTACGTGGTGTAGGCGACCTTGCACCGGTACACCGGGAACACCTGCTGATCGGCGGGCGGCGGGTCGTTGTACAGCAGGCCGAGCGGGCCCAGGACCTCCTGGCCCTCACAGTCCGCCGACGGGGAGGTGAACTCGTCGACGCCCAGCCGGCAGCGGTACATCATCCTGGTGTTCGGCTCGTCGGCCGGCGCGAAGGCCCCCAGCGACGCCTCGAAGTGATAGGCAGCCGCAGCGCGGCCGGGCACCGAGATGTGGTCGCTGCTGGTCTGGTCGATGGTGAGGAACCGGTTCAGCTGGCCGTCGTAGGCCGAGGGCCGCCGGGTCACGGGCAGGTACCAGGTCGACAGCGCTTCGTTCGGGTCCGCCCCGCTCCACAGGTGCACGTCGTCGATCGCGCCGGTCCAGAATCCGGCGGCCTGGCCGTTGAGCTTCGCCCGGCCGAGCACCATCCCGCCGGCCACGTTGGCTGTGCTGCGCCCGTTCGCGATGCCGGCCGGTTCACCGTCGACGTAGAGCGTCACCTCGCCGTCGGCCGCGTCGTAGACGCCGATCAGGTGCGTCCACACTCCAGGCGTAGCCAGGCGGCCCACCGCCGAGGAGTCCACCGAGATCCTGGTCGGGCTGGCCGCGTCTGCGGTCGACAGCCCGAACGTCCAGCCTTGGGTCGCGCGGTTGTAGCCCAAGGTGAACCCGGACGACAACGGTCCGTCCTGGCTGAGCGCGGTCACCGTGCCCGTCCCGGTGGCGGCTGCGGCGTCCAGCTTCACCTGGGCGCTGACCATGAAGCTCTGATCGGTACGCACGGCCGGCCGGCCGGCGGTCGCGACGCCGTTGGAGGTGCCGTTCAGCCCGACCGCGGTTCCCCTGCCGATGACATCCGCCCCGGATGTCCAGCTCGCGCCGGTCCCCAACTGGACGCTGCGAAGGTTGCCGGAGATGTCGACGGCAGTGCTGCCAGCACCTTCGTCCAGCGGCAGGAACTGCTCCTCGGTGGGCGCGGATACCAGGTCGTGCACTTCCAGCGCGGTGATGATCCGGTCGTAGAGCTGCGCGTCGTCGATGGAGCCCTTCCAGTAGCCGGTGTACGCGCCGTTGTACTTGCTGCGCCCTATCTGGACGGTGCCCGTGGCGTAGTTCCACCGGTTGATGTGCTTACCGACACCGGCCTGCAGCACGCCGTTGACATACAGCCTCATCTGTCCATCGGAGGGGTCGTAGGTGGCGACGAGATGCGTCCACACGCCGATCTTGGCCGCGGCGTCGGAGAGCACCCGGTCGAAGAGCACATTGGCCGCGTCGGACTGCGCCATCGTGAACGCCCACTTCTTCACGTCGCCCGCGTACTGCAGGGTGAAGGCGCTGGCTTGACCGCCGTCCTGGCTGATGACGACGGGCTTGGCGGTGTTGTCCTGATCTATGCGTACCCAGGCGGCGACCGAGAAGCTCGTATCGGTCCGGACGACCTGGCCTCCCCCGGTGTTGACGTACGCCGCGCTCCCGCCTTCGAGGTGCAAGGCGTCCCCCTGCCGGCCGGTCACCCATCGCGCTGGGCCGTAGGCGATGGTGCCGTCGTGCCGTTGCGGTCGCATGTCGGTCACCTGTGTCTCGTCCAGCCCGTCCAGCGCCCAGTGGGCCTTCGGCGGAGTGCCGCGACCGGCGACGAAGTGGTACTCGTACCTGGTGCCGCTCAGGTTGTTCGCCCGGTCGACGCTGTAGACGTACAGCGTCTGCGGGCCGTTCTCCAGCGGTGTCACCAACGCGCTGGCCGTGCCCCCGACCTGGTTCGCCGGCACGAACTGCGTCGGCTGGTCGTTGAGCCCGAAGCGGAAACCAGCCACGTCGGAGCCCACCGGCGCGCTGAAGGTGAATCCACCCGCGTACCCGGCTGCGCCGCCGATGTTGTTCTCCGGGTACGTCCCCGATCGCACCGCGGCCGGTGCAGGCGGCCGGGTGCGGTCGATCGTCGCGTAGCAGTAGGCCGTCCAAGGACCGATGTCAGTGGGGTCAAGGCCGGCTACTCGATATTTGAACGTCTCGCCGTCGTTGAAGGTCCCACTGGGAATCTGCGCCCCGAAGAAGCTGCCGGACGCGGCTGGGGCCGAGTCGGCACTGCCCGCCCGGCTGCCGTCCGCCGCCAGCGACCACTGGAACCGGGCCCGGACCTGGTCTGCGTCCGGATCCTTGATCTGCGCCCGCAGCGTCGGCCCGGCCGGCTGGTCGCTCGGGTTGAGCGGGTTCAGGTAGGTCGTGTTCGTGGTGGCGGCACATGGCTTGTACTCGGCCGTGACACTGTACGGGCGGTCCGGCAGCCGGTTGTACACCACGGTCAGCTTCGGACTGTCCGCATTGACCAGCCACTTCTTCCAAGCGTAGGAATCGCCCTCATCGTCGGCCCGGAGCATGATCGTCGTCGTCCCAAGGCCCCGCCGCATCGACTCCGCCACCGCTCCCGTTGCGTTCCACTCCAGGAACGCGGCCGGGCATGCCGAGGAGTAGCCCAAGGCCTCGTTCTTCGCGCCGATCCAGACCGCCCACTGCTGCGACGGCTGATTGGCCCAGTTCGTGTTCTGGTCGATCGGCGCCGTCCCGTACGCGGAAACGGGCCGGTCGCTGCACGAGGGCGCGTACACCTCCTCAACCCGGAACTGCGCGGACTTCAACACCGTGCCCAACGCTTGCGCCGTGTTGAACTGGAAGTAGGTCCGGTACTTCACCGCCGGCGACTCCCAGTCCGAGTAGCCGGACTTCCCGAGGATGGGGGTGGTGTCGTTGGCGCCGTTCCACTTCGGCTGCGTGACGCCTTCCAGGACCAATGTCCATCCCGCCGCGCCGCCGGAGAAGCTGGGGTCGATGAAGACCGGATACGTCGTTGCCGGATCGGTCAGCAGCTTCTGATCCGGTCTGAGCTCCAGACGGCCGTCGACGACAGTCACCCGGCTGGACGCCCGCCGGGCGCCTGGGTGATCCGGGCCGGGCATTTCCTCGGTCACGGCGGCGCGGCGAGGTGTGGAGTCCCACATCATCGCCGTCGGCGCGCGGAACACCACGGCACCCGAGCTGTCCGTCGCCTTGAGATTGCCGGCCTCGTCGGCGGTCATCGTCAGACCAGTGGCCGACAGTGCCAGGCGCAGTGTCGCCAGCGCGGGATTGGCGGCCGCCCGCCTGGTTTTCACGACCAGTACCTGGGTGAATCCCTGCGCGGTCGCCTGCATCCGCAGATCCACACCGGCGAACACTTCCGGGTAGACGGCGGTGTTGCCGTCCAGCCGGGGCGCGGGCAACCGTCCGGGCCAGCTCAAGGCGAACTCCTTGCCGCCCGTACCGAGCCGTACCAGCGGCGCCGATCCACCACCGGAGAACGCGATGGTCAACGACGTCGCCTTCGGCGCGACCGTGCCGTCCGGGCGGGCCGCCAACGTGGTGTCGACCGGGACCCAGTCGGCGCCTTGGCGCACGCGCACCGGCATGATCGACATCTCGGCGGTGAAGGTGCCGTCCGGGTTGGCGAACACCTGACCGGATTCCGAGCGTTCGCCGGCTATCTCGACCCGCTGCCCCGACGTGGCGGCACGGGATTGAGCCGCCGATCGCTCCGAACCGGATCCCGCCGGTTGCGTCACCTGGACGCTCAGGTCGCCGGGCGGCTCGGCCATCGCCGGTCCGACATCGCCGATGCCCGCCAGACTGATCACGGTGACCGTGGCGACCGCACCCACGCAGCGTCTGAACTTCGGAATCCGATGCATGACCGGATTGTTGGGCAAGCCGCATTCATAACGGCTTCACGTCTGCTTCAGCGCTCTGCCGGGGTGCCCTTCACCGGTACCCTCGACAGCCGACGGCACACCCCAAAAAGGAGATTCCAGATCCACTGGATCGTGAAGAATGTCGGCAGATGCGGCCGGCCACGGGAGGCGCGATGAACACCGGTGTCGGGATATGAGTCTGACCATCAAGGTCCTGGGACCGTTGTCGGTGTCCGTGGACGGTCAGCCGGTCGTGATCACCGCTGCTCGGCTGCGTACGCTGCTCGTGGCGTTGGCGTTGTCGGCCGATGACGTGGTGTCCGTCGATCGGCTGGCCCGCATCGTGTGGGGTGAGAACCCGCCCGCCCACGTCCGGCGCGCGGCGCAAACCTACGTGACCCGGTTACGCAGTCTGCTGGGACCGCGGTTCATCGCCACATCTCCGGTCGGCTATCGGTTGGTCGTCGACCCGCGACAGGTGGACGTCATCGCGTTCGAGCGCCTGCTGCGCGCTGCGACGGAGGCCGGCGATCCCCCAGCGGAGCGGGCGGAGTTAATTCAGGCATTGGCCCTGTGGCGTGGCGTCCCGTTCGACGGGATGGAGTCGTCCTGGCTGGCGGGAGCGGAGTCCACACGGCTGACCGAACGGTACCTAGCCGCCCTCGAACGGCGCATCGAGCTCGACCTCGACCTGGGCGCGGCCGCGGAGCTCGTCGCGGAGTTGCAAGAGCTGACCGTGCGGTATCCCCTGCGGGAACGCCTGTGGGGCCATCTCATGACGGCGCTGTATCGCTGCGATCGTCAGGCCGATGCTTTGGCCGCCTATCAACGGCTCTATCGGCTGTTCGCCGATGAACTCGGCATCGAACCCGGCCATGCGGTGCGTGGATTGCACGAAAAGATCCTGGCCGCTTCCCTCGGGACAGGCGCCGCCAGCGGTGGCTCGTCGCAGCATCCGTCAGCGTCGACGTTCACGGTGCCGCGCCAACTCCCCGCCGAGGTCGCGGCCTTCATCGGCCGGGCGCCCGAACTCGCCGAGCTCGACCAGGCCCCCGGCACCAGCGTCCCGGCGATCATCGTCATCGCCGGGATGGCCGGGATCGGCAAGACCACCCTGGCCGTGCACTGGGCGCATCGGGCCGCCGACCGCTTCCCCGACGGCCAGTTGTTCGTCAACCTGCGCGGATTCCATCCGCTGGGGCAGGCCATGACGGCTTCCGACGCCCTACGCGGGTTCCTCGAGGCGTTCGACGTGCCGCCGCAGCGCATACCGTCCACTCTCGACGCTCAAGTGGCGCTGTACCGATCGATGCTGGCCGACCGGCGGATGCTGATCGTGCTCGACAACGCGCGTGACGCCGAGCAGGTTCGGCCGCTGCTTCCCGGCGGCCCGTCCTGCGTCGTGGTCACCAGCCGCAACGAGCTCACCGGGCTCGTCGCGGCCGAGGCGGCCCGGCCGCTGATGCTCGACCTGTTCTCCGTCGAGGAAGCCCGCCGGATGCTGGTCCGACGCCTGGGCCCTGATCGGGTGGCAGCCGAGCCACAGCCCGTCGACGACATCGTCGGCCGATGCGGACGGCTGCCGCTCGCCTTGGGCATCGTGGCGGCCAGGGCGGTCGCCCGGCCCACATTCCCGCTGGCGGCACTGGCCGCCGAACTGGCTGAAGCACCACATCGCCTGGATGCGCTGGCCGGCGGCGACCAGGTGACCGACGTGCGTACGGTGTTCGGCTGTTCCTACCGGACGCTCACCGCTGGGGCAGCACGGATGTTTCGGCTGCTCGGCCTCCATCCAGGTCCCGAGGTGTCGACGGCGGCGGCCGTGAGCATCGCCGGAGTCGCCGAGGCGCGGGCCCGTGCCCTGCTGGCCGAGCTGTCTCAGCTCAACCTGCTGAACGAGACCAGTCCCGGCCGCTACGCATTCCACGACCTGATTCGCGCGTACGCGGTGGAACTAGGTCAGGCCGAGGACGCGACCGAGCGTGAGCACGCTGTCCAGCGGATGTTCTCCCACTATCTGCACAGCGCGTTGACGGCGGGTCACCGACTCAACCCGCATCGAGTGCACCAGCCGGGACGAGCCGCGGGCCCAGGTGAAGTGCCGGTCGGCGTGATCCCGGAGAACCCCGGCGACACGGGTCAGGCCCTCGCCTGGCTGGCGACCGAGCACCAGGTGCTGAAAGCCATCTTCTCCGCGATGGTGCAGGCCGGGCTGGACGAGTACGCGGTCCAGCTCGCGTGGGCGATCGACGGCTACCTCGCTCGCAGTGGCCGGCGTGGCGAACGAGCCGACAACCGGCTCATGGCGTTGCAAGCCGTCCAACGTCTGGGCGACCGGCTGGAGATCGCTTGGGCCCACCGAGGGTTGGCCCGCGCATATCGCGAGCTCGGTCGTTTCGAGGACGCGCGTGATCAGTTGAGTCAGGCGCTGCCGCTGTTCATCGAGCTTGGCGATCAGGCCGGTGCGGCGCACGCGCAGCTTTCGCTGGGCCAGATCCACGAGATGCAAGGCGATCTCGCATCCGCGCACACCCACGCGCTCCAGGCGCTCGCCGTCTTCCGCGACCTGGATGACGTCTCCGGCCAGGCGACCGCGTTGAACGCGGTCGGCTGGTGCCAGGCGCACCTCGGCGAACCCGACGCCGGTCTGGTGACCTGCGAGGAGGCCTTGACCCTGCAACGCAAGACGGGCGACCGGTACGGCGAGGCCACAACCTTGGACAGCCTCAGCGTCATCCATCTGCAGTTGGGCGACGCGACGCAAGCAGTCGACTGCTGCCGCCTCGCGCTTTCCCTGCACCGCGAGAGCGGCGACCGGTTCGCCGAGTCGCAGACGCTCGTGCAACTCGGCGCGGGCTACCGGACGCTGGGCGACTTCGGCGCGGCGACCCAATCCCTGCGCGAGGCCACGGCGATCCTGGAGGATCTCGGCCGCCCGGAGGCGGAGGATGCCCGCCTCGCGTTACAGGAGCTGACGCTCGACATCCACGCTGCTGGCTCCGGCCGCAGACCGTAGGCGTGGCGTTCACACGTTCACACGTATGTGGTCAACCGTTACCAATACGTGATCATGATGGCTGCCCACAGTGGACTGATCTTGCGTAGCCTTTCGCGGAGATTGCACCCCTCATCAAGAAAGGTGGGAGTTGATGTCGCGAGTGAAGAAGGCGCTGATCGTCGCCACTGTCGGCATCGCCGGAGCTGTCGCGGTACCGGCGTCGGCCAACGCCGGGATCTACACGTGGAAGTTCGCCGGCAGCTACGCGTCCTCGGCCGACTGCCAGAGCGCCGGCCCGGGCGTCGCGACGGCGCAGGACGCCGACGCGTGGCGCTGCTCGACCACGAGCACCGGCGCGAGCCTCTACCTCGGATACATCTGGTAGATCACACGTCGAGGGCGCTCACCCGGGCGCCCTCGACGACTTGCCTCGGCCCCCTGAGAGCGGCTCGACACCCGGCCGGCCCGGTGATCGGCATATCAAGGCTCGGCTGGAGCCGTGTGACGTAGCATCGGCTCGATGGGGACGTTGTTCGCTCCGTTCGGCGTCGACGTTCCGGTGCTGGCCGCCCCGATGGCAGGCGGTCCTACCAGCCCGGAACTCGTGTCGGCGGCCGCCGGCGCCGGGTCGTTCGGCTTCCTGGCCGGCGGGTACAAAAGCCCCGAGGAGCTGGCCGCTCAGCTGCGCACCGCGCGAGGCTCGGGGATCGTCTTCGGGGTGAACCTGTTCGCACCTAATCCCACCCCCGTGGCGCTTCAGGCGTATCGCCAGTACGCAGCGGCGCTGCAGCCGGTCGCGGAGCGGCTGGAGGTGACGTTACCGGCGGGCGAGCCGATCGAGGACGACGACCACTGGCACGACAAGATCGGCCTTCTCCTCGACGAACCGCCGCCAGTGGCATCGTTCACGTTCGGCATCCCCGACCGCGATGTCGTCGCTCGATTGCGGCGTGCCGGGGTGATCGTCGTCCAAACCGTCACGTCACCGACGGAGGCGCTCGCAGCGGTGGAGGCCGGCGTCGACGGCTTGATCGTGCAGGCTGCCGCCGCGGGTGGTCATTCGGCGACGCTCGACCCAGCACGTCCGGTGCCCGACGTCGCCTTGCCCGGGCTGGTCACCGCCGTCCGAGGTGTGACCGGCGTACCGATCGTCGCCGCCGGCGGCATCGCCGGCCCCGGACAGGTAGCCGAGGCGATACGCGCTGGAGCCGAGGCCGTCATGGTCGGCACGCTGCTGCTACGCGCCGACGAGGCCGGGACCTCGGCTACGCACCGAGCGGCGCTCGCCGACCCTCGCTTCACCACCACCGTCGTCACCCACGCGTTCACCGGCCGCCCCGCACGGGCCCTGCGCAACGACTTCACCGATCGCTTCGGGCCGCTCGCCCCGCATGGCTATCCGGCGCTGCACCACCTGACGAGTCCGATACGCAAGGCCGCGGCGCAGACCGGCCAGGCCGAGCTGCTGCATCTGTGGGCGGGAACCGGCTTTCGCGCCGCCCGTACGGAATCCGCCGTGGCCGCGATCGAACGGCTCGCCAGCGGACTCTAGGGGCACGGGCGAGATACCACGTGACGGCCAATGGAAGATTTTGAATCTTGTGAACGCCCGACGTGAAAGATAGGTTGTCCGCATCGCCTGCCACATCCATAGAAGGAGGCAACTATGATCACGTACATTCGGGCGGTCGGACGTCGGCTGCGCAAAGCCCGGACGAGCGGAGCCTACCTGTACGTCCCGAAGATCTGCCGCTGACCGTCACTCGTGTTCACGGTGGCGGCCGGCCGCCACCGTTCACCCGCGGGAGAACCACTTGGCGCGTGCTGTTCCCGGCCCACCGGGTCAGTGGCTGATCGGCGACGTGACGGCGTACCAAAGCGATCGCCTCGGCTGGCTGGCCACGAATCGAGACCGGTTCGGCGACGTGGTCCGGCTGTCCTCGAATGTCATCGCCGTACATCATCCTGATCTCGTCCATCAGGTGCTGGCCCAGACCAATCACGCCTACACCGTCGACAATGGACTTCGTGCCGGCCGCCGCGAGCGGCTGGACCAGCAAGCACACGTGGCTGAGTGGATGGCGGTACGCCGCGAGATCTGGAGCGCCATCGCCGACCAGCTCACGATTCGGCACGCGGAACGGTTCACCGCGCGAGTGACCGACGAGCTGACGGACCTGACAAGCTCGCCGTTCGACCTGACCCAGGCATGCCGTCGACTACTTGGCCGTGCCTTGACCGACTTCTGTGCCGGTGCGGAGGCGGATCCGAGCCGGCTGGAGACGCTGGCCGAAGCGGCGGACAGCCTCTTCGGCACGGCCCTGCAGGCGCTGCTCAGTCACGAGGGCCGAGTCGGCTGGTGGCCCCGCCCGCACGCCCGCGAAGCGGTCCGGGCCAACCGTCACCTGCTCGATCTCCTGGAGGACTTGATCAGACGACGCCTACCGGAGGGCCGGCCGGAGCAGCCTCGGGACTTGGTGGACGGGCTGGCCGCAGGCGTCGCGGCAGAGGCTGATCTGAGCAAGGCCGTCTCGGTGCTGCGAAGTGTCATGTTCGCTTCGCATGGCGTACCGGGCGCCGCGCAAGCCTGGATAGCGCTCCGGCTGGCCGAGCACGCCGAGATGGCCGCGGCCATTGCCGCCGAGCCGGACGCCGACGATCGATACATCGGCGCATTCATCAAGGAAGCCCTGCGCTTGCATCCGCCCCAGTGGCTCATTACGCGAACCACGGCGGAGCGAGTCCTCATCGGCGGACACGAAATCGACCGCGGCGTCGAGGTGCTGCTGTGTCCCTACCTCCTGCATCGTGATCCACGCTTCTGGCGCGACCCCGAGCGCTTCGACCCGGCCCGCTGGTTGGACACGGGGCAGCCGCACGCGCGCCACGCCTATCTGCCCTTCGGTGCCGGGCCGCGGTTCTGCCCCGGCTCACAGCTGGCGACAGCACAGCTGACCGTGGTGACGAGGCTGCTGGCTCGCGACTACCGGCTGAAGCTGCCGCCAGTGTCGGAGGTGCGTGCGACGACCAACGGGTTGCTGATGCCCGAGTCGGTCACGGCGCGGTTGGTGAGTATCGATCCGCGGAAGGAAGTGCACGCGTGATCTTCGGAGCCGCGTCTCGTCCTGGGCCGCTGGCGCCGCCCGTCTAGGGTGTGATCATGACGGTTCCGCAGGCGCCCTACAGTCCCCAGCCGCCGGCCAAGAAGGGCTTCTTCACACTTCCCCGCGTCTTGATCACAGTGGGCATCGTGCTGGTGCTGTGCTGCGGCGGCGTCGCGTTCGGCGTCTACAAGCTGGTCGACACGGTCTCCGACGCGGTCGCTCCGGCGCGGGACGCGGCCGTCGCGTTCCTGGACGAGGTCGAGGACGGCGATGACGCCGGGGCGTACGCGCTGCTCTGCGACGACGTGCAGCAGATGATGTCCCCGAGCCAGTTCGCGTCGGGCGTCGAACAACGCGGCCGGATCAAGGACCACAAGATCACCGGTGTCTCCGTGAACACGACCAACGGCGTCACCGCCGGAACCGTGACCGCGACCCTCACCGAGGCCGGCGGCGGCACCCGGCAGACCGTGATTGTGATGGCCAAAGAGTCCGGGGCCTGGAAGGTGTGCAGCAACCCGTTCTGATCGGCGGCTGTTTGCGCCCCGCCGCGCCCGGTGTCCCGGTTGCCGCGAAGCACTCCCCAGGACCGGGCCAAAGGTCCCTTGACTGGCCGCCGCGAGGGGTCTGAGCTGGTGGTATGGCGTCCACTACCGGGCGCCGACCCAGTGTGAGGGGGCAGACGAATGGATCACAAGGACATCATCCGGAAGCTGACCGACGAACTCTGGAACAAGGGCAACCTGGAGATCTGCGACGACGTGTTCGCGAGCAACTGTTCGTTCCACGATCCGAGCTTCCCGATCGACGGCATCGCCGGCATGAAGCAACAGGTCTCCGAGTTACGCGCGGCACAACCCGATCTCCACATGGACGTCCAGGAAGTGCTGATGGACGGCGACCTGACCTGTGCCCGCTGGACTTGTGGCGGCACTGCTCGCAACGAGTTCCGCGGCATCCCGCCGACCGGCAAGAGCTATGTGATGACCGGCCTGATCATGGACAAGTGGGAAGGCGACCGGATCGTCGAGGAATGGGTCAACTACGACCTGCTCGGCGCGCTGACACAGCTCGGTGTGATCCCGTCGATGGAAGAAGCCGCGCAAGCCGCCGGCAAGCAGAAGTCCGGGATGGCCGGCTGACGGGTGTCGCCGGGTAGTCAGCCCGCGTACGCGACGGCGGCGGCCGCCACGTCAAGGGCGCCGTGGCCGGTCGACTTGAACACGGTCAACCGGTCGTCCACGGTCGGGTGGTCGCCGCCGAGGACCTCGCCGAGCAGCACGATCCGGTCCGGATCGATGCCCTGCAACTCGTACGCGCCGGCGGGCGGGGCCGAGACGGCCGCGCCCGCCCATTCGGCGTACAGCAGGGCGTCCCGGATGGTCTGGGCGTCCAGTTCGTGACCGTGGGAGCCGCCGACCGAGCTGACATGGGCGCCCGGGGCGAGCCATGACCGCCGCACGACGGGTTCCCGCGCGCCGGTGCAGCAGAACACGGCGTCGGCTTGGCGTACGGCGTCCTCGATGGACGCGGTGGTGGCGTTTGGATGAGTCGCGGCGAGGTCGCGGGCGCGCCCGGCGTCGCGACCGGCCACCACGACGGGGATGCGCGGTTCGACAGCGGCCAGCATCGCGAGCTGTGCCGTCGCCTGTAGCCCGGTGCCGATGACGGCGACGCGGTCCGGCCGCCGGCCGCGTACGCGCAGGCTCAGCGTGGCCGAGGCGGCGGTACGCACGGCGGTCAGCGGTTCGGCGTCCAGCACCGCGAGCGGGCGCCCGTCGTGCTCGTCGAACAGGGCGACCAGGCCCAGATGGCGGCTGCGACCGGGATGGCCGGGGTCGCCGAAGACCGAGACGAGTTTGGCGGCCAGCCCGAGTCCGGGCACGTATGCGGGCATCGCGCCGAGCAGCCCGGCCGGGGCCTGGGCGGCGATCCGTGGTGGGGCCGAGACGTCGCCGCGGCTGAGGGCCACCAGCGCGACGGCGACGGCGTCGAGCACTCGCTGGGGGTCCAGCGCCGCCGCAGTGGTCGCCTTGTCGAGGACGAGGAGGTCGCTCATCGGTCTGCCGCCACCTCTCCGAGGAGTGCGGAGACCTGGGCGGTGGCGGTGGTGAGGTCGCGTCGGAGCTGCCGCAGCCGGGCCGGGCCGAATTCGGCGTCCGGGCCGACGATCGTGACGGCGCAGAGTGGGCGGCCGTTCCCGGCCAGGACCGCCCGGCTGACCGACGCGATCAGTTTGTCGTTGCGGCCGTGTTCGACGGCGAAGCCGTCCGTGCGTACGCGGTCCAGGTCGGCGATGAGGTCGGCCCGATCGTGTCCCTGCGCTTCGGCGACGGCCAGGTACGGATCGCGGGCCTGGCCGTCGAGGGCGGCGACGAGGGCGAGCGGACCGGCGAACCGGTGGACGGGCAGGTGCTCGCCGAGCAGGTCGCTGATCATGCCGAGCCGGGCCGGCCGCACGACGTCGATCACCCGGGATCGGTCGGCTTCCAGGACCTGGAGATTGACCATCATGTCGGTCCGCGCGGCCAGCTCGGCCAGGACGGGCCGGCACAGGGCGGTCAGCGAGTGATTGGCGGCCGCCGCGGTCAGCCCGATCGCGGACGGGCCGGGCAGGTAGTGCTCGCCGACGCGCATGACCCAGCCTCGGCGGACCAGGTCGAGTAGGACCCGGTAGGCGGTGGCCCGGTGCAGCCCGGCGGTCTGGGCCAGGTCGGCCAGGCGTTGCGGCCGGTCGGCGCGGGCAACCGCCTCGACGAGGTCGAGCGCCTTGTCGACCGCGGAGCTGGCGGATCTCGGCACGGGCGGCCTCCTGCGGTACAGTGCTCGGTGTTGCGTTAAACGATACACATGTTACATCTGATGTAACATGGCTGCCGCATCAAGGAGCCAGTCGATGGACGAGCCAGCGCCGACCCCGTTCGCCCCGCCGGCCACCGGTTCGGTGACCGTCTACCGCGGCGCCACCCTGATCGACGGCACCGAGCACGCGCCGCGTCCGCGTACCACTGTGATCGTCGACGGCGACGTGATCACCCGGGTGGGCCCGGACGAGCAGCTTGCGGCCCCGGACAGCGCGCAGGTCGTGGACCTGGCAGGCCGGTTCGTCGTGCCCGGTCTCATCGACTCGCATCAGCACATCGCGACCCCGCCCAACCGGCCGGTCGCGGAGGCGGCGCTGCGCCGCCAGGTCTACAGCGGCATCACCGCGATCCGCGACATGGCCGACGACCTGCGGCAGGTCGGCGACCTGGCCCGCGCCGCCCGCATCGGCGAAATCGCCGGACCCGACATCCACTACGCGGCGCTCATGGCCGGTCCGGGCTTCTTCGACGACCCGCGCACCTGGCAGGTCTCCCAAGGCGAGACCCCCGGCCACGTGCCGTGGATGCAGGCGATCGACGAGGGCACCGACCTCCCGCTCGCCGTCGCGATGGCGCGCGGCACGCACGCCACCGCCATCAAGGTGTACGCGGACCTGCCCGGTGCGACCGTGGCGGCCATCGTCGCCGAGGCGCGCCGCCAGCGCATCATGGTGTGGGCACACGCGGCGGTGTTCCCGGCGAGCCCGGCCGAGGTCGTGGCGGCCGGGGTGGACTCCGTCTCCCACGTGTCGCTGCTGGCGCAGCAGACCGCCGACGAACCGCTGTCGTCGTACAAGACCAAGCCGGTGCTCGACATCGAGCGGCTCGTCCGCGAGGGCGACCCCCGCCTGGACGCCCTGTACGCGCAGATGCGCGAACGCGGCACGATCCTCGACGCGACCGCCGGGATGTGGTTGTGGGTGGCTGATCAGGCCGAGGACGCCGAAGGCAAGGAACGGGCGCTGGCCAACGATCGCCTCTCCGCGAAACTGACCGCCGACGCGTTCCGCGCCGGTGTGCTGATCAGCGCCGGCACCGACTACGAGGCCGAGCCCGCGCAGCCACTGCCCGGCCTGCACAGCGAACTGGCGTACCTGGTGAAGCGGTGCGGCATCCCCGCCGCCGACGCGATCCGCAGCGCGACCGCGATCGGTGCGGCGAGCCTGGGCGCGGCCGACGTCATGGGCACCGTCGAGGCCGGCAAGCTCGCCAACTTCGTCGTCCTCGCGGCCGACCCGCTCGCCGACATCGACAATCTCGGCCGCGTCGTCTGCACGGTCAAGCGGGGCCGCCGCTTCGACCGCGCCGAGTACGAGGGAGACGCCGCATGACCACCGGAATGATCATCAACGCGCTCGGCATCCTGGACAACCCGAACGCCACCCATTCACTGGCCGCCGCCCACAAACTGGTGCAGGACAGCGCCGACCTGACGATCGACGAGCGAACGCTCGCCGACGCGCACGCCTCGGGCCTCACCGCCGTGAACATCACGCTCGGCTACACGATCGGCGACGCCGAGCCGTACGCGCACACCCTCCACGAGATCGAGGTGTGGGACCGGATCATCGCCGAGCACCCGGACGACCTCGTGAAGGTGCTGACGCCGGACGACATCCGCGCCGCCCATCGAGACGGGCGGATCGGCGTCGTCTACGGCTTCCAGAACGCCGTCGCCCTCGACTACGACCTCAGCCGCGTCCACCAGTTCCGCGATCTCGGCGTACGCGTCATCCAGCTGACCTACAACCAGGCCAACGACCTCGGCGACGGCGCGATGGCGCCGGAGAACCGGGGCCTGACCCCGTTCGGCCGCGAAGCCGTCGAGGCCCTGTGCGACAGCCGCATCATGGTCGACCTGTCGCACAGCGGCGAGAACACGTGCCTGGACGCGATCCGTGTCGCGAAGCTGCCGGTGTCGATCAATCACACGGGCTGCCGGGCGCTGGTCGACCTGCCCCGCAACAAGACCGACGAGGAGCTGCGGCTGGTGGCCGACTCCGGCGGGTTCGTCGGCATCTACTTCATGCCGTTCGTCCACCCGACCGGCCACGCCCGCGCCGAAGACGTCGTGGCGCACATCGTGCACGCCGTCGACGTCTGCGGCGAGGACCACGTCGGCATCGGCACCGACGGCAGCGTGACGTCGATCGACGACCTCGACGCGTACCAGGCGCGGCTGGCCGAGCACGTCGCCCAGCGACAGGCCGCCGGAGTCGGCGCGGCCGGCGAACGGGCCGACACCTACCCGTTCGTCGTCGACCTCCGCGGCGTGGACCAGTTCCGCAAACTCATCGGGCTACTGGCCCACCGCGGCTTCTCCGACGACCGGATCGACAAGATCATGGGCCGCAACTTCCTCGCGTACGCCGACCGCGTCTGGTCGGCGTAGCCGCCGGTTCACGACAGGAGGACGTCGAAGAGGCGTACCCAGTGCAGCAGTTGGGTGTCGGCGAGGAAGGAGCGCCGCACGTGCCGGTGCGCCTCCTCGCCCATCGCGTCCGCGGCGACCGGATCGTCCAGCAGCTGCCGCACCGCCTTGCCGAACGCGGGCAGATCCTGGGGGTCGACGAGCAGTCCGCAGCCGGGCTGGATCTGGTCGGCGATGCCGCCCAGCCGGCTGGCGACGACCGGCCGCCGCTTCCACATCGCCTCGGCGACGGTGAGGCCGAAGCCTTCCGCGAGGCTTTTCTGCACCACCACGGAGGCGTGCCGTTGCAGCGCGTTGACCATGACGGCGTTCTCGTCGAGGTCGTCCATCGGCAGGGTGGCCAGCATGATGCGCTGCCGCAGTGCCACCGGCAGCTGGTGCCACGCGGTGCGGCACTCGTCGTAGACCTGGGCGCCTTCCGGGTCGTCGCTGACGTCGTCGACCGCCGGGCCGGCCAGGACGAGGCACCCGTCCTGCTGGGGAGCGACATGTTCGGCGAACGCGGTCATCACGCCCGCCATGTCCTTGAGCCGGTCCCATCTCGACACCTGCAGCATGAGCGGCTCCCCCGCCGCCGGAAGAGTTTCGGCTATGACCGTCGCGCGCCGGGTGATCTCGCCGGTCGTGCCGTCCGGCCGGGTGAACCGGGTACGCGCGGGGTCCGGCGCTGATCCGTCGAGCAGACCGGCGGCGGTGAGCACACAGTCCACTGTGGCCGGATCGAGGTCGATGTTCTTCACGGCGAACGGATCGATCGACGGCGGGATGATCCAGGTGCTGGCGTCGGGCACGAACGACGGCCGATACCGCTCCCGGGTGAACACGTACGCGTGCGCGGCCGACAGGTGCGGTCGCAGGAACCGCCAGACCGACTCGGTGACCGGAGTCCGGTCGTCGGAGCCGATGTGGCAGCGCCACACCACGATCGCGCCCAGGTCCGTCAAAGTGGGGGCCAGACCCGCCGTCTGCGGATCGTGCAGCACCACGAGGTCGCCGGGCCGCACGAGATCGGCGACCTGCTCGGCGTTACGGCGGCTGACCTGCTCGTAGTGCGCGGCGTCGGCATCGCCGAGCGCCGGGCCGGATTCCGCGCCGTGGGCGCGATTGTGCAGCCGCTTGGTCAGGTCGAAGAAGCCGTCGTCGCCGTCGATGACCAGCCAGCGAACGTCGACGTCGAGGTCACGCAGGTAGCCGACCAGGCCGTGCAGCATCTCGGCGACGCCGCCGCCGCTGGCGGTGGAGTTGATCTGCCACAGCGTACGGCGTCTGGCCCGGCTCGCGACCGACGCCAGGGTCGTCGTCAGCTCCTGAATACGCTCTTCGCCGACGAGGTCGGCCAACGGTGTGATGGGACGGGGCTCAACGGAGATGGTTCGAGGTGGATTCATGGCCTCCCCTACGTCGATTCAGCCGGCGGTCGCCGGGCATACTGCGCACTGGCTTGCCCCGGTCCGGAAGGGGCAAACCCAGCCGAACGGTCGGGTACCGGTGTCACGGGGACTACAGCCGTCCGGCGCGCAGGTCACGGTGGTGGCACCAGCGTGCCGCGAGCGGACGGTTTGGCGACCGCCTCCCCGGGTACGCCGACGGAATGCCTGCGGACCAGGAACTTCCCAGCACACTCCAGCGCTCGCCCGAGAAGGCGCAGCGAACCTGGATGGAGACCCATGACGCGGCGGTCGAGGAGTACGGCGAGGGACGCCGGGCGCATCAGACGGCGTACGCCGCGCTGAAACACTCGTTTGAGAAGGTCGGCGACCATTGGGAGGCCAAGGACGAGCGCGGTCCTAGCGACGCCCAGGCCGCCCAGCAGCGGGGTCAGCGGCCGAAGGAGACGGCCGGCGGGGTGGACGCCAACGCCTCCAAGGCCCACCTGCTCGAAGTCGCGGCTCGCCTGGACGTACGCGGCCGCACGCGGATGACCAAGGCCGAACTCGTCGACGCGATCGGCCGGGCCAACGACCGGGCCAGCCGCCAGGCCCGGGAGAAGGGCCGCTGACGATCCTTCCCCCGGGAAGGAGGAACCAGATGCTCACCCCGCAGGAACAGATCGACCTCGCCGACATCGAGCGACACCTGACAGCCGAAGATCCTGGCCTGGCCCGTCGGCTGATGGCGCACCGGCGCGGGCCCGGTTGGCGGATCCCGGTGCTCGGGGTGCCGGCGATCCTCCTCGTCGTCGGGCTGGCGTACTTCGCCGGTCTGGGCATCGCCATGAGCGCGCTGATCGTCGTCGTCTCGGCGTACTGGATCTGCGCCGCCCTGCGCCCGCCCTTGGAGGACCCGCGAGGCGACTCAGACGTCGCCGGCGACCGCTGACGACCCCGGTTCGGCCAGCTTGCGCTCCACCTGCGCCTTCATCCTGTCCGGCCTGACCTTCGCCTGGTCGGCCATGGCGTCCCCGCTCCGATCACGGACGCAACAGGATCTTGATCGCGCCGTCGGTCTTCTGCTGGAACATCTCGTACGCCGCCGGAGCGTCGCCGAGCGGAAGGTGATGCGTGGCGAACCCGTCGACGCCGAGCGGGTCGTCGTCGCCGGTCAGCAGCGGCAGGAGATCGGCGACCCACCGGTGCACATTGGCCTGCCCCATCCGTAACTGGATCTGCTTGTCGAACAGCACCATCATCGGCAACGGATCCAGCATCCCGCCGTACACACCGCTCACCGAGATCGTCCCGCCCCGGCGTACCGCGCCGATCGCGATCTCCAACGCGGCCAGCCGGTCGACGCCGGCCGTCTCCATCAGCTTGCGCGCCGCCGGATCGGGCAGCAGCCCGACCGCGGACTGGGCGACCTTCGCCGGACCCGAACCGTGCGCCTCCATGCCGACCGCGTCGATCACCGAATCGGCGCCCCGGCCGCCCGTCAACTGCCGGATCAGGTCCACGACGTCGTCGTGCTGTTTCAGATCCAGCGCCTCCACACCGGACTCTCGGGCGTACGCCAGCCGCTCCGGAACCAGGTCGACCGCCAGCACCCGACCGGCGTCCCGATGCAGCGCGATCCGGGCGGCCATCTGCCCGATCGGTCCCAGGCCGAGCACGAGCAGGGTGCCACCGGGCGGCACTTGCGCGTACTCGACCGCCTGCCAGGCCGTGGGAAGCACGTCGGACAAATAGACGAAGCGATCGTCCGGCGGACCCTCGGGCACCTTGATCGGCCCGTATTGAGCCTGCGGCACCCGCAGGTACTCGGCCTGCCCGCCGGGCACCTGCCCGTAGAGCCGGGTGTAGCCGAACAGCGCGCCGCCCTTGCCGTACTCGCGGACCTGAGTCGTCTCGCACTGGCTCTGCAAGCCCAGCGTGCACATGAGACAACGGCCGCAGGAGATGTTGAACGGGATCACGACGCGATCACCGGGTCGCAGCTCACCCGCCTCCGGACCGACCTCCTCGACCACGCCCATCGGTTCGTGGCCCAGGATGTCGCCCTCGGTCATGAACGGTCCCAGCACCTCGTACAGGTGAAGGTCGGAGCCGCATAAGCCGCTGGAGGTGACCCGGATGATCGCGTCGTTGGGCTGTTGCAGGACCGGGTCGGGGACCTCGTCCACCCGAACGTCCCGTTTGCCGTGCCAGACAACCGCCTTCATGCCACGCTCCTCGCCTGCCGTCAGCCTCTGCCGACGGGGCTACCCGAAACGCGCGGCTTCTAACGTCCGCTTCGAGGGGCCGGCGCGCCGGTGGCATCCAGCCCCGATGACGCGGACCCCACCGCCGACCGTTGACGGCCGACCGGCGGGGACGCCCGAGAAGGGCGCTGCTTCACAAGTCATCCGACCTAGGAGACAGGCTTTAGTTGCGGTAGCGGAACAGGATCCGGCCCTTGGTGAGGTCATACGGGCTGAGCTCGACGAGCACCCGGTCGAACGGCAAGATCTTGATGTAGTTCTTGCGGATCTTCCCGCTGATGTGGGCCAGGACCTTGTGCCCGTTGCTGAGTTCGACGGTGAAGCGAGCGTTGCGCAGGCACTCCAGCACAACGCCTTCCATTTCAATGCCTTTGGCGACTCTCGCCATGATCGACTCTCCTGTCGGTTTCGATGGATGCTGTTCTCGGCGCCTCGGCGCCGTCAGTATCAGCGGTGCACCAGCTCCAAGGTGCTGCCGGCCCGGGTGGCCGCGACGCCGTCGAACAATGCGACGGCGGCGAGATTGGACTCGTCGACCTCGGCACTCGCGGCGGGGATGCCGACCCGGTGCAGCGAATCCAGCACGTGCGCCAGCAGCGCCCGGGCGATGCCGCGCCGTTGCCAGCCGGCGCGTACGGCGATCAGCCCGATCCGCGGCTGACGGGGAACCTGAGCCAGCCGGATCAACCCGACGTAGCTGTCCGCCGTGGCGGCCACCACGTACTTCGACGGGTCGGTCACCGTCTCGTCGTCCAGGCGGACCAGGACCTCTGCGGGCATCGTGTGCCAGCCGACGCTGGCCTCCACCTCGTCGCGGATCGCGCGGTCCAGTTCACGCAATGGTGCCCGTTCGGCCCGGCCGATCCCGAGGATCTTCACCTCCGAAGGCGGGGCCGCCAGGTGCGGTCCGGTGGGGATGAGAAGTTCCCACTCGCGACGGCCGGTCACGAAACCAGCCCGTTCCCACCGGGCTCGCAGGTCGTGATCGGCCTCGTCGACCACCGTGTACAGCGGCTTCGGCAGGTCGGCCAGCATCGCCTGGCCAAGCCGATCGAAGGCGGCGTCGTCCCAGGCGTCGATGCTGAGGAACAGCCGCCGGTCGGGCCTGGGCGAAGCCTCGCCGCGGCCGACGACTTGGTCGTCTTCCAAGGCGTGCCAGTGTCGATCGGCGATCCGGGTGACCGCTATCGCGGGATCGCCGACATGGTGCGCAAAATGCGTAGGTTGCATAGGTCTGTCCTTTCGGAGTGCCCGTAAGGCGCTCCCGGCGAGACCTATGTCAGTCGCCCGACCGTGACGGCAGGGGGAGCACCCGCATGGATGCAGCGTTCATCGGGGCTCACCTCCTCACGGGCTACTCACGGCCGGGCAACGGTACCAGACCCGGCGGGCTATCCACCAAGTCTATTCGGTCGATGCCTCACGCTGCGCTCATCTCGAACGCTTCCGGCCACGCGCCGCGGCCACCCCACGGGCGACCCAGCGGCCCAGCACGGCGTCGTCGGCGCAGGCCGACGGGTCGACCCGAACCCAGCCGCGCATCTCCCGGCCACCCATGACGGCCACCTCCGTCCCGGGCTCGGCCAGTGCCGCCTCGGCCTGGTCACCCGCCACGTTCACGAGCAGGCCGCCGTGGGTGCTCACGGCCAACGCCAGCTTCCCGTCGACGAGCGTGGCCAGGCCGCCGAACATGCGCTTCTCCGACCAGCCCGGCTCGCTCTGCGCGACTTCGCGCACCCGCTCGGCCAGTTCCTTGTCGTACGCCATACCGCCATCATCCCAGCGGCCACCGACAGATCAGTGGCGTACGTGGGCCGGCGTATGCGACAGCGAGTTGGGTGCGTTGGCGTTGGCGCCCTCGTCCACTCCGACGCCGAGGCGTTCGACCAGTTCCCCGCCCAGCCAGCCGGTCACCCCGGCAAGGGCGAGCCCGGCGAAACTGAACACCATCGCCAGCACACCCGGCTGCCACAGATCGCCACCGGTGCGCAGCAGCCAGCTGACCGTGAACAGGGCGACCACGAGGACGTTGCCGAGCCCGTGGACGGCGCCGATCCGTTTCGCCCGGGTGCCGGACTCGATGCCCGTCCAGTCGATCAACCCGAACACCGCCGCGATCAGGCCGCCGATGATGCCTCCGGCCATCGCGTACGCCGCGGCGAGAGCGAAGCTGGGCCGGTCGCTGAACAGGTAGACGATGTCGAAAATGACGGCGGTGCTCAGCAGCCCGAGCGGGAACACGATCAGGATCGGATGAACCGCATGTCCCATGATCTTGGCACGACTTTGCATCGAACCCACCTCCGATACGGCGTGACGTGTCCGATGGCCTCCGACTACCCGGCGCCGCCCGGTCTACACCCGCCGATCCGAGGCGGCTGGCCAATCGCCGTTCCCCAGCGCACCATGGGCCGATGGAGCGAGTCGTGATCGAGCGCCCTTTCCGCCTGCGGCACTACATGGTCAGCCACACACGGCTCATCCTGCACTCGTTCGCACAGCCGGACGAGCCGGAAAGCTTCTCGGTGCTCTTCGGCGGCGTACAGGCGATGCACCTGCACACCCGGGTCTACAACCCGCTGATCATCGAGCAGGCGGACGAGGCCACGCGGGCCGGGATGCTGGCCTTCGCCGCGATCCCCGAACGGATTCAGGATCGGATGCTGTGCCTGACGTTGCCCGACAGCCAGGGCGGCGCCGGGTCGATCGTCTGCTACTTCGCCAGTGTGTTCGCCCGGCCACGCGATCAGAGCGGCGGCGTGGACGCCCGCGCGTTCGACGAGGCCCGGCACATCCAGACCATCGGACCGCGGTAGCCGACGCCGTAGTGTTGCCGGGCTGTAGCTCCCTTGTAGACACGAGGAGCACGATGGCGGCATGTCCCTCACCTCTGCTCCGGTTCGGCTCGCCGCGGCGGCCGCCGCCCTGGCGGTCGTGGTCGCGTACCCGGTCCCGGCCCACGCCGCCGACCGGGTGCTGCGTGTCTACGACAACAACATCGAGAACCTGGTCGTCAACAACGCGGACGGATCGTGCACTCGCATCTCCGGCCCGGACCATCTCACGTCGATGCTCGTCGACGACACCGGTCACACCGGCACCAGCGCGGTGAAGACGCCGGACGTGCTGATCGTCCAGCAGGTACGCGGTTCCGGGCAGGCGAGCGCCTACGCCGATCAGCTGTCGGCGAAGTTCGGGCTGGCGGCAGGCACCTTCAAGGCGATCGTGGTCTGGGACGACCCCGAGCCGTGGGGCTCGACGCACAACTGCGACGACCAGTCGCTCGGGGATCTGAAGAAGAAGCAGACCAACGCCATCGTCTACAACTCGGCGCGGCTAAGTCTGACCGCCGTGTCCAAGTACTGGAGCGCCGGATGGCTGAAGCCCGGCACGGCGTACGCCGGCGGCGCCGGTTGCACCCTCTACAAGCCGCCGAACGCCGACGACGGCACCACGTACGCGTACAAGTGGAAGCGCACGAGCGCGATCGCCGCGCGATTCACCTTGAAGGACACGGGCACCAGTGTTTTCGTCGCGACCGTGCACCTGCCGCAGGAGAACCGGCAGAACGCCTGCGCGGGCGACGGCGACACGGGCATCGGCGGGACCGGCATCCACCTGGGGGCCGACGCGACCAGCCTGATGAACGCCTCGACCATCCGGATCGTCGGCATCGACGCCAACCGCACCGGGATTCCGGCGAGCACGCTGAGCGGCTACGGCATGACCGGCTACGGCACCGCGGCGACCAGCGGATCAAGCAAGATCGACTACTTGTTCGTGCGGGGAACGGTGCAGGCCTCACCGATCGGATACACGGTGGCCTCGACCAAGTCCAACCACAAGGCGCTGTACAGCTTCATCACCTACTGACGCGGACGACGGGCCGCCGCCGCTACGCCGCCAGCGCGACGGCCCAAACGCCGGCCAGGACGAGGAATGGAACCACAGCCGCCACCGGGAACGGCCGGCGCAGCGGGGCATACGGCGGCGCGAGACCGGCCGGCGTCTCCGCACTCCCGAGGGTGATGGGCGCGACCGCCGTGTCGTCCAGATCCTCGATCCGGGTATAGAGCGCGTCCGCGGTCTCGCTCAGCCACCGCCACGTCTGCGGATCGCAGCAGGACAGTGGCCGCAGACGGGAGTAGACGAACAGCCGGTCCGCCACGACCTCCACCGAGAAGACAGCCGGCCCCGGACCGACGAACCGGGCGACGATGTCCGGTGTGAACAGCGAACGAGCCCAGCCCTCCACCTCGGGCGGGCAGACGAGCCGGAACGCCGCGCCGAACGGTGGTCCCAGCTCCGTCACCGGCGAGCCCGGCCGGCCCGAGCCGAGCAGCCGCCCGCCGTTCGCGCGCGCGTCGAGCACGATCTGCGGCATCCGCCGCTCCAGGGTGAGGGCGAAGTAGGACCAGGACAGCGTCTCGCCCGCGCGGCCCTGCGCGATCCAAGCGCGGTAGTTCGCGACCTCCAGGGGCCGGGGACCCCTGCGGCGCAGGCGCGCGGCCGACCGGCGCAGAGTGCCACGCTGGAAGACGACCCCCGGCAGGTCGGGCTCCTTGACCTCGGGCGCGAAGTCGAACCCGTTCGCGGCCGCGAACCGGTGCAGCCGGAACAGCTGCTCCAGGTCGCCGCGCTTCACGTGCGCGACCCAGACGAACACGGCGGCGACGAGGCAGGCCGCCGTACTGGCCGACAGAAGCAGCGTGTAGTCACGGATCGCCCTGGCCGAATCCCCCGCGGCCAGGGCGACGAGGGCGAGGGCTGCGAAAAGAAGGGCCGCGACGGCGGCCGTCGCGACCGCATACAGAACGACCACGCCCACCCAGCCGTTCCACCGGCGGCGGCCGAGGACACCGGTCGTGAACGCCCGCAGCTCGGGGCGAGTCGAGGCGACCGCGAGCGGCGTCGTGTCGAGTCCCGCCTCAGCCGTCACCGCCACGCTGATCCTGTTCCGGCCGTGGCGGCCTTCCCCACAGCGCCGGCCACCTGCACTGGTTCATCCCACGCGACCACGACGCCACCCTACGCGAGCGGGTACAGCTTGATCAGCTGGTGGCCATGGACAGGCTGCGACCGGCCCGGGCGGTTGACGCCCGCTCGACCAGCTGCGGGGCGATGAGCTGTTTGAGCGGGCGCCCGCTATGCGCGCCGGCGATCTCCTCGACGAGCAGGCCGACGGCGATCGTGCCGACCTCCTCGGCGGGCAGGCGCACCGTGGTCAACGGCGGTGACAGGAAGCCGGCGAACGGGTAGTCGCCGAAGCCGATCACCATCATGTCGTCGGGCACCTTGAGACCCTGTTCCTCCAGCGCCCGGTAGAGCCCGAGGGCGAAGTAGTCGTTGCCGACGACCACGGCGTCGGGCAGTTTGGCCCGGCGCAGCAGTCGCCGGGCGACCTGGTAGGCCTGTTCGGGCTGCCAGGGCAGGGCGGCCTGCTCGTAACGGCGGGTGGGTACGGAGATGACGCTGCCGCGGGGCACCGGCAGGCCGGCTTCGGTCATCGCACGGCGGAATCCGGCGATGCGGTGCGCGATCGTGGTGATCGGCAGGTCTTCCTCGAGCACGACGATCGACCGGGCGCCGCGCAGTACCGCGTGCGCGGCGGCCCGGTAGCCGCCCAGCTCGTTGTCGGTCCCGACGAAGCGGTAGCCGAGTTCGGGCAGGTCCCGGTTGAGCAGGACGGTGGGTACGCCGGCCGCGCCGAGCCGCCGCCACGGATCGGCGCCGACCTGGACGGGCACGACGATGGCCCCGCTGACCGATGATCGCAGCAGCGATTCGGCGGCTCGCATCTCGTTGTCGGCCGACTCGTCGGTCACCACCAGCAGCAACGAGTAGCCGTGTTCACGGGCACGCACCTCGACGGTCGAGATCAGCTGGGCGTAGAAGGGGTTGGACGGGTTGGTGATGACCAGCCCGATGGTGGTGGCCGAGCCCAGAACGAGCGAGCGCGCCAGGGCGTTGGGGACGTAGCCGACCCGTTCCGCCTCGGCGCGGATCAGCGCCCTGGTGCTCTCGCTGATGCCGTCTTTGCCGGAGAGTGCGCGCGAGACGGTGTTGACCGAGAGGTTCAACGTCGCGGCGATGTCCCGCAGGGTGTGCCGGCGGGGCTCAGCCATCCGCGTGCCTTTCTGTGCTCGTACGCCGGGTCCCGGTCGCTCAGCTCTTCGCCGTGAGATAGATGCGCAGGGTGGCCGACGGGTCGTCGCCCGTCATCGTCCCCCGCACCCGCAGCCATTGACCGAAATGGCTGACCGGCCAGGTTACCAGACCGGGCCCGGTGATCACGTGTTCCTCGCCGTCGAGGTCGCACCAGGTCAGCCCGTCCGGCGAGATCTGCGTGACCAGCGCGACGGTCGTCGCGCCGGACACCGCAAGGGTATTGACGAACCAGCGCGCCTCGCCGGCCCAGGCCGCCTCGTAAGGCTCGGTGGCGAAGTCGCCGGTGAAGGTGGTGTCCCGTTCGAGGACCGCTGTCAATGCCTGCCGCATGGCGTCACCACTCCGTGGAGATGAGTACGGAATCCAGGAAGAGGAAGTTGCGGACGGTGGAGTGGGTCCGCACCGAGAAGTAGAAGTTGAGCAGGTTCTCCAGGGAGTCGTAGCGCTCCCGATAGGGCGGCACGGGCAGGTTGGACATGTCCATGACGCGGTCGTTGAGCTGCAGTTCGACGCTGCGCCGTTCGGAGGTGTCGATCAGCCAGCGCAGGTAGTGCCAGTTGACCTTGGTCGGCACCTCGTTGTAGCAGAGCTCCTGCGGTTCGCCGAACGGCTTCCAGTCCTCCGGATTGGGCGCGGTGAAGTCCGCCCCGTAAGCCAGTTTGATCTTTCCTTCGAGATGTTCGCGCGGGGTGGGCTCGGGGACGATCGGGTAGACCCACTGCCGGGCGAGGTTGTTGTCCAGCGTCGTGTTCAGGTAACGCGCCACGGTGTGATAGCGCAGCCCGCCGTCCCCGCACAGATCGGTGGCGACCGTGAAGCAGCCGAACTGGGCCTCTGACGGGTGCAGGTTGCCGTCCCACGTCACGTCGCCGAACCGGTCGTCGGCGTCGCCGCCGAGAGTGGCCTCGGACTTGAAGGTCAGGTACGCCTCGATCTGCAGCAGTCCCCGGCCGCTCATCGTCAGGCGGCGGATGGCCGTGGCGGTGTGCCCGGTGTAGGGGCGGGTCGCCAGCTTCAACGCGTACGACCCGCTCATGGCGCCGTGGGTGCCGGTGTCGAAGAAGGTGCAGTTGGACAGCTGTGGCGGACGGAAGTCGCGCATGTGGTCGTCGACCGTGGACAGGTCGCCGACTCCGTTGTAGTTGCCCAGCAGCTCGGTCCAGCCGTGCGTACCGGAGTTGAAGTCGTCGTGGGCGAGGATGCGGCGAAGCGGAGAGAACTTCGACAGCCGGGGGTCGGCCGAGACGATCGCGTCGCGAAGGGCGGCGGCCGTGTCCGGCCGCTCCGATGTGGTCATGCCACGCTCCTGGTGAGAGGGATGGGGCGGCGTCGTGGCCGGAACGTTAACGTTAATGTTGTTCGAGTGTCAAGGCGCTGAAATTCGCTCTTGACGGCCATGTTGAGGCCGCCCTAGCATCGGGCGGCAGTCACATTAACGTTAACGTAATGTCGGCGACATGCTGCGAGCGTGCCGCGCTATCCGGTCGGCCCGACGGCCGGCGCACCACCTCCCGGATCTGCCTCGCGGAAACCCCGCGGTCCCTGGACTTCCCCGATGCCACGCACCCCCGAGCCGTGGCCCAATCTGGAGTGCCTGCCGATGCCGACTCCCTCCGGCCGACCAGGATCGGTCCCCTCATGACGGCGTACCTCGTCCGTCGCCTGCTGTTCGCCGTGTTCGTCCTGTGGGGCGCGGTCACCGTGGTCTTCCTGGTGCTGCGTCTGGTGCCCGGCGACCCCGCGCAGCTCATCCTGGGCTCCGACGCCACTCAGGACGAACTGGCCCAACTGCGCGACCAGATGGGCCTCGACCGCCCGCTCGTCGTGCAGTACGGCAAATACCTCGCCGACGTGGCCACCCTCGACTTCGGCGACTCCTACCGATACCACCGCGACGCGATGGGACTGGTGCTCGACCGCTTCCCGGCCACGCTGCAACTGGCCGCCGTCGCGATGGTGATCGGCCTGGTCCTCGGCATCTCCCTGGGCGTCGTCGCCGCCCTGCGGGTCAACCGGCCGGCCGACCGGATCGTGTCGGTGTTCGCGCTGCTGTCGCAGTCGATGCCGTCGTTCTGGATCGGCATCGTCTTCATCCTCGTCTTCGCCCGGCAGTTGCACTGGCTCGCCAGCGGCGGCCAGGGCGGACTCGACCGAATGATTCTGCCCGGCATCACCCTCGCTCTGCCGTTCGTCGCGATCCTCATCCGGCTGACCCGCAGTGGCCTGCTCGACGTCGTCCACGAGAACTACATCCAGACCGCGCGAGCCAAGGGCCTGTCCGAACGCGTCGTCATCTTCCCGCACGCCATCCGCAACGCGCTTATCCCCATCGTGACCGTCGCCGGTCTGGAGTTCGGCAAGCTGCTCGGCGGCGCGGTGATCGTCGAGACCGTGTTCGCCTGGCCCGGCGTGGGACGGCTGCTGATCGACTCGATTTCCGCCCGTGACTACAACGTCGTGCAGGCCGCGATCCTGCTGATCGCCGGCGGCTTCGTCGCGATCAACCTCATCGTCGACGTCCTGTACGGCTACCTCGACCCGCGCATCCGACTGGGACGGTGACCATGGAGACCACCACGGACCGCGCCATCGTGCCGCAGCAGCCGGGATCTGTGCCCCCTGGAACCGCCGCTGCGCCCAAGGCCCGGACGAAACTCGGCCGGCCGCGAATCGTCGGCGCCCTGATCGTCATCGCGTTGTATGTGGTCGCCGCCGTCGTCGGCCCGATCCTGCTGCGCTATGACCCGGTCGCCACCGACCTCGGCGTACGGCTCGAACCACCCGGAACCCGGCTGCCCGACGGCAGCGTCGCCATCTTCGGGACCGATCAGGTCGGCCAGGACATCTTCGCCCAGATGCTGCAGGGCGCCCGGGTGTCGATCACGGTCGGCCTGGCGACGCTGGTCCTCGCCGGACTGATCGGCATCGCGGCCGGGGTCGCGGCCGGGTATTTCGGCGGCTGGCTCGACGCCGTCCTGATGCGCCTGGCCGACGTGCAGCTCACCTTCCCGTCCATCCTCCTCGCAGTGTTCATCGCCGCGATCCTCGGCCCCAGCGTGGTCAATGTCGTCATCGTCCTGGCGATCTCGAACTGGGTCACCTTCGCCCGGGTCACCCGCAGCCAGGTGCTGGCCATCCAGCGCCGCGACTTCGTCGACGCCACCCGCACCTTGGGCGCGCGTACCTGGCACCTGATCACCCGCAGCATCCTGCCGTCGGCGGCCGCGCCCATCCTCGTCGTCGCGACCGTCGAACTCGGGCACGTCATCCTCGCCGAGGCGTCGCTGTCGTTCCTCGGACTCGGCAGCCCCGCCAGCACCCCGAGCTGGGGCGTGACCATCGCGCACGGCCGCGACTACCTGTCGCACGCCTGGTGGATCTCCACCATCCCCGGCATCGGCCTGGCCCTGCTCGTCATCAGCTTCGGCGTCCTCGGCGACGCGTTGCGCGACCGCTTCGACCCCCGCCTGAGGAGCCTGTGATGCAACCACTTCTCCAGGTACGGGACCTGACCGTCCAGTTCCGTACGCAGGCGGGCGTGATCACCGCCGTGGACCGCGTCGGCTTCGACCTCGCCGAGGGCGAGACGCTGGCCGTACTCGGCGAGACCGGCAGCGGCAAGAGCGTGACCGCGCAGGCGTTGATGGGACTCGTGCCCCGTCCGGCCGGCCGGATCACCGGCGGCAGTATCCGATACGACGGCGCCGATCTGCTGACGCGTACGCCGTCGGAGAATCGCAAGCTCAACGGGACCGATCTGGCGATGGTCTTCCAGGATCCGCTGAGTTCGCTCAACCCGGTGTTCCGGGTCGGCGCGCAGATCGGCGAACTGTTCCGCCGCCGCGAAGGCGCGTCCCGGCCGGACGCCCGCCGCAAAGCGATTCAGCTCATGGAGCGCGTCGGGATCCCCGCCGCGGCCACCCGGGTGGACGACTATCCCCACCAGTTCTCCGGCGGCATGCGCCAACGCGTCATGATCGCCATGGCGCTGGCGTTGCAGCCGCGGATCCTCATCGCCGACGAGCCCACAACCGCCCTCGACGTCACGGTCCAGGCGCAGATCATGGCGTTGCTGGCCGATCTGAAGGCTGAACACCGCATGGCGATGATCCTCATCAGCCACGACCTCGGGGTGGTCGCCGGCGTCGCCGACCGGGTCATGCTGATGTACGCCGGTCGCGTCGTCGAGACCGGTGACCTGCGGGAGGTCTACGAGACCGTGGCCCACCCCTATACCCAGGGCTTGATGGCGTCGATCCCGGAGCTGACCGGCCCCCGGGAACGGCTGGTGCCGATCCCCGGCGCGCCGCCGGACCTGACCCGGCTGCCTACCGGGTGCGCCTTCCACCCCCGGTGCGCGTACGCGACCGACGTCTGCCGCACCGACCCGCCCGAGCTGACCACGGCCCCCAGCCGGGCCGCCACGCATCTTTCCGCCTGCCACCACGCGAAGGAGGTGATCGGCGATGACGTCCCCGCTGCTGGAGGTGCGTGACCTGCACACGAGCTTCCCGATCCGCTCCGCTTTGCTGCGCCGCAGAATCGGCAGCGTCCAAGCCGTGTCAGGGGTGTCGTTCGACTTGCCCGCCGGGCAGACCCTCGGCCTGGTCGGCGAGTCCGGATCCGGCAAGACTACGCTCGCCCGGACCGTGATCGGCCTGGAACGACCGGCCTCCGGCGAAGTCCGCTTCGACGGCCGGAACCTGGTCGCCCTGCCCGCCGCCGAACTGCGCGAGATCCGCCGCCAGATCCAGATGATCTTCCAGGACCCGTACGCGTCGCTGAACCCCCGCCTGACGGTCGAGGAGATCATCAGCGAGGCGTGGCGCATCAACCCCGGCGTCGTCCCGCGCGACCGCTGGCGCACCGAGGTACGCGACCTGCTGGAACGAGTCGGATTGAACCCCGATCACGCCGACCGGTATCCGCACCAGTTCTCCGGCGGCCAGCGCCAGCGCGTCGGCATCGCCCGCGCACTGGCGTTGCGCCCGCGCCTGGTGGTCTGCGACGAAGCAGTGTCCGCATTGGATGTCTCGGTGCAGGCGCAGGTGCTCAACCTGCTCGTCGACCTGCAGACCGACCTCGGCCTGAGCTACCTGTTCATCGCGCACGACCTGTCGGTGGTACGCCACATCAGCGACCAGGTGGCGGTGATGTACCTGGGGAAGGTCGTCGAGATCGGCGCCGCCGAACAGATCTTCTCCGCCCCCGTGCACCCGTACACGCAGGCCTTGCTGTCGGCAGTCCCGGTCGCCCGGCCCTGGGCAGCGGCCCGGCCGCAACAGATCCTGCTCACCGGCGACATCCCGTCCCCGGTCGACCCACCGTCCGGCTGCCGGTTCCGGACCCGGTGCTGGAAAGCGCAGCAACGCTGCGCCGTCGAGGAACCGGCGTTGGTCGACCGGATCGGCGATCATCCGGCCGCCTGCCACTTTCCCGAACCGGCCGCCGCCGAACCGGCGGTGGCCGCATGAGCGGCGTACGCCTCGTCCTCGTCCGCCACGGCGAATCGGCCTGGAACGTCGAGGAGCGCTACCAGGGCCAAGCCGACTCCGGCCTCACCCCGGCTGGAATCGACCAGGCGGCCGTCGCCGCCGCCGAGCTGCGCCGCCGGTTCGGCGAGGCCGACCTGGTGGTCACCAGCGACCTGCCCCGTGCCCGGGACACCGCGTACGCGTACACGAAGAACGTGGTCGTGGACCCCCGGCTGCGCGAGGTGAACGTCGGCAGCTGGACCGGCCGGACCTTCTCCGAGATCGCCGCGGCGCATCCTGCCGACGTCGCGGCGGCCGCCGACGGCGTCGACGTACGCCGAGGCGGCGGCGAGACGTTCGCCGAGGTACGCGAGCGGGTGTGGGCCGCGCTGACCGAGGCCGCCAACCGGGCGGGCGACGGCGCGACGGTCGTGCTGTTCACCCACGGCGGCGCGATCCGGGTCGCCGCCGCGGCCGCTCTGAGCCTGCCCCTTCCCGGCCACCACGACCTGGCCCCGCCGGTGAACACCTCGCTGACGGTGATCGCGTACGCCGCCGGCCGCGCCCGCCTGGTCGAGTACAACTCGCCGACCACCCGCGAAGCGCGCAGCACCCGCGCCGACTGACCAGCCACGACGCAGAGAGGACGACCATGCTCACCGGGTCTTTCACCTTCGTGACCATGACCTACAACCTGTGGGGCGCCCATCACCTCACCGAACGGGAACCGGCTCTCACCAACCTGTTCCGCACCCGGCCACCGGATCTGCTAGCCACCCAGGAGTTGCAGCCGCGGTCGCGCGACCTGCTCGACGACGCGATGCCCAACCACGCCCGGGTGCACGATGAGTTCCCCGGCTGGGGCACGCAGAGCAACCTGTGGTGGCGCCGCGACCTGTTCAGCCTGCTCGACTACGGCACGCATGACGTCGGCATCCTGTCGCCGGACGCCCGTCTGTTCTGGGTACGCCTGCAGCCGGCGGCCGACGCCGCGCCGCCGCTGGTCTTCGCCACCGCCCACCTCACCTGGCCGGGTCATGCCGACGAACGCGCCGACGGGGTCAACCGGCGTGCCCCGCAGGCCGAACGCGTCGCGACCGCGCTGGACGAGCTGGCCGGGGACGGCCCATGCCTGTTCACCGTCGACATCAACGACATCGGCGCACCGCTGTGGGCGCTGGGCAACGCGGGTTTCCTCGACTCGTTCACCGCCCTCGGCCGCACCTCGCCCGTCACCCATCCCGTCGAGCCCATGCCGTTCACGACGACCCGGGGCACGCGGTTGTCGCCGCTCGGGTCGCCGGCCAAGGCGATCGACTGGATCTTCGCCCGGGGACCGCTCGCCACGCGTACGAGCGAAGTCGTCGAGTTCTTCTCCGGCGGCAACGCGCCATCCGACCACAAGCCCGTCGTCGCGACCTTCACCCTCCCCGCGACCCACTCCTAGAGAGGACAACGCCCATGCTCGCCAGAGCCAAAGCCCGGGCCAGAGCCGTCAGCTGCCTCGCCGCCGCCGCGCTCGTGGTAGCCCTCGCGGCGTGCAGCTCCGCCGACGACTCCGGCGGCGACAACCAGGTGCTGCGATTCGCCCCGCAGCTGTTCCCGGTGTCGCTGGACGTCCAGCAGTACCCGGCCGAGGAGGCCGTGCAGACCACCGTCCAGCAGGCGCTGGAAACCCTCACCGTGATGAAGGACGGCCAGCCCGCGCCCAAGCTGGCCACCAAGTGGGAGACCCCGGACACCAGCACGTGGGTCTTCCACCTGCGCGACGGAGTCCAGTTCAGCGACGGCACGCCGTTCACCGCCAAGGACGTCAAGCTGTCCGTCGAACGCCTCATCGGTCTCAAGGGCTCGCTCAACCCACTACTCGCGTCCATCACCGCCGTCGACGCGACCGACGACCACACCGTCACATTCCACACCTCGGCCCCCCTGGGCACCCTGCCCAGCACCCTGTCACTGGTCTTCATCGGCCAGGGCGACAAGGTCGGCACGGACGCGTACTGGCAGAAGCCTGTGGGCACCGGACCGTTCAAGGTCGACTCGTTCAGCCCCGACGAGAAGGTGGTCCTGTCGCGCAACGACGGCTACTGGGGCGACAAGGCCAAGGTGGCCCGGCTGGAGATCTTGGACATGCCCGAGATCGCCGCGCGCATCACGGCGCTCGACAACAACGAGGTCGACGTCCTCACGGCCATCCCGCCAGACCAGGTCGCGGAGGTCCAGGGCACGGACAGCACGAGCTACGGCACCGGTCCCAGCTTCAACTACTACTTCATCTGGTTCAACCAGAACAACAAGCCCTTCGACAATCTGAAGGTACGCCAGGCGCTGCTCTACTCACTCGACATCAAGAGCGTCGTGGCGGGCCTGTTCGGTGACCTGGGCACGGTGGCGCAGTCGCCGGTCACCCAATCCGTGTTCGGCTCGACCCAGCTCACCCCGTACGCGTACGACCCGGACAAGGCCAAGCAACTGCTCACCGAGGCCGGCTATCCCGGCGGCATCAGCGTGTCGATGCAATGGCCGCTGGAAGGCGGGCCCAACATCCGGGCGATGGCCCAGGCGTTCATCTCGCAGTGGGCCAAGGCCGGCATCAAGGTGGAGCCGCTGGAGAAGGAACGGGCCACCTGGCTCAAAGACTTCGGCGCGCTGAAGTGGGACCTGAACCTGCAGACCAACACCACCGGCACCGGTGACGCCGACTTCACCCTCAACCGGCTGTACACCTGTGCCGCCAAGCGCATGGGCTACTGCAACAAGGATCTGGACGCCATCCTGGCCCAGGCGCGGGCGTCGCTCGACCAGAACGAACGCAAGACCCTGTACGCGCAGGCCGACAAAATCCTGTGGGACGACGCGGTCGGGATCTTCCCGGTCGACCTGAAGAACAACTATGTGGTCCGCTCCGCGGTGAAGGGCTTCGAGATGCCCGTCAACGGACGGCCGGACTTCTCAACGGTGTCGCTCGCATGACACCGTGGCCGGTCCCCGCGCAGCCACGGCGTCGGAGCGCCGGGACCGGCCACTCCTTCCGGCCACCTCGCCGAAGTCCGCCTACTCGTCCAGATCGAGGGCGAAATCCAGGTCGCCGCCGTGGCTGATGCCACCCAACCGGGACACCTCGATGTACCACGGTGACAGCCCTTCGCGTACGCCGTCGGGGTTCATGCACGTGCCGCCCAGATGCTCGGTGTGGAAGACGTCGTACTTGTCCGGGACGTCGGCGTACGCGTCGGCGGCGGTGGGCAGATCCACCGGCGCCACGCCGGCGTTCGGATCGTCGCGGGTGACCAGCCACAAGGGACCGAAGACGCCGTGTCTCGACCGCCACCGCGTGGTGTCCTGTTCGCCGGCGGCGAGGACCGGCGCCGCGACCGGGCGCGTGACGCGGGGACCGGTGAACTCAGCCTCGGTCAGCCAGACGACGGCGAGCAGCGAGGCCACCTCGTCGTCGAAGACGCGAGCCCGCGGATGAACACGGGCACGGGCCAGGTCCGCCCAGAACGGATGCTCGGACTGCACCCGGTCGGCGCTGCGCTCCGGTTCCTTGTAGTAGTACTCGTCCTCCCACTGGAAGACCGCCACCGCCACAAGGTCGCTCCCCCGCCGCCGGTACGCCTCCGGCAGCCACAGCGTGAAGCAGTGCAGCATCGGCTGCCCGGTTCGCGGCGACCGGGGCCAGGCCTCGACATCGATGGACGGACCGTCCGGGCCCGCCCAGCCGGCCGGCCGTCGCGGGCGGTCCCCGGCCTCCTCGGCGACGTCCTCGTCGACCAGGATGTCGTACGCCTCGATGATCATGCGCAGCACCCTAACCGAGCCGCGCTACGTCGTGGCAGCGGGAACGTGCAGCCGCCCGTCGCGCACCTCGGCGATCTGATCGGCGGCGGCCCGATGTGCGTCGTCGTGCGTGACCAGGACGGTCGCAGTAGCCCGGAGCCGGGTGAGCCGGGCGATCAGGTCGATCACCGCGGCGCCCCGCTCATGATCCAGCGCGCTGGTGGGCTCGTCGACCAGCAGCACGGTCGGGTCGTTCATCAGCGCGCGGGCGATGTTGATTCGCTGCCGTTGCCCGCCGGACAGCTGGTGCGGACGACGGCCGGCCTCGGCGGTCAGGCCCACCGCGTCGAGCAGCTCGGCGGCCCGCGCCCGGGTCGCCGACGGCGAGCGCCCGTCGATGTACGCCATGACCTGCAGCTGTTCCAGCGCGGTGAGCGAGGGCAGCAGGTTCGGCTGCTGGAACACGATGCCGATCTTGTGGCGGCGCAGCTCGGTGAGCTGGACCCGGCTCAGCCCGGTCGTGGGAGTGCCGTCCACGACGACCGTGCCCGCGTCCGGCGTGATCAACGTGGCGGCCACCGCCAGCAGGCTGGACTTGCCGGAGCCCGAAGGTCCGACGACGGCGGTGAGGCTGCCTTGGGGCACGTGGAGGCTGACCCGGTCGAGGGCGGTCAACCGGCCGTCGCCGTCGGGATACGTCAGGGTGACGTCGGTCAGTCGCAGGCTCATCGGGCACTCCCCAGGGCGATCAGCGGGTCGACGGAAGCGATGCGGCGCAGCGGCAGCGCGGCCCCGACCGCGCCGAGCGCGATCATGACGGCGGCCGGAAGGAGAACCGTGCTGGCAGTGAGTTCGAACGGAATCGCGGTCCCCGTCAGCAGTACGCCGAACCCGGCGGCGAGGCCGGTGCCGATCAGGGTGCCGATGCCGAGCAGCACGACGGCTTGTCCGAGCGCGTCGGTCAGCAGTCTTCTCGTCGGCGCGCCCAGCGCCTTGAGGATCGCGACGTCTCCGCTGCGCTGGATCGTCCAGACGGTGAAGAACGCGCCGACGACCAGCGCGGAGATCACGAACAGGAAGCCGCGCATCAGCTGCAGCGATCCGTTCTCGGAGGTGTAAGAGCCGATCGCCGACAGCGAGGCGTCTCTGGTCATGGTCGTCGTGCCCGCCGCCTTGTCGATCGCCGGAAGATCGGCGTCGTCACCGGTGGTCAGCGCGATCACGGTGGCGACCGGCGTACCGGACGAGCCGGTCGGAGGTGCGATCCGCTGCCACGTGTTCAGGCTGGCCCAAAGCACCGGGGTGTGGCTGAACGAGGCGTCCCCGCTGACCGCGCCGACCCGGACGGTCTGCCCGGCGAGGCTGACCATGTCGCCCGTGGTGACGCCGAGATCGGCGGCGGCCGACTCGGACAGCACGGCCGTCTGGTCGTCGATCTTGTGGCCGTCGGGGGCGAGCGGAGATCCGGGCGTCACTCCGAACACCGACACTGCGACGCTGTGGTCGCCGGCCTCGGCCTTGGTGGTCGAGATGCCCAGCGGCTGCGCGCTGCGTACGCCGGGCGCCTCAGCCCACGTCCGCCACTGCGCCTCGGTGACGGTCGAATTCGTGAACGACACGTCCTGCCCGGCGGCGGGCGTGGCGAAGGCGATCCGGTCAGCGGGCAGTCCCGTGATCGCGGAGATGTTCTGCCGGCCGAGTCCGGCGGTCAACCCGGACAGCAGGCCCACCAGCAGAGTGATCAGCACGATGACGAGCCCGATCAGGACGAAACGCCCCTTGGCGAACCTCAGGTCTCTCCAGGCCACAAACACGGGATGACCCGCCCTTTCCGTCGGCCGATGCGGTCGATCTCCACGGTGCCTGGCACCGCTCGCGGCGGCGTCTGGCGTACGACTGGATTCGGCGGGCGGAAAGGACGCAGGCGGGTTCTAACTTTCGATGCAGGCCGTCACCGGTCAACGCTGTCTACGCTGGTGAGGCTATGAACGCCGAAACCCGTCCGCTGACGCCCACCACCGGAATCCTGGCGTGGTGTCTGCATCTGCTGGTGTTCGGCCTGCTCGTCGTGGCGGCCGGTCGAGCGGTCGCCGACAGTCCCCACGCCGGTGCCACGGTCGCCGTCGCGGTCGCCTGCGCCCTCGCATACGCCGCCGGCCCGCTGCTGGTGCGCGTACGCCGATCCCGGTCGGCCGCCGTCGGCTGGCTGGCCGCGTTCGGCGGAATGTGCCTGCTCCTGCTCGTGTTCACCGCCGACGCGGTATGGCTGGCGTTCCCCCTGTACTTCCTCGAACTGCACCTGCTGCCCCGCCGGATGGGACTGGCGGCGGTCGCCGTCACCGCCGCCGCCGCGGTCGGCGGGTACGCCGTCCACCAGGGTTCATTCAGCGCCGCGATGGTGATCGGACCGGTGCTCGGCGCGGCGGTGGCCGTCGCGGTGGCCTGGGGCTACCAGGCCCTCTACCGCGAGAGCGAACAGCGACGACGGCTGATCGAAGAGCTGACGGCGACCCGGGCCGACCTGGCCGCCGCCCAACACACTGCGGGAGTCCTGGCCGAGCGCGAACGCCTCGCCCGGGAGATCCACGACACTCTCGCCCAAGGCCTGTCGAGCATCCAATTGCTGCTACGCGCCGCCGAACGCGCCCTCCCTGACACGCCCGACAACGCCGCCCGCTACCTCGGACAGGCGCGCCAGGCCGCCGCCGACAACCTCGGCGAAGCGCGCCGCTTCGTGCGGGCCCTGACGCCGCCCGCGTTGGACGACGCAACCCTCGCCGCCGCGCTGGAACGGCTGTGCGCCACCACCGGCAACCAGCACAAGATCATTGCTCGGTTCCACCTCGTGGGCGACCCGGCTCCGCTGCCGACCGGACATGAGGTCGCCCTGCTCCGGATCGCGCAGTCCGCCGTCGCGAACGCGGTCCGCCATGCCGACGCCACCACGGTCGACGTCGCCCTGCGACACCGCGGCGACCACGTCGCCCTGGACGTGACCGACGACGGGCGTGGCTTCGATCCGGACCTGCGCACCAGCGGCTTCGGGCTGGCCACGATGCGGTCCCGGGTCGACGCGCTCGGTGGCACGCTCACCGTCAGGTCCACGCCGGGACGCGGCACCGTCCTGACCGCCGACCTGCCGCTGGACCAGTCCCCTATCCCGCCGCTGGCCCCGCCGAACAGGGCGATCAACGACGTCGCTGGTCGAACGAGGTCACCGGGCCCGCCGGAGAGTCGGCCCGCTCCGCACAATCCTGAGGGGAAACGGGCGTGACCAGTCCCCACATCCGGCTGCTGCTGGCCGACGACCATCCCGTCGTCCGGGCCGGGCTGCGGGCCGTCCTCGAGACCGAACCAGACCTGGTGATCGTCGCCGAGGCCGCGACCGCCGAAGCCGCCGTCGCCCGCGCCAGCCGGGGTGACGTCGACGTCGTCCTCATGGACCTCCAATTCGGCAAGGGCATGAGCGGCGCGGAGGCGACCGCCGCCATCACCGCCCAGCCCGACGCGCCCCGCGTCGTCATCGTCACCACCTACGACACCGACGCCGACACGCTGCCCGCCATCGAAGCCGGCGCGAGCGGCTACCTGCTCAAAGACGCCGCACCCGAAGACCTGGCCGCCGCCGTCCGGACCGCCGCCGCCGGGCGTACGACCTGGGCCCCGGCCGTCGCCGACCGGCTCCTGAGCCGGCTGCGCTCCCCCGCCGTGACGCTCACCCGGCGCGAGATCGAAGTCCTCACCCTCGTCGCGGACGGACTGTCCAACCAGGCCATCGCCGGTCGCCTGCACCTCACCGAAGGCACGGTTAAGTCGCACCTGGCGCGCGTCTACACCAAGCTCGGCGTCGACTCGCGTACGGCGGCCGTCGCGACGGCGGCGGACCAAGGCATCATCCGCCGATAGGCAGTGGTGGAGGGCGATTAGGTCTCCATCCGCCGAACCCTGCCCATGCCTTACCGAAAGCGGCTTCGGCCTTCCGGGAGGGAGTGTGATGGACGTCCTCACGTTCGTTCCATCGTCGCTCGGTAGGCGATCGCGAGGATGAGGACTCTCGACGACGGCCCTGCCCGGGAGTCAGTGCTGGGGGAAGATCTCGGTGATGAGCTTCTCCACCCGGCTGCGAATGTCGTCTCGAATGACGCGGACCGCGGCGATGCCTCGACCGGCCGGGTCGTCCACTTCCCAATCCATGTGTCGCTGACCAGGGAAGTAAGGGCAGACGTCACCACAGCCCATGGTGATCACCACCGAGGAGGCCTGTGAATCCTCGGGCGTCAGTATCTTCGGCTTCTGGTCGGTGATGTCGATGCCCATCTCGGCCATGGCATCAATGGCCACCGGGTTGATCTGGTCGGCGGGCGCGGACCCGGCGGAGCGCACCTCGACGGCGTCGCCGGCAAGAGAGCGGAGGAAACCGGCGGCCATTTGAGAGCGTCCCGCGTTGTGGACGCAGACGAATAGCACGCTCGGCTTGGTAGTGGTGCTCATGCGGGTGATCTCCTCACGGGGGGTCAGCTTGCGGCTGCGCGCTCGGTGGCAGGTTCGATGGCCGCGGTGTCGCCGCTGACAGTCTGCCGCTGTGGATACAGCACGCCGACCAGCAGCAGCCCGATCACCGCGCCGACGACTTGGAAAGCGATGAAGCCGAGGATCGAGGCGGGGCTGATTCCGGCGAAGGTGTCGGTGAAGACGCGGCCGATGGTGACTGCGGGGTTGGCGAAGGAGGTGCTCGAGGTGAACCAGTAGGCGGCGCCGATGTAGGCGCCGACCGCGGCCGGTGCGTACTGCGTGCGGTGGGTGCGCACGAGGACGAAGATGAGCAAGATCAGCCCGCTGGTGGCCACGGTTTCGCCGATCCACAGGTGGGGTGTGGTTCGGGTGGTGGTCGACCAGGACACGGCGCGGAGGCCGAACATCAGATTCGCGAGAATGGCACCGCTGATCGCGCCCGAGACTTGTGCACCAACGTATGCGACTGCTTCGGGCAGGCTGAGATGGTTGGCGTCTCGGCGATGCAGCCACCAGTCGGCGAGGGTGACGACCGGGTTGAAGTGAGCTCCGGACACCGGCCCGAGGATGAGGATGAGCACCGCGAGGGCAAGCATGGTGGCGATCGAGTTTTGCAGCAGCTGCAGGCCGACGTCGCCTGGGGACAGGTTGACGGCCATGATGCCGGAGCCGACGACGGCGGTCACAAGCAGCAGGGTGCCGAGGTATTCGGCGATCAGCCGGCGGAACTCGAAGGGTCGGCCGATGTTCACGCG
This sequence comes from Hamadaea sp. NPDC050747, assembly GCF_040654195.1. NCBI lineage: Bacteria > Bacillati > Actinomycetota > Actinomycetes > Micromonosporales > Micromonosporaceae > Hamadaea > Hamadaea sp. NPDC050747. The sequence goes on from NZ_JBFAHM010000002.1 coordinate 187,566, forward strand.
CGCTGCTCCTCGATCGCGGGTGCGAGCCGTTCGATGCGGTCGGCCAAGTCGCCGAAAACGGCTTCGAACGCCTCGTCCGTGTCCACCGGCACCGGGTCAGGGATCGACCAGTGCAGCCGCGTCTGCTCGGCGGGCAGGGTTTCGTGAACGTGATCGCAGACCGCGATCAGCAGATCGCCCTTGCCGGTGACCTCGTCCAGATGATGTGTGCCGTGCGGGTCGAGCTTCAACCCGTGCCGTTTGGCGGTGCGCACGGCGCGCGGGTTCACCTTCGTGGCGGGTTCGGTGCCCGCCGAGGCGGCCGCGATCGGGCTGTATTCGCCCCACAGTGCGGCGGCTAGCTGGGAGCGGGCGGAGTTGCGGGTGCAGACGAACACAATCCGCGCAGGAGCCGCCAGGCGGCGCGGTCGATGCAATGTGGTGATCGCGACGGGCTGTAGCCGGACATAGCTGCGACGCCGGTCGTGCTCCGAACGGCGGCGGTCGATCACGCCCGCGTTGGCGAGCACGCCCAGGTGGTGGGCCACCAGATTGGTGGGCATGCCCAGGTGCGCGCCGATCTCACCTGGGGAAGCGTCGCCGACGGCAAGAATGTCGGCGATCGCCAGCCGCGCTGGGTCGCCGAGAGCGGCGTGGATTCTCGCCCGCGCCTCGATCGAAGAAAGATCAACGTTCATTGCCTCAAAATCTACTGAGGCAATATTCTGGTGTCAACCTGACCCCCGGCCGTCGTCCACGTTGCAGCGCGCGAGTGGCACGACGCAGCTTCGGAGTCGGCAGACGGCCTCCGGCCTGCCGTAGCACCGATGGAGGCGATTATCCGCAGGCAGCTGTTGCGCCGCATCCCGTGTGGCGTCAGGCGATGGGGGTCGCGACATCGAGTAGCGCGGACAGCGCACCGAGCTTGGCGCGGTCAGCGCGGTAGTAGACCCAGGTGCCGCGACGCTCGGAGGAGACCAGGCCGGCTTCACGCAGGGTCTTCAAGTGGTGGGAGATGGTCGGCCCGGACAGGTCGAACGCCGGGGTGAGGTCGCAGACGCAGGCCTCGCCGCCGTCGGCGGAGGCGATCATCGACATCAGCTGCAGCCGGACCGGGTCGCCGAGGGCTTTGAACGCCGGCGCCAGTTCGGCAGCCGCGTTGGCGTCGACTGCCTGTGCGGCCAGGGGTGCGCAGCAGGTGCCGTCGGCGTCGATCTCGATGAGCGGAAGCAGCTGTTTCGACATGCCTCTAGTTTGACAGATGTCGAACGTAGGTGCCAGAGGTGGTGGCGGCGGCCACAGGCAGGCGTAGCATTGCTACGTATGAGGGCGGAAGCGCTGAAAGGCCATCTCGACGGGCTGCTGCTCGCCGTCCTCGAAGCCGGACCGGCGCACGGTTATGTGGTGATCGAGCGGTTGCGCACGGCCAGCCAAGGTGCTTTCGACCTGCCGACCGGCACCGTCTATCCGGCGTTGCACCGTTTGGAAGGCCTCGGTCTGATCGCCAGCACGTGGTCTGACGGAGATGGCCGTAGGCGCCGTACCTATGAGCTGACCACCTCAGGCCGCACGGCTTTGGCTGAGCAGCGCGTTACATGGGAGACGTTCGCCGGTGCGGTCGCCGCGGTCATGGGCGGACGGCAGTCATGGAACCCCGCCAGCTAGGGGCACCGCTTCCGGAACCGGCCCGCGCGTATCTGGCCGCGTTAGAAAGGCTGCTGCCGTTGGGCCACACGGCCCGAGCGGGTTTGCTCGATGAGATCGCCGACGGCCTCGCCTGCGCGATCGAGACGCGCACTGCTGGCGGCGGTCCGGTCGATGAGGCCGCGCAGGCGGCGGTGGCCGAGTTCGGCGACCCGCGGCAACTCGCCGCAGGGTTGCTGCGCCAGGTCGCGGCGATGCGCGCTCGTCGGATCGGGGCCGGCCTGGTAATCACGGGTCCGCTTGTCGGAGCCGCGTGGGTGACCGCCTACGCCGCGCCGGGCGGGATACCGGCGAGCGTGAGCGCGCTAGTGTCCGCCGTGCCGCTGTTGATCGTTGCGCTCGGGGTGGCGGTGCCGTGCGCGCTGCTGGCGTACGCGGCCGGCGACCGGCGCTTTGCCGCACTCCTCGGTCGGGCTGGTGCCCCGGCGGGCCTGGTGGCCACCGTCGCCTGTTGCTGTGCCGATCTGCTGTTGCTGACCCACGCGACTGCGGTCGGCCAGGGTGGGCTGGTCCTCGTCGCGGCGTGCGTCAGCGCGGTACGGCTCGCTCTGACCGCGACCCTGGGTCTGCGGCTGGCGCGGGTGTCCGGGTCCGCCCGCTGAGGCCACGCCGATACCGGCGCAGCGCCCACCAGATCAGCGGGACACCGATCGCAGACGGCAGGACCCAGAACATCCAGTGGGGCAACAGTCGCCACGCCGGCAACTGCGGCCCATTGTCCACATAGAAACCGGTGAGCAGCGCGATGTAGGAGCCGCCCATGCCGATCGCGTGCCACCGATACCAGCCTTGGCTGCGACGGCGGCGCATCCACCAGCCGAACAGGCCCAGCCCGAACGCCACCACGGCGATCGCGAACAAGTGCCGGTCCTGCTGCCAGCGGATCGCTGCCATCACCGACGCGGTCGCGAAAACCGCGCCCAATCCCCACAGGTAGACGCGGCCCGCGAGGGGATGACGACCCGGGCGCTTGCGGGCGGTCGCGGCGACGAACCCGGCGACCACACAGGTCATGCCCGCCAACACGTGCACGGCCAGCGCCGCGAGGAACACCGGCCCAGCGTCCGGAACGGTCAACCCGAACACATCGGTGGTCAGCATCAGCACCACCCCCTCCCACCTAATGTAGCGTCGCTATATATAGCGTCGCTATATATCATCGGAGAGTGGCACTTCCGACCTGCGGGTCGACTCCTGGACTGGACCGACGTCTTGCGGTCCGCGCCTCCCCGGGCCGGGCCGACCACGACAGCAAGACGGCGGCGCCCAGGCAACCTGCCGCGGCGGCGGTCATCGCCCAGCGGACCGACAGCAGCGCGGCGGTCAAGGGTGCTGCGGCCTTGGCGAGTGTTATGGGCAGGACAAGGGCGGAGGAGATGGTGGCGTAGCGGGCGGTGCCGTACCGAGCGGCGACGATCGCCGGGCGGGCGATCGTCGCCACGCCGAAGCCGAGCCCGAACGCGGTCACACAGGCTCCGGCGGCGGCCAGGTTCCGGCCGAGGTAAGGCAGTGCCGCGACTCCGACAGCTTGGACGCCGAACAGGATCGCGGTGACCGAAGCCATGCCGTGCCGTCGGGCAACGGCCGTGGTGGTCAGGCGGCCGGTCACCGACAGCACGCCGAGCAGCCCGGCGACGGTGGCGGCGGTCTTGGCGGTGTGGCCGAGGTGCTGCAGGCTGGTCACCAGCAGCACCCCTACCGACGACACAGCGGCCGCGTGCAGGACGAATGCCCCGCCGAGCAGCCAGAATCCGCGATCGCGCAACGCGTCGGCGGGCCGCGTGCCGGGCTGGCTGCTTGTGTGCTCGCGGTGGACTCTGCGGCTGGGAACGGCGATCAGGTGACCGGGGATCGCGGTGGCCGCCAGAAGCCCTGCCAGTGTCAGCAGGGTGGTGCGCCAGCCCCATTCGGTGGCCAGCCAGCCGGTCAGGGGTAGGAAGATGCTGCTGGCGAACCCGGCCACGATCGTCACCTGCAGCATCGCGCTCGCGCGGCGTTCGGGGCCGCTGGTGGCGATCAGCACCGCGAACGCCGCTTCGTAGAGGCTCATCGCGCTGGCCGCGCCGATGAACACGAACACGAAATACAGCTGGACGAGGCTGTGTACCTGTGACCAGGCAACGACGGCGGCCACACCGAGCAGCGACCCGGTGGCCATGAGCGCCCGGCCTCCGTGGCGGTCCAGCCACCGGCCGACGGGGATCGCGGCGGCAGACCCGGCCAGGACCGAGATCGTGATCGCGGCGGTCACCCGGGCGGTGCTGGTATGCAGGTCGTGGGCGATCGGGGAGATCAGGACCGAGAACGTGTAATACAAGATCCCGTAGCCGACGGTCTGGGTGACGGCCAGGATCGCGACCAGCGTCGTCAGACGGGTCCGGCCACCACCCGGGCGGGTGATGGCCGGAGTAGACCTGGAGGTCATCAGCCGCAGCAGGATCCGCCGGAGGCCTTCGCGCCGACCTCGACCAGGGGCAGCGACAGCAACCCACCGCTGACCCCGGTGGCCAGTCCCCGCTTCACCTCGATCGTGGTCTCGGCGGGCGCGCTGCCGCAGCAGCTCGCCGCGTCATCCGCGTCGAGGGCGTTGCTCGAGCTGCACACGCCGGTCTCGGGCAGCTCCAGGTGCACGTCCCGGGCGGCGGCCCAGTCGCCGGCCAAAGCCGCGACGACCGAACGGGCCTGCTCGTAGCCGGTCGCGAGCAGGAACGTCGGCGCCCGGCCGTAAGCCTTCGCGCCGACCACATAGAACCCAGGTTCGGGGTGGGCCAGCTCGTCGACGCCGTGCGGGGGCACGGTGCCGCAGGAGTGCTGGTTCGGGTCGATCAGCGGCGCCAGCGCACGGGTGGAGCCCAGGATCGGGTCCAGATCCAGACGCAGCTCCGACGCCGGGGCGTAGTCAGGTCGCGCGCCGGTCGAATTCACGATCACAGCCGCGTCGAGCTTGCGGCCGTCCGCTGAGACCAAGCCCTGCTCGCTGACCTCCTGCACGAGGAAACCGGTGTGCACCTGCACCTTGCCCGCGTCGACCAGAGCCTTGATCCGGGTACCGATCGCACCCCGGGCCGGCAGCGCGTCGGCGTCGCCACCGCCGTACGCCCGCGACGGGTTCGGTGCCCGCAACACCCAGTGCAGAACCGTGTCGGGCTCGGCGTCGGCGAGCTGCGCCAGGGCGAGCAGGGTGCCCGTTGCCGAGTGGCCCGCGCCGACCACCGCGACGCCCTTACCGGCGAACTGGTCGCGCAGGCGGCCGAGCACGTCGGGCATACCGTTGTGGACGCGGCCCGCCGCGAGGGCGTCGGTCTCACCGTGGGCCGGGATGCCGTTGCCACCCAGCGGATTCGCGGTACGCCACGTACCCGACGCGTCAATCACAGCGCTCGCCAGCAGCTCGCTGCCGTCCGACAGGCGGATCAGGAACGGGGCGGAGTCGCGCCCGACGGTACGCACCTTGTCGAAGCCCTGCCGGGCGATCGCGGTCACCGCAACACCGAGGCGCAACTTCGGCGCGATGGCCGGGTGGGCAGCCAGCGGCGCGAGATAACCGTCGATCAGCTCACCACCAGTGGGCAGCTGCTCCGGGTCCGGCGCATTCCAGCCAGTAGCTTCCAGCAGCGCTCGCGCGGCCGGGTCGGTGTCGAATCGCCACGGCGAGAACAGCCGCACATGCGCCCACTCGCGGATCGACGCGGCAACCTGCGTTCCGGCTTCGAGGACGACGAAGTCCAGGCCGCGGGTCGCCAGCTGGGCGGCGGCCGCCAGGCCGACCGGCCCGGAGCCGATCACCGCGACGGGAAGCCGCTCGGTGCTGGTGCTCATGACGTTCTCCTCCCCGGCACCTGGCCGAGTCTGTTTCGAGGTTTCTCAAACCAACTCTGTTTAGACTGACGCCTAGTTAGGCGTTTGTCAAATCAGCTCAGAGGTTGCCGGTCACTCGGCTCCGATGACCAGGCTGCGGCGCTCGATCATCAGCACGTCACGCCAGCCGTCGAGCGGGTGGCGACCGACCTTTTCCCTGGTGCCGACGACCCGGAAGCCCGCCTTCGCGTGGAGGCGGACGCTGGCGGTGTTGTGCGGGAAGATGCCGGACTGGATCGTCCAGATCCCGGCAGCGTCGGTCGACGCGCATAACGCTGCGAGGAGTGCTGAGCCGACGCCTTGTCCGTGCGCGGCCGGGTCGACATAGACGGAGTGCTCGACGACGCCCGCATAGACAGGTCGAGCAGACACCGCAGATACAGCAACCCAGCCGACCACTTGCCCGTCGACCTCCGCGACGAGGCGATGGTCCGGCAGCTTCCCGGCGTCGAACGCCTCCCAGGTCGGGGCGACGGTTTCGAAGCTGGCCAGCCCACCGTCGAGCCCAGCCTGGTAGATGGCGAGCACGGCCTCCGCGTCGGCCGGCGTCATCGCCCGGACGAGCAGGTCCTTCGCCGTCATGAGCACTCCCCCATCGTGGCGGGCGCCGGCTTCCCCATGACGACGTCGGCAGCGCTGGGGAAGCACGACACGCAGTTGCTGTTGATCCGGTAATGCCGGGCGTTGCCCACCGCCTCCACCAGGACGAACCGCACTTCCGTCAGGATCTTCAAGTGCTGGGAGACCGTCGACTGGGCAAGACCCATCGCGGCCACGATCTGCCCGACACTCATCGGCGCACCATGCCTGGCGAGCAACTCCACCAGTTGCACCCGTGACGGGTCGGCCAATGCCCGGAACCACGACGCGTACTCCGCCGCTGTCGCCCGGTCGAGGAGTTCCACACCAGCCTCCAACATCATCGTTTATCGCCGATTAACGATGATGGTAGCCGCGAGACGGCCACAGCAGCAAGCCGCTCACGCCCCGGCAGCTGCCTGCGCGCCGTCGCGCGATGCGATCAGATGGGTGACGGTGGCGATGACCAGCCGAGCGGCCCGGTCGAGGGTTTGCGGCTCGACCCGGTCCGGCGTTTCCGCAGGAGTTTGGTAGCCCGGCATGCCCATGCCGATGCCGACCGATGCGAGCCCGGCGGCGGCGTACCGGCGATTGTCCGACGGCATCGGAGCAGCCTTGAGCGGCACACCGACCTGCCGACCTGCGGCGTCAAGAGCCGCAAGCAGCGGTCGGGCTGGGCCACCAGCTTCGACGTGGGCGGCGCCGTCGAGTTGTGCGGCGCCGTCGAGGTTGATGACGTACGTGCCGGCCTCGACGGATCGCGCGTGATGCGCCGAGCCGTGCGCTCCCGCTTCCTCGCCGTCCAGCAAAGCCACCGCCAGCCCGACCCCGGCAGGCAGTAGCTGGTCGAGGACGCGGGCGGCTTCGACAACCGCGGCCACGCCAGAGGCGTTGTCACACGCGGCCGGGAACCGCGCCCCGGGGTCGTCGCCGACACCGTCGTAGTGGGCCGTCAGCACGACATTCGCCTGCCCCGGCGCTGGTCGGCGGAACGTGCCGATCACGTTCGAGCCGGTCACGTCCACCATGCGCATCGGCACGCTCGCGGTGACCGTCGCCCGACCAACGGCGGTACGCATCTGCTGGTGGATGTCCGACCGCACGGCGAGGACTGGTATGTCCACCGTGGCCGGTCCGGCGATCATCTTGGGCATCCAGCCCGCCGCATCTGTCCCCCGCGGAATCAGCATCCCGGCAGCTCCGGCCCTTGCGGCTGCCGCAGCCCGCTCCCCCGACCACGCGTCTTCGAGGATCCACGCGCCGGCCGGATCGAAGTCACCGGCCGCACCGAGCCTGCCGCTTCGCGGCTGCGGCGCATCCGCCGAAGCCAGGTGCTCACAGAAGTCGCGCCGAAAGGTCAGCGACCGCGCCCGCTCGCCGGTGAAGACCAGCTGCGGGGTGGCGTACACCTCGCGAACCGTGCCGGACACCGCGAACTCATCGAGCGCGACGGTGACACCAGCCGCGCGCAGGTGCCCGGCAAGCCACACGGCTGCGGCACGGCCTCCCGGGCTGCCGACCCGGCGCCCCGCGAAGACATCGCCCGCCAGCGTGGCCACCATCTGCCGCATACGCGAGACGTCCGGGCCGACGCCGGTCGGCGCCGACCCGAGGACCGACGAGGTCACCCGCAGCACCCCACGCCGGAGGCAACCGCTTGCTCCTTCGCCGCGGTACCGCAGCAGCCCCCATCGGCCTTCGCCTCGGCCACCGTGCCGCAACACGTGCTCGCCTGGGCCAGCTCGGACGTGGGCGCAGGTGCCGGGCCGCCGCAACAGCCACCCGTCGCCGCGGGCGGGTTCAGCGCCTCCGCCGGGTCACCCAGGAAGCCACCAGTCTGGGTCGCGCTCGTGCTCATCTCGTTTCTCCTTCGATTCGATTCCTGGTCGAGCGATCGGATGGTCAGCGCAACAGGCCGGTGACGTAGAGCGCCTGAACCTGAACCCGCTCAACACGAGCCTGCACCCGGCACTCGGCCGTGCAGACCTGGGCGCACGACTCGCAGAACTCCACACCACGCAACTGCTCACGGCGCTGCCGCAACTTGGCGAACATGACACGCTCCTTGTCTCGATGACTGTCGAATCAGCCGCTCGGGATTCAGCCTGCACCCTGATTCGAGATCTGTCAACCTAGAGAGGTATCGAAACAGGCCGTGATCTTCGGCATAGGCTTTGAGCAGGGACGCCACCTTCCCAAGGCACCCTGATGACGCCGCGGCTCAATAGGCGGTCGAGTCGGGCGCGACGATTCGAAGCTGTGTCGTCCGGCGTACGCGAGAAAGCGGCAACACACACGACGCGCCGGGCACCGAGGCCGACCGCAGTCGCCGGGGCAGCCCGGTTTCCGGGTCGAGGCGGAAGGTCGTGACGTCCCCGGAGTGCTGATGCGCGACGTACAGCAGGCTTCCGTCGACGGCCAGGTGCCGTGGCCAGGCGCCGCCGCTGGGGAACTCCGCCACCAGCCGCAGGTCCAGGGTGAGAACGGCGACGACGTCGGGACCCCGATCGGCCACATACACGTACCGGCTGCCGTATCCCGCCACTTCGGACGGTTGGGTCAGGCCGGCGTGCCGGGCGATCGGGCGCCAGTCCGTGTCGAAGGCGGCCACCGCGCCGTCGCGTTCGCAGGTGATGAACCAGGTGTCGCCCAGCCGCCGGAAGTGGCGGGGGCCGCCGGGGACTGCGTACTCCCCCAGCGGCGTCAGTTTGCCGTCTTCCAGGCGCGTACGCCGGATGACGTCGCGGCCGAGGTCGCTGATCAGCACCTCTCCCGCGTACGCGCAGATCATGTGGGGATGGACGAATCCGTCGAGCACGTGCCACGGGGGTCCTGGCGTGCCGTCGGCGGCAAGCGGATGCACTCGGACGGTTCCCGCCGAATACTGCGCGGTGACGAGGTGGTCGCCGACTACCGCGAGGTGGCAGGAGTCGGGGTCGGTGGCGTAGACGATCGGCAGCCTCGGGTGCTGCGCCAGGAACGACGGCGACGGCAGCCCGGCGAGGAGGCGTACGCGACGGTCGGGGAGGACGCGGACGACGCCCGCGCCCTCCCCTCGGGGTGGTGTGTAGCACCCGGCCAGCAGCATGTCAGACCTGGACGAACTTCACCGCGTCGGCGCGGGCGCAGCCGGTGCCGCTGGAGGTGAGTTTCACGGCCGTCGAGGTGCCCGCCGGCAGCGAGAAGGTGCCTAGGGACACCCAGCCCGAGCTGCCGGAGGTGCCGTTGACGTAGGTGGTGGTTCCCGCGACGTCGTACCGCGCGTTGGCGTCGCTGTTGGCGTAGACGACCTTGTAGACGTACACCTGATAGGTGCCGGCGGAGCGCAGGTTCGGCCGCCAGGTCGCGGTGTTGCCCGCCGAGCCGCAGGTCGCATACCGGGTGGGAGAGGCGTAGGTCCAGCCGGTCAACGTAGAGTCGAGCCACGTGCCGGTCTCGGAGTAGCCGTACGCGGCCGGCCCGTCATTGTCGATGTAGTAGTCCTTCTGCCAGTAGCGGATGTAGTCGAACTGCACCGCCGACGGCAGGTACGCGGGATTCGGCGACGTGCCGTAGCCGATGCTGGTGAGCCAGATGTTGGTGTAGTCGTGGGTCCACTGGCTCGGCGCGTACGGCGCGGTGTACTTGAGCACGCCGTCGATGGAGAACTTGACTGAGGTCTCCGCCCAGTCGATGCCGTAGACGTGCCATTGACGCAGGTCGAGACCGGTGTTGTAGGTGGAGCCGGGGTTGTAGGACGCGGCCACCCCGTTGCCCTTCCAGGTGTGCACGCCTGAATGGTTGGTGGTCAGCGCGGTCGGCGACGAGGTCGAGTCGATCTCGAATCCGTCGATCTCGGTTCGGGCGGTCGGTGAGAGCGTGGTGCTTCCGTCCCCCGACATCAGCCAGAAGGAGCTGTGCCAGCCGGCCCCGTCGTTGATCTTCGCGCGCGTCTCGTAGTACCCGTAGCGGAAGCTCTGCTTGCTGATCAAGCCACCGCCGGTGAAGCTCTTGCCGCCGTAGGTCTCTTGTTTGAGGTTGATGTTCATCAGCCCGTCGGCCACGGACACGTTCTCGGGCCGCTGGGCGCTGTACGCCTTCACATCCGTGCGGTAGTTCCATTTCGCGGTGTCGACCGCCGTGCCGGAGAAGTCGTCGCTGAAGGCGAGGGTCCAGCCGGTGCCGCCGATCGGGTCGGCGTGCGCCGGACCGGCGGACAGGGATGCCCCCAGCAGCGCCGCCGGGATCGCCAGCCAGAGAGCACGAGGAGCACGCATCAGTTCCTCCCGTAATAGAGGCGCAGGTTCGTGAGGTCGACCAGATAGAGGATGTCGACGCCGGCCCCGTCGCGTTCGACCGCGAGCCGCTCGACCGGTACGCCGGGCGCGATCGACGTCGCGGTCCATGCCGTGCCGGGTTTGGTGGCCATGAAGGCCCGATCGGTGCCGCTGCTGGTGACGTAGTAGACGCGTTTGCCGTCGGTGGGATGCCAGGTGATGTCGAGTGCGGCGGTGGTCTGCCCGGCGTTGTAGACGACTTCGCGCGCCCACGAACCGCCGGAGAGGTAGGCATACCGGACCTCGAAGTTCGTGCTCTGCCGGAACCGGTAGACCACCTTGGGGCTCGTGCCGTCGAGAGTCAGTTTGGCGCTCTGCACGGCCGGTCCGGTGTCGTTCCCGTACGCCTCCCCCGTGATCAGCGGCTGGAGGATGTCGGCGGTGGCGGTGGTGACCGGAGTCGTGACCGTTGCACCGGTGTGGTCGCGGAACGTTCCGGTGGACGGCGAGTAGACCAGGTAACTGAGCTGGTGGCGATAGGTGGTGGCCGGGTAGATCCCCCACTCCCACAGGATGTGCAGGTCACCGGCCGAGTCGAACTGCAGGTCGTCGGGGTAGACGGCGCGGTTGTCCGACTGGGCGAAGATCGCGACCCGGCTCCAGGTCGCGGCGGCGTTGTCCCAGCGGTAGAGCCGGCCCGAGCGCGCGGTCGTGCCGTCCAGCCGCGCGATGAGGTACAGATCGCCGTTGGGCGCCGTCGTCACCACCGGATAGGTGACGCCGATGCCCTGGTCGGGCAGGTCGGCGGCGTGCCACTGCGGCGCGCCGCCGGTCGTGTCGGAGCGGAAGTAGCGCCAGGTGTTGTTGTGCATGGACGCGAAGACGTGGAACCGCCCACTGCCGTCGCGTGCCATCGAGGGCTGGTTGTGGCCGATGTCGTCGGTGAACTCGGGCTGCGTAGTGCCGTTGAGCGCGGGCAGCCGGGTCCAGTTCCCCGCGTCGTCGCGCCGGGCGATGGCGACCTTGTGCGTGCCGGCCGTCGAACCGGGTTCGTTGAAGGCCAGGTACGCGTACTCGTTGCCGCTGTAATAGGTCTCCAGCGGAGACCACCAGCCGGCCTGGTTCGACGAGTCGATCGCGTACGGGACTGCGGTGAGGGTGGCGGAGGCGGCGGCGGGCGTCGCCGGGAGCAGCAGGGCCGCCGCCGTCAGCAGGACGAGGGATCTGCGCATGTCTCTCCTTTGTGGATGGAAGGAGTGCTATGCCGTGCCGATGACCTGGCGCTGCCGGCCCAGCCCGGTGACCTCCAGCTCCACGATCTGACCCGCCCGCAGGTAAGGACGGCCGGGCAGGCCGATCGCGCAGCCGGGCGGAGTGCCCGTGTTGAGGATGTCGCCGGGACGCAGGACCATGAACTGGCTGGCGTACCAGACCAGGTGCGCGGGATCGAAGATCATGTCGCCGGTGGACGCGTCCTGGCGCGTCTCGCCGTCGACCCACAGCCGCAGCCGCAGGTCAGCGGGGTCGCCGAGATCGTCCGGGGTGACGAGCCAAGGGCCGAGCGGATTGAACGTCTCGCAGCATTTGCCCTTGTCGAGGGTGCCGCCGCGGTCGTGCTGGAAGGCGCGTTCGGACACGTCGTGGGAGATCGCGTACCCGGCGATGACGGCCTTGGCGTCCGCCGGTGTGTCCAGGTAGCGGGCGGTCGCGCCGATGACCACCGCCAGCTCGATCTCCCAGTCCACGGCGGTGCCGCCGCGGGGAATCAAAACCTGGTCGTACGCGCCGACGACGGTGTCGGGGGCCTTCAGGAACAGCGCCGGTTCGGCGGGCGGCTCGAACGGGGGCGGCTTGCGATAGTTGGGGCCGACGCAGATCAGCTTGCCCGGCTGGGCGACCGGCGCGCCGACCCGTTGTCCGGTGACGTCCCACTGCGGCAGCGTTCCCTCGGCGAGCCCCCGCGCGACCGCGGCCACGCCACCGCCGTCGAGAAAGCTCCCGCCGATGTCCGTCGTCAGCGACGACAGGTCGTAGACCACGCCGTCGGCATCGGCGACGGCGGGACGCTCCCGGCCCACCGGGCCGACACGCATCAAGCGCACGTTTCCTCACAATGTTTGGTCCGGACCGCACGACGGGCAGCGTTGATCATGGAGTTTGGGGGTGCGACACGCCGTCGAACAGGCAGTTGAGTTCATGATCAACGGGGGAAGGCGGGTGGGGTTAGGGGGTGGGCCAGGCGGAGGCGGCGGCGGACATGAAGCGGTCGGCTCGGGAGCGAAGGGTGGTCCAGTCCTCGGCGGCGACGAGGCGGGCGTCGACCAGCGCACTGCCCACCCCGACCGCCACCGCCCCGGCCGCCGCGTAGTCGGCGACCGACTCCGGCGTCACGCCACCGGTCGGCGCGAGCTGCAACTCCGGCATCGGAGCCAACAGCTCGCGCAGGTAGCCCGGCCCGAAGGCGCTGGCCGGGAAGACCTTCACCAACGCCGCTCCGCAATCGGCGGCCGTCTCGATCTCGGTCGGCGTCAGCGCCCCGCACACCACCGGCACCTCGGCCGCCGCCAGGACAGCAGGCCGGACCGTGGGCGTGACCAGGAACTCCGCCCCGGCCTCACGAGCCGAAATCGCCTGCTCCGGTGTGCGTACACTGCCTGCTCCAACAAGACACGCACCTGCTACCGCGGCGCGCAGCTCGCCGATCGCGGACAGCGCGCCGGGTGTGGTGAGCGTGATCTCGACGGCGGGCAGTCCCGCGTCGGCCAGGATTCGGCCGACGCGGACCGCGCCCTCGGCGGACGGCAGGCGGATGATGGCGATCACCCGGCCGAGGCTGACTGTCATGCGGTAAGTGCCTCCATTTGCGATTTCGCGGTGGCCAGCGCGTCCTTCGGGCTGGCCTTGCCGATGAGCGCGGACTGGACCGCGTTGGCGAGCGCGGTCTCGATCTGCGCGAACTTGGGATAGATCCAGAACGGGTCCGGCGTGGAGTGCGCGCCGATGGCGCTGGTGAACGCCGAGATGAAGGCATCGGCCTTCACCTCCGAGCTGGCCAGCCCGGCGGTGGTGGTGGGCGGGACGCCCGCGCCCTTGAACCACTGCGTCGTGTAGGTCGGGTCGCTGGTGATCGCCGTGACGAACTTGGCCGCGGCGGCCGAGCTGTCGCCCTGCAGGACGGCCAGCGCATGCCCCCAGGCGAGGTGTCGTGACTGATCGCCGGACGCCTTGACCGGCCGGGAAATCGGCAGCAGCTTGTCGCCGAGCGTCTTGTCGGTCGACGCCTTGGTGACCGCGCCACGACCGGCGACCGCGTCCTCGTAGTAGCCGACCTTGCCCTGGGCGAACAGCGCCCGCGCGTCGAACCGGTTGACGTCCGGCGCGATGAGCTTCTCGTCGTACAGCTTCTTGTACCAGGTCAGCGCCTCGACGCTGGCGTCGTCGCCGACGGTGATCTTGCCGTTGTCCACGACCGGGGAGCCGAAGACCCACATCCACGGGATGAAGTCCTTGAGCTGGTCCACCTTGGTCATCGCGGCCCACGGGACCACGCCGCCGCCGAGGCCCTTGAGAGCGCGCAGGGCGTTCTCGAAGTCGGCGATCGTCGTGGGCGCCTGGGTGATCCCGGCCCGGTCGAGCAGCTCCTTGTTGCCGATCAGGCCGATGCCGGCGGTGGTCCACGGCAGGCCGTACTGCTTGCCGTTCGCCTTCGCGATGCCGAGTGCCGCGTCGGTGTAGCCGCCCTTGCCCGCGATCGGTCCCAGGTCGACGAGCTTGCCGGTGGCGGCGAGGGTGGCCAGCCAGGCGACGTCGGTCTGGATCACGCCGGTGAGCGTGCCGCCGCGTACCTGGAGCAGCAGCTGGTTGAGGTAGTCGTTGTAGGGATACGACGCGGTGGTCACCTTCGCCCCGGCGCTGCCGGCGTACGCGTTGACCATGGTCGTCAGAACGTCCTTGGTGGATGCCTCGTTCAGCGACCACGCGGTGAAGCTGAAGTCCTTGACGCCGTTGTCGGCGAACGGATCGCCGGACGACGTGGACGGACCGCTGGTGCCGGGGGCGCAGGCGCCGAGGACGGCGGCTCCCGCGGCGAGCCCGAAAAGCTTGCCGACGCTGCGGCGAGAATACGTGTGGGACATCGCGTACTCCTGGAGGGTGAGGAGGGTCAGCCCTTGACCGCGCCGCTGACGAGCCCGGCGACGAGGTAGCGCTGCAGAATGACGAATCCGCCGACGACCGGGAGCGAGACCACCAGCGAGGCGGCCATCAGGTCGGGCCAGGCGGCCTGGAATTCCCCGAGATACGTGTTGACCAGGCCGGGCGGCAGAGTCTGCTTGTCCGGACCGGCGAGGGTGAGGGCGAAGATGAAGTCGTTCCAGCCGCGGATGAACGCGAACAGGCCGGTGGCGACGAGGCCGGGCAGGCTGACCGGCAACAGGATGCGGTGAATGACGCTGCCCTGGCCCGCCCCGTCCACCTTGGCCGCCTCCAGCAGCTCGTCGGGGATCGTGTCGAAGAACCCCTTGAGCATCCAGACGCACAGCGGCAGCGTGAACGTGGTGAACGACAGGACCAGCGCCAGGTAGGAGTTGAGCATTCCGAACGCGCTGAACAGCAGGTAGAGCGTGATGAGCAGGAGCGCTTGCGGGAACATCTGCGAGGCCAGGATCAGCGACATCAGTGATCGGCGGCCCCGGTAGCGGAACTTGCTGAACGAGTACGCCGTGTACGCCGACACGAGCACCGTCAGCACGGCGGTCAGCGACGACACGATCAGGGAGTTGACCAGGTACCGGCCGAGCACCGGGTTGTCGGCCAGGTTGGCGAAGTGCTCGAAGGTGACCGTACGCGGCCACAACCGGGGCGGGAACCGGAAGGCGTCGCCGCTGGGCGTCAGCGCGGTGACGATCAGCCAGTACACCGGCCCGAAGGCGAACAGCCCGATGACCAGGACGGCCGCCATCGCCAGCCACGGCCGGGGTCTGCGAGGTTTCCGGGGCGCTGTCACCGTGAGAGTCGTCATCGCTTCTCCTCCCGCTCGGCGAGGCGTACGTAGCCGACGACCAAGACGAGCAGCAGGAGCAGCCACAACGCGCCGAGCGCACCGGCTCGGCCGAGGTCGAAGCCCTTGAACGCGGTCTCGTAGACGGCCACGGCGAAGGTGGTCGTGGCGCCGGCCGGGCCGCCGCCGGTGAGCACGTAGATCATGTCGAAGTGCTGGAAGTTCCAGATGACTTCGAGCAGCACGACGATGCCGATGATGCCGCGCAGGTGCGGCAGGGTGATGTGCCAGAAGCGGCGCAGCGTGCCCGCGCCGTCCATGGCGGCCGCCTCGTGCAGGGTGGCCGGGACGGTCTGCAGCCCGGCGAGCAGCATCACCATGATCCAGGGGAAGCTGGCCCAGGTCTTGGCCACGATGACGGCCGCCATCGCGGTCGTCGGATCGCCGAGCCAGCTGACCGGCGCGTCGATCAGCCCCAGCTGCACCAGTACGCCGTTGAGCAGCCCGTAGTTGGCGTTGAAGATCCACAGCCAGGCGAATGAGACGACGACCCCCGGGATCACCCACGGGAACAGGAACGCGCCCCGGAGGACCGCGCGGCCGGGCAGACGGGTGTTCAACGCCAGCGCCAGGGCGAAGCCGAGGATGAACGGGCAGGCGGTGCTGAAGACGGTGAAGACCAGAGTGTTGCGCAGCACCGGCCAGAACTGGTCGTCCAGCACGTGCCGGAAGTTGTCCAGGCCGACGAAGCTGCGCCCGGGGATGACGAGACTCTGCTGGAACAGGCTCGTCGTCAGCGACCCGATCAGCGGGTAGAGCACGATCGCGGCGAACAGCACGACCGCGGGCAGCGTCAGCAGGAACCCGAAGGTCCGGTCCGACAGATGCCGCCCGTGCTTCGGGGGGACTGGGCGCGGGCCGTTCGCCTTATCCGGGATATCGCGGTCCCCGCCCGCCGGGAGGGGACGCTTTCCCGGATGACGCGCGGAAGAAGTAGCGGAAGACGCGGTCATTCCACTACCACCGATTGCAGCGGTACCCGGGCCGGCCCGTGGTAGCCGAGCCCGATGCTGATCGAGTCGGCTGCCTCGATGACAGCGCTGGCCAGTGTGGCTTCCCGGTTCGGCAGGTCGATCGCCGACAGCGGCCCGGACACCGACAGCCCGGCCACCACCGCGCCGGATCCGTCGCGGATCGGCGCGGCTACGCAGGCCCGCCCGAGCGCGAGTTCCTCGACCTCGGTGGCGTACCCCCGGGCGACGGCGGCGGCGATCGCGTCGTCGAGCTTGTCGTGCGTGACGATCGTACGCGGCGTGTACGCCGGGAGGTCCTCCAGCAGCACCCGCCGCTCGGTCGAACTCAGCCCGGATAGCAGTGCCTTGCCCAGCCCGGTGGCGTGGAGCGGATTACGCTGCCCGGCCAGCACGAACGGGCGCGGCGCGAGCCGGCCTTCGAAGTTGAGCAGGTAGAACAGCTCGTCGCCGCGGCGTACCGCGACGTTGGCGCCCAGGCCCAGCTCGGCGGCGAGGTTCTGGGCGACCTGCCGGGCCTCGCGGTGCACGGGGTGGCTGTTGAGGACCGCGCCACCGAACGACACCATGTCCAGCCCCAGCCGGTAGAGGCCGCTGACCGGGTCACGGTCGACGAATCCGGCCGCCTCCAGGGTCTGCAGCAGCCGGCTCGCGGTCGACAGCGACAGCCCCACCGCACTGGCGACGTCGGATACCCGCAGCTCCGGGCGGCCGGCGGTGAAGACGCGCAGCACGCCGAGCGCTCGTTCGACGCTCTGGGTGCCGGTTTCCGAAGCCATCGGGTTCCACCCTCTCTGGATTTCGCTTGCGTGATACGGCAAGATATCCCGCATGTTGCAAGCGGTCAACCAGTGAACGGGAGAAGCTTGTGAAAGTAGTGGCCCTAGAGTCCTATGTCGTCAAGCTCCGCCCACCGGAGGCGTATCTCGGGGCGCGCCCAGCGTCCGCGAACAAGGACGACTACTACGTCCGGCCGCCCTGGCGCAGCCTCTACTCCGACCGCTTCGAAACCCTGATCGTGCAAGTGATCTGCGACGACGGCACCATCGGCTGGGGTGAGGCGCTGGCCCCGGTCGCACCCGAGATCGCGCAAGCGGTCGTGGACCGCCTCGTGGCTCCTGTCCTGATCGGACGCGACCCGCGACGCGTACGCCCGTTGTGGACCACACTGACCGGGCTCATGCGCGAACGCGGTCACCTCGGCGGCCACCAGGCCGACGCGTTGGCCGCCGTCGACATCGCCCTCTGGGACATCGCGGGCAAGGCATACGGCGTACCGGTGCACGCGCTGCTCGGCGGGGCGTACCGGGACGAGATCCCCACCTACGTCTCCGGGCTGCCCCGCCCCACCGACGGCGAACGGGCCGAACTGGCCCGCGAGTGGGTGTCGAAGGGCGTACGCGCGATCAAACTGCACCTCGGCCACGGCGTCGACGAAGACCTCGCCACGGTCGACGCGGTCCAGAACACCCACCCGGACCTCAAAGTGGCCGTCGACGCGCACTGGGCGTACGACCTGGCCGACGCGCTGCGGCTCGGCCAGGGACTGGACGGGCGAGGCGCGTGGTTCCTCGAAGCGCCCCTGGTCCCCGAGGACCTCACCGCCCACCGGGAACTCGCCGCCGCACTGCGCACCCCGGTCGCCGTCGGCGAGGCGATGCGGCATCGGTTCGAGTTCCGCGCCTGGCTCGAAGCCCGCGCCGTCGACCTGTGTCAGCCAGACGTCGGGCGTACCGGGATCACCGAGGCCATGGCGATCGCCGAGATCGCGGCGGCACACCACATTCCCGTCGCGCCGCACCACTCCGTCGGCCTCGGTGTCGCCGTCGCCGCCGGCCTGCACGTCAGCGCCGCGATCGAGGCGATGCCCGCGTTCGAGTTCCAGCCCACCACCATGACGGTCGCCAACCGCGTCCTCACCGGCCCGCTGCTCGGCGGCCCGGTGAGCTTCGCCCTGCCCCAGACCCCCGGCCTCGGCGTCGAGGTCGACCCCGCCACCCTTCAGGAGGAAGCATGACCCGCTCGTCCGACGTCCGCGGCTTGATCCCGGTGCTGGCCACGCCGTTCACCGCCACCGGCGACCTCGACGCCGCGTCGCTGAACAGGCTGGTCGAGTTCCAGATCACCGCCGGCGTGGACGGGGTCGCCGTGTTCGGCTTCGCCAGCGAGGGGTTCTCCCTCACCGCCGCCGACCGCAAGGAGATCCTGCGTACCGTCACTGCCGCCGCCGGTCCCGACCTGCCGGTCGTCGCCGGAGTCGCCGCCACCGGCACCCAGGAGGCGATCGACCAGGTCCGGGCGGCCGCCGACAACGGCGCCAGCGTCGTGATGGTCGTGCCGCCGTTCATGGTCAAGCCCGGCCCGGCGCAGCTGGTCGACTTCTACGGCCGTGTAGCCGCCGAAGGCGGTCTGCCCGTCATGATCCAGGACGCCCCCGGCTCCACCGGTGTCACGATGCCCGTGCCGCTGATCGCCGAACTGTCCAAGCTCGACGGCGTCGACTCGGTCAAGATCGAGCCACAGCCGACCACGCCGAAGGTGGGCGCGATCCGCGAGGCGACCGCCCCCGACTTCGTGGTCCTCGGCGGGCAGAACGCGCTGTTCGTCCTGGAGGAATACGCCCGCGGGGCCGAGGGCACGATGCCCGCCTGCGAGTTCCCCGACCTGCTCGCGCCGGTGCTGCGCCAGTGGCAGGCCGGCCAGACGGCGGCGGCTCGCGGGTCCTTCGCCCGGCTGCTGCCGCTCATCCGCTTCGGGCTGCAGCCGGGCATCGCGTGGTCCATCCACAAGCATGTGCTGGTACGCCGAGAGCTGATCACGTCGTCGGCAGTCCGTCCACCGGCCGTCGACGCCGACGCCGCGACCCTGGCGTGGCTCGACGACATCCTCCGCGACCTGGGACTGATCGCATGACGGCGTCGGGTGTCCAGGGTCGGGGCGTCCTGCTCGTCGGGTCGAGTTCGCCGATCGGGCAGGCGATCCAGGCCCGGTTCGCCGGGGACACCGTCGTCGGCGTCGCCCTCGCCGAACCGGCCGACCTGGTGGCCGACTGCTCGACCGAAGCCGGTGCCACGGCGGCGGTCCAGACGGTCGTCGACCGGGCGGGCTCGCTGGACGTCGTCGTCCTGGCCGCCGCGGTGATGCCGGTCGCGCCGATCACCACGACGACCGACGCCCAATGGCAGTCCGCCTTCGACGCCATCCTGGGCACCGCGTTCGCGGTATGCCGGGCGGCGCTGCCCATCCTGTCTCCCGGCGGTGCCATCGTCGCGGTCAGCTCGGTCAACGCCACTCTCGCCGCACCCGGGCTTCCGGCGTACGCGGCCGCGAAGGCCGGTCTCGAAGGCCTGGTGCGGCAGCTCGCCCTGGACTTCGGCCCCCGCGGCGTACGCGTGAACGCGGTCGCGCCGGGGCTGATCGACGACGGCTCCGACCCGGCGAAGGCGGCGGGTTATCCGCTCGGCCGGACCGGGCGGCCCGCCGAGGTCGCCGACGCCGTACACTTCCTGGCCGCCGCCGGTTTCGTGACCGGGGCGGTACTGCCGGTCGACGGCGGGCTGTCGATCGCGTCCCCGGCGGCGTTCCTGCGCGACGACCTCAAGGCACGGTGGCTGTGAACGAAAACGACCCGGGGGGCTTCGACCTGATCGGCTTCGGCGAGGCCATGGTGCTCTTCCAGCCGGAGGGCGCCCTGCGATCGGCCGAGCGCACGACGGTCCACGTCGCCGGGGCCGAACTCAACCTGTGCGCTGCCGCCGCCCGCGCCGGGCTGCGGACGGCGTACTGCAGCCGGGTCGGGGCCGACCCGCTGGGGGAGAAAATCGTCGACCACGCGGCGTCGTTCGGGATCGCGACCGACCTGGTGACCACCGACTACCAGCGGCCGACCGGGCTGTTCGTCAAAGACGTGCGGCCCGACGGCGTACGCCGTGTGCACTACTACCGGCGCGGCTCGGCCGCCTCCGCTCTGTCCGATGAGGACGCTCGCCGCGTGCTGGCGAGCCGGCCGCGTCTGGTGGCCGTCTCCGGCATCACGTCGGCGTTGAGCGACTCGGCCCGGGATGCCGTACGCACTCTGCTGACGCAGGCCCCGGCTTTCGGCGTACAAGTCGCTTATGATCCGAACCTTCGCCCAGCGCTCGGTGACCTGGACGCGCAGATCGCCGAGGCGCGCAGCCTGTTTCCGCACGTCTCCGTGCTGTTGATCGGCACCGACGAGGCCGAGCCCTTGTTCGGCACGGCGGAGCCGGAGGCGGTCTTCCGTGCGGCGCGGGCGGCCGGCGTGGCCGAGACCGTCCTCAAGGCCGGACCGGACGGCTGCTGGTACGCCGAGGGCGACGTTGCCACGCACCTGCCCAGCGCCGCGACCACCGTGGTCGATCCGGTCGGCGCGGGTGACGCCTTCGCCGGCGCCTACCTGGCCGGCCGAGTACGCGGCGCGACCCCTGCCGGTGCGGCCTGGCTGGCCGGGCAGTTCGCCGCCGCGATCGTCGCCCGGCCCGGCGACACCGACGGCCTCCCCGCACCTGCCGAGGCTGAGGCTCTCCTCGCCGCCGCCCTCACCACCCACCCTTCCGCGCGACTCCCCTCCTGACGCGAAGGCGTGATCATCGCGTCAGCCATGCTGCTTCCCGCGCCGAAATGTCCGCTGAAACCGCATGGCTGACGCGATGATCATCAGTCGGCGGCGGCCGGCACGACGGCGCCGTGATCCAGCACCAACCGGCGTCCGGTGAAGGTGCGGCGGATGCGGCGATCGTGCGTCACCATGATGACCGCGCCGGAGTACTCGGCGAGCGCGGACTCCAGCTGCTCCACCAGATCGGGAGCCAGATGGTTGGTGGGCTCGTCGAGCAGGATCACGTCGGACGGGTGCCGCATCAACCTGGCCAGCTCGATCCGGCGGCGCTGGCCGATCGACAGCGTACGCGTCGGTCGGCGCAGCTCGTCGGGCCGGAACAGGCCGAGGCTGAGCAGCAGAGCCGCGTGTTCCTCCGCTGGCCCTGGCAGTCCGTCGGCGAACGCGGTCAGCACCGTGCCACCGGCGACGGCGTCCTGTTGCCGCAGATAGCCGATCCGGCCCGTGCTCCAGACCGAGCCGCTGTCCGGAGCGAGATCACCGGCCACCACCTTGAGGAGGGTGCTCTTGCCCGCGCCGTTGGGTCCGGTGACGAGCAGCCGATCTCCCGGCACAAGCGTGAGGTCTGGAAGGGACAGCCGGCCTCGGACGACGACGTCCGCACACCGCACGACGGGGTCGCCGCTGTTCTCGACGCCGTCCTCGCCGGTGGTGAGGCGAGCGGTGAGCCGCAACGGTTCCGGCGGCGCCGGCACCGGATCGGCGGTCAACCGGCGCAGTTCCTCCTTCGCGTTGCGGATGCGGCCCATCGTGCCGTGCGTACGCGACCGGGCCCGGAACGGGCCGCCGCCGTAACCCGGCTTGTCCATCTTCCGCGGAACAGCGGTCAACCGTTCCGTGTGCGTGGACAGCAACGACGTATGCCGGGCCAGTTCGGCCTTCCACTGCTCGTGCCGCAGGATCTGGTTCGCCCGATCGGCCGCCTTGGCGGTGAGGTACCCGTCGTAGCCGTTGCCGTGCCGGCGTACCGATTTCGCGTCGCCGTCCACCTCCAGCACGGTGTCGGTGAGCTGTTCCAGGAAGACCCGATCGTGGGTGACCGCGACCAACGTCCCCCGGTACGCCCGCAGGTGCTCTTCCAGCCAGGTGAGCGCCTCGTCGTCGAGGTCGTTCGTCGGCTCGTCGAGCAGCAGCAGGTGTGGCCGGCTCGCCAGCACCGCAGCCAGACCGAGCCGGGCCACGTCCCCACCCGGCAGGGTGTCCAGCCGCCGATCACGGGCCAGCCCTGGGCGGCCGAGCCCGTGCAGCGCAATCTCGACCCGGGACTCGGCGTCGTAGCCGCCCCGGATCTCGAACAGCTCCGTCAGCTCGGCGTACGCCTCAGCTTCAGCGGCGTCCCAATCTTGCTCGAGCGCGCGTAAACGTCGCTCGATGACACGAAGGTCGCGTAGGCCGTAGTCGATGGCATCGGCGACAGTCGTGCTACCGGGCAGTCCCAGCGTCTGCGTGAGGTAGCCGACGCCGCCCGGCGAGGACACGGTGACCGTGCCGTCGTCGGGTGTGAGCACACCGGCCATCAGCCGCAGCAGCGTGGACTTCCCACTGCCGTTGTCGCCGATGACACCCACGGACTCGCCGGGACGCACCGACAGGGTGACGTCGCCGAGCACCACGTGCTCGCCGAACCGGACCGTCACGGAATGCAGCGATAGTTGTTGTTCAAGGGCGGTAAGCATGGTCACCTCGAGATTCCCGGCGCGCCCCGGCACGCGTCCCGCAGACGGCACACAGCCGCCGCGGACGGCGAAGGCCGTCGCAGCCGATGGTGAAGAAGAGGAGGAAGCGTCAGCTGCTTCGAGGCGGAGCCGTGCTCAACGCCTCGTCAGCTGGGAATCTCACAGGTAGAACTGGTATGACACGCCACGAGTTTAGCTCGTGATCACTGCGGCGGCCACGCGATTTGGCGTCCGCTGCTCACCGGGCGCTGCGGCGTACGCGGAAACCGCCGGCGGGATCGCGGTCGACGACCTGGATCGGCGGCCACGCCCATTGCCATACGGTGATCCCGGGAACCCGGGAGAACTGGATACGCCCACGAGTCCCGTCGACGGCGACGGTGGACCAGCCCTCAGCGATCCGTGCGCGGTCGGCCCCGTGCGTACGCAGCACGTCGGCGAGGACCACGATGGCGTCGTAGCCCTCGAAGGCGACGAAGGACGGCGCTTCACCGAGCCGCTCGCGCAGCGCCGCCTCGACGCGTACGCCGAGCGGGCCCAGCTCAGCGGGCAGATACCGCAGGAACGGGATCCCGGTGCCGTCGTCACCCAGCAGCGCCGCCCATTCGGCGAACTCCGGTTGCCCGGCCGGTGCGCCGATCATGACCTGCGACAGCCGTTCGTCCCGGCGTACGGCTTGGACGATCGGCACCGCGGGCTCCGGAGTACCGACCAGGAGCAGCACTGCGGTGGCACGGCTTTCCGCCAGTTCGTCACACAGTGCTGCCGGGTCCAGCGTGGTGGCGTCGAGGGTGACGACGGTGCCGCCACGTGGCTGCAGCGACTCCCGCAGAATGCGGATGCCCGACGCCCAGTAGACGCTCGCCTGGGCGGCGACGGCGATGCGACGGTGGCCCTCGGCGAGGAGGAAGTCGGCGTACAGCTGCCAGCCGCGAGACTGCGCCGGGGCGATGCGCGCGACCCGATCGGTCGGCTGTTCGGTGAGCCCGTCGAGCACTGCGGAGGTGCAGAGGAACGGCAGCCCGAGGGCGTCGGCGCGAGCGGCGGCCGAACGGGCGACGACGCTGTGATACTCCCCCACCACGGCGGCAACGCCCAGATCGGCAAGCTCGTCGACGGCTGCCGCGGCCCGCTGCGGATCAGCAGCAGTGTCGCGTACTACCAGGTCGAGCGGTCGTCCGCCGATCCCACCGGCGGCGTTCACCTCGCGGACGGCCAGCTCCAACCCCGCGAGCAGGTGCCGCCCGGCCTCGACCCAGCCGGGTCGGGTCATCGGGACGAGGGCTCCGAGACCGACCGCGGACGGCCCATGGGTGATCATGCCGAACAGTATCGCGCCGGGCGCGCTAGCGGTGCCGCCCGTAGTGCAGCTCGAGGATCCCGTTGCTCTTGGCCAGACTGTCGATCAGGTCGAGCCGGTATCCCTTCGGTACGTCGTCGAACATCAGCGTGCCCTGGCTCGTGACGTAGGGGTACATGCTCACGTAGAACTCGTCGATGAGGTCGAGCTGCATGAGCGAGCGCCAGAGACCGACCCCGCCCCAGAGCAGGATGTGGCCGTCGCCCTGCCGCAGCCGGTCCATCTCCTCGGCGGTGTCGCCCGACACGATGGTCGTGTTCTCCCAGGCGGCCGCCGTCATCGTGCGCGAGAAGACCACCTTGTTGCCCGCGTTCAGGATGGCCGACCACGGGTGCTCGGTGTTCGTCGGCAGGTTCTTGGCCATGCCCTCGTACGCGACGCGCCCCATGACGTGCGCGGACGCGTTGCGGAGCAGGGCGAGGGTGCCGTCGTCGGCGTCGGGGCCGCCCGCCTCGTCGAGCTGGCCGAAGACGAAGTCCCAGAAGTCGGTGTCCGGGTCGGCGAGCAGTCCGTTGAGCGAGTAGTTGAACACCAACGCTTTCGTCTTACGCATGATCAGAACTCCCGTGTCGTGGATGGATGAGTCACCTGCAGGTACCGGGTCAGGCTGTCGAGTAGTTCGGTGGTGCCGCCCACGCGGAGCACCGGCGCCCGCGTTCCGTCGATGCCGTCCAGGTAGACGCCTTGTTCGCTCCAGCTCAGCGCGGTACCCGCGCCGCTGTCGGTGAGCTCGATCGTGGCGACGGACACCGAGATCCGGGTGCCGTCGGCGTACATCTCGTAGGCGTAGATGATGCGACGGTCCGGCACGATGTCGTAGTACAGCGCCTCGTTCCGGTAGCTCGTCCCGCGCCGCCGGACGGTGAACCGTTCCCGGCCACCGGGCCGGAAGTCGAACTCCTCGATGCTCGTCGCGCTCTCCCCCGGCTCCACTTCACTGGTGGCGCCCCAGGCGTCCTTGGCCTCCTTCGAGGCGAAGGCGGCGAACACACGGGACCGCGCCGCCGGGTAGATGCGTTCGAGCGTGAACGTGTCGTGGAGGACGGACCGGTCGGTCATGGCTGCTCCTGGGTGTCGGTCGCCGCGAGGAATTCGCCGAGCCGGTCCAGGTTGCGTTCGACCATGGTGCGCCGGTCGGCGAGCCAGCTCTCCGCCGACCGCAGGGCGGCCGAGTTGATGCTGCAGGTCCGGGTGCGGCCGACCTTGCTGGAGGTCACCAGACCGCACGCCTCCAGCACTCGCACGTGCTGCAGGACGGCGGCCAGGGACATCTCCATCGGCTGACCGAGTTCGCTCACCGAGGCCGGGCCGCGGCTGAGCCGCTCCACCATGGTGCGCCGGCCGGGATCGGCCAGCGCGTGGAAGACCCGGTCCAAGTCCGGCGCATAGTCAAGCACGTGCTTAAGTATTCGCGCCGAACGCACCAATAGTCAAGCGTTCGCTTAAGTTTTGTCAGGCCGCCGGAAGCACCCGGGCCAGTTCCGCCCGGCGGCGGATGCCCAGCTTCCGGTACGCCCGGGCGAGGTTCGCCTCGACGGTCTTCGGGCTGATGAACAACTCGTCGGCGATCTGCTGATTCGTCTGGCCCAGCGCCGCCAGGCGAGCCACGCGTAGTTCGGTGGGGGTCAGCTCGTCCACCGCCTCCGTCCGGCCACCCGTACGCGCCAAGTCGGCCTCGGCCTTCGCCGCGAAAGCCGCCGCGCCGAGCGTTGTGAACTCCGCGACGGCCGTCTGCAAAGCGCTCCGGGCTTCCCGTTTGCGGCGGGCGCGACGATGCACGACACCGGCCACGAGCAGGCACCGCGCCCGGTCGAGCGGGACGACGTCGGGTGGGGTCGCGTCGCGTACGGCGATCAGCTCGGCCAACGCCGTATCGGTCGCTTCCCCGATGGCGCTCGCCAGCAGAACACGGCTGCGAGCGAGTCCGAGCGTCGTCCAAGGACGAACCTGGCGGGCGTGCCGTCGCTCCAGGCGAGCCAAGATCGCCCGCGCGGCTTCGAGATCGCCCGCCCCGATGCACGCCTCGAGCCAGTCCGGCTCGAACCGCAGCGCGATCGGCTCGACGACGCCGGTCGCGTCCAGGAGATCCGCCAGCTCCGCGTACGCGTCCGCAGCGTCCCGCATACGCCCGGCGGACAGGGCGACGAACCCCGCGAGCTGCAGATGAATCCGGCGAGCCCAGGCGTCGTCGTGCCGCAGGCCGGCCTCGGCCACCGCACCGGCCCGATCCAGCCGGCCCCGGTACGCGTCCACTGTGGCGGCCAGCCACGTCTCGCCGATGAGACCGGTGCCCAGTTGGCGGCCGAGGTCGAGGGCGGCGGTGATGCTCACCTCCGCGTCGGTGAACCGACCGGCGAGCAGCTCGGTCTCGCCGAGATGGGTGAGGATCTCGTGCTGCCACGCCTCGTCGCCCGCCGCGGTCGCGTACCGCAGCATGTCCCGCAACCGCGTCCGGGCCCGCCCGTGGTCATCGATCGCCTTCCACCAGATCGCCGGAACGGTGCCGCCGAGCCAGGTCGGCCGGCCGTCTTCGAGGTCGAGGGCGCGGTCCACCAGTTCCGTCCGGGCGGGCAGACCGGCGCGTACCTCGTGGAAGAACAGGTTCAGCAGCGTGCCGGCGAGCAGCGGACGATCGTCGGCGCTGCCGTCGAGCAAGGCGAGCGCGGTTTCGGCGTGCTCGCGGGCGGGCGCGGGCGAGTCCTGGAACAGACAGATGTGCGCATGGATACGCCCGGCGAGGCGGGTGCCCGGCGAGGCCGTGGCCAGCGCCTGCTCACCGAAGGTCACCGCTACGGCCAGGTCGTCGGCGGCCCACGCGACCGACGCCCGCAGCAACCGGGCCTCCGCCAGCTGATCGCCCGTCAACCGGGCGACCGCAGCCTCCGCGGCAGTGGCGGCCGCCGCGTAATCCCCGCTGTCGAACCGGCACCGAATCGCCGCCAGGACGCGCCGTCCCGCGTCCTCGACATCGGCTTGCGGAGTCAAGTCGGCCGCCCGATCGTAGAGGTGGGCGGCGGTCGCCGGGGCGCCCCGCGTACGCTGCCGGGCGGCCGCCTGCTCCAGATCGGCGGCCACCGTCGCGTCCGGCTCGACCGCCGAGCGGGCCAGCTGACGGGCCCGCTCATCGGGATCGGCCACGGTCGCGGCGAGCTGCCGGTGCGTTCGCAGGCGTACGCCCTCAGGCGTCGCAGCCCGGACAGCCGACGCGTACACGGGATGGGCGAAGTGAACGCCCCGAGTGTCCACCGTGAGCAGTCCCACCTCTTCGGCGGCATCCAGCGCCGTCGCCGGTACGCCCGCCGCCGCCAAGTCGCGCAACGTCGGCGCGGCGAGCAGCGCCGCCAGGCGTACGGCTTCCCGAGTCTCAGCAGGCAGATCCCGCAAGGTCGCCGCCACGAGATCGTGCATCGACGCCGCGACCGGCAGATCGTCGCCGGGCCGGGGCAGCTGCGGCAGCCGCAGCACCGCGCGGGCCAGCTCGATCGCCAGGAGCGGATTACCGGCCGCGTCCCGGGCGATCCGCGCCAGCAACGGACGGCCGAACGATCGCCGGAGGTGTGCGTACAAGATGTGATGCAGGGGGCCGACGCCGAGCGGATCGAGCCCGAGCAGGGTGACCGGCGACGGCCGTTCGTCCAGCCCGAGGGCGGTGACCTCGGCCCGCGAGCTGATCAGCACGCTGGGACCGGGGGCCAGGCGGCGCAGGGCATAGCGCACGGCGCGTTCGCTGGGCGGGTCGAGCCACGGAGCATCGTCGATCGCGAGCAGCGCCGACCCGTCGACGGCGGCGAGCAGCGAGCGAGTCGCGGCGCCGATCGCGCGTTCGTCGACGGGCTCGGCGGGGGCCGCCGACAGCAGCACCGCCTCGGCCGCGATCCGTTGGGGCAGCGGCAATCCGGGGATGTGCTCGGCGAGCGGCGTGAGCAGATCCGCGAGCGCCGCGAACGGCAGCCCGGCCTCGTTCTCCGTCGGCGCGCACCCGAGGACGAGCCAACCCTCCTCGCGTGCGCGGTCCACGAGCGCCCGCCAGACGGCCGTCTTGCCGATGCCGGCCGGTCCGTGCAGCTGCACCGCGCCGCCCTCGGTCACGATGCGCCAGGCTTGCGCCAGTACGCCGTCCCGGCCGACCGGTTCCATGCGACGGATCATGGCACGGCCGCGCCACCGATCGCAGGGGCGGGCGGCTCACTTCGGCGGATGGCCGCAGACCTGGACGTCCGGGATGACCTCCTCGTTCGTGTAGACGGTGTGCGGCCAGCGCAATCCGCTGTCGGCCTTGATCGGCGGAATCGGCTTGCGAGTGATCGGCGTCAGCAGGCTCAAGAACTTGTTGATCACCTTCACGACCGGTTCCAGGATCGAGTACCCGATGCCGAAAGCGGCCTGGACGCCGATCGCGACCCCTCGGCATTGCGCGTACGCCGCCCCGAGCGCCGACCCGAGCGTGGTGCCGTAGGACGTCGTCAGTTCGGCGTAGACGCCGGCCTTGAACACCAGGGCGCTGATGCCGACGGTGAACCGTACGCCGTGCCGGATGACCAGCCCCATGACGCCGACCGGCACCCCGGACAACGAGTTGAGCAGGCTCGACTTGCGCTGGAACTGGTCGGTCACTTTCGGGCCGAACGAGCCGTCCCGGTAGCCGAAGCCGATCGACCCCGCGAGCGCGAACTCGCCCGATCCCTTGACGGTGCCCAATTTCGCGCCGAACGCCGTCTCGACGGTCAGGGTCTGGCTGACCGTGAACGACAACGGGATTCCGGCGATCTGCCCGATCGGGAAGGACAAGTCGGCGTCGATCGGGAACTGTTTGCGGTGGTTGTGGCCGTCCTGAATGCCGCCCTCGAAGGCGACCTTGATCCCGAAACCGCCACTGACCTGAAGCTCGGCCCGGGTCACCTTGCCGGCCCCGATGGCCAGGTGGAAGCTCGCATCCGGCTTGCGGAACGTCAGCGTCACCGTCCCCGCCAGGCGTACGCCGCCGTCGTCGTAGGTGAAGTGCGCTCCGACGCCGTCGGTGCAGCAACTGGTGTACACCGTGTACCCCAGCGCCTGCGTCGTCGCCGTGCCGCCGCGTACGGGAGCGGGCTGGGCCGGCCGATCGTCCCTGCGCCGCAGCGGCACACTCTTGCCCGCTCGGCCCGGCGGTCGTCCGGTGTCCTGCGCCCACAGCGGTTGCCCGGCCAGGTAGATCAGCGGATCGCCGAGGGAGATGCCGTCCTGCTCGAACGTCCCATCCCGGATGACCTCGGTGAGGTCCACCGGACCGACGGTGACGAGCAGGTCGCCGCCCTCCTCGGCGAGGTCGAGCACCCGGCCCACCGCCCGGTCGGTCACGAACATGACCTTGCCGGGCGCGAGGTCCCGCGCGTGGCGCGCATCCGCGTCGATCCGCCAGGTGAGCCCGTCGGCGGTCACCGACCGGATGGCGTCGCCGCCCCCGCCGACGACCACCACGTCCGGCTGCAAACGCGCCGCCGGGTGATCGGCGACCGCCTGCCCGAACCGCAGCCGCGCGTCGTCGGGCGGCGGTTCATCCGAGGTGGAGCCACAGGCGGCGACGACGACCGCGACGACCGCCATCCACGCGGCAAGCATCCGGCGCATCTCAGAGCCGTCCGGCCACGGTCCGCGCTGCGGTCTCCAGTGGTACGCGATTGGCCGCCGGATCGTTCAGCAGCACCAACCGGATCGCGACCCAGAGCTCTCCCTTGCGGAAGAACACCGCCCCGTCCTCCAGGTACGCCTCGTCGCCGGCTCCGGCCACCGGAGTGAACGCGTGCTGTAGATCCCGATCGATGTCGAGCATCTTCTTCGCGCCGTCACCGACGTAGATCTCGACCTGGGCGGTCGGCCCGGTCACCGGACCCGTGTAGGTGCACGACCCTTCGCTGGCCACCGCAGCGTCCAGCGGCGTACGCGCCAGCTTCTCAGCGTCGGCCTTCGGCAGCAGCTTGCACGGGTCGGGCAGCGCTGCCGTCTCTTGGGTGACCTCCGGGCTGGGCGCCGAGCCGACGGTCGACACGATCGGCGCCGGATCGGGGGCGTCGTCGCTGCCACACCCGGCGAGGGCGAAGCCCAGCAGCAGCGGAAGAAGGGCCAGCCGTCGCATCAGCCGAACACCACGTCGAGCAGCTTGCGCAGGACGCTGTCGTACTTGGCCTCGTCGAAGGAGAAGCTGCTCATGATGAGCGTGTAGCTGCCCTTCGAACTGACCACGACCGCCTCGGCCTGGATGTCCTTGACGGCCAGATAGCCACGGTCGCCGTGATCGAGGTCGACGACCTTCGCGTAGGTCTTACCGGCCTGGTCCCGCTGATAGTCGAAAGTCATGCCGCCCGCCAGTTCCGAAGCGGTCGTGACGGTCAGCCCGGCGACACCCTTGCCGTCGCCGAACGAGCAGGTGCCCTGATCGGTCATCGGCTGGCCGATGATCTCGCTGACCTGCTTCGCGGTGAACGGGCAACCG
This sequence comes from Hamadaea sp. NPDC050747, assembly GCF_040654195.1. Lineage (NCBI taxonomy): Bacteria > Bacillati > Actinomycetota > Actinomycetes > Micromonosporales > Micromonosporaceae > Hamadaea > Hamadaea sp. NPDC050747. Next base: position 218,116 of record NZ_JBFAHM010000002.1, read on the forward strand.
GGCGTCTCGGTGTTGGCGCTGGTCAGGTCGCCGAGTTCGGTGCCTTCACCAGTGCCGTCACCGGCCGAACCGGCCCCGCAGGCCGACAACGCCAGCACCGCCGCGAGCAGCACGGGTGTCAGGACACGTCCGATCCTCATCAGATTCCCTCCGGAGAGAGCCCGGACTCCAGCCCGGGCTGCAGACGAGCCGTCGGGTCCTTCGCCCAGACGGCTGGACACAACCGATCCACCCGCCACCCGGCCGCGTTGGCCGCACCGGCCACGGTGTCCGCGTCCGGCCCCTCCACCAGGGCGAGCAGGACGTCGTCGGCCGGCAGATGCACCGCCGCGACCAACCTGACCTCCGCGCCGTCCGGCAGCTCCGGCAGCACGGGCAAGGCCAGGCCACCGGAGGTGTCGTAGCGTTCGAGCGCGAAAAGGCGGGTCACGCCTTCGACGCTAGATTTCCGGTCCCGCCGAGGAATCGGGGCTTTCCCTACGCGCCATCACGCCGACCCCCTACACGAGGTGACGCAAGACCCGGCCCAGCCGGTGGGCGTACGCCCGCTGAAGCAACGGGACGACCGGGCTCACCGCCCGGGCGTACCAGGCCGCCGGGCGGCTGAACGCCGTGACCTCGAACCACGTCCGCTCGTCCTCGACGACCACGAGGAACGCCTCCTCGCCGCATTCGGGATGCCCCGTCACCGTCCCGTACGCGAATCCGGCGCGACCGGGCTCGTCGACGACCGCGACGACCTCGCAGACCACTGGCATCCCGAACCTCGGATGCCCCAACCGCCCGGTGACCCGCAATCCCGGCCGAGCCGGTTCGGCGTCGACGAACAGCCCGGCCCGGCGGTGCATCCGCCAACTGAGCACTGCGGACGCCGCCGCCGCGAACACCTCCGGCGACCCGACCGGCACGCGTACGCGAAGGTGGTTATAGCCCGGCGGGAGCACCGTCTGGAGCGAACCACCGACCTCGTCATAGGTGAGCATCACAGTGGACGGACCTTTCGCATCCGGTAGGCGAGCACCGCGCAGAGCGCGAAGCCGACGCCGTTGGCCAACCCGTGAGTGGCCGCCATCCACTGGATCGACAGGTGAGGCAGGCCGAAGGCCTCCCCCGCCGCCCAGTTCAGCGCGAGCACCATCGTCACCGCCAAGGTGACCGCCGCGACCCGGGCCACCCCTGATCGCCACAACAGCCAGCCCGTCGCCCACAGCCCGCCGGTGAGTACGATCGCGCCCGCCAGTTCAGCGCCGTCGCTCACGAAGTATCCGGCCAGCACGAGCAGCGTGCCGACGGGGACCGCCAGCGCCGCCCCAGTCGACAGCCACATCATCCCAGCGGCCCGGCTGGTCAGCCCGGCGACGAGCGCCGCGGCGAACCCGGCGAAATGCAGGTGCGGCACGGTGAGCGCCAGGATCGCCAAGCCGAACCCGAAAAGCTCGACGCCACCCCGCTCGGCGACCAGCGCGATCGCCCCGGCCAGTGGCGTCACGAGCGCAGTCAGCGCGGCCACGTCCACCGGAGCAAGCCGCCGATCACGAGCGAAACGGCGTACCGCGGTCAGCGCGAGCAAGCCGGTCACCGCGAGGTACGCGACCGCCGGACCCACGGCCATGCCGCCGCGCGGCAGCCAGACCGCCACTGCGCCCGGCGCTGCGCCCACCAGCCAGAAGCGGCGCACCACCGCGAGGCCCGGCGCCTCGATCAAACCCAGGCCCAAAGGCAACACAGCGAGTACGCCGAAAGCCACGACGACGTTCACCAGAACGGTCACGAGCCGAGCCTAGAACCAAAAGTTGAACACGTTCAAGTGCGCTTGACGCGCATCACTCCGTCGCCCAAGAGGAAACTAAGTGCCCCTTGACGAACCGTGCGGCAGAGTTCATACGAAGGCCTGATGAGCGGGTCTTTCGGCCCTAGGCGAGCGAGGGCGGCCGACCGATTCTGGAAGTAGATCGCAGGCTGGGAGGCCCGCCATGATGTACGGATACGGATTCGGCGGCTGGTGGATGATGCTGATGCCGCTGCTGTGGACCGCATTGATCGCCCTCGGCGTCTGGGCTGTCGTTCGGTCGCTCCCGCAGAACGGGCCACACCGGGAGACTCCGCTGGAGATCCTTGACCGCCGGTACGCCCACGGGGAGATCGACGACACCGCGTACGCCACCGCGCGGGCCAGGTTGACGGACCGTTCCCGCCCGCCCGTCGGCTGATCAGAGCTGGATCTGCAGCTGAAGGTCGACGCCCCGGTCCTTGAACCAGTCCACCGTCGTGACCGCCTGGCCGTCGACGTGGACCTCCAGGTGCAGGTGTGGTCCGGCGGAACGGCCGGTGTTGCCGACCAAGCCGATGGTCTGACCGGCGGCGACCTTGTCGCCCGGCTTCACCAGGAGTTCCGAGGCGTGGCCGTAGAGGATGACGACGCCGTCACCATGATCGATCATGACCATTTTGCCGTAGCCACCCCGCCATTCGGCGACCAGGACGGTGCCTGAGTGGACCGCGGAAAAGGGGGTGCCTTCGGCGATGACGAGATCCGCCCCGTTGCCACCGGCGTCGCCCAGTTCGTAGTCGCGCATCGGCAGCACCCAGGAGGCGGACTCGGCGACAGTCTGCGTCCCGCTGGAACGGTTCTGGCGGCCCGTCTGATCGGCGGCCCGCGTACGCTCGCTTTCGGCGTGAGTAGGCCAGGCCGGTCCCTCGGCGCCCAGGTGATCGGGCGTGTGATCGGGGAGAATCGCGCCCGCGGCGGTGGCGGCGATCGCAGCACCGGCCAGCGCGGTCAGCGAGACCGCCACGTAGCGTCGGCGCGACGGCGCGGGCGCTCGCCGGCGGCCACGGTAGGCGTCACGGTCGTCAAGACGCTGCGGCCGGTACTGCACCCGGTATACCTCCACCATGGACGATCCGACGTGGCGCGGACGAGACCACCTGAACGGTAGTCACGATAGGGTGCCGGCACAAGGATCAGTTCGCGGCGCTGACCTCGAGGGTGCCTTGCATGCCCGATGTCACGTGGTACGCGCACGGCATCGGATAGGTGCCGGGTTGCGTGACCGTGAGGGTGATCGTCCGGGTCTGCCCGCCGTTCACGTTGCCGCCGTCGACCTCGGGGACGGTGTCGACGCTGATGTCGTGCGGGGTGACGCCGGTGTTGCGGAAGGTGATCTCGATCGTGCCGGTGGTGGCCCGGACGACGTCGGGATGCAGCCGCAGGTCGTCACCGATGGCGACCTCGACCCGCTGTACGCCGTCCGATCCCTTGGTGGCGACCGCGGGCGAGGGTGCGACCGTCGCGGTGGCGGTCGGCATCGCGGCTCCGGCCCCGCCGGGACCGCCTTCGGTCCCCCACACCGCACACCCGGTCATGCTCGCCAAAGCGAGCGCTGCGACGAAGACGCTCATGGGCCGCCGGGTCATGACAGGTCCCCGCCGAACAGCGCCTGCCCGATGTAGCCGCCGTCGCGTACGCCACCGGGGACGGCGAACAAGGCGCTGGCTTCGTGCCGGATGAACTTCGACAACGCGTCGTTGCCGGCCAGCCGCTGCTGGACCGGGATGAAGCCGCGCCGAGGATCGGCCTGGTACGCCAGGAACAGCAACCCGGCTTCGTCGCCGGACGTGTAGGACCAGCCTCGGCGCAGCATCGCCGCACCGTTGTTGAAGGCCGGCGCCGCGAGGCGGATGTGGGCGTTGACCGGGATCGCCGGCGAACCGCCGGCGTCGGTGGTGCCGTAGTTGGCCGGGGTGGTCTCCTGCCCGCCGGACAGCGGAGCGCCGGTGTCCTTGCGACGGCCGATGACTTTCTGCTGGGCTTCGAGGGTCTGCCGATCCCAGTCGTCGAGCAGCATCCGGATGCGGCGTACCACCAGGTAGGAGCCTTCGCGGAGCCAGGCGGGCTGGTCGTCGCCGGAGACGAAGACCTTCGTGGCGAAGTCGGGGTCGGACGGCTTCGGGTTGTTCGTGCCGTCGACTTGGCCCATGAGATTGCGGCCGGTGCTGCCCGGTGCGGTCGCGCCTGGGGTGGCCGCGAACCCGGTCTGCTGCCACCGGAGCCGGGCGACCGGTCCGGCGATACGCCGCAACACTCGCCCGGCGTGGAAGGCGACCAGCGGATCGTCAGCGGCGACGACCACACCGAGGTCGCCGTCGCTGGCGGCCGGATCGAGGCGTTCGCCGGTGAACGCGGGCAACGGGCTCAGCGCCGCCGGGCGTGCCGCCTCTGGAATGCCTGCCTTGCCGAAGAGGCTCGGCCCGAAGCCGAATGTGACGGTCAGCGCGCACGGCCCGGATCCGGTGACGACATGGTCGTCGGGCTGGCCGACGCCTTGACCCTCAGCCATCCGCGCGGCCGCCGTCGACCACTGCCGCAGCAGACTTTGCAACGCCTTGGCGTCGACGCCGTCCAGCAGGTCGAACGCGGCGACCCAGCTGTGGGCCTGCGGTTGGGCGGGCACGGCGATGCCGGACTGGCGGGAGCCGTGGTACGCCACCCGGGCCGCGCCGACGTCGGTCAGTGCGGGACCTGCGTTACCGGCCGAGGCCGCTACCGGGGTCTCGCCGGGACGCAGACTGATGCCGATCCCCGTACCCGCGACGACGCCGACCCCGCCCACCGCCAGATACCCGGCGACGCTCCGGCGCGGTACGCCGGACCCGCCGCTCGACGCCCCGGCGCCGACCAGCTCCGCGTTGTCGTCACGGTTCGTCGTGCCCACGGCAACCGGCTCCGGAACGCCGTCGTCATCCGCCGGGCTCGGATCGACACCGCTCCCCGCGACGGAAACGAAGCCGCCCGCAGCCTTCGAGTCACGACCGCCCGGCACAGCGGTCCCATCACCGCTCGCGGAGTCCGAGTCAGGGGCGCCAGCCGCAGGGGAACCGTCGCCGCCCGCAGGGCTGGTGGAACCGGCGGCCGCCGCCGCTGCCGCGATCCGCTGGCGAGCGGACCGCAAGCTCAACAGGGCCACCGCGATGACGAGACCGACCGCGGTGCCGATGACGAACGCGACGGTCGCCCGGTCGAGGGTGAGGCTGAGTCCGGTCGGAGCCGACGAGCGCCACCACACCGGTGCGTCGTCCAGGGCCATCGAGAAGCCGAGGAGCGCGCCGACGCAGGCGGCGATCACGGCGGCGAACCGGGACCGGTAGGCCAGCCGCCAGGCGGCGAGGATCCCGAACGGCCACACGACCAGGGCGGTGGCGTCCGCGCCGAGCAGAGCACCGAGCCGTTGGGCGAGGCTGCCGGTCTCGACGGCGGCGACACCGGCCGAGTGCAGCAGGTCGGCGGCCAGCATGAGCCCGGTTCCGGTGGCGAGCAGCCGGTATCCGGCGCGTGGCAGCACTCCGCCGATCGCGACCACTGCCGCGATCGCGAGCGCCAGCAGCAGCCACGGTGTCGGGGATGGTCCCGGAATCCAGTCCAGGGTCCCGGTCGCGGCTAGTGTCTGCCCGCCGTAGTCGAGCACGACTTTCCACTCGCTGACCCGGTGTTCGGCGGCTGGGTCGGCCGCGACCGGTGCGGGCAACGTCTTGAGCATCCAGTGGATGCGATGGTCGTGCCATCGGTACACGTGCTCGCTGGAGACCTTGCGCCAGCGGGGTGCGCCCTTGCCGTCCACTCCGGCGGGCACCACCGTGGTGGCGTACCGGTCGGTGTTGAGGTAGGTCGCCGGCGAGTTGTCGTTGAGGAAAACGCCGCCGGGGCCGATCTTCGCGTACGGCTCACCGGTGTAGCCCTGCACGATCAGGTCCTGGCCGGTGGTGTTGACCGCTTGGAGCCGCGATCCGTTCTCCACCACCGAGAGGCTCACTCCGGCGACCCCGGGCGTCAGCGCCGACAGGGTCGTCCGGAAGTTGGTGGCGCCGGCCCCGGCCACCTCGTGCGCCTCTGCTGCCGACGCCGGCCACACCAGTCCAGCGGTGGCCACCACCACGAACAGCATCCGTAGCAGTGACCGGCGGAACCGGCCGGCGAGGCGATCGCGCATTCCGGGCACCTTTCGCAATCGAGATCAGGTCGCGGGCGGGGGCAGCTTACCGGGCGTACCTGGAGCACCGGATCGTTCACCCCGCGCGGCGTGATCTGGGGCAACCGGCACGCGGAACACGACATTCATATTCAACATTGGCTGAATTCACGTTCGCATGTACCATTCCGCATCGTGTCGACCCACGATGAACACGGCCACAGCCACAGCCACGACCTGTCCGCCGACGCCGATCGCCGCTGGCTGTCGGTGGCCTTGGCGCTGATCGGCGGCTTCATGGCGGTCGAGGTCGTCATCGGCGTCATCGCGCAGTCCCTCGCGCTGATCTCCGACGCCGCACACATGCTCACCGACGCCGCGTCGATCGTGCTCGCGTTGATCGCGATCCGGCTCGCCGCCCGCCCGGCCCGCGGCCACTACACCTACGGGCTCAAACGCGCCGAGATCCTCTCAGCGCAGGCCAACGGTTTGTCGCTGGTCCTGCTGGCCGGGTGGCTGGGCTACGAGTCGGTCCGCCGGCTTCTCGACCCGCCAGAGGTCCACGGCTGGCTCGTCGTGGTCACCGCCCTCACCGGCGTCGCGGTCAACATCGCCGCCGCGTGGGCGATCAGCAAGGCCAACCGCACCAGCCTCAACGTCGAGGGCGCCTTCCAGCACATCCTCAACGACTTGTACGCCTTCGTCGCGACCGCGATCGCCGGCCTGATCATGGTGTTCACCGGTTTCGACCGCGCCGACGGCATCGCGACTCTCGTCGTCGTGGCGCTGATGCTCAAGGCCGGACTGGGGCTGTTGCGCGACTCCGGGCGGGTCCTCCTGGAGGCCGCGCCGGCCGGTCTGCAGCCGGAGGCCATCGGCGACCAGCTGGTCGGCGTACCCGGCGTCGTCGAGGTCCACGACCTGCACGTCTGGGCGATCACCTCCGGCCAGCCGGCCTTGTCGGCGCACGTTCTCGTCGATCCCGGCCGCGACTGTCACGCCGTACGCGGCCAGCTGGAGAACCTGTTGCACCAGCACCAGATCAGCCACACCACGTTGCAGGTCGACCACGCCAGGGGCGATCTGCTGACCGTCGGCCGGCAACCGGACGCCCAGCACTGCGCCGACGCCCACGGCCGCGTCCACACGAAAGCCGTTTAGTGCGGGCAGCAGGTGTCGCCGCGCCAGGTCTGAACGCCCTCGCGGATCGCGATCCCCGCGATGACCAGGGCGGCCGCCGGATCGGCCCACCACCAGCCGAGCACCGAGTTGGCCACCAGACCGATCAGCAGCACAGCCGACAGATAGGTGCACAGCAGGGTCTGTTTCGAATCGGCCACGGCGGTCGCCGAACCGAGCGCACGACCGGCGCGGCGTTGTGCGTACGACAGGCTGGGCATGACCGCGAGCGACACCGCGGCCAGGACGATCCCGATCGTGGAGTGTTCGGCGCGTTCGCCGCCGACGAGCGAGACCGCCGACTCGACCCCCACGTACGCGGCCAGCAGGAAGAACGAGACCGCGATGATCCGGAGGGTGACCCTCTCGCGTCGCTCGTGGTCGGCGGCGGAGAACTGCCAGGCGACCGCGGCGGCCGACGACACCTCGATCACCGAGTCGAGGCCGAACCCGATCAGTGCGGTCGATGACGCGACCGTCCCGGCGGTGACCGCCACGATCGCCTCGACGACGTTGTAGCCGATCGTCGCGGCGACCAGCAGCCGGACGCGACGCACCAGTGCCGCGCGCCGCGCGGCCGTCATGGGACCGGTTGCCGACAGCGACGTCATCAGCAGCAGTCGTCGCGGTCGGCTTGCGGGCAGACGGTCGGGTCGACGGCGAGCACCAGACCGAGCAGGTCCCCGAGTGCGTGCGAGAGCCGCTGGTCCGACAGCTCATAGCGCGACCGGCGGCCCTCGGCGACCGCGATGACCAGCCCGCAGCCGCGCAGGCAGGCCAGATGGTTGGACAGGCTCTGCCGGGACACCCCCAGCAGGTCGGCCAGGTCCGACGGGTACGCCGGCCCGTCCCGCAGCGCCAGCAGCAGCCGCGCTCGAGTGGGGTCGGACAGGGCGTGCCCGAAGCGGGCCAGCACCTGTCCGCGGGTGGCCACGGGAATGGCGTCGTCCAGCGTCCTCACATGGACGACAGTACAGCACAAGCTGAATACAAGATAGCGTGAATTCTTGCCTCACCTCACCGACGGCTCGCCGGCTCGATCCTTCTGCTGGACGATGACCGGCGACGTGCCCCGATACGGGCGGCCAGGCCACCAGAACCGTTCGCCTGACAGCATCGCGATCGCCGGGACGAGCAGCGTCCGGACCAGCAGCGTGTCCAGCAGGACGCCGATGCCGACGATGATCCCGAGTTCGGTGAGCGTCACCAGCGGCAGGACGCCCAGCACGGCGAAGACCGCGGCCAGCAGAATGCCGGCGCTGGTGATCACGCCGCCGGTGACGCTCAGCGAGGTGAGCATTCCCGCCCGGGTGCCGTGCCGCACGGCCTCCTCGCGTGCCCTGGTCGCGAGGAAGATGTTGTAGTCCACGCCCAGCGCCACGAGGAACAGGAACGACAACAGCGGCACCTCGTTGTCGAGCGCGGCGTAGTCGAGCACGTGGACGAAGAGCAGGTTCGCCGCGCCCAGCGCCGCGAAGTAGGTCGCCACGACGGTCAGCACGAGAACCACGGGCGCCACCAGCGACCGCAGCAGCACCAGCAGGATCAGGAAGACCACCGCCAGCACCAGTGGGACGACCCGGCGCAACGCGGTGAACGACGCCTCCCGTTCGTCCAGATTGGTCGCCACCGTTCCGCCGACCACCGCGTCCGCGTCGGCGACCTGGTGCACCGCCGTACGCAGCGCCTTGACCGTGTCGTAGCTGGCCGTCGAGTCGGGTTCGGCGTCGAGGACGACGTCGAACGACACCCAACCGGCGGCCTTCTCCGCCGGGCGTACGCTCGCCACCCCGTCGGTGCCGTCGATCGCCGCGAACACCGAGTCCTGGCGGCTGTCCTTGGCGACGACGATGACGGGATCGGCCGCGCCGGAGGGGAAATGCTTACCCAGCGTCGTGAGCGCGTCGATCGACTCCGCCTGGACGCGGAACTGTTCGGTCCGGCTCAACCCGATCCGGACGTCCGACAGTCCCGCCGAAAGCAGGGCCAGGAAGACCAGCGAGAGCGCGACGACCATCCGGGGCCGCCGGGCGACGAACCCACCGGCGCGCGCCCAGAGCCCGCGTCCCGTCTGCTCCTCGGACTGGCCCTCGCGGGGAACGAAGGGCCAGAACAGCCCACGGCCGCAGACCACGAGCGCGGCGGGGAGCACCAGCAGACCGAACAGGGCCGCGACCGCGACACCGACCGCCCCGGCGACGCCCAACGCCTGGTTGAAGGTCAACGGCGCGGCAAGCAGGGTCAGCAGTCCGAGGATCACCGTCACCGCGCTGGCCGCGATCGCCGGGCCGGCCGAGCGTACGCTGCGCCGCATGGCCTCCCGGCGATCGCCGTGACGGCGTAGTTCCTCGCGGTATCGGGCGATGAGCAGCAGCGCGTAGTCGGTGCCCGCGCCGAAGACGATGACGTCCACGATGCCGGTCGTCGACGGGTCGAGCAGCAGTCCGGCCGTCCGGTTCAGCAGAGCCAGCAACGCGTTGGTCACCATGTCGGCCGAACCCACCACTGCCAACGGGATCAGCCACAGCCACGGGCTGCGATACGTGATCAGCAGCAGCACCGCCACGACCACGACGGTGACCAGCAGCAGGGTGGTGTTCGCGCCGTCGAAGGACGCGGCGATGTCGGCGGTGAACCCGGCCCCGCCGGTCACCTGCGCGGTGAGCCCGTCGGGCCGTCCCTCGCCCGCGATCGTCCGTAGCTGCCGGATCGTCTCGGACAGCTCCTCGATCTGCTGGCCGGCCGGCAGGGGCACGGCCACCAGGACAGCGCCTTCCTGCTCCGCCTTCACCGGGGGCGCGACCTGTCCCCCGACGGCGAACTTGGCGAACGCGGCGGAGTCGGCCGCGATCTTCCGGTCGTCGGCCTCGGTCAGCTTCCCGCCATCGCGGGCGTAGACGACGAGGGCCGGATTGACCTGGCCGCTCGGGAACTGCTTCTGCAATTGCGCCACCCGCACCGACTCCGTCGAGTCGGGCAGCCCGCCGGTCGCGTCGTTGGTCGTCGTCGCCTCGCCGCCGACACCCACGAGGGCTCCGGCCGCCAGCACTGCCACCAGCAGGACAAGCCAGGCGGACAACCGCCCGGTCAGCACTCGCAGCATGGTCCACTCCCTCGAAGGTGTCTCGTCACCCGAACATCATTGCAGACGACTATCTCGTCTTCAGAGATACCCACCTCGCGAGGTTATAGTGCTCCGCGTGACGGACAGCGTGTTCCAGCGCGCCGACGATCCACGAGCCAAGCTCGTCGGCGAGATCATCAGCGATCTCCACCTGTATGGGGCGCACTCCCAGCACATCGGCGACGCGTTCGCCGCCCGGAACCAGCTCGGCCAGGCCGACCTGCACGCACTGCTGCTGATCATGGAGGCGGAGCTGGCCGGGGAGCCGATCACGCCCGGCACGTTGCGCGAAGAACTCAACTTCTCGTCCGGCTCGATCACCGGAGTCATCGACCGGCTCGAGGCCGCGGGTCACGTCCGGCGGGATCGCGACACCGCCGACCGCCGCAAGATCTTCCTGCGGTACGCCGCCCCCGGCGCGGAGGTCGCGCGGGACTTCTTCCGTCCGCTCGCGCGGCGTACGGAGGATGTCATGGCGCAGTTCTCCGACGCGGAACTGCAGCGGGTTCAGACGTTCTTGACCGCGATCGTCGGCTCGATGCGGCAGCACCGCGACGATCTGCGTACGCGCAGCTGACCCGCCCTATCGGGGTGTTTCCCCACGCGCTCGCGCCGACCGGGCGTGGTCGATGTAGTCCCGCGATTCGACGATCCGCCCGTCGCGTACGCGCATGACGAACACGCACGGAACGGCGAAGCGCTCGCCGCTGGCGATGTTCTCACCCTGGTACTCGAACTCGGCGACGACGACCTCGGGGTCGGTCGTCTCATGCACCCGGATGTTGCCCGGCCGCCGCCGGATCGGCGACGTCCAGCCCGGCGGCGGAGTGAAGTGCTGCCGCAACTCCTCCCGGCTCAGCATCGGCGACTGATCCGCCGCGAACGGGTGCGACACGTCCGTACGGTCGGCGTACAGGTCGATCGCGTCCTGCCACCGCTCGTCGCACACCGCGTGCACCAGGCGGTGGAAGACCTCGGCCGGGGTCGGCGACTGCGTCATGGATCAAGTAGACACCGAACAGCCGGCGCGACTGACGGATCGGCCGACCGGCAGCGGACGTCGCAGCGCCCGCCGCCGGTCGGCACCCAGAGCCGTCAGCGCGAAAAAGCAGGTGACCCCCTGCGGCCGAGGCGTCGATCATGAAACCGTGGCAGAAGTGAGCACCGCCCCGACCGAGCACGCCCAGTCGTTGAACACCCGCGTCTTCGGCTCGGTCCCCCCGACGGTGCTGGTCCTGCTCGGCATCGTCAGCGTCCAGCTCGGCTCGGCCGTCGCCAAACATCTGTTCCCAGTGGTGGGCAGCTTCGGCACCGTCGCGTTACGCCTGTTCTTCGCGGCCGCGGTGTTGGTACTGGTGTGGCGGCCGTCGGTACGCCTGAGCCGCCGCGCCTGGACGGTCGTGCTCGGCTATGGCGTCGTCCTCGGGCTGATGAACCTGTGCTTCTATCTGGCACTGGCGCGCATCCCGCTCGGGATCGCGGTGACCGTCGAATTCCTCGGGCCGCTGGCGGTGGCCCTGGCCGGGTCGCGGCGGTGGCTGGACGTCGTCTGGGTCGCGCTCGCGGGCAGCGGGGTGTTCCTGCTGATGGAGGGCGGCGGCGAGCTCAACCTCGCCGGTCTGCTGTTCGCCGTGGCCGCCGGCGCGCTCTGGGGCCTGTACATCCTGGTCGGCGCGGCACTGGGCCGGCATACGACCGAAGGCAACGGACTGGCGCTGGGCATGGCGATCGCCGCCTGCATCGCGGTGCCGGTCGGCGTCGCCGACAGCGGTACGGCGCTGCTGCATCCGGGTGTCCTGGTCGCCGGACTCGGGGTGGCGCTGCTGTCGTCGGTGATCCCGTACACGCTGGATCTGGAGGCGCTGCGCCGCATCCCGCCGAACGTCTTCGGCATCTTGATGAGTCTGGAACCGGCGGTGGCGGCCGCGATCGGCCTCATCGTGCTCCAGGAGTCACTGGACTGGTCCCAGTGGATCGCCGTGTTGTGCGTGGTCGCCGCCTCGGCCGGAGCCACCCTCGGCGCCCGCCCCTCGGGAACGTGATCATTGCGCCAGCCATGCTGCTTGAACGGGCATTTTGCCGCCTGAAACGACATGGCTGGCGCAATGATCACGCGAGTGGAAAGGATTAGCTCTGGCGGCGGCAGATCTCGACGCAGCACGCGTCGGGCCGGGGCGCCAACCGCGCGGCGAGGTCCGGATCGCCGGAGACCACGCCTTCGACGTATGCGTGGTTCAGTCCGCAGACGAGTTCGGTCTGCTCGGCGGCCAGCGCGTGGAACGGGCAGTTGCGCAGGATCAGCCGGTCGGGGTCGCCGGGTTCGAGTTCGGGTTCGAAGCCGAGGTCGTCCAGCACCCGGGCGGCCTCGGTCAGTCCGTTGACCGGCGTGCTGTGCGCGCGGCCGCGGGCGTACGCCTCTTCCCGGGCGGCGTCTCCGGCGTGGGACGGTCTCCGGGCGACGGCGGCGGCGAGGACGCTGGCGATCAGCTCGTAGCGCCGGGGTGGGATCGCGACTTCGAGGTCTTCCCCGGCCGAGTAGACCTTCGGGGTGCGACCGCGCCCTCGGGGCCGGTCCGCCGGCGCCTCGTACGCCGTCCGCAAAAGCCCGGTCTCGGCGAGTTTGTCGAGGTGGAACGCGGCGAGGTTGCGCGAGACGCCGCAGGCGTCAGCCGCCTCCTCCCGGGTCACCGGGCGGTGCTGGCGGCGCACGTGGTCGAACAGGGCGCGCCGGACCGGATCGGCCAGCGCCGACACCGACTGCCACACCTGTTCCGCCACGCCACCAGAATATCACCAACGTCGGCTATTGAAATAATGCCGCCCCGGATGGAGGATGCGAATAAGACCAACTGCAGTTGGCGAAAACATGGGAGTGATCATGCAAGTGACCGCCGTGCGCCCGCGAGTACCCGAGCGCGACCTGATCGCCGCCGAGCAAGCGGCCACCGCGTTCCTGACCGCGCTCGGGCTGGACATCGGCTCGGAGAGCATGCGGGAAACGCCGGCTCGCATGGTCCGCGCCTACGCCGACCTGCTCAGTCCCCGCCCGTTCCGGCCGACCACGTTCCCCAACGACGAGGGCTACGACGAGCTGGTCCTCGCCCGCGACATCCCGATCCGGTCGGTGTGCGAGCACCATCTGCTGCCGTTCGTCGGCGTCGCGCACGTCGGCTACCTGCCCGGCGAACGCATCCTCGGACTGTCCAAACTCGCCCGCGTCGTCGAGCTGTTCGCGCACGGGCCGCAGGTGCAGGAACGGCTCACCAAGCAGATCGCCGACTGGCTGTCCGACCAGCTCTCCCCCAAGGGCGTCGGCGTCGTCATCCAGGCCGAGCATTTGTGCATGACGCTGCGCGGCGTCCAGGCCACCGGCGCCACCACCGTCACCTCGACCCTGCTGGGCACCCTGCGCGAGGACGCCCGCTCCCGGGCCGAATTCCTCGCGCTCACCCAGCCCCGCTGAAAGGACGTCCACATGCGACACATCATCGTCGGTGCCGGGCTCGCGGGCGCCAAAGCCGCCCAGACGCTGCGCGACGAGGGCTTCGACGGCGACATCACGCTGATCGGCTCCGAATCCGAGCTGCCCTACGAACGGCCGCCGCTGTCCAAGGGCCTCCTGCTCGGCGCGACGCCGCGGGAGGAGGTCTACGTCCACAAACCCAGCTGGTACGCCGAAAGCAGCGTCGAGGTCCGCACGGCGACGACGGTGGCCGACATCGACCGCACCGCGCATCGGATCACGACCGACGCCGGCGAGGTGCTGCCCTACGACAAGCTGCTCCTGACGACCGGCTCGTCGCCGCGACGGCTGCCCGTGCCCGGTGCCGACCTCGACGGCGTGCTCTATCTGCGTACGCTCGCCGACAGCGACCGCGTCTCCGAAGCGCTGCGGGACGGCGTACACGTGGTGATCGTGGGAGCGGGCTGGATCGGCCTGGAGATCGCGGCGGCGGCCCGCACGCGCGGTGCGCACGTGACGGTCGTGGAGACGGCGAGCCTGCCGTTGCTCGGCGTGCTCGGCCCCGAGCTCGCGCAGGTCTTCGCGGACCTGCACCGCGACCACGGCGTGGCGTTCCGGTTCGGCGCGCAGGTCAACCGGTTCGACGGCGACGGCAGCGTCCGCGGCGTCGGTCTCGCGGACGGCACCGACCTGCCCGCCGACGTCGTCATCGTGGGCGTGGGCGCGCGGCCGAACGACGACCTCGCCGTCCGGGCCGGACTCGACGTCGGCAACGGCGTCGTCGTCGACTCCCAGCACCGCACCTCCGATCCGGACATCTTCGCCGCCGGTGACGTCGCCTGCGCGTTCCATCCGGTCTTCGGCCGCCACATCCGCACCGAGCACTGGGCCAACGCCCTGGACGGCGGGCCGGAGGCCGCCCGCGCCATGCTCGGCCTGTCCGTGCCACCCGACCGGCTGCCGTTCTTCTTCACCGACCAGTACGACCTCGGCGCCGAGTACGCCGGATTCGCCGCGCCCGGCGACGCCGACCGGCTCGTGTTCCGCGGCGACCGCGACCGCCGCGAGTTCGTCGCGTTCTGGACCCGCGACGGACGTGTCCTGGCCGGCATGAACGTCAACGTCTGGGACGTCACCGACGACATCCAGCGGCTGATCCGCCTGCGGAAGCCCGTAGACCTCGGCGTGCTCGCCGACAGCGAGGTGCCGTTGAGCGAGGTGCAGGCCTGACCCCGGGCGCACGCTATAGTGCGCCGTGGCCGACGAAGCTCTCTCCGAACTGGACACTCCCGCTGACCACAGCGCGACGAAGACCGAGGTCTATCTCGGCCTATTATGGCTGGGCATCACGGTCTTCACCGCGTACGCGTCGACGCACGGAGTGCCCGGGGCGCCCGGCCCGATCAGCGCGGCCGTCGAGGCGATGCCGGACGTCATCAGCTCCGTCGCTCGTCACGGCGGCCACCATCGCGGCGGCGGCCGGGTCCCGCCACGCGAGCGCCGTCCGGCGACTGCTCATCGGGCTGGCCGCCGGAGCCGGCTTCGGCGTCGTCACCGCGTTCGGCGTACGCCTCGCCTATGGCGACAGCGCGTCGGTCCTGAGGCTGAGTGTCACCGTGGCGGCGGCCTGCGTCCTCGGGGGCGCGTTCGCGATGCTGCCGGGTGCCGTGCTCGACGCCAGCCTGTGGGCGATGACCTGGGTCCTGTTCGCCGGGCTGATCCTGTCGGTCCTCAAGCCTCACCTGGTGACGATGCTCGGTGGCGGCGCGACCGGTCAGAGCCGCTTCCTGCTGCTCCAACCGGCGGTGGCCGGCCTGCTCGCCGCCATGCACTCGGTCCGGTGGCTGCGGGCGGAGAATCCGGCGCTGTTCTGGTTCCCGGTGGCGGGCGCGCTGTCGGGCGTCTACCTGCTCGCGACCGAGGGCCTCGGGCACTTCGGCGGCAAGGTCCTGGCGGCGACGCCCGACAGCGCCGCAGGCGAGGCCTTGTTCACCGACGCCGCCAAACTCAAGTACGCCGTCATCGTCCTCGCCGTCGGCGGCGTACTCGCGCTCCTCATCGCCGCCCGGCGACCCCGCGCCTGACGGGCGCCGGGGGCAGGCCCGCCCGAGACCGAAGACCTCCCGTCGTCGTTGAGTGAACTGGTCGACACCGTCAGGCTGCCGCTGGGCGGGTGAGTGAACAGTCGCTGGGGGCCTGATGACCGTCGAACTCCACATCCGCGCCGAGATCCTCGGAGTGCTCGTGGCCCGATCGGTGCACGAGCGCCTCCGCACGGCCAGCCTTCCGCCGCTCGGCGAGTTCTACGTGGACCACCTCGACGTGGCCGACGAGCCGGTCCGGTTCGACCCCACCGGCACCGTCGTGCGCATCCGGGTGCCGGTCGACGTGTTCGTCGTCTCCCGCGACGACCTGCTCAACGCGCCCAACGACGAGCCGGCGGCAGTGCGTACCCCGGTCAGCCGGGTCGGGCTGATCCTCGAACTGAGCAGCGACGGCGGCGCGGCCTTGCTGCGCGTCGTCGACGTCGACGCCGGCCCCGTCGCGGCCGCCGCCGGAGCCGCGCACGCGGCGATCGTGGCGGCGCTGTCCGGCCAGATCCGGATCGAGCTGGGCGCCGTCGTCGAGGCGCTGGGTCTGCCCGCGCCCACGACGTCGTCGGTGGTGCTGGCCGGGACCGCGATCGCCGTCCGGTTCGACCCGGCCGGGCCGGCGGTCGAGCGGCTGTTCCCGGGACAGGACTGGGGACTGTTCGTCAGCGGCGGGGCGATCGAGCAGCTGGTCCAGAACCGGCTCCCCGCGCTGCCGCCGGCGCTGGTGACCTCGGCGTCGGTCACCCCGCACTGGCGGCCGGCCGGGACGACCCCGCACGTCGACCTCGACTACGCGGGCAAGCCGGTCCTGCCGGACCCGTTCACCGCCGACGTCGACGGCACCTTCTTCTGCGACCTGACGCTGCTCGGCGCACCGGAGCAGAAGGTACGCGTCATCGTGCGGGACTGGTCGCTGCACATTCACGCGGCCGGGATCCCGGGGATCGTGGAGAGTGAGATCGAACAGTCCATCATGGATGCGTTCACCCCGTCCGCCGTCGGCGGCACCGCGCTCGGCGGCCACTCGTTCGCCATCGACGGCCCGCGGCTGCCGGAGGTCGGATTCGCCGACGGGCAGCTCGCCTACGAGTCGGCGTACGCCAGCCCTGACGGGATGACGATCGGCGGGCCGGTCCGCGTCTACGGCGGCGCGGTGCTGTTGCACGCCGGGCTCAGCTGGGATCGCGTACGCCTGGTCAAGTCCAGCGACAACCCGATGCAGGTGGTCGTCTTCTGCTCCCAGGGCGGCTCCCCCGACCAGACGATCAGCCCCGACAGCCTGGGCACCTCCGGCGACGCCACGTTCACCGGCATCGGCGCGTACGGCGGGTTCGAGGTGGTCTCCGGCGGACCGGCCGTCCCCGAGCACATCCACGTCGACCAGCGGAACACCGACACCCTCCGAGTCCATTTCGGATATTCGGCGCTGGCCGAGCCGATCGCCGACCGGGTGCGGCTGATCGTGCGTACCGGGCGGGGTGTGCGCTGCGTCGACTTCGGCCAGCCGACGTCGCTGAGCGCCGACGAGGCGGCCACCATGGCCGGCTTCGCCCAGGTGATCTACATCGACGACTGCCCGATCATCGTGGAGCACACCGATCCCGCGCTGTCCTGGGTGGACCAGCATCCGCAGTGGAACAAGTGGCAGCCCGACGACGCCGTCGCACTGCCCGAACGGCAGGACTGGTCGGCGTACACGGCCGGGTTGACCGCGCTCGGCGTACAACTGGTCACCCTCACCGGGCTCGACGCCGGTGAACTGGTGACCTTCCGCTCCCGCGAGCACGAGGTCACGGTCACCGCCGACGCGCAGGGCCGCGCGATGGTCCCGGTCTTCCTCTCGGTCCGTGACCGGCTCGGCCCCGCCCGGCTCACCCGCGTCACCCGGCGCAGCCTCGACGGCGCGGTCAGTGTCCGTTCGGCCGTCTTCCGCCGCCGGGCCAGCCTGCCCGCCGGCGTCGCCAATCGGCTCGCCGTCGAACCGGACGGCCGCGCACTGGTCACGGCCGATCTCGGCGATCGCCAGGTGGTCCACGAGGTCACCGGCACGACGCTGCGGGCGCTGCCAGGAGATCAGCGGGTACGCCCAACGCCGGCCCGCGCCGTCACCGCCGACGTCGACCTGCCCGGCGTCGAGACCGTCATCGGCGTACCCGGATTCGGCGACGAGCCCGTCGCGCTGGCGCTCATGAGCGACGGGCGGCCTGCCCGCGTCCTCGACCTGACCGGTGGCACACCCCGCGTGGCGGGCATGATCCACGGCCCGGTCGGCCGGATCGACGAGCAGGCCCCCTGGGCGATCGCCGACGGACCCGGCGTCGTCAGCCTCTTTCACGTGACCCGGAACTGACCGACCGCACGTAGTGCGAGGCGATCTCGTCGCTGGTGGTGAGCCAGACGTCCGGCTGGGCCGCGAGGAACGCCAGCGCCTGGTCGACGTACTTGGCCCGGAACGGCTGCCCGGTCACGAACGGGTGCAGCGCGAGGGCCATCACCCGGCCGCTGTCCTGCGAGTCGGCCAGCAACTGCTCGTACTGGTCCTGCACAATGCGGACGAACTCCGGACCACTGGTGCCCTTGCCGAACAACCCCAGGTCGTTCAGCTCTACCGAGTAAGGGACGCTGATCAGGCCCGGCACGTTCAGCCGATACGGCTGGTCGTCGTTGGTCCAGTCCAGCACGTAGTCCAGGCCCAGTTCGGCGAGCAGCCGGGGTGTCTCGAAGGTCTCGGTGAGCCCCGGTCCCATCCAGCCCCGCGGGCGCTGCCCGGTCGCCGCCTCGATGGTGTCCACGACGTCGGTCAGGAACACCTTCTCCTCGTCCGGATCCATGTTCGCCTGCAGGATGGAGTTGGTACGCCCGTGGGCGAGCCACGCCCAGTTCCGGTCACGCCCGGCCTGGATGATCTGCGGATAGTGCCGGGCGACGTCGGAGTTCAGCAGCACACTGGCCCGGATGCCGTGCCGGTCCAGGCTCTCGGCCGTCCGCCACACCCCGACGCGTACGCCGTAGTCACGCCAGCCGTAGTTGAGCGCGTCCGGCACGAGATCGGCGGTGCCGGGCCAGATGCTGGTCGACGGCCGGTCGAGGAGGAAGTGCTCGATGTTGAGCCCGACGTAGAAGGCGACCTTCTTCCCATCCGGCCAGCTGATCCGCGGCCGTTCGGTGATCGGGCTGTAGTCGAAGAGGTTTGCGTTTGCCATGCCAGGACGGTAAGACTTGACATCAGTGTCAAGTTCAAGTCGTTCTCGCGGAGGTTCGGCGGATGCGCATCGGTGAGCTGGCCCGCCGGACCGGGGTAAGCGAACGCTCGCTGCGCTACTACGAGCAGCAGGGGCTGCTGATCGCCGACCGTACGCCCGGCGGCCAGCGTGACTATCCCGAGCGGGCGGTCGACCGGGTGATCCGCATCCAGGAATTGTTCGCCGCCGGCCTGCACAGCCGGAAGATCGCCCAGCTCCTGCCGTGCATGTGCGACGCCGACGGCGGGCCGTCCGAGATCGCCGACGCCCAGCTCGTCGACGACCTGACCGCCGAGCGCGACCGCATCGACCGGCTGATCGGGGAGCTGCGCAACTCCCGTGAGATCCTCGACGACGTGATCACGGCGGCTACTACTCGCTGAGCGCCTCGCCGCCGGTCAGCTCGGCCAGCACACCGGTGACGAGCAGGACCCGGTGCACCAGTCCGGTGACGCCGATCAACCGCAGGTCACTGCCCGCCGCGCGGGCGGCGTCCCGGGCCCGGACGAGCGTGCCGATGCCGGAGGAGTCGCAGAACCGCAACTCGTGGCAGTCCACGAGGATCTCGGTCGCCTCGCTCGCCTTCTCGACCGCCGCGAGCAGGTCGACGCCGGTCAACAGATCGAGTTCGCCCGCCAGCTCGAGATACGCGACCGGGCCCTCCCAACGATCGGTGATGGTCAGCATCAACGCCTCGCCCTCAGAACGCCACGGCCGGCGGGCATGCGCCCAACCGCACCCAGACCCGCTTGCCGCCCTGGAACTCTTCCACGCCCCACCCTTCCGAGATGGCCTCGATGATCTGCAGCCCGAAGCCGCCGTCGTCCCCGGGGTCCCGTCGCCGCGGCACCACGGACGAGCCGTCGGCCGCCTTGATCGTGACACCTTGCTCGTGTGACTGCACACTCAGCTCGATACAGCCACCACCATGGCGGACGGCATTGCTGACGAGTTCGCTGACGAGCAATTCGGCGTCGTCGAGCCAGCCGGTGTCCGGAAGGTCCCAGGCCACCAGCATGTCCCGGACCAACGTCCGAGCCGCGCCGGGTGCGCGTACGCCCAGCGGCAGGTCGAATCTCGCGGTCAACTCACTCAATGCCTTCACCTCCTTTGCGATCGGCCGGTTCAGTCCACAATGCCGATACCCAATCGATGGAGTCGGCATGCACGAGCCGCCGGATACCGCATTTCGGGCGAACTTCGTTTCAGGACCCCGACGTCTGGGCATTGACGTGCCCATGACAGCTGCCCCGGCCTCCCCGGCCGTCGACCGACGCCACGGACCACGCCGTTGGTGGGCGCTGGCCGCGTTCCTCGCCGCGGTGACCGTCACGGCCGCCGTCGGAGTGCTCGGCGTCTCCGGGACCGCCGACGAGTACGCCGGGCTCGACCAGCCGTCGTGGGCCCCGCCGTCCTGGCTGTTCGGCCCGGTCTGGACGCTGCTCTACGTGCTGATCGCGATCGCGGGCTGGCTGGCGTGGCAACGGATCGGCTTCACCGGACCGCTGTGGGCGTACGCGGCACAACTGGTCCTCAACGCAGTCTGGACCCCGCTGTTCTTCGGCGCGGGGCGCTACGGGATGGCGTTCGCCGACATCGTGATCCTCTGGGCGCTGGTCGTCGTCACGACGGTCGCCTTCCTGCGCGTACGCCGCAGTGCCGGGTACCTTCTGCTCCCCTACCTCGCCTGGGTCACCTTCGCCGCCGCGCTGAACTTCGCGATTTGGCAGCTCAACACCTGACGGCCCAACGGATTCAGCCGACCGTCACGGCCAGCGTGTGCCAGCCCGTCGCGCCGTCGGGAAACGGGGTGACCCGCGACTCGGGCTGCGTCTGCCCGGTGCTGTCCGTCGCGCGTACTCGTAACGTGTGCCCTCCACGCGACGCGTGCCACCGGTGCCGCCACTGGACCCAGGTGTCCTTTGTCGCGGTCGGCCACAGATCGACAGGTTCCCATGGTCCGTCGTCGACCTGAAGCTCGACAGCGTGGATGCCCCGGCCCTGTGCCCACGCGACTCCGGCGACGGTCACATCTCCGGGCGGAACATTGGCGAAGGCGGCAGGCCGGTCGATGCGTGCCGCCGGCTTCACCGGCGCCTCCCGCGCCCAGCCCCGGCGCACCCAGTACGCGTCGAAGTCGCCGAACCGGGCGAGTTCCAGTTCGGTGATCCATTTACACGATCCGGCGTACCCGTAGAGTCCCGGAGTGAGCATGCGTACGGGAAACCCATGATCCAGCGGCAGCGGCCGGCCGTCCATGCCGACGGCGAGCATGGCGTCCCGCCCGTCGAGCAGCGTCGCCGTCGGCGTACCCAGGGTCATGCCGTCGACCGACCGGGACACGACCTGATCGGCGTCGGCGTGCACACCGGCTTCCCGCAGCAATGGCGCCAGCAGTACGCCGAGCCACCGGGCAGTGCCGACGTACGGCCCGCCCACCTCGTTGGAGACACAGGTGAGGGTGATGTCCCGCTCGATGAGCCCGCGCCCGAGAAGGTCGCCGAAGTCCAGGGTGACGGGCCGGTCGACCAGCCCGTGGATTCGCAGCCGCCATCGATCCGCGTCGAGCCGCGGCACCGTCAGGGCGGTGTCGACCCGGTAGAACTCGTCGATCGGCGTGTAGAAGCCCGGGGTGGTGACTCGCGGACCGGCCGGCTGCACCGGCGCGGGCAGCCGGATCGCTTCGCGGGATCGGGCACCGGACGCAGCCGCGAGATGCCGGGCGACGCCGGCCACGCCGCCCGCGGCGACCGCGGCTCCGGCTGCCGCGCCGGCGGCGAGAAGGAACCTGCGACGGTCCGCCGGTGCGGCCTCGGCCGCCGACGACCGCACTCGGGGGAGCCTGTGCAGGAGGTACCCGAGGATCGGCGCGGCGACCAGGCCCGCCAGCAATGAGGGCACCGCGTCGAACAGCCGCGCTCCCGGGCGAGCCAGAACGGCGGCCGCGCCGACGAGGCCGAGCACGCCGAACCCGGCCTGGGCCAACCGCAGCCGCCGTCGTCCCAGTATGCCCAGGCTCGCCGCCACGAGGATGAGCGCAGCGCCGATACCGGCCAGCAGCAGCGGCTTGTCGTGGGTGCCGACCGTGCGGACCGCGTACTCCTTGACCGGCGTCGGGGTGGCGTCGATGACGGCGGAGCCGATGCCGATCACCGGGGACGACTCCGGCCGCAGGACGGTCGCGGCCAGTTCTGCGACGGCCACTCCGGCGACGGCGGCGAGCACTCCCCCCACGGCAGCGGTGACATTCGGGCGATTCACGACGCGCATGGACGGTCCTCCCTGGTGGTGGGCTCGCCGGCTCCGCCGGCGAGCCCAGGGATGGGGATCACTTCGGCATCAGCACGCTGTCGATGATGTAGACGGTCGCGTTGGCGGTCTGCACGTTGCCGCACACGACCTTGGCCGTCCCGTTCACGGTGAAGTCCGTTCCCGACCCGGTGACGGTGAGATCGCCGCCCTGCAGCGTCTTGTGCGTACCGGCGAGCTGGTCGGGCGCCAGCTTCCCGGAGACCACGTGATAGGTCAGGATCTTGGTGAGCGTGGCGTTGTCCGCGAGCACCTTGTCCAGATCGGCCTTCGGAATCTTGGCGAACGCGTCGTTGGTCGGCGCGAAGACGGTGATGGCCTGAGCGCTGTTGAGCGTGTCGCCGAGGTTCGCCTTCTGCACGGCGGTGACCAACGTGGACAGCATCGGATTGCCCGCCGCGGCGGTGGCGACCGGCACCTTCGCCATGGCGTCGAAGCTGCCGGGGTTGGCCGGATCGGTCGGGACGGCGGCGCAGCCGGGTCCGAACTCGCCCGAGGCCGACATGCCGGCCGACGCGGTCGCCGACGGCCCGGCGGACGCCCCGGCGGCGCTCGACGTCGTGGCGCCACTACTGCACGCGGCCAGCGCCAGCGTCGTGACCCCGGCGGCGAACAGCGCGGCGAACGTCTTCTTCGGCTTCATCATGAACACCCCTCTTCGTGGGACTCCGGCGGAATCCCCGTCGCTGGGGATTCGGCCGGTGCCATCGATCGGATGGGTGCAATCCGGAAAAATCTGATTCGCGTTCCACGCGGCTCAGGTGAGCCGGACCTGCGCGACGATGGGCAGGGTCGGCGTCGCCGATCCACCGGCCGACTCGACCGTCATCGCGATGAGGCTCGCCCCGGCGATGCCCGTCACGTACTGGGTGGACGTTCCCTGCCCGGCTGCCATCACCCCGGCAGGCTGCGGCGTCGCGCCCTGGATCGTCCACAGTTCGTACGCGTGGCTGGGCGGCGGAGCGGTCGCCCCGGCAACCACCACGACCGCGGCGTCCTGCGAGGCTGCGGAGACGACCGTGATCCGGCCGCCGCCGGTCACCGGCGATGTGTGTACCACCGCGTCGGCAGCGGTCAGGACGGCCTCGATCCGGGCCTGCCGCTGCTCCGCCTCGGCCCGGGCCGCCTGCTCCTGGCGTACTCGCTGGTCCTGCACGAGATAGGTGACGCCACCCGCGACCGCCGCGATCAGCCCGGCGGCCAACGCGAACGCGGCGCGGCGACGCCACCGGGAGGCGCCACCCACCACAGGCGTGAGCTGGCGCGTGCCGTGGACGCGTTCGAGCACCTGTGCGCGCAGCCTGGGCGGGGGTGACGACCAGCTGTCGTCGGCGAGACGGGCGGCCGCCTCGCGGAACCCCGCGACCTCGGCCACACAGGTCGGGCACGTACGCAGGTGGCGTTCGAACGCCTCCCGCTCGGCCTCGTCCAGGGCGTCGAGCGTGTAGGCGCCGGTCAGCAGATGCAGGTCGTCGGTGGTCATCGGGACGCCTCCACTCCGAGGCAGTCGCGCAGGCGGATCAACGCGTCGCGCATGCGGGTCTTGACGGTGGGCAACGCCGTGTCCAGCAGCGCCGCCACCTCGCGGTAGGTGTAGCCGCTGTAGTAAGCGAGGGTGATCGCCTCGTGTTGCAGGTCGGTCAGGGTACGCAGACAGCGGCGCACCTGCTGGCGTTCGATCCGGGCGGCCGCCTGGTCGGCCACCTCGTCGTGGCCGGTGTGCTCGGGGTCGGGCGCCATCTGGTGAACCCGGTCGGCGGCGGCCTGCTCGGAACGGACTCGGTCGACGGCCCGGCGATGGGTGATCGTAAAGATCCACGCCGTCGCCGAGCCCCGGGCGGGGTCGAACCGGGCGGCGTTCCGCCAGACCTCGACGAGCGCCTCCTGGGCGACCTCCTCGGCCTGCGCCGGATCCCGCAGCACTCGTCGAGCCAGCCCGTAGACCCTGGCCGCGACCTTCTCGTAGAGGCGGGCGAACGCCGACTCGTCACCCCGGGCGACCTGCCTGAGCAGGTCGCCGAGGTCCTCGAGGGCCGGCGTCTCCGCCCCTGCCGGGACCAGGGCCGGGAACTGCCCGTCCGTCATCCGCACCGCCTGGTTGTTCGTGGTCGTGAGCACCTTGGACAGATCAGGCCCGGTCGGACCGGGACAGAGCCAGGCCCAGCGCCGTCATGCCGACGCCCAACGCCAGGTGCAGCCAGGTGTCGGCCGAATTGACCGGCACGAAGTTGGCCGCGCTGTCGGCGTCGACCACCAGCCCGTAGAGCCACAGGATCAGGTAGATCGCGCCGCCGCCGATCAGGAAGGCGCGCGCGCCGCCCGCGGTCCGGGCGAGCAGCAGACCCGCCACCCCGAACAACAGATGTACGGCATTGTGCAAGATCGACACCTGGAACACGCCGAGCAGTTCGGCATCCGAATGATGGGAGGCGAAGCTGAGCGACCCGTAGTCGGTGGTGATCCCGGGAACGAATCCCAGCACCCCGACCAGCAGGAACACCGCACCCACCGCGAAGGCTACGAGCTGGATCGGACTCCGCGCCGACACCGCCGCACGAGTAGTGGAAACCATGACTTTCTCCCTCCGGACGTGGTCCATCGGGATTCGTGGCCCAGCCGGATTCGGATGGGTCGGAGTTCCTCAGATCCAGCCGCGCTGCTGCGCGCGTACGCCCGCCTGGAATCGGTTCGCCGCACCCAGCCGGCCCATGACCGCCGCCACCCGGGCCCGGAACGTACGCACCGAGATGCCCAACGCTCGGGCCGCGGCCTCGTCCTTGGCGTACGCCGTCAGCTGGTGCAGCACCGCGCGCTCGGCCTCGCTCAGCCCGTCTGGTTCGGGTTCCAGCTCCGTGGATCGGCTCCACGTGTGTTCGAAGAGGTCCACCAGGATGGCGACTACGCCCGCCTGGCGCACCATGATGGCGCCCGCTTCCGCGTCGCCGGGCGTGATCGGCACGAACGCGACCGCCCGGTCGACGATGATCAGCGGATTGAGTTCGGCGTCCATCACCCGGTGCCGGTCGCCGGCCCGGTGGATCGTCAGCAGATATTCGGCGATCTCCGGCGTCGCCAGCATGTCGCGATGAACGATCGTGCGGTAAACGGTCCCACGTTCGAGCCCGAGCAGGGTGCGTTCGAGGATACCCGCGGCGAGGTTCGGCCGATCCCGGTGCATCGCGAGGATCTCACCCGCGTCACGGGTCGTCTGCCACACCTTCCGCTGGGCCGCCTGCCTGCCGTCGATCCGTTCGATCAGCTCGGTCGGGCCGGAGTCGGGCAGCTCCGCGAGCAACGACGGCAGCGAGGACCGGGCGCCGTGGATCTGAGCGATCTCCTCGTCCAGTTGGCCGAGCCTGCGGCCGATCAGCCGATCCACCGCCGACCGCGGATCGATGGCCGTAAGCACGCCGTCCGCGGCTACCGCAACGAGGCCCAACGACGCGAGGCGTCGCACCGAGTCGGGCGACAGGCAGGCGTCCGGATCCCGCAACAGCTGTCGATACGCCTGTTCGTCGTCGGCGGAGACCCCCAGTCCGCGCATGCTCACCCACGTGAATCTACCGGCTGCCCGATTGCAGCATGTTCCCTCGCCGATGCAGCTTGCTGAAGCGCCACATCCTGGTGTCGGCCCCGCAGCGGAGGTCAGAGTGACGGGCATGAAGGTGTTGATCTGCGGAGCGGGAATCGCCGGCCTGGCGACGGCGTACTGGTTGCACCGGCACGGTTGGGAGCCGACGGTCGTCGAGCGGGCTCCGTCACTCCGGGACGGCGGCTACAAGGTTGACATTCGCGGGACCGCCGTGGACGTTGTGGAGCGCATGGGACTCCGGGACGCGATTCGCGACCGGGCCACCGCGATGCGAACCGCGACGCAATATGACGAACGTGGCCGCGTCGTGGCGGTGCTCGACGCGGAGCTGTTCGGCGGGCGGCACTCGGGCGACCTGGAGATCATGCGCGGCGACCTGACGCAGCTGCTGTACGAGCAGACCCGCCATCGGCTGGAGCACGTGTTCGGCACGCACGTCGTGGCCGCAGAACGGGACGAAGCCCAGGTCCGCGTGGCTTTCGCGTCCGGCGAGGAGCGAGCGTTCGATTTCGTGGTCGGCGCGGACGGCGTGCACTCCAGCACTCGGCGACTGTGTTTCGGGGACACCGTCCCGCACAGCCTCGGCCATCACATCGCCATCTACACCGTGCCGAACCATCTCGGCCTGGACCGGCAGGAGGCGGTGCACCTGGCCCCCGGCCGCACGGTCAACGTCTACAGCACCGGCGGGCCGTCAGCCAAGGCGCTGTTCCTGTTCGCCGGCCCGGAATCCGACGCCGACCCCCGGACATTTCTCGCCGACTCGGTCGCCGGCATGGGCTGGGAGGTTCCCCGACTGCTCGAGTATGCCGCCGACGCGCCCGACTTCTACCTGGACACCCTCGCGCAGGTTCGGCTGGACTCGTGGTCGAAGGGCCGCATCGCGCTCGTCGGCGATGCGGCCTTCTGCCCGTCGCCCGCCTCCGGCCAGGGCACCAGCCTCGCCCTCGTCGGGGCGTACGCCCTGGCCGGTGAGCTGTCCGCCGATCCGGCCGGCGGTCTCGCAGCCTATGAAACGCAGCTGCGCGACTTCGTCGCCAAGAACCAGGCGCTGGCCGCCGGGAACCTCCGAGGCATGGTCGTGGGATCGGCGTTCGGCGTCTGGGCGCAGACCCGGATGATGAAGGTGCTGCCGCACCTACCCGGCCATCGGGCCATCATCGGCCGGGTCGCCGACACCATCCACGAGGCGGCCACCGCCGTCACGCTCAGAGACTACTGACCGGTACGCCGCCGGATGGTGGCGCCGAACGTCAGCACGAGTCCGAGCAGGATCGCCGTCAGACCTGTGGCGGCGATCGGCAGCAACGGCGTACCGGTCTGGGCCAGGTCGTCCCCGCCACCACCGGCGCCGCCGCTCGGGCTGGGCGTCGGCGGCGCGGGGAACGTGTTGGTCACGGCGGCGGTGATCGGCTTCGCGGTCTCGTCCCAGGGCACGACGACGCTGATCGGGTTGTCCTGGCCGTGGTCGGAGAGCGCGCCCGTGCTGTCGCTTTCGTAGATGACGCAGGTGGCGTTCGCGGGGACGTCCTTCAGCTCGAACGGGTCGCCGGTGCCGAACTCCCCTGTCCCCTCCCGGACCACGACCGGGTCGCCGGTCGCCGGCGTGACGGTGCAGGTGTAGGTGACCTGGAACGGGCCGGGTGAGCCGGTCGCCCCCGGTTCGACGACGGTCTTCTTCGTGATCTCCACGTTGCCGAAGACCAGGCCTACGCCGGCCTTCTGCGGCTCGACCGCGCCGAGTTGCTCGTCGTTGCCGTCCCCGGCCCGAACGTGGGCCGCCTTGCGCCGTTCGGCCTTCCGCGCCGCCAGAACCGTTCCGCCCGGGATGTTGATCAGTTCGGTGTGGCCGAAGGAGTTCCACGCGATCGACGGGCTGACCCGGTCGGCGAGGTCGGGCGGCGAGGTCATTCGCCAGACGACGTCGAACGCCTTGCCCGGGGCGAGGCCAGGGTCGCCGAACTCGGCGTACATCTGGAAGCCGGTCGCGTCGGCGGCGAAGTCCGGCGTCCAGTCGCCGTCCGGGCAGCTGCCCGGCGGATGCAGGTCGTCGGTGCACACCGGGTCGTCCGTGGTGTAGGTCAGGTCGGCGGAGATCGGATCGGCATCGCCGACGGGGACGACGCTCGGCGCGGCGACCAGGCGTGGGCGTACGTCCCACATCGTTCCGCGGTCGGACGGGTCGATGACGCCGGTGTCGCCGGGCTTGGGCAGCACGTCCACCGTTCGTGAGTCCCGCGCTGGGTAGGTGCCGTTGTTCGTCAGCCGGGTGAGGTAGGTGTGGTTCTCGCCTGGGTAGGTCAGCGCGACGCACGGGTAACGGGTGAAAATGGTTCCTTCCCGCACCAGATGCGGACACCGCGCGTCGTCGAGAGCCACATAGGACTTCGTGCTGGTGTCGTAGAGGCCGAGGTCAGGATTGCCGGCGACCCACTTGACGGCGCGGAACGACGCGCCCGCCGTCGTGGTCAGGTCGGCACCGGAGGTGCAGTTCAACCCGGGAAGGAACGGGTCGCCGCTGACCTGCCCATCCGGCGGGCTGTCGCTGCAGTCGAACTCGTCGGTGCTGGATGAACCGGCCCCCATCGTATTGGTGACGGACTCCCCCGCTGAGGCGCCGGGCGCCATGCGTACGCCGATCCGGACGACCAGGACGCTGGACGGCGCGAACAGGCCGGGGAACTTCCACACCAGACGCGTGACGCGGCCGCTGTCGTCGGTCTCGGCGGTGAACTCCTCGGGACCGGGCGGCTGGGTGCCGTCGGGCACGTCGAACTGCTGGATGGCGTACGGCTGACCGTTGACGCCGGCGTCGTCGAACTCCAGCCAGGCGGGGATCGGGTCGGAGACTTCGAGGTCGGGCAGCGCGGCGGTGCCGGTGCTCTTGACGGTCAGATCGAGGAATCCGGTCTGGCCGGGGGCCAGGCTCGCCGAGCCGACGACCGCCTTGCGCACGTCGATCGCCGGTCGGCCCTCGGTCACGGTCAGATCGGCCGTCACCGGCGGGATGTCGAACCGGCCGCCAAGGCTGGTCAGCGCCTCACCGCTGCCGTCTGCGGTGTCCACGTAGGTGCCGAGCACCGGATCGCCGGTCTCACGATCGGTCGCCCGGGGCGTGACTGTGAAGCACACCGACGCCTGTACGCACGGCCCGCTTGTCGGGAAGTTCTCACCGGGCAACAGGTTGAAGCCGTTATGCGCCGGATCCGAGGAGGTGAACGTGACTCGGATGCCCTCTACCTCGCCGGCTGCTACCCCACCCGGCAATGGGGGCGGGTTCGTCGCGGTGGGCGTACCGGTGATCCAGGTTCCGGCGGCGCAGCCGGTGGTGCACACGTCGAATTGGACCCGGTCCGCCCCAGGCGGGAACGACACCCCCTGCAAGGCGACGAAGTCGAACGAGCGGAAGAAGTCCGATCCGGCACCATCGTCGTCGAAGTCGGTGATGGTCAGCGACTTCAGATGGGTGTTGCCGGTGTTGGCGATGCGCAGTTTGACGGTGGCCAGCTGCTGATCGAGGCCCGGTGTCGGCCGGGGGACGTCGCCCGGTTCGATGAACTTCTGCAGGCTGGCCGCGCTGCGCGGCGGGCTGGTCACGACATTCGGGGCGCAGGCGCTGGAGTCCTCGACGCTGCCGTTGATCGCCGGGCCGCCGCCGGCCAGCACCAGGTAGCACTGGGTGATCGTGACGCTGTCGGTGATGCCCTCGCGGCGTTCGACCTCGATCGTCAGGTTGCAGTTCGCCCCGGCGGGCAAGCTGTCGGCGCGGACGAAGAAGCCGCGCGCGGCGTCGAGCTGCTCCGGGGTGGCCGTGGCGTACGGCACCTGCGTGGGCGGGTTCGGCGCGTTCGGGATGAGCAGCACGACGTCTGCCGGGCTGGTGGGGCAGGACCCCGTGATCGAGTTGATCTTTGCCACGGAGAACGGCTGCGTGTCGTCGGTCAGGTCCTCGACGTTCGGCGGGTCGACCAGGACGAAGTCGTTCAGGGCGTTGCCGTCGTTGTGGAAGCTGATCGTGTAGTCGATCGGCGTGTCGTCCGGCAGCTCCTGCTGGCTCACGGACTTGGTGCCCGGCCCGGACGGCCGCCCGCCCGTCGTCACGGTCAGGTCGCCGCAGGCGGTGGCGGTCGCGGAGGTCGATCCGTTCCCGGTGTTGATCGCGGTGCCGTCCGCGCAGTTCGTGAACGGCGAATCGCCCGGTACGGCGTTGTCGTCCAAGGTGCCGTGGAAGTCCAGCCCGGCCGTGGCGTCCGCCTGGATCGCGGCGGTGCCCGGCGGGCTGGCGTACACCGCTTCGATCGAGGTGACCTTCATCCGCGGGTCGTCGGGGCCCGCAGCCGGGCAGGTGAAGTCGGCCGGGCGGTTCAGCTCGATCGTCGCGGGTGGATTGGTCAAGTCCTTGATGGCCGTCGAACCGTCGGCGCAGGTGATGGTCACGTGCGCGGTCACGGCGCCGTCGGGGAACCGCAGCCGGATCTGGGTCAGGTCGGTCACGCTCAGACCGCTCTGCGGATCGGAGGCAGACGGCTCGCGTATGGTCATCGTCTCGACCGGGAACGGCGAGGTGTTCGTCGCCGTCACCACAGCCGAGACCGGCCACTTGCGTTGAGCTGGGGCGCTCGGCGGGTCGTCGGCGGCGTAGTCGCCGTCCTGGTCGGCGAACCAGTTCTTGGACAGGTCGACCGTCGCGATGTTGGGGACGATCTGGTAGGTGTCGCTCGCCGGGTTGCCGGTGGTGGCCCCGTCCGCGGTGGTGACCGATGGGGTCGCCGAATCAGTGATGGTCTGGGTCTGCGTCGGCTCGATGACGCCGCCGTCGACCCGCTCGGTGTCGCGTAGTTCCAGGGTGAACGCGACGCTGCCGGCGGCGTCGTTGGGCAATGGATCACCGGTGGAGCTGGAGAACACGAATTGCACTCCGGTCACCGCGGACAGGTCCACTCCCGGATCGGCCTGGATCGGCGAGCCGGTCTGCACCGCCCCGTCCGTCCACGCGCCGCAGGCCTGCGCATACGGGAGCGTGCAGTAGCGGACCTGAATCTGGTCGGCGCCGTCGGGATAGGTGACCGCACCGAAGCCGGTCAGGTCGAAGTAGTTCCAGGGATCCGTCGCCGGGTCCTCGTTGGTATGATCGGTCAGCGTCATGCTCGTGACGTCGGCGGCGCCCGTGGACGTGTTCGTGACGCCGAGCGTGACCGTGCTCTCCTCGCCCGACTGGGCCAGCGCCGACCCGTCAGCCCAGTTCTTCGTCGCCTTCACTCCGACGGTCACCGGCACGTGCACCTTGACGTCAGCGTCGTCGGCGGCGGTCAGGGCGTTGTCGGCGGTGACCGTCGCCGTGTTCGGGACCACCGTCCCGTCTGGAATCTCGGTGTCGGCCGGGAGCGTCATGCCGATCTGGACCGAGGAGGAGTTGCCGGCGGGAACCGAGGGGACGGTAAAGGTCAGTTCCCCGGTCGTCGCGTCGTAGGTGTACGTGTACTGCGGGACTCCGGGGAAGACTGTGCCGCCGGCTGGGACCGTGTCCGGGCCACCGGACCACGTGAAGGTGCCCGGCACGACGTTCGCGGTAAACTCGTCGGGCAGGGTGTCGGTGACCGTGACGTTCTGGCAGTCCTCCGCCAGCGACGTGCAGTCGACCCGGATGACGTAGGTGAACGTGCCGCCGGGCTCGACACCGTCGGCGGGCACCCCCGTCGTCGACTTGTCGATCCCGATGACGGCCGCGAAGGCAGGCGTCGCCGGGACGACCACCCCACCGATCGTCAGGGCCAGCGCGGCGAACGCCGCTGTCGCCCGACCGCGCCGAGTGGACACTCGAGCCACGGAAACCCCCAGTTACCCCGTATACGCCTCATACGCCTTTGAGGATCATTGCCCACATTTCAGCTACTCTCGGTAGCAACACGGATTCGGAACGCAACTTTCTGCCGCGACCAACAGCCTGGCACCGTCGACGTCTTGACTAGCTCACATCGACGACGATTAGTGTCAAGGGATCGACGAAAGGGCCATAACTCATGAAACGCTTCGTAGGAACCGCTGTCGCGACTGCGCTCGCCTGCGCCGCATCGATCGTCTTCCTGGCCACACCAGCCAGCGCCGGCGTCCTGGACGTGACCTGCACGCCGCCGTCGAGCAACCTCAACCAGTACAACCCGCCGCTGACGCTGACCCCACAGAGCGTCACCGTGTCCACCACGGCGCTGTACGGCCCGTGCGTCTCGGCGTCGCAACCGTTGATCATGTCCGGCTCGCGCACCGCCACCGTGACGACCACCAGCAGCTGTGCCGATCTACTCGGACCCGGCTCCATCACGTACACGATCACCTGGAACACCGGACAGACCACGACCATCAGCAGCACCTTCACGCGGGTCGTGGCCGGGGCCGTCTACACGGTCACAGCTACCGGCGTGGTCACATCCGGGCTGTTCGCCGGAGACACGGTGGTCACCAACTTCACCGGCCCAGCCACCGACATCACGTTGTGCACCCTCGGCCTGGGCTCGGTCAGCGCGATCAACACCCTAGGGACGCTGGAGATCACGTCGCTCTGACGCGTACGCGGTCAGGCGATTGTCGCCGTCAAGCGATCCTCTCCGACACCGCGCCTTCGGCGTACCCGTCGGTGACGGTGCCGGCCTACCCCGATCGGGTTCCGGCCAGCCACCGGTTGCCGGCGTCCATCGCTTCGTCCAGGGCATGGAACACCTTGTGGTCGGCCGGGAAGACGTTGTCCGCGCCCAACGCGTCGGCCAGGTGGGTGTCGCGCAGCGTACGCGCCAGTGCCGGATGGACGCCCGCGAGCAGGAGACGCCCGCCCGCCTCACGCAGCTCCTTGGCGCGGCGTTCGAGCACCGTCATCATCGTGGCCGACGGGATGTCGGCGACCTCCCGCATCGACAGGATCACCACCGGCGATCGGGCCTCGCCGACGTCCGGCCATTGCTGATCGATCCGGGGCAGCTCAGCGAAGAGGCTGACACCGCCGTAGTGCAGCACGGTGACTTCGCCGCCGGGCAGTCGCTGGGGCACCGCAGCGGTCTGCCACTTCCCGTCGGGCTGCCGGACGAGGGACACCAGCCGGGCCTGGCGGGCGGCTTGGACACAGTAGAGCAGCAACGAGAGGACCGCGCCGAGGACGATGGCCCGCTGCAGCGGCAGGCCGGTGGTGGCGAGGAAGGTCACCGCCATCGCGGCGGTCGACAATTTGGACGTACGCCACACCAGCGCCACATCACGGCGGCGACCGTAGATGATCTCGGCGCCGACCACCATGATCAGGCCACCGATGACCGGCATCGGGATTCGCTCCGCCAGCGGTGCGAAGGCGAGCACGATGAGGGCCAGCCATACCCCGGAGAAGATTCCGGACCAGCGGGTCTGGGCCCCGGCCGCGACCGAGACCCCGGTACGCGACAGCGATCCGCCGACCGGCAGTGACTGGAACAGCCCGCCGGCCACGTTGGCCAGGCCTTGGCTGAGGAAGTCGCGGTTGGTGTCCATCCGCGACCGGTCGGGGTTCGGCGCCGTCGGGCCGATGCTGGCCGCCTGCGCCAGCGCGACCAGGGCGATGGCCACCGCTCCCCCGGCCAGCGACGGCATGCTGCCCCAGTCGGGCAGGGTCGGTTTCGGCAGCGCTGCGGGGATGTCGGCGATGTCGGAGACCAGCTCGACGTGCGTACCGAGGATCGCCACGACGACGCTCACGATCACCATCGCGGCCAGGAGGGCGACGGTCCGCAGACGGCGTACCGCATGAGCCACCGCCCAGACCACGACGGTGCCGGCGCTGACCGCGACCGCGGCGACCTGCCAGGAGCCGATGTGCGCGAGCGAGTCGCCGAGCTGGACCAGCTTGTTGCCGCCGTGCGGCTGATAGCCGGTGGCGTCCTTGAGCACCCCGACGATGATCTGCACGGCGATGCCGATGGAGAACCCGGTCATGACCGCGTGCGAGACGAAGTTGAGCACGACGCCGAGCCTCAGCAGCCCCAGCAGGAGCATCACGAGACCGGTGAGCACGGCGAGCGCGGCGATGTTGCCCGTCGTGAAGTCGAGCTGCGCGTCGGCGAGTACGCCGTTCGCGGTCAGCGCGATCGCGCTGGTCAGCGTCGTGACCATGAGGACGGTGCGGGCCGTCAGGGAGCCGACGATCGCCGGCACCACTCCGGCGAAGAGCCCGGCGATCGGATTGAACCCCGCGATGGACGCGTAGGCCATGCCCTCGGGGATGCTGAACAGCCCGGTCACCAGTCCGGCGGCCGCGTCCGCCCAGTGCGGGCGGCCCAGGCGCAGCCTCACGGTCCGATCAGGTGCCGGAGCACAGTCGCCGTCATGCCCCGGTCCCCCACGTGTCGTGTGCATGCGATGTTCCGACAGCATAAATCCGTCAAACCGCCCAGGACGGTCGTTCACCGATCCGGGCGGCGACTCGCCGCCACCAATCGCCGTGTTTACCACATATGCCGGTATTGTCCGGCGAGTTGCGTTGCCGAATCGAAAGGGTCGTGGGGATGAGGACACCCCGAGGACGCGCCACGGGAATCGGGGCGATCACGCTGGCCATGGTGCTCGCGATACCGGCGTACGCGTCGGCCCAGGCCCCGGCCTTCCAGCCGCCGGAGGTGGCGGCGGCTCCATCCGACAACCGAGCCGAGTACCACGACGGCAACGTGACGACGTGCGCCGACGTGACCGGCGTACCGGACGACGACATCCAAGTGGGCGGGCAGGGCGACGCCAACGCCCAAGACCAGTACGTGATCGGCACGACGGCCGACGGCAAAGAGGTCAACGTCGCCATCACCCCGGCCGGCACGGCCGCCGGAGTCGTCGTCGACGCCGTGGTCGTCAAGGGTGGCGACGGCTACAACGTCTACCGTGCTCCGTACGTGCCACCGACGCTGCCGCCGGACCAGAACTACATCTCGCCGCTGACCAACGGCGGCAACGTCCCCGACATCAGTCACTGGTTCGTCTGCTACCACCTCGAAGCACTCCCGGGCACGAACGAGCACGCCGTGCTCAGCAAGATCGTGATCCCGCCGCCCGGCGTACCGGTCGATGACCTGCCCACCACTTACACGGTGACGGTCACCTGCGCCGGGTTCCCGCCCTTCGACGTCACCTTCAACTCCGGTGGCGGCGCGGCCGTCGCCGGGCAGGAGAAGCTCGACCTGGTCCCGGACGGCACCGTCTGCACCGTCGCCGAGCAGGGCACGGGCGGCCTCCCCGACGGCAGCGAGGTCACCTACATCCCGGCCGACGCGGCCACCACCGGTGTGGTGAAAGGCGAAGATCCGCTGATCGCCGTCGTGGTGAACAACTTCTCCGACGTCGACGTGGAGACGACGAGCCTGCAGGTGACCAAGGTCGTCGACGCGGCCGCCGGAACCACCGTGCCCGACAGCTTCACCTGGGGAATCTCCTGCGAGGACACCCACGGCGACCCGACCGGGCAGATCGACG
The DNA here is from genome assembly GCF_040654195.1 of Hamadaea sp. NPDC050747. Classification (NCBI taxonomy): domain Bacteria; kingdom Bacillati; phylum Actinomycetota; class Actinomycetes; order Micromonosporales; family Micromonosporaceae; genus Hamadaea; species Hamadaea sp. NPDC050747. The sequence goes on from NZ_JBFAHM010000002.1 coordinate 253,558, forward strand.
GCAAGCTCACACCCCAGGTCGTCACCGTGGCCGCCGGCGGCACGGTCCTGGTCGAGGACATCGCCGTGGGCGCGCACTGCGCCGTGGAGGAAGACACCTCGTCGCTGCCGGCCGGCTGGTCGGCCGCGTACACCGTCGGCGACGGCCAGCCGAGCGCGCAGTTCCCGGTCTTCGAGGTCGACGACGATCAGGCCGTCACGGTCACGATCACGAACACCCTCGCTCCCGTGCCGTCGGCCTCGCCGACCGGCCCGACCCTCGCCAACACCGGCGACCCGGTCGGCCGCGTGCTGTGGTGGGCGCTGGGACTGCTGCTGGCCGGGGTCGTCCTCGTCGGCTTCGCCGCCCGACGGCGTACGCGGTCGGCGCGCTGACCGTCGCAACCAAGTGTGGGCTGCGCCATTCACCGGCGCAGCCCACTCGCGTTTCCGCGACGGCCGGGCATGATCATCAGATGCGTACGCGAGTTCTCGCAACCTTCGCCGTGGTCGTCCTGCTCCTCTGCGCCGGAGCCGGAGTGACCGTCTGGCGGTGGCGGTCGCAGGAGAAGGACCGGCGCGACCTGTCGGACTTGACGATGGGTTCGCCCTGGCCGCGTACGCAATTGCTGCTGCCCGACGATCTGCCGCTCGACCGCGCCCTGGGCGAGGTCGGCCGGGACGGGTTCACCGTCTCGTACTCGGTCGACGGTCAGCCCCTCGGGTACGCGATCGAGCTGCTCGACGACCGAGGCGAGCCGGTGTGGAGCGTGAGTTGCGGCGCGCGGGCGGTCGTGGTCTGCACCGATCTCGGCGACGGCTACACCCACGTCAAGGTGCTCGACACCGACAACAGCGATCCCGCCACCATCGTGCGCCGCCGTGACGGCGACCGGATCTACAGCGCCACCGTGGCCGGCGACCGTCCCGAGTGGATTCCGCGACTACGCGGCATCGTCACGGACGTCCACCGGCCCAGCGACGAGGAACTCCTCGAGATCCTCCGCTTCGACGGCTATCAGACCGACTGGAGCTGAGCCGACTGCATGAGCTTGATCAGGTAGGTCAGATCGTCCTCGAAGCTCAGCTCCCGCAGGATCGTGGTGGGCCGGCCGTCCCGCAGACGCCACACGAACGCGTACATGACCGGGCCGCCTTCCTTGACGCGGCGCATCACGACGATCCCGTAGTCACCGAAGATCGTCGCAGTCGGGAAGGTGGCGTCGTCGGCCGGCTCGAGCGCCTTGCCCTGCGCCTTCATATCCGCGAAGCGCTGCATGAACTGCGCCTTGGTGATGGTGACGACCTGTCCGGCCTGGTCGACGCGCAGGTTCTGGAACTCGTCGTCGTAGCAGGCGCCGAGCCGGTCGAGGTCCATGGCCACGCCCGCGGCGAGGTAGGCCCGCATGGCGTCGACGAGAAGCTGCTCCATCGGATTGCCTTCTTTCTGTAACGGCGTTATATGAGCTTGGCTCGACTGTAGCTGTAACGGCGTTATAGAGTCAACGACTGTGACGCTCGATACCGGCAAGATCACCGACGCCGCCCTCGACCTGCTCCGGGAAGAGGGGCTCGACGGGGTGACCTTCCGCAAACTGACCGCACGCCTGAACGTCAAGGCGCCCGCGATCTACTGGCGCTTCGCCGGAAAGCAAGAGCTGCTGGAGGCGATGGCCGAGGCGATCCTCGCCACCCACCTGGCCGGCCTCGGCCCCCACGACGGCCGCGAACCGTGGCAGGACTGGTTCACCGACCTGCTGCACCGCCTGCGCCAGGCGATGCTCGACTACCCCGACGGCGCACGCGTCGTCACCGGAGCCCGGCCCCAAGGCACACCGACCCTCGGCCTGCTGGCCGAGCACGCGCTGTCGGCCGCGGTCACCGCCGGACTCGACCTCGCCGACGCCGCCGCCCGAGTGTTCACCGCGCTCCACTTCACCTTCGGCCGCGCGATCGAGGAACAGGACTCCACCGGAGCCTCCATAATGGACGACACTGCCCGTGCGGAGTTCGCGGCCCAGTTCCCCACCGTCGCCCGCGTCCTCCGGCACGCGACCGAGAAATCGGTGACCCCCCGGGACGCCTTCGACGCCGGACTCCAGCTCATCCTGCGATAATCGGGCTTGCCAGGCGGATCACCTCCGGCCAAGATTGTCCGCGGGATGAGAGTTGTACTCCACGAAAACACGCGGCTCGGTTACGCCGCGGACAGCCTGGCCGGACTATCGGTCGGCGACGCGCTAGGGGCGCAATACTTCATGGTCGGCCGGAAGGTCGACGATCTGCTGAACGGAATCGTGCCACCAGCGGTCTGGGAATGGACCGACGACACCGAGATGGCCTGCTCCGTCTACTGGCTGCTGCTCGAAAAGCAGCTGATCGACCAGGATCTGCTCGCGCAGGTCTTCGCCGAACGCTGCGAACCCAACCGCGGCTACGGCGTCGGCGCCTTCACGATCCTGCACAACGTGCGCAACGGCGTACCTTGGCGGGACGCCGCCGGTGCCGCCTTCGACGGACAGGGCTCCTGCGGCAACGGCGCCGCCATGCGCGTCGCGCCACTGGGTGCGTACCACGTGGGCGAACCGGCGCGAGCCGCCGCCCAGGCCGCGCTGTCCGCGGAGGTGACCCACGCGCACGCCGAGGGGGTGGCCGGGGCCGTCGCGGTCGCGGTGGCCGCGAGCGTCGCGGCCTCCGGTCGAATCTCAGGGATACGCCCAAAGCCGGGCCCGTTCCTGGACGCGGTGCTGGCGCTGACCCCCGAAAGCACAGTACGCAAAGGCATCGCGCGAGCGCGGCGCATGCTGCACCTGCCGCCGGACGAGGTCGCGTACGAGCTGGGCAACGGCAACCTCGTCACCGCGCAGGACACCGTGCCGTTCACGCTGTGGGCAGCGGCCAAGCACCTCGACGACTACCCCGAAGCGATCCGCACCTGCGTACGCGTCGGCGGCGACATCGACACGACGGCCGCGATCGTGGGCGGCATCGTCGCCTCGTTCACCGGCGCCGACGGGATCCCTGAGTCCTGGCTGGCATCGCGGGAACCGCTGCCGACCTGGCTCAACGAGACCCTCTGACCGGCCGACGTGCTCCCGCGTGGGTCAGCGCGCCAGCTTGTACGCTCGCGCGGCGAGCACGATCTGCTCCGGCGGCACGCCGAGCACACCGAGCTCCAGCCTGATCTCAGCCCGGTCGCGCAGCGTCCAGACCAGCGCGGGCGTGGCCCGCTCGCCGCCCGGCGATGGGCCCACGAGCGACAGGCGCAAGACGTCCGGCCAAGGGATGACGGCGGCCACCGCCGGACCCGTCGCTGCCGCTCCTCGCTCGGCCTGTCGGCGCGCGTCGCAGCGGACGGGTTCCGGCAATGCCGCCCAGGCGTCTCGGGCGGTTTGCTGGGAGGGAACCTCGATCACCGGCACAGGGTAGTGACCGGGTGCGAGAAGCGTCGGGCATGTGGCGTTCTGCGGGCGGGTTCGCTCGCCCCCGTGACGGCGTGCCCGCCCGCAGGACGTGCCCGCTACAGGCGCAGCCCGTCGACTCGGGCGAGCGTCGAGGCTGGTTCCTCACCTCCGGTCAGGTCGATGTCCTCGACGATCCGGCCGTCGCGGAGGCGTAGCAGGCGGTCGCAAGCCGCCGCGATGTGCTGCTCGTGGGTGGCGATGAGCACCGTCGTCCCACGGTCCCGGCGGATCTCGGCGAGCAGGTCGAGGATCTCGGCCCCGGTCGCGGAGTCCAGGTTGCCGGTGGGCTCGTCGGCGATCAGCAGGCGCGGCTCGCCCATCAGGGCGCGGGCGATCGCCACCCGCTGCTGCTGGCCACCGGACAGCTGCGACGGCAGTGCGCCTTCCCGCCCGGACAGCCCGACCGCAGCCAGGAGATCCCGGGCGCGCGCCGTCTTGTCGAAGCTGACCCGGTACGGCAGCACCGGCGCGATCACATTGTCGAGCGCGGTCAACGCGGGCAGCAGGTGGTAGCGCTGGAAGACGAACCCGAGTCCACGCCGGTATTCCGCCAGGCGGGCGCGGCGCAGGCGGGTGAGGTCGAGCCCGTCCACTTCGATCGCCCCCTCGTCGGGCGCCTCGATCGCCCCCACGAGATGGAGCAGAGTGGACTTCCCGGAGCCGCTCGCACCGGCGACCGCGACCATGGCGCCCGGGGCGATCTCCAGTGTCAGCCCGTCAACCGCCGTGACATCGCTGCCGCCGCCGCGGAATCGTTTGACGACCCCGGTCATGACGACCCGAGCACCTGAATCTGACGACATGCTCACTCCTCGGCAAGGGTCACGGACAGCGAGGCGCTGGGCGTCCACAGCGCCGGGACGGTGGCGGCCACGACGGCGCACAGTACGCCGGCCAGGGCGGCGAGACCGGTGGCATACAGCACGGACGGTTCGACTGCGCCGACGAACCGGGCGACGGCCAGCAGCCCGCCCGTGACGCCGAGCACGACGCCACCGAGGCCGATCAGCAGTCCTTCGTAGGCGATGAGCCGGACGAGGGCTCCGGCACCCCAGCCCATGGCCCGCAACGCGGCCAGCTCGTGCGACCGTTCGCGGACGTTGAGATAGAGGACGTCTCCGACGGCTGCCGTGGCGAGTACAGCCGTCGCGATGACCGCGAGTGTGTCGACTCCGCGTACGCGGACCGAGACGACCTGGCCGAGGAGGCTTCCCGTGACCTCGCCGTGGAACGCCCACTCCAGCGTGGCGATGACGGTCAGCGCGCCGATGCCGAGCGCCATGGCGATCACGCCGAGCGCCGTACGCCCCCGCAGGCGCCGGGCATTGCGGGTGGCTAGCCCGAAGACGGTGCGGGACCGGGTCCACCGGCGACGCCGCCCGGCCATTCCGGACGGTGCGAGAGCCACACCCGGATGCGTCCGGGAGGCGCTCAGCGCGGGCAGCAGTCCGGCCAGCAAGGCGAGCGCCGTCGCGACGGGGATCGCCACGGCCGCGTGCCGCCAGCTGATCTCGATCGTCAGCGCAGCGGCGAGCGGTATCGCCACGGCTGCGGCGACGAGGCCGGCGAGCAGGCCTATCACGGCGACCTCGCCGAGGACGGCTCCGGCGATGCGCCGCCGCGGCCAGCCCAGGCAGGCCAGCACGGCGAGCTGGGGTCGCCGGTCCCGAACCGCCGCCATGGCCGCGTTGCCGACGAAGAGAAGGCACACGACCAGGATCAGTCCGAACAGGACGGTGCTCTTGCGGTCGATTGCTGAGACGATCGCCAACGCTGCGCCCTTCTGCGACCAGTTCTCGGTCAGCCGCAGCTCCGGGCGGCCGAACGCGCCCGCGGGCAGGTCGATCGTCTGGGGCGCCGGGGACGAGCCGAGGGTGATGTCGACGTCGAGTCCGGTGCTGAGGGCGATCCGCTCGGCGATACTGCGTACGCGTTCGCGGCTGAACGCGTCGAACTTCTGGATTCCCGCGACCCGGACGCGTACCGCCGAGATCGGTGCGGATGCGGTGCCCGCACTGGCGAAGATCCCGGAGGAGGCGGCCAGTGTCGTGAGAATGAGTGGCGGCCGGGAAAGGTAGCCCGCCGGGTTGCTGTTGGCCCGCAGGGGTTGTCCGCCGAGCAGATCGCGCGTGCGCCGGTCGGCCGAGGTGAGTTCGCCTGTCTCATAGGTCTGCAACGGCACGGCCGAGGCCGCTGCGAAGCCGGTGAGCCGGGCGGCGTCGAAGGCACCCACGACGTTCGCCTGGGTCAGGTCGCCCCGGCTGAACTGCCGCATTTCGACCTCCCGGAAACCGACGTCGGAGGCGAACACCGGCGGCCCGGCTCCGTCGGATATCTGCACGTTGGGCAGCCAGGCCAGCGGGTTGCCCGGGACGACCGTCGGCCGGACCACCCCGTCCGGACCCGTCGTGTAGTGAACCGGGCCGCTTTGCAGAAAGCTGCTCAGCGTCGCCTGCACGGAGCGGTATCGGGGATCCTGCAGCGCATCGACCTGGGTCAGCACGGCGAGTGGCGGTCCGGTGACGCTGCGGAGGATGGTGCGCTGCGCCGCGGGCTTGACTCCGGGCCGGATGGCATCACCGGGCAGCCGTTCCACCCCGACCTCGAACTTCTCGTCGTCACCGGAACTCGATGCGGTCAGGACGGGCAGGCTCGCCATCTGATCGGTCGTCGCGGCGGCGAGCTTGTCCGAATCGGTCAGGTAGCGGCCGGTGGTGATCGCCTTGTCGAGACCGACGAGCCGAGACTCCTCCACTGGATCGATGGCCGCCACACCGCCGACCGCCCACCAGCCGACGCTGATGATCAGCCGGGGTTCGCCGTGTTTCGGGGCGGCGCCGACGAAGGTGACGTCCCGGGGCGCGAAGCTGCCGTCGCGGAGCAGCTGGACCACGGAGAACCGGCTGCGCTTGCCCTCGTCGAGACCGTTGCCGCCGTTGAGCTCGTCGGTGGTGCCGCAGATGGGCACGCGCCGGCCGTTCGGTAGCACCTCCAGCGGTCCGGGACACTGCTCGTCGTACGGCGAGCCGTCGGCATAGCGATCCAGAGCGGTCGCGTCGGCGTCCATGGTGATGAGCCGGTTCTTGGTGATGTAGACGTAGTGGGGGGCGTCCGGAGCGCGGGTGAGGCCGCGGTCGCTGCTCCAGGCCAAGTTGAGCCGCAGCAGTTGACTCGTCTTGCTGCGGTCGACGTACTTAGTGAGGTCGAACTGATCCCAGCGCGCGACGCTGGCGTAGCCGAGGGAGGCGATCGGCGCGGCCACGTCGACGCCGTCGAGGTGGCGGATCTGCTCCCATTGCGCCATCGTGATGCCGCCGTACTGTCCGGACAGGTAGTTCGGGCGAACCAGCCCGCGCTCGGCCTCCTGCGTCGTGCGTTCGCCGTGCGGCCGCACAAGGATGTCGTACGCCGCCCGGAAGTTCTCGTCCACCGTCTGGCTGACCTGCAGTCTCGACGTGGTCACGCTCCCGGTCAGCACGGTGAAGCCGGTGGTGGCGACGAGGACCCCCGCGAACAGAGCCAGGCTGCGGCCGAGCCGGTGCCGCAGTTGCGCCCCGATGAATCTGATCACGCGGCCCAGTGTGCCGTCATACATTGTCACAATGCAAGGCCCGATTTTGCGGTACGCTCGCCCCATGCCGATCCAGCACGCCGTCCTGGCCCTGCTCCGCGGCGGGCCGAGCCACGGCTATGAGCTGAAGAGCGCCTTCGAGGCCGCCGTCGGTCCACAATGGGGAGCGCTCAACATCGGCCACCTGTACCAGGTCCTCGACCGGCTGTCCCGGGACGGCCAGGTCACCTCCAGCCGGGTCGCGCAGGACGTCAAACCGGACCGGGTCGTCTACACCATTACCGACGCCGGGACGGCGGAGCTGCACGAATGGATGGCCGCGCCGACCCCGCGCACCAGCGGCTACCGCGACGACTTCTTCCTGAAGATGATGGCGGCGGCCCGCTCCGGCGACCGGGACCTGGTGGCCTCGGTCTTGACCACCCAGCGCGGGCATCTGCTACGCGAACTGCGGAACCTCGAGACGCTGCGCCGCGATCCGGACCGCGACCCGGTCGTCCGCCTGCTCCTCGCCGCCGCCGCCCGGCATGTCAGCGCAGACCTGGCCTTCCTGGACGACGCCGAGGCGGCCCTGGTCACTGGTGACCAGCTGACGGCCATTCGCACGACGCCACGCGCCACGCGATCCGAAGCGACCACGACCGAGACCCGGGCGGCCTAACCCACCAGTTCAACGAGCTCGGTCTCCCGGCGGAGGTCGACGTCGCCGGATATCGTGCCGCGCATGATGGCGGGGGAGGGACCGGACGCGCTCCGGCGCTGGAAGATCATCGCGATGACGAACGCGTTCGTCGCGGTCGCGGCGGTGGCCGGGCTGGTCGGCTGGGTCGCCCGTGGCTCCGATCGCGCGGACGGCGCAGCGGCCGCGCCGGCCGTGACGTTCACCGGCGGCGGCTGGACTCTCACCACCGAATGCGAAGGAGTCCGCGCTGAGCGGCTGCCGATCGGCACGCCGGTCAAGATCGTCAGCACCGACGGCGCCGAACTCGCAGCCGGCAAGATCACGCGCGACCCGGTGAATGTCGACGGTACATGCCGTCAAGAGTTCATCATCGACAACATTCCGGCTGGGCGGGGCGTGTATCTGCTCGAAGTCGGACACTGGCGGCATGCGGTGGCGGAGGCCAAACTGCGCGACAACGAGGCGGGACTGCCGCTGGTGCTGTAGCGCAAGGCCACTTGGCGGAGCGGTGGACCGAAGGCGGTGGCTCGCACGTCACTTGACGACAGAGAAGTCCGGGTGGCGCAGCCAGGCCGCCATCGCCGCCGGGTCGAGGAAGTAACCGCCGTCGACGAAGACGCAGCGGCCGTGCTGGTTGAAGTAGTCGTCCAGCCCGATGATGGGCGCTCGGCCGTAGGGCCGGGCGATGTCTCCGTCGACGTCCACCCAGCCGTCGGTCGCCTCGGCGATCCGCAGAGCGGCGGCGGTGGGCTCGATCGCGGTCACCACCCCGAGCCCTGGCCCGCTCACAGTGCGTCCGGTTCGGTCTCGGTGACGGGAGCGGTGATGGGGTGGCCGAGGCGGGCCAGCTCGATGACGAGCGCGCCGATGTTCCAGGCGTCGTCGTCGCCACGGTGGTGGCGTCCTTCCAGCGGCAGGCCGGTGTGGGCGAGCGCTTGGCTCATCCCGATTCCCCGGCGGAGGCCGAAAGCGTCCGCGAAGTGCTGCTTGACGTTGATGTGGCGGCTGCCGAACGGGTACGCCGCTCCCGAGCCGCATTGCCGTTCGAACTGGCGGCGGTCGTACTCGCCCCAGCTGGCCCAAGTCCGGAAACGCCCACGCAGGTCGGAGCTGATGAGGGCGCACGCCGCCGGGAAGTCCAGGCCGCCGTCGACATCGGATTGGGTGAGCCCCGTCAGCTCGGTGCAGAACGGGCTGACCCGCGAGCGGCGCGGACGGACGAGGATGCGGCGGCGCTCGACGCGTCGCCAGTCGGCGGTGTCCACGACGCAGACGCCGATCTCGATGATCTCGCTCGACTCACCGGCCGGCGGCCGGTCGGCCCAGCACGTCGCCTCGACGTCGATCACGTTGACGAGTCTTCCGAAGGCCTCCTCCACGAGAACGGAAGGTAGGCCTCCGGAAGACCGTCGGGCAACCGATATCAGCGGAACGCCGGGGCGTTGCGGCGCGCCCAGTCGGCGAACGGCGTACCGGGCCGGCCGAGGAGGCGCTCGACGTCCGGGCTGATCTGCTGCTCCTCGGCGGTCGGCGTACCGAGGATGGCGAGCGTGCCCTCGGCCACGGGCGCGGGCATGAACTGCGTCATCTGGGCGTACGCCTCGTCGCGGGTCTGCTCGACGAATCGGACCGGTTCACCGAGCGCGGCCTCGATGGCGGCCGCCCGCTCACGCGGTGTGGTGAGCGCCGGTCCGGTCAGGACGTAGAACTGTCCTTTGTGGCCGTCTGAGGTGAGCACGGCCGCGGCGGTGGCGGCGACGTCGTCCGGGTCGATGAAGGGCAGGCCCACGTCACCGAAGGGGGCCGGCGCCACACGGGCCGTCTTGATCGGCTGCACCCAGGCGTACGCGTTGGAGGCGAGCCCGCCCGACCGCAGGACGGTCCAGTCGAGTCCGGACCCGGTGACCGCGTTCTCGAAGGCGACCGCGTGCGCGTAGGAGGCCGGCCGGGTGCCCGCGCCCTGCGACGAGAGGAGCACGATGCGGCGTACGCCCGCCGCCCGAGCCTCGGCGACGATGCCGTCCGGGTCCTCCCCCGCGACCAGCAGGAAGAGCGTGTCTGCGCCTTCGAGGGCGGGTCGCAGGCTGGCTGGCTCGGCCAGGTCGGCGGCGACGGTGCGGACGCCTTCGAAGGAGTCCGGCTGGATGCCGCGTGAGACTGCGGTGACGGCCCGGCCCGTCGCGGCGACCAGGTAGACGAGCGTGCGGCCGACGTTGCCGGTGGCCCCGGTGATGACGATCATTTCGGTTCTCCTAAGTTAGTTGGCTGACTCACTTGTCGAGGACGCTACCAACGCTCGCCCGGAGCGGGATACGATAAGTGAGATGGCTAACTCAGAAATGCCGCAGGCGCGATCTTCTGCTAAGCGCCGCCGCTTGTCCGCCGCCGCCGCGCAGGTGCTGCACCAGCGCGGCGTCGAACGCACGACGATCGCCGACATCGCACGCGCCGCGGACGTGCCGGTCGGCAACGTCTACTACTACTTCAAGACCAAGGACGACCTGGTCCACGCCGCGCTCGCCGAGCAGGCGCAGTCGCTCGCGGAGCTGACCGACGCCTTGGAGAAGCAGGACGATCCCATCGATCGCCTCCACGGGCTCATCGACGCCTGGGTCGGCCAGCGCGACGTCGCCGCCCGCTACGGCTGCCCCACTGGATCACTGGCGACCGAGATCGACAAGCGCGACGAAGGCGACCTCGACGCCGAAGCCGGCCGGGTCATGCGGCTGCTCCTGGACTGGTGCGAGACCCAGTTCGCCAGGGCGCGCGTACCCGACGCGGCCGGCCACGCGCTCACTCTCGTCTCGGCGTACCAAGGCATGAGCGTGATGGCGAACGCGTTGCGGGACCCGGAGGTCATGACACGCGAAGGCGCGCGGCTGAAGCGCTGGCTGGACGCGCTCAGGCCGTAGGGACCAGGCGGATGGTCGCCTCCCGCGCGCCGGGATTCACCACGCTTCCCACGATGTTCGCGCCATACCGGCCATACTTCGACTTGTACGCGTTGTCGATGCGGTCGTTGAGCTTCTCGTCGGGGTCGACGACGAACGCCACGTCCTTGTCGACGCCGCCGGCGTGGATGTGACCGGCTTCGCGAGTCCGCGTACGCCGGAACCAGGTGCCGCCGCGCCCGTGCATCGAGCGCACGTAGAGGTCGTCGCCGTCCCGCACGACCCACATCGTCACCGGGTCACCCAGCGTTCCATCGCGGCGCTGTGAGGCCAGCTCCAATTCGTCGGTGCGGTCGATCCGGCTCAGCTCTTCGGTGGTCCATCCGGGCATCGGGTCCTCCTCGGCTCTTTCTGCCTGCGTACCACGAGCCGGGGCGTGAGGTGGGAGTTCGCCCGGATCCCCGCTTCTCAGCGCAACGGCCGGCAGCTCGCCCGCACGACGAGTTCGGTGGGCAGCCGGACGTGGATGTCGCGCTCGACGCCCGCGATCAGATCCACCAGCAGGCGCAGCGCCTCCGCCCCCATCTGCTGGAGCGGCTGCTTGATGGTGGTCAGCGGCGGTGACGCCATCGCGGATTCGGGCACGTTGTCGAACCCGATGACCGACAGGTCGTCCGGGACGGACAGACCGAGGCTGTTGGCCGCGTGCACGGTCGCGATCGCCGACAGGTCGTTGGCGGCGAACACCGCGGTCGGCCGGTTCGCCTGGCTGAGCAGCTCCCGGGCCGGACCTTCGGCGGTCTCGGTCCGGTAGCCGCCGACGCGGACGAGTGTTTCGTCCACAGTCACCCCGGCGGCGGCCATCGCCTCCCGGAAGCCGACCTCGCGGAGGCGAGCCGACTCCAGATCAGGCCGGCCGCCGATGAAACCGATCCGGCGATGGCCGAGTTCGAGCAGGTAGTTGGTGGCCAGCTGGGCACCGGCGAAGTTGTCGGAGTCGATCGTCGGCATGCCGGACGGTCCGGTGTGCGGGTCGATGGCGACGACGTGGACGCCCTGCTTGGCTTCGAGGACCGTGGGGGTCACCAGGATGGCCCCGTCGATGAGGGTCCCGGACAGCCGGGCGAGCGATCGCCGTTCCCAGCCGACCTTCGAGCCGCGGGTGCCCGCCGCGTACGCGAGCAGCTCGTAGTCGGTCTGGTCGGCGGCGGCCGACGCGCCCTTGAGCAGCTCGGTGGAGAACGGCTCGAACTCCGCCACGAGGATGCCCAGGACATGGGTGCGGTGGCTACGCAGGCTTTGCGCACCCAGGCTCGCCTCGTAGCCCAGCGTCTCGATGACCTGCTGCACCCGGTCGACGGTCGACTGCGAGACGCCCCAGCGTCCGTTGACGACTTTCGAGACGGTAGCCACCGAGACGCCTGCCGTTCGGGCGACGTCCGACATCTTCACGCGCTGGCGGATCTCCACGAGGGGATCATAGTTGGCCGCGCCCGTTGAGAAAACGTTATCGACATCGATTGACAGTCCGTTACGAGACTGTAAAACTCTTGCCCACATGAGCGCCTCAGGACGACCTTTAGGGAGATCCCATGAGAACCAAGCGCCGCTCAGGCGTCATCTTCGCGCTGGTCGCGACGGTGGGCCTGGCTGCTAGCGGGTGTTCTAGCGCCGACGACGAGTCCCCCTCCGGCGGCGGTGAGCTGTACAAGAACCCCGTGGTCCTGAACTGGTGGCACAACGCGAACCAGGCCGGCCCCCTCCAGACGTACTGGCAGAAGGTGGCCGACGACTTCCACAAGCTCCACCCCACGGTGACGATCAAGATCACGGCGATCGAGACCAACGAACTGCAGCGCAACCGCATCCCGGCGGCGATGCTGAGCAGCAGCCCGCCGGACGTCTTCCAGGCGTGGGGCGGCGGAGAGATGGTCGAGCAGGTGAAGTCCGACTACCTGAAGGACATCACCGCCGAGACCAAGACCGAGGTCGGCAACATCGGCGCGGCGACGAAGATCTGGTCGGTCGACGGCAAGCAGTACGGCCTGCCGTTCTCCTTCGGCATCGAGGGCTTCTGGTACAACAAGGACCTCTTCGCCAAGGCCGGCATCTCGGCTCCGCCCACCAGCATGGACGAGCTCAACGCGGCCGTGACCAAGCTCAAGGCCGCCAACATCACGCCGATCGCCGTCGGCGCCGGTGACAAGTGGCCGGCCGCGCACTGGTGGTACAACCTGGCCGTACGCGAGTGCCCCGCGACCGCGTTGGCGGCCGCGTCCTCCGACGGCAAGTTCGACGACCCGTGCTTCGTCAAGGCCGGCGAGGACCTCAAGACCTTCCTGGCGACCACGCCGTTCCAGAAGGACTTCCTCGCGACCTCCGGCCAGGTCGGCGCGACCAGCTCGGCCGGTCTGCTCGCCAACGGCAAGGCGGCGATGGAGCTGATGGGCCACTGGAACGGCGGCACCATGCAGACCCTCACGCCGGACCAGAAGGAGCCCAAGTTCCTCGGCTGGTTCCCGTTCCCGTCGATCGCCGGCGCGGGCGGCAGCCAGAAGACCATGATGGGCGGCGGCGACGGCTTCTCCTGCTCGAAGAAGGCCCCGGCGGAGTGCGTCGAGTTCCTGAAGTACATCGTGAGCCTGGACGTCCAGAAGGGCTTCGCGGCGACCGGCTCGGGCATCCCGACCGTGAAGGGCGCCGAGAGCGGCCTGGCCGACCCGGTGATGCAGACCATCGCGCAGGCCACGCAGTCGGCTGAGGGCGTACAGCTCTGGCTCGACACGGGATTCGGCGCGAAGGCCGGCACCGCGATGAACGACGCGATCGTCGCCATCTTCGCCGGCAAGGGCGAGCCTCAGGGTGTCGTCGAAGCGTTGAAGAAGGCCACAGCCCGGTGACCACCACCGGTTCGACGGTTCTCGCCGGTCGCGCTGACGCGCGGCCGGCGAGGCCCCGTCCCAATGGGAACAGCCGCGCTGCCCGGACCCGCCGCAAGTGGTACGAGATCATCGGTCTCACCGGGCCGGCGGTGATCGTCTTCACGGTGTTCGTGCTGGCACCGATGGCGTTCGCCGTCTACTACAGCCTCTACCGCTGGAGCGGGTACGGCTGGCCGACCGAGTTCAAGGGGCTCGACAACTACTTCGGCGAGTACGGGGCGTTCAAGGATCCGATCTTCCTGGACGCGTTGCGTAACAACGCGATCATCCTCGTCGGGTCGCTGGTGATCCAGGGACCGCTGGCGCTGGGCATCGCGTTGCTGCTCAACCGGAACTTCCGCGGGCGGTCGGTCTTCCGGCTGCTCGTCTTCGTGCCCTACGTGCTGTCCGAGGTCACCGTCGGCATCATGTGGCAGCTGATCCTGCTCCGCGACGGCACCGCGGACTCGATCCTGAAGAGCGTCGGCCTCGGCGACCTCGTCACCGGATGGCTGGCCGATCCGTCCGTCGTCATCTGGACGATGCTGTTCATCCTGACCTGGAAGTACACCGGATTCGCCCTCATCCTGTTCCTGGCCGGGCTGGCGAACGTCCCGCCGGAGCTGACCGAGGCGGCGGCGATCGACGGAGCGAGCTGGTGGCAGACCCAGCGGCACGTGACCCTGCCGATGCTGGGCTCGACGATCCGCATCTGGATGTTCCTGTCGATCATCGGGTCGCTGCAGGTCTTCGACGTCATCTGGGTCGCGTCGTCCCCGGCGGTCCGTTCCCTCGGCGCCTCCAACACCATGGCCACCTACATGGTGGATCACGGCTTCAACCAGCGCGAATGGGGCTACGGCAACGCCGTGGCGGTGATCCTGTTCGTCATCTCGTTCGTCGCCGCCGTGGTGTTCCAGCGGTTCGTGCTCCGGCGCGACATCGAGGGCGCCCTGACCACCCGGAAGGGGTGACCGCCATGGTCACGACCACCCTGCCGCATCCCCGGCAGCGACGGCCGTTCTCGTGGGCCAACCCGCTCACGTACGCGCTGGCCCTGGCGGTCGCCGCGGTGTCGTTCGCGCCGGTGATCTACGTGATCCTCGGCGGTTTCCGCACCACGGGCCAACTGGCCGCCGATCCCGCCGGGCTGCCCGACCCCTGGGTCTGGCACACGTACTCCAACGTCATCACGCAGTCGAAGTTCTGGTCGGAGGTGCTCAACAGCACCCTCATCGCCGCCGGAACCACCCTCGGCGTGGTCGTCCTGGGGGTGTGCGCGGCCTTCGTCCTCTCGCGGTACCGGTTCCGCGGGCGGGAGGCCCTGTACACCTACTTCACCATCGGGCTGCTGTTCCCGGCGGCGGCCGGGATCCTGCCGCTCTACCTGCTGCTGCGCGACCTCGACCTGGCCAACAGCTATCTCGGCGTGATCATCCCCCAAGTGGCCTTCCAGCTGCCGATCACGATCGTGATCCTGCGCCCGTTCCTGGCCGCGTTCCCCGCCGAACTCGAAGACGCCGCCTCGATCGACGGCGCCGACCGGCTCGGCTTCTTCTGGCGGATCCTGCTGCCGCTGTCCAAGCCCGCGCTCGTCACCGTCGCCGTCCTCGCCTTCGTGGCCAGCTGGAACGCCTTCCTGCTGCCCCTGCTCGTCCTGCAGAACGAAGGGCTGCACACCCTCCCGTTGGGCGTACAGAACTTCTCGGCCGAGCACAGCCAGGACACCGCCGGGATTCTCGCGTTCACGTCGCTGGCGATGATGCCGGCGCTGCTCTTCTTCAGCCTCGCCGAACGGCACATCGTCGGCGGGCTCCAGGGCGCGGTGAAGGGCTAGTGCCGCACCGTTCCCGCACCACCCGGTTCCTGCGCCACAAGGTAAGAAGGAGCACACCATGACCGAGGTCTCGGCCTTGGCCGGCACCGGCCCGCAATCGCGGCAACGCCTCCTGGCCCTGCTCGCCCAGATGACCCTGGAGGAGAAGCTGGCCCAGATCGTCGGCTTCTGGGAGAAGGAAGACGGCGACGCGGTCGCACCGCTACAGGGCGACTTCGGTGAACCGCCCACCCTGGACACGTTCACCCGGCACGGGCTCGGCCACCTCACCCGGGCGTACGGGACCAAGCCGGTCGACGCCGACGAACGGGCGCGGTGGCTCTGGGAATTCCAGCGCGGGCTGGTCACCAACACCCGCCTCGGCATCCCCGCGATCGTCCACGAGGAGTGCCTGACCGGGTTGTCGGTCTGGAAGGCGGCCACCTTCCCCACTCCGCTGGCGTGGGGCGCCTCCTTCAACCCCGGCCTCGTACGCGAGGTCGCCGGGGCCATCGGCGAGTCGATGCGGGCGCTCGGCGTCCACCAGGGCTTGGCGCCCGTGCTCGACGTGATCCGCGACCCTCGCTGGGGACGCGTCGACGAGTGCATCGCCGAGGACCCCTACCTCGTCGGCACCATCGGCACCTCCTACGTCCAGGGACTGCAGGAGCAGGGCGTGCACGCCACGCTCAAGCACTTCGTCGGCTACTCCAACTCCCGCGCCGGGCGCAACTTCGCCCCCGTCCACGCCGGTCCCCGCGAGGTCGCCGACGTGCTGCTCCCGCCGTTCGAGATGGCCATCCTGGACGGCAACGCCCGCTCGGTCATGCACTCGTACGCCGAGATCGACGGCATCCCGGTCGCCGCCGACCCCACCCTGCTCACCGGTACGCTGCGCGAGCAGTGGGGCTTCGACGGAACCCTCGTCTCCGACTACTTCGGCGTGGCGTTCCTGCAGCTGCTGCACCACATCGCCGGTGACCTCGGTGACGCCGCCGTCCAGGCCTTGACCGCAGGCATCGACGTCGAGCTGCCCACCGGGGACGCGTACGCCGCGCCGCTGGCCGAAGCGGTGCGCGCCGGGCGGATCGACGAGGCGTACATCGACCGGGCGGTGTTGCGGGTGCTGGCCGAGAAGCTGGAGCTGGGTCTGCTCGACGCGAAGTTCGAGGAGGAGCCGCCGACCGGTGTGGACCTCGACTCTCCCCGGCATCGCGCGCTGGCCCGCAAGCTCGCCGAGGAATCGGTGGTGCTGCTGCACAACGACGGTACGCTGCCGCTGCCGGCCGGCCGCCGGCTCGCCGTCATGGGGCCGAACGCCGATCGGATGGGTGCGTTGTTCGGCTGCTACTCGTTCGTCAACCACGTGCTGCCGCAGCATCCCGGGACCGATCCGGGCATCGAGGCGCCGACCGTGCTCGACGCGCTGCGCGACGAGTTCGCCCAGGTGACGTACACCCCGGCGTGTGCGGTGGACGACGACGATCGGTCGGGCTTCGAGGCGGCGGTCGCCGCGGCCACCAGCGCCGACGTGGCGGTCCTGGTCATGGGCGACCACGCCGGACTGTTCGGGCGCGGCACGGTCGGCGAGGGCTGCGACCGGGACGATCTGGAACTGCCCGGCGTCCAGCGGGACCTCGTCGAGGCGGTGCTCGCCACCGGCACGCCGACGGTCCTGGTGCTGCTCACCGGCCGTCCGTACGCCGTGGACTGGGCGATGCAGCGGTGCGCCGCGGTCGTCCAGGCGTTCTTCCCGGGCGAGGAAGGCGCCGCCGCGGTCGCGGGTGTCCTGGCCGGAACCGTCAACCCGTCCGGCCGGCTGCCGGTCAGCGTCCCCCGCTCGGCCGGCGCGCAGCCCTACTCGTACCTGCACGTGGCGTTGGGCGAGGGCGACGAGGTCACCAACCTGTCGTCGACCCCGGCCGCTCCGTTCGGATTCGGCCTGTCGTACACGACGTACGCGTACGACGAGCTGAGCGCGCCGGAACAGGTGCCCACCGACGGCTACCTGCCGGTCGTCGTCCGCGTCACGAACACCGGATCCATCCCCGGCGACGACGTGGTGCAGCTGTACGGCCGCGACCTGATGGGCTCGGTCACCCGGCCGGTCGCGCAGCTGCTCGGCTACCAGCGCGTACACCTGCGGCCGGGGCAGTCGAAGACGATCCGGTTCGTCGTGCCGACGACCCGGCTGGCCTTCACCGACCGGTCCTACCGGCGAGTGGTCGAACCCGGCGCGGTCGACCTGTGGGTCGGCACCAGCGCCGACCGGAAAGTCCAGGTACGCACCGAGCTGGTCGGGCCGACGCACCCGGTCGGCACGGACTCGCCACGCTGGACGCGTACGGAGTTGGCGGCCTGACAGTGGGCACCGGACCAGGGTTTCCGGTCGAATCACGGTCCAAGATTCGACCGGAAACCCTGATCCAGCCCCGAGAAGGCAAACATCAGTTGGTGATCTTGCCGCCCGCGACGTCGACGGTCACTCCGGTGATCCAGCCGGACACGTCCGAGGCCAGGAACACCGCGGCGGCGGCCACGTCGCCGGGCGTACCCATGCGGCGCAACGGATGCGCCTCGGCGATCCGGTCGGCCATCTCCGGCGGCATCAGGCGCTCGACCCGTTCGGTGCGGATCGACGACGGCGCGATGCAGTTCACCCGTACGCCGTGCGGGCCGACCTCGTCGGCGAGCTGCCGGGTCAGCATCACCACGCCGGCGTTCGCCGCGGCGTACGCGACGTTGGCCCGGCTCGGCTGCCGTCCCGCGGCCGAGGACATCGTGACGATCGCACCCCGGCCCCGATCGACCATGCCGGGCAGGAACGCCCGGATCGTCAGGAACGCCGAGGTCAGGTCGGAGTCGAGCACCTCACGCCACCGGGCCGGGTCCAGCTGCCAGCTCGGCGCCGGAGCACCCTGCCCACCCGCGAACGCCGCGAGCACGTCCACCGGACCCAGCTCCTGCTCAATGCGTACCATCGCCTGATCGATCTGGGCGAAGTCCGTGACGTCCGCGCGGACCGCGAGCCCACCGGGCAATGTGGACGCGACCTCGTCGAGCGCGGCCTGGTCACGGCCGATCACCGTGACCCGGGCACCCTGTTCCGCGAACGCCCGGGCGGTCTCCGCGCCGATGCCGCGCGAGCCGCCGGTGACCACGACCGTCTTGCCCGCCAGATCCGGATAGATCGCCATGGCGCCCACCTGTCCTCAGTCGTCTTGATCAGCTTTCAGCGGCTCCACCGCGGAAGTATCCCATCCATTAGGGTCCCAGGGTGTCTGGAGTTCGCCTCGTCTTCGTCGCCGTCGTGCTCGCGGTCAGCGCGTGTTCCCCTGGCTCGCCACCGGCGGGCGGCGACCCCGGCTCGACGCTGGCCGCCGCGCTGGAAGTCGTCCCGGAGCTGGCCGACGCACAGGCCATGTTCACCGACTGGGCTGCCGTGGGAGACCAGAAATCAGGAGTCTTCGCGGGACAGCTGCTCGACGTCGACGACGCGCTGCAGCGCGATCTGGGCATCCGGTCCGCCGACGCGGACTGGGAGCTGGACGTGTGGCAGCCCGGTAAGAGTTCGATGACCATCCTGCACTACGGCGACGGCGCACTCGCCGGTCTGCCGGACAGGCTGACCGAGGCCGGCTATCGCGCCGACGGGGCCGTCTACACGGGAACCATCGACCCAACTCGCATGTGGACGATTTCGGCTCGCGCGATGGGCGTCGACACCAAGCGCGGGCTGCTCGTCGCGGCCCCTGACCCGGCGGCGGTCCGCGCGGTCCTCGCCGGCGCGCCTCGCCCGCTCAGCCGCGCCGAAGCGCTGACCCCGCTCCTGGCCGCCGTCGCCTCCCGCCACGTGCGGACGGCCGCGGTGTCGGTCGGGTCGGCCGCGTGCCAGGCGCTCGACCGTCTGATCAGCAAGGGCCGTGCCACTCCAGCCCAGCTCCAGGCGGTACGCACCCTGTTCAGCGGCACGTTCACCGCCCCGCAGGCGCAGCTCACCGCGGTGACGTCACCGACCGTGGCGTACGCCGGAATGACGTTCGCCGACGAGGGCACCGCGGCGGCGAATCGCGACGGGCGGGCGGCGGCGGTGCGTACCGTCGGCGGGCTGGCCGGCGATCCGGACGGGATGCAGGTCACCGGCGGCTCCGTCACCGGACGGGTGCTCGGCTTCGACCTGACCGCTCAGGATGCGCAGACGTTCCGCAAACGGGTGACGACGGGGACGCTGGGCGTGGACATCTGCCCCTGACGACTGCGACGTCGCGCAGGTATCCCGGCGTGCGATACCTGCGCAACGTCACACCGAGGGTTCAGCTCGACGGCGACGGCCGCACACTCGTCGGGGACGGGCTCGGGAAGTTCGACGGCTGCGACCGGGAAGGCTTCGGCGCCCCGGCCGGGCTGGACGGCGACGGCACATTCGCTGGGCCCGACGCGGACGGCGAGGGCACCGGCGAGGACGGCGACGGCGCGGGGCCCGACGGTGACGGCGCGGGCGCCGACGGCGAAGGCGACGGCGCGGCGGGCGTCGGCCCACCACCGGCGGCGGCCACGGCTATCGGCGTACCGATGAGAATCGTGGCGACCGCGACCCCCGCGATCGTGAGGGTGGTGACGCGCTTGCGCCGGGCCGCGACCACGGCCCGTTGGGTGAGGTTCACTGGGACTGCCTCCTCGGCGAGCTCGGACAGGGTGGACCGGAGGAAGTCGTCGAACTGGTTCATACCCGCACCTCCTGGAGCGGCTCGAACGCCGGCAGCGTCGCACGCAGCCGATGGACAGCACGGTTCGCCCGGCTGCGGACGGTCCCGACCGAGCAGCCCAGGATCTCGGCGACCTGCGTCTCCGAGAGGTCCTCGTAGTACCGCAGGACGATGACCGCGCGCTGGGCCTGCGGCAGCTTCAGCAGCGCCTGCCGCATCGCCAGCCGCAGCCCGGCGTGGTCGGCCGGATCGGCCTGCCGCTCCGGCAACGCCCAGGTCGGGGCGACCTGCCGCTGCCGGGACCGGCGTCGCCACCAGCTGACCTGCTCGCGATACATCGCCGTACGCACATAGCCCTCGGGATCCTCGTGCCGGATCCGGCGCCAGTGCGCGTACGCCTTGGTCAGTGCCGACTGCACGAGGTCTTCAGCGGCATGCTGATCCCCCGTGAGCAGGTACGCCGCCCGAATCAACGCGGGCGTACGCACCCGCGCGAACTCGGCGAACCGTTCGCGCCCGTCGTCCATGCGACCTCCCTCCACCCCTTCAGACGCCCAGCCCCCGCCGACCTATCCGGCTACACTCCGTCGGGTGCCCGAAAGCCCGCTGACCAGCACCGAAAGCGCCCTCGATCGGCGGGTCCACGACTGGCTCGACCGCACGTCCTCGACCGGCTGGCGAAGCTGGCTGGTCGAGTTCGTCGCGTTCACGGCGAAACAGGCCTGGGCGTGCGTCTTCGGCGCGGCCATGCTGGCCGTGATCTTCGCCGCCCGGCTCTGGTGGCCCGATTCGGCACCCCTCGTCCGCAACGACGCGCTCACGCTGGCCGCCGTCGCCATCCAGATCATCATGGTGGCGGCGCGTCTGGAGACCCTACGCGAGTTGCGGGTGGTCATCCTCTTCCACGTCGTCGGCACCGGGATGGAACTGTTCAAGACCGCGGTCGGGTCGTGGGCGTACGAGGAGACGGGAGTGCTGCGGCTCGGCCACGTCCCGCTCTTCTCCGGCTTCATGTACGCCGCCGTCGGCTCCTACCTCGTACGCGTCTATCGCCTGTTCGACCTGCGGTTCGAGCGTTATCCGCGGCAGTGGGCGACGGTCGCGGTGGCCACGGCGATCTACGTGAACTTCTTCAGCCACCACTACATCATCGATCTGCGGTGGGTGATCACCGCCGTGGTCGCGGTCGTCTTCGGGCGATGCGTCATGTACTTCCGGATCTTCCGGCGGCGCCTGCGGATGCCGCTGCTGCTGGGCTTCGGGCTGGTCGCAGTCTTCATCTGGCTCGCCGAGAACATCGCGACCTGGTCACGTGCCTGGTCCTATCCGAGTCAGACGGCCGGCTGGCACCTCGTCTCGCCGAGCAAGCTCGGCTCCTGGTTCCTCCTGATGATCATCTCGGTCGTGATGGTCGCCTGGGTGTATCCGCCCCGCCCGCCGGACGTGGCCGAGCCGGTGGCCGACCGCGACCTCACCGCCGCCGGCCGGTAGGTCGTTCCAGGTCGGTCAAGGTCTCCCGCAACCAGGTGAGCTCGGTCCGCGACGTGGCCGTCGCGATGGTGAACAGCCCACGCCGGAACGGATCCTCGAAGTCCGCGGCCCGCAGCGGCCGATCGCCGTCCCAGAAGAAGCTCGCCGGCTGCGTCAGAAACTGCAGCCGTCGCCGCAGCACAGCCGCCTGCGCCGCCGGGTCGTCCAGCAGCCGGAGGAAGGCCAGCATGGTGAACCACCGATTCTCGTCGGTGATGAACAGCTCGTCCGGCTCGCGCAGCCGTTCGAGGAGCGCCTTTCGCCCGGCGGGGGTCAGCGAGAGCATGTGCCGGGGCGCCGCGACGCTGCCCGGCTGAAGTTCCCGGCTCAGGAGGCCGGCCGCCTCCATCCGCTTCAGCAGTGGATACAGGGTGCCGTCGGCGATCGGGCGGACGTGCCCGGTCAACGCGCCGACCCGCTTGCGTAGGTCGTACCCGTGGAGGGGCTCATCGTAGAGGAAACCCAGGATGGCCAGTTCGAGCATGATCAGCATCGTACCCTCTTGCCAAGATACCTCGGCTTCGAGATATCTTCTTGGCTATGCATAGCGCTCAGGTTCTCCCCGACGGCTCGCGGTTGCGCTGGGTCGAGCTTCCCGGCACCCAGCCCGCTCGCGTCTACCTGCACGGACTCGGCGCCAGTTCCGCGCCCTACTACGCCGAAGCGGTCGCCCACCCGGCCCTCGCCGGCCACCGCTCACTGCTCGTCGACCTGCTCGGCTTCGGGATCAGCGATCGGCCCGCCGATCAGGCGTACACCTTGGAAATGCACGCGGACCTCGTGGCCCGCGCCCTGGAGCAGGCCTCGGTGGGCCAGGCCGATGTGGTGGCGCACAGCGTGGGCGGGGCGGTCGCCTGCGTGCTCACGGCCCGCCATCCTCAGCTGGTACGCCGCCTGGTGCTGGTCGATCCGGTGCTGGATCCGGTGCACCCACTGCCGACCGTCAAGCGCCCGGGAAGTTCGGGGATCGGGGTCTACCGGACCGAGGCGGAGTTCCTCGACCACGGCTGGGCGGAGACGTTGGAGCACGTCGGCCCGCACTGGGCCGCCACCATGCGCTTGGCCGAACCGCGAGCCCTCTACCGAACGGCGATGAACGCATTGCTCGGCGGCGATCCGACCGCCCGGCAACATCTGGAGTCTGTGTCCCTGCCGCGAACCCTGCTGTATCCGGCGAGCGACGGAACCCGTCCGGACGCCGACCGGCTCTCGGCGGCCGGCGTCGGCGTCGTGCCGATCCCGGACAGCGGGCACAACATCATGATCGACAACGTGGACGGCTTCGCCCGCGCGGTCGCCGCCGCACTGCTCGACTGAGTTTGCGGCGCGATGCGATCATCGGTCGCATGCATGGGACCCCGGGCAACTGGTACGCGTTGATCGAGGAGAACTCCGGCGGCGGCGACTCCGCCAAGTGGCGGCTGACGAAGACTCGGGTGCTCGGTCCGGATCGCGCCACCGCATTGGAGTTGGCGGCCGAGACGGCGGCGACCCATCGACCGGTGCACCCGGCGCAGGAGAAGGGCCGTCAGGTGTTCCGCCTCGGCGACGACACCTGGATCGTGGTCGTCGAGGGCGCGACGAGCACCTGGCACTTCCGGGTCACGGTGGCCGTCCTCGACACGGTGTCCTGATGGAGGTCGGCAGCTGGTACGCCCTGCTGGAGGAGAGCACCGGCAGCGGCCAGTACGCCACCTGGAAGCTGACCACCTACTTCGAGCTGGGTGACGACCGGGAGACGGCGGTGACCCGCATCCAATACCTGGCCGCCACCTACCGGCCCCAGCATCCGTGGACCGACCGCGGTCGGCGGATCTTCGAGCACGGCGCGGACAGTTGGGTCGTCGTCGTGGAAGGTTCGACCAGCCGCCATCATTTCCGGCTCTCGCTGACCCGCCTCCTCGCCGAACACACCTGACCGGCGCTACCGGACGCCCGGGCGGCGACCGATCCACAGCAGAGCCACGGCCAGCAGCCCGGCCAGGCTGGGTACGAGGCCGAGCAGGCCCAGCGTCGCGGGCAGGCCGGTGTCGCCGGAGGTGTCCCGGGTGAGCAACCCGGTCAGCCCGAGGCTCGCGCCGACCAGGAACATCACGGTGGCCACGGGACGCGCCCAGCGCTTGTCCCGCTGGACCGCCCAGGTCGTCCCGATCCAGGCCAGCACGCCGAGTACGCCGACGACTGTCAGCAGGGTCAGGGCGAGACCGACCGCCGAGTCGACCTGCCCCCGGTCGTACGCCGGATAGCCGGCCTGAATGTGCTCGGCCAGCAGATTCCGGGCTGCGAAGGGGACGACGGACGCGAGCACCGTCAGACCCAGTCCGGCGTACATCGTCGCGACGACCCATCGCTTGAGCTGCATGACATCCTCCCAAAATCTACACCGTAGGTTTTCCGTGGCCACGGTATATTCTGCGGCGTAGGTTTGGCAATCGGAGGAGTGAGACGTGGCCAACCGCACACGTGGCACCTCGGCAGGGCTCGACCGCGGACAGATCGCGGCCGCCGCCGTCGCCCTCGTCGACCGGGACGGCCTCGACCAGTTCAGCGTCCGGCGGCTGGCCGACGACCTCGGGGTCGATCCGATGTCGATCTACCACCACATCAAGGGCAAGGCCGCGCTGCTGGACGCGGTATCCGAAGCCGTGCTCGCCGAGGCGACAGCCCACGCCGACGACCTGTCCGGGGACTGGCCGGCCGTCGCGCGGCAGATCGCGCACCGCTACCGGGACATGGCGTACCGGCATCCGCGGGTCTTCCCACTGCTGGCGACGCGCGCCCAACTCTCGCCGGTCGCGTTGACCACGCTGGACCAGCTGGTCGCCGCGATGCGCCGATCAGGGCTGCCCGATCAATCCGTCGCCGATGCCCCGGCGGTGCTGTTCGGTTTCCTCAACGGTCACCTGCTCGCCCGCACCGGCGCGGGAGCCGGCGGGCCGAGCCCGGTGCCGGACTTCGACGCCGCCACCCATCCGACATTGGCGGCGCTCGCCCCCCGGTTCGCCGACTTCGGTTCGACGGCGGAGTTCGACCGGATGCTCGACACCGTCCTCGCCGGGCTCGGCGACCGAGCCGTCCGATGACCTACTTTCCGGTTTGAGCCCGTACACGTACCGGGAACCCGAGCTGAACACGGTCAACGTCGGCTGGCTCGACGCCGACCGGACATTCGCGACCTGCGACGCTCCCGAAGGCCTGGTGGATCGCCTGCGACGGCTGGCCGGAAAGCGCGTGAAC
This sequence comes from Hamadaea sp. NPDC050747, assembly GCF_040654195.1. Classification (NCBI taxonomy): domain Bacteria; kingdom Bacillati; phylum Actinomycetota; class Actinomycetes; order Micromonosporales; family Micromonosporaceae; genus Hamadaea; species Hamadaea sp. NPDC050747. The sequence goes on from NZ_JBFAHM010000002.1 coordinate 278,354, forward strand.
CTGACACGCGGCTTCTGCCGCCCGCCGAGTTCTGCGGAGCCGCGCTCATCGGCTGAGCGTAGGCGCCGAGAGGTTGCGGACGAACAGGAAGTACGGGCCGGACACCCGCACGAACTCCGGTCCCCGCGCGACGAAGCTGTGGCGCTCGGCGGACTCCCGCTGAATCTCGGGAGCCAGCACCGACCAGCGCAGGTCGAGGATCGCGTCGCGCGGCACCTGCTCGATCACGTCACTGACTCTGCCACCATCCGCGACTCAGTGGAACGCGCAACATGGCGTCGGATTCGGCACCTCGAACGGCGCGATCCGCCCGTCCGGCGCCGGCATCGCCATCAGCACCAGGCGGCCGTCGGCGTACTGCGGGCGGACGAAGTCCCGGGTGTCGATCAGGGTCTGCGGATCGGGCTGCGGCGACGGCGCGCCCAGGACGCGTACCTCCTGGATCGCGCTGACCGCAAGGACTTCCGCGACCGAGAGCGTCCCCACCAGGGCGCCCACCCCGGGATAGACGACCGCCCGGCCACCCTGGCCGGACTCATGCAGCGCGGCCACCCGCGTGGCGACCTCGGGATCGACGGGATCCGGCCAGGAACCGCCGGCGGACAACGAGACGGCGACCCGCGGATGGTCACCGTGGACGAGGTGGGTGCAGGCGACGAGGTCGGCGAGGCCGAGCCCGGCCGCGGTCTCCCGCAGCCAGTGCTCGGCCTCCACGACGCTCGCGTGCCCCAGGTCGAGGCCCGAGATCATCGGCCCAGCGGGAGGACGAAGATCGGGTTCGTGTAGAACCAGAGGTCCTGCCACGGGTCGGCCGAGCCGACGACGTCCATCGCCGGGCCGACCGGGTCCACCGTGGGCCCGTTGAGGCCGACCGCCGTACGCTTCCCGTCGGTGCCCCGCAGCCGCAGGTAGAACGGCTTCTCGACGTCGGGGAAGGTGTAGGTCAGGGTGACCGTGCCGGTCGACGAGGAGACGTCGAACGACTTGACCACCTTGGTCTTCGGGGTGGTGAAGACGTCCTTGTCGGCCGCCGGGCCGGTGACCTCGCCCGCGATGAGGTCGACGCGAGCCAGCCTGGGCACGAACTGCGCCCAGTTCGAGCTGCTCGCCGGCTTGATCTTGATCTTCACCTGGACGTCCCGGCCGGTACGCACGGCGTACGTGCCGCCGAGGGTCGCGGTGCCGACGCGGACGTCGATGCCGTCGATCAGGCCGCCGTGGTCGACCCACACCCGCCCGGCGCGCAGACCGGCCATGACCGCGGCGTACGAGCGGCGGGCCGCGCCGACGTGCGTGCGGCTGTAGTAGCCGGGCCAGAAGTCGCCGTTGGTGAGGATCGCGGGGCCGCCGTAGACGGCGTCGTTGTAGCGGCCGTTGGCGTTGAAGTCGCCGCCGCCGTTGACCGAGGTGTCGCCGTAGACCGAGTGCGAGTCGGAGTTCGCGGTGATCCACCACGGCTTGCCCTCGGCGAGGAGGCTGTCCCACAGACCGCCGACCGTCGAGGTCATCCAGTCGAAGCCGCCCCAGGTCCGGTAGCTCTCCAGCGGGTAGCCGGGGAACGAGGCCGACGACGGCGAGTTGTCGTAGTAGCCCCGGCCCGAGCCCGGGCCGAGCGGCGACGGGATGCCGGCGGCCTGGTGGCCCGGCGCGCCTTCGAAGCCCAGCGCGATGTGCGGGGCCGCGTCGCGCCAGCCCCGGATCTCGTGCGGCGAGTCGATCCCCTTGCGCGCCGGGTGGTTGGCGAAGAACATCGCGTCCTGTACGCGCTTCTTCGCGACCGCGTCGTTCAGGAAGTTCAGGCCCGCGATGGCGACGGCTTCGTTGGCCGAGGTCGACCCGGTGGTGTTGGTGACCACGCCGTCGAAGGCGTTCTCGAACTCCTTGAGGACGGCGACCTCGTTCTGGCCGGGGTGCACGAAGACCGTGCCGTGCTCGGCGGCCGGGATGTTCCACTCCAGACCCTGGAAGACGAGGATGTCGTCGATCTCGGAGCGGGCGGCGCGGATGTCGGGGTTCACCTTGTCGACGCCGATCTTGGCGTGGGCGACGCTGCCGTGGTCGGTGATGACCATCCAGCCCAGCCCGTACGCGTGGGCGTGCTTGACGTGGTCGATGACCCGGTACTGTCCGTCCGAGCTGTGCTGGGTGTGGATGTGGTGGTCGCCGGCGAGCCAGACGAGGTCGCCCGCCGCACCTTCGTGCTGGTTGTACGCCTCGGCCGAGGTCTCGTTCTTACCACCGGCGAAGGCCGGCGCGCCGACGAGGCCGCCGACGGCCGCGCCCGCGCCGAGCAGGCCCGCCCCGCGCAGGAACGTACGCCGGGAGGTGTCCGACGGCGACAGCTCGGTGTCCGGGATGCTCAGGTCGAGCGCGGCCGGCAGGTCCGAGCCGGTGACCGCGAAGTCGTGCGAGTGATCGTGGTGGTGGTGTCCATGTCCCATGTCTGGGCAATCTCGTCCTCCGGTCGCAACGGAGGTTGACGTCAACACCAAGATCAGGCGAACTTTTCGCAGGTCGGCCGATGACAGAGTGGTCATCGGCCAAATCGGACACCGCTGGAGTGGACCAAGCGGGAAACGGGACGGTAACGGAAGATCCACTTGGGTTGACGACACCCGATGTGAGCGTTAACACTATGGGCGCAACACCCCCGCAACACGTCGTTCACCGAGGGGAATGTCATGGCCGGCGCCCGTTCCAGTCAACCGCGGTCCGCGGTGATGACGGACGTCGCGCGCCTGGCCGGGGTCTCGCACCAGACCGTCTCGCGCGTCCTCAACGACCACACCAAGGTGCGCCCCGAGACCCGCGAGCGGGTACTCGAGGCGATGCGGCAGCTGGACTACCAGCCCAACTCGGCCGCCCGGACCCTGGTGACCAGGCGTTCCAACACGTTGGGCATCGTCACCTTCGACAGCACGCTGTTCGGCCCGGCCTCGATGGTCTACGGGATCGAGCAGGCGGCCCGGGCGGCGGGCTACTTCGTCAGCATCGCCAGCATCAACGCGCTCGGCCGGCGGGCGGTGCTCGACGCCATCAACCGATTGCGCGAGCAGTCGGTCGAGGGCATCGTCGCGATCGTGCCCAAAGACTCGGCGGCCGAGGCGCTCGACGCCGTGCCGGCGGGCATCTCGCTGGTCGGGGTCGGCATCGGGCACACCTCCGGCGTACCGATGGTCGGCGTCGACAACACCGCCGGAGCGGCGATGGCGACCCGGCATCTGCTGGCGCTCGGGCATTCGACGGTGCACCACATCGCCGGGCCGGCCGGGTGGCCGGAGGCGCGCGAACGCCGGGCGGGGTGGCGAGACGCGTTGGCAGACGCCGGCGCACCCGCCCCCGAAGCGCTCGACGGCGACTGGAGTTCCCGGTCGGGCTACGAAGCCGGCCGCCGGCTCGCCGCCGATCCGTCCGTCACCGCGGTGTTCTGCGCCAACGACCACATGGCACTCGGTCTCCTGCGCGCCTTGCACGAGGCGGGCCGGGGCGTACCCGACGGCGTCAGCGTGGTCGGCTTCGACGACATCCCCGAGGCGCCGTTCATGATCCCGCCGCTCACCACGGTCCAGCAGGACTTCGGCGAGGTCGGCCGGCGCAGCATGCAACTGCTGGTGGAACTCGCCACCGGCGATCGCCCGCACGGGCAGATCCTGCTCACCCCCACGTTGCAGGTTCGCGACAGTACGCGCGATCCGCGCTGACTCCCCCGATGACCGTCCCGACGCAGGAGACTCGCCCCGATGAATGAGAGCGCTAACATCGAGGACCGCTGTTCCGGCAGCATTCAGCCGCCGTGTGGGCCGGGCCGCCGGAGGGGACGGCGGTCGGGGTGGGAGTCGACGCCCACCTGACCGTTCCGGCGGCCCGGACCACCGGCTCACCGCCCCATCCCGCCGAAGACGCGCCGCTGAGCAGAGCGGCGAGAACAGAAAGCGGCCGGCGCTGAACCCGCCGGCCGCGTACCACCACCGCACACAGCTCCACAAGGGACAAAGCATCAGCCTGTTTTCGGCGGCCCGGTTTGCCGACCGGGTCCAGCCTTGAAGGAGAGTGAACAGTGTTAAGGAAGTCTACAACCGTCCTGCTAGCCGCCGTGATCGCGGTCGCAGGGCTGGCCGCGTGCTCGAAGAAGGAGCCGGGCGGCGGCAGCGACGACGGCAAGATCACCCTCGGCTTCTCTCAGGTCGGCGCCGAGAGCGGATGGCGTACGGCGAACACGAAGTCGGTGCAGGATGCGGCCACCGCCGCCGGCATCACCCTCAAGTTCTCCGACGCCCAGCAGAAGCAGGAGAACCAGATCCAGGCGATCCGCTCGTTCATCGCCCAGAAGGTCGACGTCATCGCCTTCTCGCCGGTGGTCGAGTCGGGCTGGGACGCGGTGCTCAACGAGGCGAAGGAGGCGAAGATCCCGGTCATCCTCACCGACCGGGCGATCGACTCGCCGGACACCTCGCTCTACCAGACCTTCCTCGGCTCGGACTTCATCAAGGAGGGCAACCTCGCCGGCGAGTGGCTGGTCAAGCAGTACGAGGGCAAGAACGACCCGGTGAACATCGTGGAGCTGCAGGGCAACACCGGCGCCGCGCCCGCCAACGACCGCAAGAAGGGCTTCGGCGACGTCATCGCCAAGGACCCGAAGTTCAAGGTGATCGCCTCGCAGCCCGGTGACTTCACCCGCGCGAAGGGCAAGGAGGTCATGGAGGCGTTCCTCAAGGCGCACCAGGACATCGACGTGCTCTTCGCGCACAACGACGACATGGGTCTGGGCGCCATCGAGGCGATCGAGGCGGCCGGGAAGAAGCCAGGCGTCGACATCAAGATCATTACGATCGACGCGGTCCACGACGGCATGCAGGCCCTGGCCGACGGCAAGATCAACTTCATCGCGGAGTGCAGCCCGCTGCTCGGCCCGCAGCTGATGGAGCTGGTCAAGAAGGTCAAGAACGGTGAGAGCGTCGAGAAGCGCATCGTCACCAACGAGACCACCTTCACCCAGGAGCAGGCCAAGGCCGCGCTCCCCGAACGCAAGTACTGACCGGTCAGGCGCGGGCGGGGCGGCCACGTCCCGCCCGCGTACCGGAGATTGGGAGTAGCGGCCATGAGCCAACCGGTCCTCACCATGACCGGGATCAGCAAGCAGTTCCCCGGCGTACGGGCTCTCGACGCCGTCGACTTCCGGCTGTTCCCCGGCGAGGTGCACGCCCTCATGGGCGAGAACGGCGCCGGCAAGTCCACCTTGATCAAGGTGCTCACTGGGGCGTACAGCATCGACTCCGGCGACATCTCGCTCGCCGGGCGGCCGGTGCGCTTCGGCAGTCCGCTGCAGGCGCAGCAGGCCGGGGTCAGCCCGGTCTACCAGGAGATCAACCTCTGCGCCAATCTCTCGGTCGCCGAGAACATCTTCATCGGCCGCCAGCCGCGCCGGCTCGGGCGCATCGACTGGGCGGCGATCCGGCGGCGCTCCCGCGAGCTGCTCCGGAGGCTACGGCTCGACATCGACGTGACCGCCGCGCTGGGCACCTACTCACTGGCCGTGCAGCAGATGGTCGCGATCGCCCGCGCCATCGACATCGAGGCCAAGGTACTCATCCTCGACGAACCCACCTCCAGCCTCGACGCGACCGAAGTCCAGCAACTCTTCGCGGTGATGCGAGAACTGAAGGACGAAGGCGTCGCGATCCTGTTCGTCACGCACTTCCTCGATCAGGTCTACGAGATCGCCGACCGGATCACGGTGCTGCGCAACGGCCGCCTCGTCGGCGAGTACCCCACCGCCGAGCTGTCGCATGTGGACCTCGTGACCGCGATGATCGGCAAGGAGCTGACCACCCTCGAACAGCTGGAGGGCGAGCACCGCCCCGAGCTGTCGGCGCTGGAGTCCGGCAACCCGTTCGTCGAGACCATCGAACTGGGCCGCAAGGGCTCCATCGCCCCGTTCGACCTGACGATCCATCCCGGCGAGGTGGTCGGGCTCGCGGGCCTGCTCGGATCCGGGCGCACCGAGGTCGCGCGCCTGCTGTTCGGCGCCGACCGCGCCGACCACGGCCGGCTGCTGCTCGACGGCCAGGCCGTCGCGCTGCGCACGCCCCGCGCCGCGATGGCCCACTCCATCGCGTTCTGCTCCGAGAACCGCCGCACCGAAGGGCTCGTCGAAGAGCTCACGGTCCGCGAGAACATCGTCCTCGCACTTCAGGCGGTACGCGGATGGACGCGCCCGATCCCGCGACGCACACAGGACGAACTGGTCGCCAAATACATCTCGGCGTTGCAGATCCGGCCGGCCGATCCCGACCTGCCCGTGCGCAACCTGTCCGGCGGCAATCAGCAGAAGGTGCTGCTCGCCCGCTGGCTCATCACCGAGCCGAAACTGCTCATCCTCGACGAGCCCACCCGCGGCATCGACGTCGGCGCGAAGGCCGAGATCCAGAAGCTGGTCGCCGGACTGTCCCGCGACGGCCTCGCGGTGCTGTTCATCTCGGCCGAACTCGAAGAGGTGCTGCGGCTGAGCCACAAGGTCGGCGTACTGCGGGACCGTAAGCTCGTCGCTCAGCTGGCCAACACCGACGACCTCGACGCCGACCGTGTCCTGGAGACGATCGCGCACGGATCAGGAGCCGCCGCATGACCAGATTCGCCGCGGCAGCCCGGACCGCCGCGACCCACCGCCTGTTCTGGCCGTCGGTCGTGCTCGCCGTCCTGGTGCTGGGCAACGTCGCGTTCACGCCCAACTTCCTGCACGTCGAGGTACGCGCCGGTCACCTCTACGGCAGCCTCATCGACATCCTGCGGCTGGGCGCGCCGCTGGTCGTCGTCTCGCTCGGGATGACCGTCGTCATCGCCACCCGGGGCATCGACCTGTCGGTCGGTTCGACCATCGCCATCAGCGGCGCGCTCGCCTGCCTCGTGATCAGCGACCAGGGCGACCAGAACTCGGTCGGCGGCGTACTGGTGGCCGTCGGGCTGGCGCTGGCGTTGTCGCTGGTGCTGGGACTGTGGAACGGGCTGCTCGTCGCCGGGATCGGCATTCAGCCCATCATCGCCACCCTCATCCTCATGGTCGGCGGCCGGGGCATCGCCCAGCTCATCACCGACGGGCAGATCATCACCGTCAACAGCGACCCCTATGAGCTGATCGGCGGCGGGTACCTCGCGACCCTCCCCTTCTCGGTGCTCGTCGCCGTCGTCATGATCGCCGTCACCGCTTTCCTGGCCCGGCGCACTGCGTTGGGCGTACTCATCGAGGCGACCGGAGGCAACGCGGAGGCGAGCCGGCTGGCGGGCATCCGGGCCCGCGGCATCATGGTCATGGTCTATCTGTTCTGCGGCCTGTGCGCGGGCATCGCGGGCCTGATGATCAGCTCGAACGTGCACAGCGCCGACGGCAACAACGCGGGGCTGTGGTACGAGCTGGACGCGATCCTGGCCGTCGTGATCGGCGGCACCTCGCTGAGCGGCGGCCGGTTCTCCCTCGGCGGCACCGTGCTCGGCGCGCTCATCATCCAGGCGCTGTCGACGACCGTCTACACCGTGGGCATTCCGCCGGAGACGACGATGCTGTTCAAGGCGGTCGTCGTGACCGTCGTCTGCCTCATCCAGTCCCCCGCGTTCCGGGCCAAGGTCTTCGGGCGGCGCCCACGACCGACCCCGGCGACGCCGTCCGAGCCCGCCAAGATCGAGGTACCCGCATGAACGGCCAATGGACGGTCATCAAACAGCGCAGTCTCCGTCAGGCCAGCGCCGGCCGCAGGACGGTGATCGCATGACTACGATGCCCGTCCGGCAGCGATGGCGGCCGCAGGAGCGGCACATCCCCGTGCTCGCCACGCTGGGCCTGCTCGCCCTGATGTACGGGCTGGGCTCGCTGCGCTACATCGGCTTCAACGACCCGCAGATCATCCTCAACGTCTTCATCGACAACGCGTTCATCCTCGTGGTCGCGGTCGGGATGACCTTCGTGATCCTGACCGGCGGCATCGACCTGTCGGTCGGCTCGGTCGTGGCCCTGACCACGATGCTGACCGCCGTGCTGCTGGAACGGGCGCACTGGCCGGTGCCGCTGGTGATCCTCGCCGGCCTCGCGACCGGTGCGGCGCTCGGCTTCGGCATGGGCTGCATCATCCACTTCTTCGAGATCCAGCCGTTCATCGTGACCCTCGCCGGGATGTTCCTCGCCCGGGGCATCTGCTACGCCATCAGCACGTCGTCCATCCCGATCAACGATCCCTTCTGGACGTACATGGGGACGTCGCTGAAGTTCGGGTCGCTGAAGGTGACCTGGAGCGTCCTCATCGCGGTGGCCGTCGTGATCGTCGCCGCGCTGGTGCTGGCCTTCACCAAGCTCGGGCGCGACGCGTACGCCGTCGGCGGCAACCCGCAGTCCGCGCTGCTCATGGGCCTGCCCGTCGGGCGTACGCGGATCGCCGTCTACACGATCAGCGGCCTGTGCTCGGCGCTGGGCGGGATCCTGTTCACCTTCTACCTGCCGTCCGGCAACAGCCTGCACGCCATCGGCATGGAACTGACCGTGATCGCAGCCGTCGTCATCGGCGGGACGCTGCTCACCGGCGGCACCGGATATGTCTGGGGCACCATGCTCGGCGTGCTGTCCCTGGGCCTCATCCAGACCATCATCACCTTCGAGGGGACCCTCTCCTCATGGTGGACCAAGATGGTCATCGGGATCCTGCTGTTCGTGTTCATCCTGCTCCAACGCCTCATCGCCGCCCGCTCCCCCGCAACCCGTTGACCCCTTCTTGACGCGTTGCCCTCCACCCCTCTCACTAGTTCGATATCAGTAGATTCGCTGATATAGTGGGACGACCACAGCGGTGTCCGGGTAGGCGGCCGGTTTCGGCGGCCTTTCACCGCGAGGCTGTCAGCTTCCGCCTACCCGCCGAAGGATGTGGACCCATGCGAAGTCCCCGCCGCCTGTCCCTGCTCGCCGTGCCGCTGATGGTCCTGGCGAGCCTGGGATTCCCGACGCCCGCCCAGGCGATCGTGACGTTCAGCAGCACCGCCGTGAATCAGAACGGCGGCAACTGCATGGACGTGCCCAACGGCTCGGCCACCAACGGAGTGCAGCTGCTGCAGTACGGCTGCAACTCCGGCACGAACCAGACCTTCACCTTCACCCCGGTGTCCGGAACCACGGACCGATACACCATCAGCACGCTCAACGCCGGCAAGTGCGTCGACGTCTACGGCGCGTCCACCGCGGACAACGCCACGATCATCCAGTGGACCTGCCACAGCGGCACCAACCAGCAATGGCGGCTCACCGCCGTCACCGTCAGCGGCACGGACAAGACGTTCAACATCGTCTCCGTCAGCTCCGGCAAGTGCATCGTGCCGAGCGGTGGTTCCTCCGCCTCGAACACCGGCCTGGTCCAACTGCCGTGCAGCACCGCCACCAGCCGGGTCTGGCGCGTGCCGGCGTACAACGGTGGTGGGACCACCCCGACGCCGGGCACGTTCAGCAACCCGCTGAAGGCACAGGGGCCGGACCCGTGGCTCCAGTACTACAACGGGTACTACTACCTCGCCACGACGACATGGAACCGAACCATCACCATGCGCAAAGCGACCACGCTGCGCGGCCTGGCGAGCGCGACCGACCAGGTCATCTTCAACCTGACCAACCCCAACGGGGCCGGCACCATGTGGGCGCCCGAGTTCCACCTGCTCAACGGACCCAACGGCCAGCGCTGGTATCTGTACTACGTCGCCGGGCGCGAACCCTACGACCTCGGCACCCAGCGCATCCACGTCCTCGAAAGCTCAGGTCTCGATCCGATGGGGCCCTACACCTTCAAGGCGGACCTGCTCGACCCGACCTCGGACAACACCTGGGAACTGGACCCGAGCATCCTGCAGCTCAACGGCAACCTCTACCTGCTGGGGACCTACTACAACGGCTCGCAGCCGATGTTCATCCGCCAGCTCAGCAACCCGTGGACCGCGGCCGGAACCCGGCACCTGCTGTCCACGCCCACCTACAGCTGGGAGACGGTCGGCGGTGCGGTCAACGAAGGCGCCGAAGTCATCCAGCACGGCGGCAAGACGTTCATCGTCTACTCCGCCAGCCACTGCTCCACCCCGGACTACAAGCTCGGCCTGCTGACCTGGACCGGCGGCGACCCGCTCACCTCGTCGTCCTGGGTCAAGTCGGCGAACCCGATCTTCACCCGCAACGACGCCGCCGGAGTGTTCGGGCCGGGACACAACGGGTTCTTCAAGTCGCCCGACGGCACCGAAGACTGGATCGTCTACCACGCCAACTCGTCCGCCTCGGGTGGCTGCGACATGAACCGGTCGACGCGGGCCCAGAAGATCTCGTGGAACGCCGACGGCACACCGAACTTCGGTACACCGGTCGGACTCGGGGTGACGCTGACCGCTCCGTCGGGTGAGCCCACCTCCTGATCCGCCCTTCTGCCGCTTCCGCGGCGGGCTTCCCCGCTGGATCAGGGTTCTGGGTCGAATCTTGCTCCATGATTCGACCCAGAACCCTGATCCGGTGCCGGCGGGCTGCGGCGGCGTTCGGCGTGATCCGGGCGGTCGTGGAGCTTCAGTAGCCGGATCGCAACATCTGAACGTTCGCGAAGTAACACCGCATCCGCCGGATCAAGCAGGAACAATGGCGGTATGGCCGGTTGGGTCCTGCACCTCGACATGGACCAGTTCATCGCCGCCGTCGAACTCCTTCGGCGGCCCGAACTGCGTGGGCGTCCGCTGGTCGTCGGCGGGGACGGGGATCCGACCAAGCGCGGTGTCGTCAGCACCGCCTCCTACGAGGCCCGGGCGTTCGGCGTACATTCTGGTCAACCCCTGCGGACGGCCGCGCGCCGCTGCCCTGACGCCGTCTTCCTGCCGGTCGACCGGGAGGCGTACGAGCAGGCCTCCGCTTCGGTGTTCGCGGCCTTGCGCGAGACCGGCGCGGTGGTCGAGCCGCTGGGCTGGGACGAGGCGTTCCTGAGCCACGCGGCCCTCCAGCGGGTCCGCGATCCGGAGGTGTTCGCGCGCGAGATCCAACGACGTGTACGCCTCGCGACTCGGCTGGACTGCAGCATCGGCATCGGCCAGACGAAGCTGCAGGCGAAGATCGCGACCGGCTTCGGCAAGCCGCACGGCGTGTTCCGGCTGACCGCCGCGAACTGGTTCACCGTGCTCGGCGATCGGGGCACGGACGTCTTGTGGGGTATCGGCCCGAAGACCTCGCGCAAACTGGCCGAGCTGGGTGTCCACACCGTACGCGAGCTGGCCGCGACGAACCCCGCCGAGCTGGCCTCGACCTTCGGACCGGCCACCGCACCATGGCTGTGGCTGTTGGCCAACGGCGGCGACGATTCGCCGGTGACCGGCGAGGCCTGGGTGTCGCGGTCGGCGGGACAGGAACACACCTTTCAGCAGGACCTCGCGGACTGGGCGGACGTACGGGAGGCGGTCGCGCGCATGGCGGCCGATGTCGGACGAGCCGCCCTCGCCGACGGGCGGGACGTCAAGCAGGTCGTGGTGAAAGTGCGGTACGCCCCGTTCCTCACCGAGACGCACGGGCGGACCCTGCCTGGTCAACCGGCCGACGAGGCGGCCATCATGGAGGCGGCGATGACGGCGCTGGACCGGTTCCAGCGTCGCCGCCCGGTGCGGTTGATCGGCGTACGCGCGGTGTTCCGGGCCGAGTAGCGCGCCGGTCCCCTCGCGACGATGATCGGGCCTGACCCCACCGGCGGGCGACCCATAGACATGGCAGAATCACCCCGGGCCGCTATCGGCCTAGACCAGTATTGCTGTCACGTCACCGTGTCCTGGGAGTCCGAAGCTCGTGAGCGTTGAACCCACGTCCCCGCCAGAGTCGGCCAAGAGCTCGTCCTTCTGGACGTCGCTGCCCGGTCTGCTGACCGCCATCGCCGGTCTGCTGACCGCCATCGTCGGCCTCGGCACGTTCATCTATCAGATCGTCGGGTCCGACAAGGACGACTCCCCCGCTGCCGCCGCCGAGACCTCGACGTCCACGAGCCACGTGACCGAGTCGCCGAAGCCCGTGCCGAGCCAGAGTACAGCGACCGGCGGCGGTGGCGACGACCCGCTGTGGCACAACACGATGCTGTTCTCCAACTACGGAATCGACTTCGACCAGGTGCCACCGGTCATCAAGCCGGAATACGGCGGCATGGACACCTACGACGCCGGAGGCAAGATCTCCTCCGCCGGCGGTTCCATGATCGCGAAGTGGAGCGGCGCCGCCGACCCGACGGCCGCCGACTGCGCCGACCTGGTCGCACGCGAGGGCAAGGGCATCTCGGCCAACTCGCCCTCGTACTTCAAGGGAGCCCGGTTCTGCATGACCACGGGCGACTCGAAGTACATCGTGCTCATCAAGTTCGTCAGCGTGTCGGGCGGCGAGGCGAAGATCGACGCGACCATCTGGGCCCCTCGCTGACCCACTCCCCTCCGTCGCGACGGCGCTCAGGTCACGGCCTGAGCGCCACCACCTAGTACGCGGCTCGCGGCCTGCGCGTACGAGGTTCAACCGCTAGCCTGTCGCGATGATCACCCCTGACGGGCCGCTCGACGCCGTCGGTGTCTCGGCCGCCGCCGTACGCGTGTATCGCGCCATGCTGCGTTCGCCGGGCCGCCCGGTCGACGCCGGGTTGGCCGAGGAGGTGGGGTTCCCGGTGGCTCGGCTCGCCGATCTGGTGGGTGAGTTAATGCAGGCTGAGCTGGTCGAGCGCGGCGACGGTGGTCACCGGGCGCGGGATCCCAAGGTCGGGATCGCGGCGCTGGTGCGGGGCCGGCAGGAGGCGCTGGAGCAGGTGTTGCAGGCCGCGTCGGCGCTGGCCGTCGAGTACGCCGAAGGCATCACGCGCGGTGAGCCGAGCCGGCTGGCCGAGGTCGTCGACGGGGAGCGGGCGGCGGTCGACATGATGATGGAGTTGGTGGGGTCGGCGACTCGTGAGGTGGCGGTGCTGGACGCGCCACCGTATGTGGATCACGACGCGTCGGCGAAGGCGGAGGAGTCGGCGTTCGCGCGAAACATCCGCAACCGGGCCATCTACGCGACCGCGGCGCTGGAGTTGCCTGGCCGGTATGACGTGATCATGGCGGCGATCCGGGCGGGGGAACAGGCCCGGACGCTGGCCGACGTTCCGTTGAAGCTGATCGTCGTGGACGGCGTACGCGCGTTGTTGCCGTTGTCGGTGCGGGAGGGTCGCATCCGCAGCGTCATCGTGGTGCATCCGTCGTTGCTGTCGTCCGCGTTGGCGGCGTTGTTCGAGTCGTTGTGGGAGCGGGCCGCGCCGCTGCGACCGGACACTCCGGGGCTGCCGGACGATTTGGATGAGGTCGATCGCGCGCTGCTCACGCTGCTCGGCTCGGGGCTCAAGGACGAGGCGATGGCGCGGCAGCTCGGGGTCAGTGCGCGTACGCTCGGGCGGCGGATCACCCGGCTGCTCGATCGGCTGGGGGCGACGAGCCGATTCCAGGCGGGCATTCAAGCCAGTCGACGGGGCTGGGTCTGACGGTCCTATCAGGGAACTGGCCGACACCGGTCATTGGCGGGGATCGGCCATCCCAGGCTCTAGCGGATCTTCCCGCCGAGGGCGAATAGTCCCACCATGCCGCGAACCCCCAGCGGCCGGGAAGGGACACTCCTCATGTCACGAAAGCTCCTGCGGCGACTGAGTCTGCCGGTCGCCGTGGCCCTGCTGACGACGGTCGGCGCCGTCGCCTCGGCGCCCGTCGCCGCGACCGCCGCCGAGTCGACCGCCACCGTCGACCCGGCCGTCCGGGCCGACCTCTCCGACGACGGCCAGGCCACATTCCTGGTACGCCTCAAGGGTTCCGCCGATCTGTCCGACGCGAAGGCACAGCGTACGCGGGCCGGCAAGGCGAAGGCGGCGTATCAGGCGCTGACCGAGCACGCCGCGAACAGCCAGCGCGGCCTGCGTGCGCAGCTGGACGACGCGAAGGCCGAGTACACCGCCTTCTGGATCACCGACGAGGTCCGCGTCACCGGCGACGCGACCGTGCTGGCGGCGATCGCGGCCCGGTCCGATGTCGAGGCGATCACCGCCGAGAAGGTGTTCCAGCTCCCGGACACCGCCGCCGTCGACGCGACCGCCACCACGGCCGCCGTCGAGTGGGGTATCGACCGCATCCGCGCCCCGCAGGTGTGGAGCGAGTACGGCACGACCGGCGAGGGTGTCGTCGTGGCGAACATCGACTCCGGGGTCCAGTTCGACCACCCGGCGCTGGCCGCCGCGTACCGGGGCTCGCTGGGCGACGGTCGCTATTCGCACGACTACAACTGGTACGACCCGGCCGGGATCTGCCCGACCGCCGCGCCCTGTGACAACGCCGGCCACGGTACGCACACCATGGGCACCATGGTCGGGGCGGGCGGCATCGGCGTCGCGCCCGGCGCGAAGTGGATGGCCGCCAAGGGTTGCGAGACCGACTCGTGCTCGGAGTCGTCGCTGCTGCTGGCGGGCCAGTGGATCCTCGCGCCGACCGACAGCACCGGCGCGAACCCCCGGCCGGACCTCGCCCCGAACATCGTCAACAACTCCTGGGGCGGCGGGCAGAACGACCTCTGGTACGCCGACATGATCGACGCGTGGCGGGCGGCCGGGATCTTCCCCGTCTTCTCCGCCGGCAACAGCGGACCGGCCTGTGGCACCGCCAACTCGCCGGGCGACGACGCCGACGCGTACGCCGTGGGTTCGTTCACCTCGACGAACGCGATCTCCAGCTTCTCCAGCCGCGGCCCGTCGGTCGCCGGGCTGGCCAAGCCCAACATCGCCGCCCCCGGTTCCAACATCCGCTCGGCGTACCCGGGTGACGGTTACACCGCCATGAACGGCACCTCGATGGCCGCGCCGCACGTGGCGGGGACCATCGCGCTGCTGTGGTCGGCGGCGCCGGCGCTGGTCGGCGACCTTCCTCGGACGACGGAGATCCTCGACTCGACCGCCGTCGACACCGCCAACCTGACGTGCGGCGGCACCGCCGCGAAGAACAACGTGTTCGGCGAGGGCCGCCTCGACGCGTACGCCGCGGTCAGCGCCGCTCCTCGCGGTGAGGTCGGCTCGGCGACCGGCGTCGTCACCGACCCGGCGTCGGGCAACCCGCTGACGGGTGTGACGGTCACGGCGACCTCCAGCGGCACCACCCGCTCGGTGCGCACGCTGGCCGACGGCTCCTACCAGATCTACCTGCCCGTCGGCGAGTACACCGTGACCGCGCACCTCTACGGCCGGGTCGACGCGCAGGCGACCGGTGTCACCGTCACCGCCAACACCCAAAGCCGCCGGGACTTCGCGCTCGCCGCCGCGCCGCAGCACGCGCTGTCCGGCCGGGTGTACGACGTGCTGGGCCGGCCGCTCGCCGGTGCCGCCGTCCGGGTGGCGAACACGCCACTCGACGAGGCGACCACCGACGCCGACGGCCGCTACACCTTCGCCGCGGTGGCCGAAGGGGCGTACGACGTCGTCGCGAGCCCGGCCGCGCCGGTGCTCTGCAACGCGCCGATGTCGCGGTCGCTGACCGTCGGCGCGGCCGCGACGCTCGACTTCGCCCTGCCCAACCGCGCCGACCGCTACGGCTACACCTGCACGCCGTCGCGGCCGGACTGGGTCGACGCGCACGACCGGCTGCCGTTGAAGGGTGACGAGGACGTCGCCACCGTCGCGCTGCCGTTCCCGGTGACCTTCTACGGCGTCGAGCGGAAGACGGCGTACGTGACGACCAACGGTCTGGTCAACTTCGCCGAGCCCCGGCTGGGCGACTACGCCAACACGATCCTGCCCGGTCTGGGCAACCCCAACGGCGTCGTCGCGGCGTTCTGGGACGACCTGATCATCGACGACCGGGCCAAGGTGCAGACCGCGCTCCTCGGCCGCGTGGGTGATCGCCGGTTCGTCGTCGAGTGGGACGACGCGCTGCTCGCCTCGGACGGGCGTACCCGCGTCAGCGCCGAGGTCGTGTTCGCCGAGAACGGCGACATCACGCTGCAGTACCACCAGGTGGGCGGGAACGCCGCCGCCCGGGGTGGTGGGGCGACGATCGGCCTCGAGAACGTCGCGGGCACTGACGGACTGCGTTACGCGTACAACGAGGTCGTGCTCGACGGTGACCAGGCGATCACCTTCACCGCCCCGCTGGGCGCGAGCACCACGAAGGACGCGACGGACCCGACCGGGCCGAGCGAGGCCGAGGTGGCCGCGGCCGCCCGGCGCCTGGACGCGGTCGAGACCACCGCAGAGACGACCGCAACCACCGCCAACACCACGACCACCGGCATGAAGGCGACCGGCCTGGTCGAGACGGTGCGCGGCGTCACGGCGACCAGCGCGCTGCCGGGCGGTGACCTGCTCGTCGTGCACAGCGGCGGGTCGGTCGCGCGGATGACCGCGGCGGGCGAGACCGTCTGGCGGCGCGGCACCGCGTCGCTGCATTCCGACTGGCAGGTCACCAACCTCAGGCCCTGGCAGCCCGAGCCCTACTCGGCCCGGATCTACCTCGGTTACGGCCCGCTGAGCACCATCGAGCCTCAGTCGTACGCCGTGGGCGACCTGACCGGCGACGGAATCCCCGAAGTCGCGTTCCTCGCCGAGGTCGGGGTCTCCCCCTACCGGCCGTTCACGAAGCCGGGCTCGGCCCTGAACACGGGCACGTTCCTGACCGTCCTGAACGGGCAGACCGGGGCGACCCAGTGGTCGGCCCTACTGCCGGCGGCCTACCAGGTCGCCATCGCCGACGGCACCCTGTTGGCGACGGTGATCGCGGGAACGAACACGCAGACGCCGGCCGCGCAGAAGACCGAGCTGCACGGGTGGCGGTTCACCACCGGCATGGCGGTCGACCGCGAGTGGACGGTCTCGACCGGCTCGCGGACGGCGATCTTCGCATCGCTGGCGGCGGCCGGGGCCGGCCAGGTGGCGGCCGGGTGGATCGAGTCGTATCGCAACACCAGCGTGGTCAGCCACACGATGCTGATCGACAGCGTCACCGGCGCGGTTCGCTGGGACGTGACGAACCCGGCGTTCGCCCGCTTCCTGCGAGCCGACACGTCGAGAAATCGCCTGGTGGCCCTGGAGCAGCGCATCGGACTCGACGGCGTCACCATCGCCAGCGGCCGATACGATCTGGTCACCTACGACCTGACGACCGGCGCCCGGACGCTGCGCAGCAGCCGGGTCAACGCCCTGCCGGCCAACCTCCTGGTCGCCGACGTGGCCGGGTCGGCCGCGCCTGAGTACGTCGTCAACGAGGCGTTCTTCGACGGCACGATGTTCGTCAACACCACTCAGACCCGGGCGGTGGACGGTGAGGACGGCGCGACGCAACTCTGGGCTCGCACGGTCAAGCGAACGGCGTCCGGCGGCGACGGTCCGATCTCGCTCGGCCTGACCACCTCGGGGCGTACGGTCGTCGCCGGGCAATGGGAACCCCAGGGGCTTGGCAGCTCCGCCAACCGGACCGGCGACCGGGTGACCTCGGTCGTCGCGATTGACGGCCCCACCGGCACCGTCCGCTGGAGCACCACCGGTGACGTCGGCCAGCCCCTCGTGCTGACCGCGCAGGACGGTCAGATCATCGCGATCGCGCAGAACCAGACCCTGTACCGGTACGCCGCCGGTGGCGGTCAGATCGCCCAGATCACGCCGCTGCTCGGCGACCTCGTGACGGCGGTGCCGGCCGACGTCAACGGCGACGGGGTCACCGACCTCATCGTCGGCGGCGAGTCCCGGGGTGTCTTCGCCCTCGACGGCGCTTCGCTCGGGACGTCGTCGGCCTCGGCGGAGAACCCGAAGGTGCTGTGGCGGCAGGTCACCGCGGGCGCGGTGCACCAGGTGCAGCTGGCTGACGTCAGCGGCGACGGCGTGCCAGAGGTCGTCGTGGCCGCGACGGACGCCGCTCAGGTGCTCGATCCGCACAGCGGACGGGTGCGTACCACGATCGGCGGGGACCATGTCTGGACGGTCACCGCGGGCGACCTCGACGGCAAGGCCGGAGCCGAGCTGGTCGTGCCGACCGACGCGCTGCGGGCGTACGCCGGAGGCGGCGAACGACTGTGGACGCGGCACCCGGCCGACGGCGTGCGCTTCTCCGACGCCGTCATCGCCGACGGCACGGTGTTCGCCGCCTTCAACACCGAGGGCGCGCTCAACGTCGCCGCTCCGGTCGTCGGCGGGATGGCGGTCGACGGTGACTCCGGCGGCCTCCGCTGGGCGGTAACGCCGTCCGCGTTGGACGGCGGCACGATCCGCGGCGCGAGCCTCTGGAACGGCGTGACGATGGCGCCGACCGTGGGTGACGGCAACTCCGTGGTGTTCACCTGGCTGTCCACGCCGGCCGGCTCGAACATCGGCGCCACCTTGATCGACCGGCGCGACGCCCGGACCGGCGCGCGGCTCCAGGCGTTCACCGACGGCGGCTACTTCACCCATCACGCGTACGCCGCCGGCCCGGCCGGGCTGCTGCAGATCCGCAACGCGGCTTTCACGCTAATCACGCCGGACGGCACCGTGTACCACCGCAACCAGTTGCCGTCCCCCTACAGCGGCGGGTTCGCCCGCGGCGTCGGCGGACAGTCACTCGTGGTCTCCGGCAACGAGGGCGGGGCGACCGCGTGGGACGTCTCCATCCTCACGGGGCCGATCAACTATCCCCCGACGCTGGCGAGTGACAGCACCTACACGACCAGCACGGTGGTGATCGCCGATCTGAACGCCGACGGCGTCGACGAGCTGATCGGTCTCACCTGGGACCTCATCGGATTCGACACC
Organism: Hamadaea sp. NPDC050747; assembly: GCF_040654195.1. Taxonomy (NCBI): domain Bacteria; kingdom Bacillati; phylum Actinomycetota; class Actinomycetes; order Micromonosporales; family Micromonosporaceae; genus Hamadaea; species Hamadaea sp. NPDC050747. Next base: position 297,142 of record NZ_JBFAHM010000002.1, read on the forward strand.
GTGGTCGAGATGTCCGGCGGCGGCAACTTCCAGACCAACTCCGAACCGCACGGAATGGTGGTGTACACCCTGTCCTGAGGAGCTGGTGAATGATGGTGGGGCCGCACGCCGGGCGTGTGCGGCCCCACGTTCATGTCGTCGTCCTCAGAGGGTGAGGACGACCGTGGAGATGCTTCGGGCAGCGACGTTCACGCTGACCGTCGAGCCGTTGACGGCCGCCGGCTGACTGGCCGCCGACTGGGTCTGCGACGTGAGGTAGTGCGCCGCCGACGTGATGTTCTGCCCGGCTTGGATCACGGCGTTGTTCACCGCGCTCGTCGACCGGTTGAGGATCACCAGCGTGAGCTTCCCGCCCCCGGCGTAGGCCGTGACCTCCAGCGGCGAGGCCTTCGAACTCTTCGTCACCGCGACGCGCTGGTATCCCGGCCGCACGTACTTCGCGTACTGCGAGAAGGCGTATCCGCGCTTCAGCGGCGCGCCCGCGGTGGTGCCGTAGGCCGCTTCGCCGTCACCGATGAAGGAGTAGAACCGCTTGCCGTACCACCAGATGTAGGCGCTCCAGTTGGCCTCCATCGACCGGTGCACCGTACGCATGATGTCGTCGAGCGTCTCGTTCCAGGCCGCCAGGTTGGTGGGGTCGCCCCAGATGGTCGAACCGCTCCCGTCGGCCGCATGCAGATTCCACTCGGTCATCCACACCGGCTTGTTGTACTGCGCGGCCAGCGGATACGGGCCCAGCCGCCCCGCCGACTCGGTGCCGTACAGGTGACCGCCGATGTAGCCGATGTTGTTGCGGGCGCACGCGTCGTTCAGGGTCGGATCGGTGTAGCTGTAGTTGAGGTTCACCGCTTCGGCGACCAGCAGCTTGGTGTTCTGCACTTTCGCACCCTGGGCGCATGCCCAGGTCGCCAGTTCGGTGCCGCTCCAGTCCATCGAGTCGTAGTCCGGGTGCCAGTCCGGCTCGTTCTGGACCGAGGTGACGTCGATCGGTACGCCTTGCCCGCGCATGTACTGGACGTAGCTGTTCAGATGGTTCGCGTAGTCGTCGTAGTACTCGGGCAACAGCTTGCCGCCGTTGGTCCGGCTGTTGTTGGACTTCCACGCCGCCGGAGCCGTCCAAGGCGACGCCATGATCTTGACGCCCGACCCGTAGGACTTGGCCGTCTTCAAGGCGCTCACCTGAGTCGCCCATTCACTCGAGACCGGCGAGATCCCCGTACGCACGATCGACAGCCCGAACTGGTTGGCCCCGAGCCCGACGAGCGTCTGCGTCTCCGCCGTCGACCAAGCGCTGCCCCAGATCGAGACCGCCGCGCCGAAGCCGTCGATCGTCTGGTACTTCGTGGAGCTGTTCACCGCGATGTCGATTGGTCCAGTGCTCGGTGAGGTAGTAGCCGAGCTGCTCGGCGAGGCACTGGCGCTCGTCGAGGCGGACGCGGAGGCGCTCGCGCTCGGCGAGGTGCCGGTGCCGCCCGTGCAGGCCACCCCGTTCAGCGCGAACGCGGTCGGAGCGGGGTTGCTGCCGGACCACGACCCGTTGAACCCGAAGGACGCCGTGCCGTTGGTGGCGATGGAACCGTTGTAGCTGACGTTCTTGGCCGTGACCACGGCTCCACTCTGGGTCAGAGTGGCGTTCCAGTACTGTGTCACGGTCTGCCCGGCACTGTACGACCAGGTCAGCGTCCAGCTCGTCACCGGATCACCGAGATTCGTGACGGTGACGTTCGCCCCGAAGCCACCCGGCCACTGCGACGACACCGCGTACGCGACCGAGCAGCCGGACACCGCCGCCCCGGCGGGCAAGGCCACCGCGACGGCCGTGGACGTCAGCAGCGCGGCCGCGATCGACGCCACGACTGGGATGGGAATTCTGCGTTTCCTCATGGCCCCTCCTACCGCTGAAGTGTCAGGACGCCCGGCCGATACGGGAGCAGCCCGTAGTCACCACCGGAACTGGGCGACCGTCCCTGGTAGAGCAGCTGGAGGTTGCAGGGATCGATCGTCATCGTCTGATCGGCGGTGCTGCGGACGAGGTCGCCGTGGCTGATGTCGTTGGTCCAGGTCGCCCCGCTGTTCGCCTTGCCCGCGAAGGGATTGGCCTCGGTGGCGGCTTGCGGCGTCCAGGATCCGCCCAGGCTGGTGGCTGTGAACGAACGGAAGTATCGGCCGTTGTTCCCCATCGCCTCGACGATCATGAGGTACTGGTTCTGCCCCTTGACCTTGTAGACCTGCGGCGCTTCGAAGAGGTTGGCCGTCGTGTCGCTCATGATGGTCGTGTAGGAGCTGCCGAAGCTGCCCGGGAAGTTGCCGATCGGCATGCTGGCTCGATAGATCTTGCCGTTGTCGCCGGCGAAGAACAGGTACATCGTGGTGTCGTCGGCGATGAGCGTCTGGTCGATCGGCCCGGTGCCCGAACCGGTGATGCTCCCGGAGAAGAGCGGCTGCGCCGCCGACCAGCCGTTGGCGTTGGTGGGATCGCTCGACGTCCGGTAGGAGAAGGCCGTCGCGCCCCACTGGTACGCGAGCACCCAGATGTTCTTCGGGGCGAAGTAGAACAGCGTCGGCGCGACGGTGCCCGAGGACATCCCGTTCTGGCTGGCGGTGGCCATGTCCGACCAGCTGGTGAAGAGGCCGAAGTTCATCGATCCCCAGCTGCTTCCGGTGTCGTGCGTGGTCGCGTACACCAAATGCCTGCCGTTGTAGGGCACCGTCGTGAAGTCCTTGAGCGAGACCCAGCCCGACTTCGGGTTCGCGAGCGACCCCGTCGAGGTCCAGCGGTAGGTCGACGGAAGCGAGCAGGTCGGCGGCGGTGTGCTCGTCGGCGTCGAGCTCGGACTCGAGCTGGGAGTGGAGCTCGGCGTGGACGTCGGGGTGGAGGTCGGCGTACCGGACGCCGAGCTCGGCGACGGGTTCGTGCCGCCGGTGCAGGTGACGCCGTTGAGCGCGAACGACGCCGGCACCGGGTTGCTGGAGTTGTTCCAGCTCCCGTTGAATCCGAAGCTCGCCGTGCCGTTGGTCGGGATGGCGCCGTTCCACTCGGCGTTGGTCACGGTGACCTGCGAACCCGACTGGGTGTAGGAGCCGCTCCACAGCTGGGTCACCGTCTGCCCGGCGGTGAACGACCAGGTGAGCCGCCAGCCGTTCACAGCGTCGCCGAGGTTGGTGATCGTCACGTTCGCGCCGAAGCCGCTCGGCCACTGGTTGGTGATCGCGTACGCGACCTGGCAGCCGGCCGCCGCTGATGCGGAGGTCGCGACGGCCACTCCCCCCGCGGCCACGGTGACGGCCGCGGCGGTGGCGATGATCAGGCGATGAGGAAGTCTGAGCTGAGTCATGTCAGTCCTTCGTGGGATCAAGCCGCGGAGCAGCTGAGGGACGGCACGGAATTGGTCGCGTTCCAACTACCGAGGAAGCCGAACTGGGTGTTCGCACCGGCCGCCAGCGAGCCGTTGTAGCTCACGTTCCGGGCGGTCACGGCCGCGCCGCCGCCGGTGATCGTGGCGCTCCAGTACTGGGTGACCGTCTGGCCGTCGGCGAACTGCCAGGTCACGGTCCACGAGGTGATCGCCGACGATCCGGCGGTCACGGTCACGGCCGCCTGGAAGCCGCCCTGCCATTGGTTGGTGATGGCGTACGCCGCCGAACAGGACTTCCCCGGTGCCGGCATCGAAGCACTCGGGCTGGCAGTGGGACTCGAACTCGGGCTGGCGCTCGGGCTGGAACTCGGACTGCGGCTCGCCGACGCCGAAGCGGAGGGGCTGGTGGGCGTACCGCTGCCCAGCGCGGTGAGGACCGCGTCGTATGCCGCCTTCTTGTTGCCGTTGTTGTCGAACAGCAGCGGGTTCTGCCCGGTACGCCAGGAGTCGCTGTCCCGGATGCCCCACACGGTGATGCCCGTGCAGCGGGACACATTCATGCAGGCCTTGACCGTGTCGGCGTAGGCGGTGGCGGACGCTCCGGCGATGTCCAACTCGGTGAGCTGCACATCCACCCCGAGCGCGGCGAAGTTCGACAGCGTGGTCTGGAAGCTCGACGGCGGCCCGCCGGTGCCGAAGTGGCTCTGGAAGCCGACGCAGTCGATCGGTACGCCGCGCGACTTGAAGTCGCGCACCATCGAGTAGACGCCTTGGGTCTTGGCGTCGGACCAGTTCTCGATGTTGTAGTCGTTGTAGCAGAGCTTGGCGGCCGGGTCGGCCGCCCGGGCGGTGCGGAACGCCTCTTCGATGAACCCGTTGCCGAGGACGTTCTGGAACACCGAGCTGCGGTGCTGGGTCGATCCGTCGGCGAACGCCTCGTTCACGACGTCCCAGGCGTAGATCTTCCCCTTGAAGTGGGTCATCAGCGTCGTGATGTGGTTGTTCATCACGCTGCGCAGGGTCGTGGCGTCGGTGATCGAACTGACCCAGGACGGCAGCTGCTGGTGCCACACCGTGGTGTGGCCGCGCATGCGCTGGCCATGCGCCTGGGCGTGACTGACGATCTGGTCGGCGGAGGAGAAGGTGAAGGTGCCTCGGGACGGCTCGGTGGCGTCCCATTTCATCTCGTTCTCGGGCGTGATCATGGTGAACTCACGGTCGAGAATGGTGGCGTACGTGGTGTCGCTGAGTTTGTACGCCGCGACGGCGGTGCCGAAGTAGCGGCCGGACAGCGCCGCTTGTGCGCCGAGGGTGCTGGCCGCCTGGGCCAGACCGGGACCAAGAACGGCAGCGGCGAGGACGGCCAGCCCGGCGGCGGCGCCGGAGATCGCGATCAGCCGGGCTTTCCGGGAAGCGCGGGAAGCGTGGGATTTCCCGAAAGAAATGCGGGCAGCATGGAGTCCCATGGGTGCTCCTTGAGGATTCGGGCGGCGATCTGGGCGGATCGGGCGCCCGGGACCGGTCATAGTGGATCGATCCCGCCGTGGATGTTCGTGCGGAGGGGGCGGCGCTGCGGGGCGCTTCGTGGGCGACCCACGGCCATGGATGTTAACGTTCACATTGACCGTATCGACGACATTGCCACATGCTTTCGACAACTTCAAGTGCTGTCGACAGATCGGTATCGATACCGATATCCCGGCTACCCGGGCGTGCGAACCGACTAGACGTGAAGCCACTCGGCATGGCATCTCTTAACGCGTGGCATCCGGCGTACTGCAACGGCTCCGCGCTGACGGCGCACCACTGACTCGCGACGTGGTCCTCAACGCGTCGGGCACCCTCGCCATGCTCGTCGGCGGCTGGCTGATCGCCGCCGACCGCGGGCTCGCGCAGGTTCCCCGCGCCACCGGGTTCGCCGCGATCGCGGTGACGGTCGTGGTGGCCGGCGCCGTCGGGGCGGCCGTGCTGCTCACCTGGTGGGAAGACAGCCCACTGCTGCACAAGCTTCGAGACCTCGGGGTCAACGTCGTCGCGAATCTGTTCGCCGCCGCCTTGGTGTGGCTGCTCCTGCTCATCACTGGACGGGTTGGGCCGGGCCCGGAGGCGGTGATCGCGGCCGCCCTCGTCCTGGCGCTGCCCCTGCTGGTATGGTTCAAATTCGCCCGCGACGTCGGGGTCAACCTGCTGAGCACCGTGGTCGTGCTCGGTGGCGCCTGGCTGATCGCGGTAGCGGACGGCTCGGTGGCGAGCAGCCTGCCGATCACCCTCGCCGCAGTCGCCGGAGTGCTGCTTCCGGCGGCGGCGCTGACCGTTCTCGTGACGGTCGACCTGCGGGCGTCGCGGCGGCACGCGAATCGCACCGCGCTGCTCGCCCGGACCGTCTCGATCGAACTCGCGGCGAATCTGCTGGCGGCGGCCATGGTCGCACTCGCGCTGGCCGCCTTCGGCCTCCTGCGGATCGACGTCGCGATGGCCTTCCTGGCCATGCAGTTCGTGATGTGGCCGGTCATCATCCTTCTGCTGGACGCAGTCGACGAGTTCGACTTGCCACCCCTCAACTGGCTTCTCTACCTGCTGCTCATCGCCGTCTTCGGCGGGTTTCCGCTAGCCGTCTGGCAGCTGTTGGGCCGGCCGGACCTGCGGTGCTTGGCCGCGCTCGCGGTCGCCGCGTACGTGCAGCTGTTCCGGGTCACCGGGCGACGGCAGAAGGAGTACGGCGAAAAGGACCCGGTGTATCAGCGGCTCAACATCACCTTGGCGCTCGCTCTCAATCCGGTGTGGACGACCGCCGACTTCGCCATGGCCACGATCATCACCTCACCCGACACGCCCGGATGGCTGAAAGACGTTCTTCAGGTCATCTGGTACTCGATCGGCTGATCAGGCGGCGGGGCCGGTGGACTCGCGTACGACGAGGCGGCAGGGCTGCCGGAGCACACCGGTGGTCGGCTTGCCGTCGAGCGCCGCGAACAGGTGCCGGACGGCGGTCGCGCCGAGCTGCTCCAGGTTCAGGTCCACTGTGGTCAACGGGGGCCGGCAGTCGGCCGCCAGCACCTCCCAGTTGTCGTAGCCGACCACGGCGACGTCGTCGGGGACTCGACGGCCCATCTCCTGCAGCACTTGCAGAGCGCCCACGGCGATCTGGTCGTTACCGCAGAACAGCGCGTCGGTCTCCGGGTGCGCGGTCAGCAGTTGCCGAGTGGCGTGCCGGCCCCAGCGCTGCGACCACTCGCCGTAGAGCGGCTCGCCGCCCACCAGACTCAGCCCGTGCTCGGCGAGGACGGCCCGGGCGCCGGTGACCCGGTCGCGGGCCGCACGGTAGGTCTGCGGCCCGGTGATGTGCCCGATGCGGCGGCGGCGTTGCGCGATCAGATGCTCGACGACCAGGCGAGCGCCGCCTTCGTCGTCGGCCAGCAGCGACAGGTCGTCCGGATCGGTCGACTGGCCGTAGACGTAGACGACCGGGACCGGGATCTCCCCGCCCAGCGTCGGGGTGACGTCGTTGCTGTCGCCGACCACGATGAACCCGTCGACCTGACGTGCGACCAGCGTACGGATGTAGTGCCGGCGGCGGATGGCGTCGCCGCGGGCGTCGCACAGCAGCACCGACATCTGCTCGTTGCCGAGCGCGTTCTCCGCGCCGAGCAGGATCGGGATGGAGAACCGGCCGGCCAGCTCGTCGGTGAGCAGCCCGATGGTCCGCGTACGCCCGGAGATCAGTCCGCGAGCCAGCACGTTCGGCTGGAACGCCAACTGCTCGGCCGCCTGCAGTACGCGCTGCCGCGTGTCCGGGGCGACCTCACCCTTGGCATTGAGTGCCTTCGACGCGGTGGCGACCGAGACCCCGGCCAGCTGCGCCACGTCGGTGAGGGTCACCTGCTGCGACCGCCGTCTGCCCATCGAAAGCCTTTCGAATCGATTTCGAAGCTGTCCACAGCGTAATGACGTTGTCAATCCTGGTGATCCGTCGATGTGCCGTTATCAGTTTGTAACGCGGAGGACGTCTTGCCGAAAAGGTTTTCGGCGCGCATCGTGTCCTACACACACGACAGGGACCACGGTCGAAGGAGGCCACGATGACGGTGACGGCGCGCCCCGCCGACCTCACAGGAGGGCGGCCCGTCGTGCCGTCGCGCGGCGCCCTGCGCCCGCTCGGCCTCGCCGAGGTGCGGATCACCGGCGGATTCTGGGGCCGGCGGCAGCACCTGATCGGCAGCGCGACGCTCGATCACGGTCGGGTGTGGATGGACAAGCTGGGCTGGACGGGGTCGTTCCTGCGTGACGGGAACGCCAACGCCGACCGCCGGGGGCGCGAGTTCACCGACTCCGAGGTCTACAAGCTCGTCGAAGCCATGTCGTGGGAGAACGGGCGTCTGCCGACTCCCGGCCGCGACCGCGAGATCACCGAGCTGACCGCGTTGTTCGCCGGAGCGCAGGCGGCCGACGGCTACCTGCACACCGCGTTCGGCGGTCCCGGGCAGCGTCCCCGATACAGCGACCTGGCCTGGGGCCACGAGCTGTACTGCACCGGGCACCTGCTGCAGGCGGCCGTCGCGCGGACGCGAACCAGTGGCGGCGACGACTTGCTCGCGGTCGCTCAGCGGGCCGCCGACCACGTCTGCGACACCTTCGGCCCCGACGGTCCGGCCGTCGTGTGTGGACACCCGGAGATCGAGCCGGCGCTGGCCGAACTCGCCCGGGTCACCGGCGAACAGCGCTACCTCGACCAGGCCGCGTTGTTCCTGCGCCGTCGCGGCAACCGAAGCCTGCCGCCGCACCAGTTCGGCTGGTCGTACTTCAGCGACGACCAGCCGATCCGCCAGGCGCACACCTTCCGCGGCCACGCCGTCCGCGCTCTCTACCTCGCCATGGGCGCGGTCGACGTGGCGGTCGAGACGGGCGACGACGAACTGCTGGGCGCGATCATCGAGCAGTTCGACCACACGCTCGCACGGCGTACCTACCTCACGGGCGGCATGGGCTCCCGGCACGAGGACGAGGCCTTCGGCGAGGACTTCGTGCTCCCGGCCGACCGTGCCTACTCCGAGACCTGCGCCGGCATCGCGGCGATCATGCTCGCCTGGCGGCTGCTGCTGGCCACCGGGCGGCCCCGCTACGCCGACGTCATCGAGCGCGTCCTCTACAACGTGGTCGCGACCTCGCTCGGCGACGACGGCCGATCCTTCTTCTACGCCAACACGCTGCATCAGCGTACGCCGACCGCGGTCGTGCCGGAGGATCAGGAACAGCTCGGCTTCGGCGGCGGTCCCCGCGCGCCCTGGTTCGAGGTGTCCTGCTGCCTCGGCAACACCGCCCGGCTGCTGGCCAGCCTGTCGGCGTACTTCGCCGCGGTGGCCGGCGACGAGGTCCACGTCTTCCAGTACGCCGACGCCGAAGTGCGTACGCGGCTGGCCGATGGGCGGCCGGTGGGCTTGTCGATGACGACGGCGTACCCGGACAGCGGGGGCGTCCGGATCCGCGTCACCGAGACGTCCGGCGGCGAGTGGGGCGTGGCACTGCGGCTGCCGGACTGGGCCGGTGACGGGGCGACCGTCACGGTCAACGGGCAGCCGCAGCCCGTCTCGGGCGACCGCGTCGTGGTGCGCCGCGCCTTCCGGGCCGGCGACGAGATCGTGCTGTGGCTGCCGATGCATCCCCGGTTCACGCATCCCGACCCGCGCATCGACGCCGTGCGTGACTGCGTCGCCGTCGAACGCGGCCCGATCGTGTTGTGCGCCGAGTCCCCCGACGGCGCCATCGACCTGGACCGCGTCCGGGTCGACCCGGAAGTCCCCCCGGCGGACTACGCCGCTTCCGCCACACCGGCGGAGAACGAGAAGAACCCCGAGAGCACGGTCTCCGTCTCCGCCGTGCTCGAACAGACCGCCTCCACCGCGTGGCCGTACGCCGACGCGGCGGCGGGCGGTGCCCGGACCCCGACGTCCCTGCGACTGATCCCGTACCACCGCTGGGGCCGCCAGGGTCCGGCCACGATGCGGATCTGGCTGCCCAAGACCTGACCGACCCGGCCGCCCGAGCCGCCGAACCTCCCAGACTAAGGAGAGATCGTGAGATCGTTGAGAACCCCGGCCGCAGTGGCGGTCGCGGTCCTGCTGACCGCCGTCCTCGGGGCGTGCGGTGAGGATGAGGCGCCCGGCGGTAACTCCACCGCCGGCGTCGACGACGGCGCGCAGCTGACCCTGTGGACGCGGGCCGCCACCGAATCGGTGTCCAAGGCGTACGCCGAGGCCTACAACGCCAGTCACAAGAACAAGGTGACCGTGACGGCGTACCCGAACGAGGAGTATCCGGCGAAGCTGGCCTCGGCGGCCGGGGCGAAGGCCCTGCCCGACCTGTTCGCCACCGACGTCGTCTTCGCGCCCCAGTACGCCTCGCAGGGACTGTGGGCCGACATCACCGACCGGTTCGCCGCCAGCGGCCTGAAGGACAAGGTCTCCCCCGGCCACGTCCGCGCCGGCACCTGGGACGGCAAGACGTACGCGGTGCCGCACACCGTGGACATGTCGGTGATGCTCTACAACAAGGATCTGTACGCCAAGGCCGGGCTGGACCCGGAGAAGCCGCCGACGACTCTCAAGGAGTTCGCCGAGCAGGCGCGCAAGATCGACAAGCTGGGCGGGGACGTCAACGGCACCTACTTCGGCGGTAACTGCGGCGGGTGTGTCGAGTTCACCTTCTGGCCGTCGGTCTGGGCGTCCGGCGGCAACGTGCTCGACGACAAGGGCACCGCCGCGAAGATCGACTCGAAGGAGATGGCGGACGTCTTCGCCCTCTACCGTTCGCTCTACGACGAGGGCGTGGCCGCTCCGGCGTCGAAGGACGAGGCCGGTCCGACCTGGCTCGGCGCCCTGCAGAGCGGGAAGATCGGTATCGCACCCGGACCGTCGGTGTGGCTCGGCATGATCGAGGAGAAGGGCGTCAAGATGGGCGTCGCCCCGATCACCGGCCTCGACGGCGGCGAGTCCACCTTCATCGGCGGCGACTCGATCGGCATCGGCGCGACCAGCACCAAGCAGGCGCAGGCCTGGGACTTCCTGAACTGGACGATGTCGGACGACGCACAGGTCGAGGTCATCGCCAAGAACAAGGGTGTGCCGATCCGCACCGACCTCGCGTCCAACAAGTACTCCTCGGCCGACCCGCGCATCGTGACGATCAACAGCCTCGTCGCGAAGGGCAAGACGCCGTACGCGAAGAACTTCAACGCCTCGTTCAACGACCCGCAGAGCCCTTGGCTGCAAACGGTACGCGGGGCGCTGTTCGGCGACGCCGCCAAGTCGCTCGCCGACGGCAACGCCGCTATCACCAAGTCCCTCCAGCAAGGCTGACCATCCGCCGGCCCGGCCGTCCCACCTGACGGCCGGGCCCCCGAACCGAGTCCGGAGAACCAATGCCCATGACAATGCAACGCCCGGCGGTGACCGCCGACGCGGCCGCGACGAAGACGCCGCCGCGTCGCGCGAGCCGGGCCCGAAGGCGAAGCCTGGTGGGCGCCGCGTACGCCGCCCCCACGGCGGTCATGGTCGGGCTGTTCTTCGTGACACCGCTGCTGCTGGTCGTGTGGATGTCGCTGCACAAGTGGCCGCTGCTGGGCGCGCCGACCTTCAACGTGCCCGACAACTACGCCGGCATCGGCGACAACCAGCTCGTCGGCTCGGCGGTCTGGTTCACCCTGAAGTACACCGTGATCATGACGGTCCTGCTCTTCTCGCTCGCCCTCGGGCTGGCGCTGCTCGTGCAGAACCGCCGCCGCGGCGTCGGCTTCCTGCGTACGGCGTTCTTCCTGCCGATGGCGGTCGGGTTCGCCAGCGCCTCGTTGCTGTTCCTCGGCCTGCTGTCGGACGAGATCGGCCCGGTCAGCGACGCCTTGCAGGCGATCGGCCTGGTGGACGGCTACGTCTCGTGGACCTCCGGTAGCGGAAACTCCGCCCTGGGCTCGACCGTGGTGCTCGTGCTGTGGCGGTTCGCCGGGTTCAACATGCTGATCATGCTCACCGGACTGCAGGCGATCCCGCTGGAGGTCTACGAGGCCGCGCGAATCGACGGCGCCAGCCGCTGGCAGACCTTCCGGAGCATCACCCTGCCGCTCCTGCGGCCGACGATCGCCCTGGTCCTGACCATGATGATCACCGGCTCGATCCTCGCCTTCGACCAGTTCTGGATCCTCACCCGCGGCGGCCCGGACAACAGCACGACCTCGCTGGTGATGGTGATCTACCGGGAGGCGTTCATCCGGCTCGATCTCGGATCGGCCGCCGCACTGTCGGTCGTCCTGCTCGCCGTCCTCGTCGTCGTCAACGTCGTCCAGCTCGGCGTCCTGCGCCGCCGGTCTCACTAGGGGCATGCCAATGATCAGTCTGGGGCGCTTTGCATCGCAAGCGGACCGCAGGGAGGCGCGGCGAGGCAACCCATGGAGCACAGCAGGTTACGGTGTGACCGGCGGGGCGCTGGCGATCCTCTTCCTGTTCCCGCTCTTGTGGAGCGGCTACGCGTCGGTGCGTACCGGCAGTGGCTTCGGCTTGGAGAACTACGACCGGCTGTTCAGCTCCGACAACGGCATCCGCCTGCACCACGTGGTCAACAGCTTCACGGTCAGCGCGCTGACCGTCGGGGGCACGCTGATCGTCTCCACTCTGGGCGGGTACGCCTTCGGCCGGTTCCGCTTCCCCGGCCGCGACGCGCTGTTCCTGATCACGCTGGCGATCCTGATGGTGCCGTACGCGACGATCCTGATCGCGCTCTACGTGCTCCTCGGCTGGCTGGGTCTGCAGGACAGCCTGATCGGGCTGAGCCTGGTGCTGACCATGTTCCAGCTGCCGTTCTCGCTGTTCATGATGCGCAACTCGTTTGAGGCGGTGCCCCGCGAACTCGAGGAGTCGGCGCAGGTCGACGGCTGCAACAGCTTCTCCACGCTGCTGCGCATCATGCTTCCGGCGGTCCGCCCGGGGCTCATCACCGTCGGCCTGTTCGCCTTCCTCGCCTCGTGGAACGAGTTCTTCGCCCCGCTGATCCTGCTCAACTCGACCGACAAGTTCACCACCACGCTGGCGGTGGTCAACATGCGTACCGCCAGCCACGGCTCCATCGACTACGCGGCGCTGGAGGCGGGGGTGGTCTTCATGGCCGTCCCGTGCCTGCTGCTGTTCGCGTTCATGCAACGCAGCTACGTCCGCGGGTTCGCCTCTGGAGCACTCAAGGGGTAGGCCCGCAGGTATCGCGGCGTTCCGGGTGCGACGCGATACACCCCTCCACTTCGTACCAACGAAAGGTGAGGTACATGCGACACGAACGTGTCACCCGGCGCACCCTGCTGGCCACCGGCGTCGCGGCCGGTGTCGCCGCCACCACCGGTCCCCTGCTCACCGGGGAACCGGGGTATGCGGCCCGGCCCGACACCGGCGTCTCGGTCTATCCCTTCCCTCTGTCGGCGGTCACCCTGCTGACCGGTCCGTTCCTGGCCAACCAGGGGCGTACGCAGGCGTACCTGAAGTTCGTGGACGCCGACCGGCTGCTGCACACCTTCCGGCTCAACTACGGGCTCTCCTCGACCGCCACCGCGTGCGGCGGCTGGGAGTCGCCGACGACCGAGCTGCGCGGGCACTCCACCGGCCATCTGCTGACTGGACTCGCCCAGTCGTACGCGAACACCGGTGACGCGGCGTTCAAGACCAAGGGCGACTACATCGTCGGCGTACTCGCGCAATGCCAGGCGCGGGCCACGACGGTCGGCTTCAACACCGGTTTCCTGTCGGCGTTCCCCGAGAGCTTCATCGATCGCGTCGAGGCCCGGCAGTCGGTGTGGGCGCCGTACTACACGCTGCACAAGATCATGGCCGGGTTGCTGGACATGCACCTGCTGGCCGGCAACGCGCAAGCGCTGACGGTGCTGACCGCGATGGCGGCCTGGGTGAAGTTCCGGATGGACCGGCTCACCCAGACCCAGCGACAGAACATGCTCGACACCGAGTTCGGCGGCATGAACGAGGTGCTGGCCAACCTCTACCAGGTCACCGGCGACGCAAACCACTTGGCGACGGCGCAGTACTTCGATCACGCCGAGATCTTCGACCCGCTGGCGAGCAACACCGACGCGCTGAACGGCTACCACGCCAACACCCAGATCCCGAAGGCGATCGGCGCGATCCGCGAGTACCACGCGACCGGCACCACGCGGTACCGCGACATCGCCGTCAACTTCTGGGACATCGTCGTCGGCCACCACACCTATGTCATCGGCGGCAACTCCGACGGGGAGTACTTCAAGGCCCCGGACCGGATCGCCGGCCAGTTGTCGGACAGCACCTGCGAGGTCTGCAACTCCTACAACATGCTCAAGCTGACCCGGCAGCTGTTCTTCACCAACCCGGCTCGGCTGGACTACCTGGAGTACTACGAGCGGACCCTCTGGAACCAGATGCTCGGCGAGCAGGATCCCGACTCCGCGCACGGGTTCGTCACCTACTACACGCCGCTGCGGGCGGGCGGGATCAAGACCTACAGCAACGACTACAACGACTTCACGTGCGACCACGGCACCGGCATGGAGACGCACACGAAGTTCGCCGACACGATCTACTTCCATGACAACGCGAACACGATCTTCGTCAACCTGTTCGTAGCGTCCACTGTGAACTGGGCCGCGAAGGGCGTGACGATCCGCCAGGACACCAGCTTCCCCGAATCCAACACCACGAGCCTGACCGTCACGGGGAACGCCGCGTTCACGCTGAAGCTGCGCGTACCCTCCTGGGCGACCGGAGCGACGGTGACCTTGAACGGAACCGCGGTCGCGGCCACCCCCGGAACCCAGGTCGCCATCACGCGGACCTGGACCACCGGGGATGTCGTGGCCATGACGATGCCGATGGCCCTGACCCGGTCGGCCGCGCCGGACAGCGCGACCACCCAGGCGGTGAAGATCGGGCCGATCGTGCTCGCGGGCGCCTACGGGACGACCAACCTGTCGGCGCTGCCGACGCTGAACCCGTCGACCATCACCGCGACCTCGACGCCGTTGCAGTACACGGCGACCGCGAGCACCGGCACGGTCACGCTGCTGCCGTTCTACAAGATGCACCACCAGCGGTACACGGTGTACTGGAACATCAGCTCGACGCAGCCGTTGCCCGAGTTCGTGGCCTGGTACAAGTTCGACGAGGCCAGCGGCACGTCGGCCGCCGACGCGACCGGCAACGGCAAGACCGCGACGCTGTCCGGCGGTACCGCCTGGGTCACCGGGCGCAGCGGCAACGCCGTGGACCTCAACGGCTCGACCGGCTACGTCACGCTGCCGTCCGGCATTCTGGCCGGTGCGGCCGCCACGACGATCGCGACCTGGGTCCGCATCGACACGCTGTCGACCTGGTCCCGGCTGTTCGACTTCGGCAGCAGCACGTCGGTCAACATGTTCCTGACGCCGCGCAGCAGCTCCGGCACCGCCCGGTTCGCCATCACGACCAGCGGTTCGGGCGGCGAACAGCGGATCAACGCGCCGGCCGCGCTGCCCACCGGCGCGTGGACACACGTCGCGGTCACCCTCAACGGCGCGGTCGGCATCCTCTACGTCAACGGCGCCGAGGTCGCCCGCAGCACCGGGCTGACCCTGACCCCGGCGAGCCTGGGCAGCACCACCGCCAACCGGATCGGCCGCTCCCAGTACGCCGACCCCTACCTCGACGGCGCGGTCGACGGACTGCGCCTCTACAGCCGTGCCCTGAGCGCGAGCGAGATCGCCGCGCTGTACACGTCGGGCACCTGAGCCCCGGCGGGCGGTGGCGGGATGTACCCGGCATCCCACCGCCGCCCGTCGGTTGTCCCCCCACCCCCGCACCCCCACCACGACGTCATCAGGAGGTGACGCGCATGGGCTCCACCGGCACCACCTTCCGGCGCCGCGTCGCGGCTTTCACGGTAGCGACGCTAGGCGCAGCATTGCTGACCGCGCAGCCGACGCCCGGCTACGCCGCCCAGACCATCGGCCTGCCGACCTTCACCGGACCGGCGATTCCGGCCGCACCGGTCGGCTACACCACCGGCAACATGATGCAGGCGATCTACAACGCGGAGAGCGGCGGCACCGACTTCTGGATGGACCGGCTGCTGTCCCGCAGCGGCGGCAGCGACCCGGCCGACGCCGACGGCGCCATCCTCATGACCCGGGGCCGCGCCCTGTTCATGAAGACGTACAGCCCCGGCACGATGGGCTTCGCCGGGCACGTCGCGTACTGGGAGAGCATCAGCGACAACAACGCGTACACGATCACGGCGAGCCCGGGGACGTTCTCCGAGCAGCCCTCGCAGCGCTGGCAGGCGCCCTCCTACTCGAAGAACGTCTTCACCAGCGGCTCGATCACGATCACCCAGCAGAAGTTCATCACCAACAACAACGTCGCGGTGACGAACCTGTCGATCACCAACTCCGGATCGTCCTCGACCACGCTGACCCTGCGCGCGGTCTCCCCGTACGCCACCAGCGGCAGCGGCAGCGAGCTGACCGGTTCGACCGGGGTGAAGAACAGCCTGACGACGCTGACCACGAGGCTGACCGGCGACGGGTTCACCGTCTCTAGTGGAGGGTTGAACCGCTCGATCACGATCGGCGCCGGGGCCACCGCCACGGCGAAGGTCGTCATGGGGTTCATCGCCACCGAGATCCCGGAGTCGTCCGCCGAGTACAGCGCCTACGCCGGGTACTCGAACGCCACCGCGTTCGCCACCCACGTCCGGGCGTACAACAAGTGGTGGGCGGACAACATCCCCTACTTCGACTCGCCCGAGCCGGCGCTCAAGAAGAACTACTACTACCGCTGGTGGCTCATGCGGTTCAACAACCTCGACGCGGACATCCCCGGGCAGACCTACCAGTTCCCGATCTCCGTCGAGGGTGCACTGGGCTACAACAACGCGATCGTGCTCACCCAGCCGATGCACATCGACGACCTGAAATACCTCCGCACACCCCTGTACGCCTACGGCGACTGGTTGTCGGCCGGGCAGGTCAGCAAGGGCGGCCGGTTCGTCGACAACCCGGGCGACCCGGAGAACTGGTCCAACAGTTACACCCAGTACATCGCCGAGGCGGCCTGGAAGAGCTACCAGATCCACGGCGGCCAGCCGGCGATCGCGGCCAACCTCGCCAAGTACGCCGAAGGCGACGTCAAAGGCCAGCTCGCCTACTACGACACCAACAACAACAAGCTCATCGAGTACGACTGGGGCGCCCTGACGGGCAACGACGCCGACGCGGTCTCCTTCGACTGGCGGTCCGGCAAGATGGACCGGGGCGAGTCGGCGTACCAGTACAGCGGCGCGCTCGCCGCGGCGGCGGCGTACGAGGCGGCGGGCAACACGGCCAAGGCGGCCGAGATGCGCCAGCTGGCCACCGACATCGGCAACGCCATCGTGAACGTGTTGTGGAACCCCAGCCACAACTTGTTCGAGAACCGGATGGTCTCCGACGGGGCGTTCAACCCCTGGAAGGAGATCAACATCTACTATCCGTTCGCGGTCAACGCGATCCCGAACACCACCACCTACAAGCAGGCGCTGCGCCTGTTCGACGACCCGGCGCAGTACCCCATCTTCCCGTTCTACACGGCCAACCAGGCCGACAAGGCGGCCGCCGGGACGGGCAGCAACAACTTCTCCACCATCAACTCGACCGTCCAGTTCCGGCTGATCAGCTCGGTCCTCCGCAACTACCCCAACTCGTGGATCACCGCCGACTGGTACAAGAAGCTCCTGTACTGGAACGCGTACGCCCAATACGTCAACGGGAACACGGCGTACCCGGACGCCAACGAGTTCTGGGCCAACTGGAACGGCTCGTCGATCACCTACCGCTCCTGGATCCACCACAACATCCTCGGCAGCGCCAACTGGACGATGATCGAGGACGTCGCGGGTCTGCGGCCGCGTAACGACGCCAAGGTGGAGCTGTCGCCGATCAACATCGGCTGGAGCCACTTCACCGTCAACAACATCCGCTACCGCAACGCCGACCTGAGCATCGTCTGGGACGACCCGGCCGACGGCGTGGTGCGGTACCCCGGCGTACCCGAGGGCTACTCCATCTTCATCAACGGCTCGCGGGTCGCCACCGTGAACTCGCTGGTCCCGTTCATCTGGGACCCGGCGACCGGCGCGGTCACCACCTCCGGCAGCGTCAGCTACAACACGTCCTACTCGTCGCTCCAGGCGCCCAACCAGGTCGTCCAGAGCGACGCGCGGGTCCTCGACGAGCTGGCCAAGGCCGGCGTCGACACCACCGTCCCGGCCCTGACCAACCTCGCCACCGGCGCGACGGTCAGCGCCTCCTACACCGGCTCCGGCACCAGCACCTCGGCCGCCGTCGACGGCTTCCCCATCAACGAGCCCTACTGGGGCGCGGGCGGCTCGCCGAACAGCCAGGACTGGTACGAGGTCAACTTCGGCACCACGCGAACGCTCAACGAGGTCCGGCTCTATTTCAAAGACAGCCGGCCCGCCTCGTCGACCTATCGCGCTCCGTCGTCCTACGACATCCAGTACTACACCGGGTCCGCCTGGGTCAGCGTCCCCAGCCAGGCCAAGTCGCCGGGCGCGCCCCGCGCCAACTACAACCTGGTGACCTTCCCGGCCATCAGTGCCCAGCGGGTACGCGTACTGGCGACCAACGCGTCCGGCGCCAAGACCGGCCTCACCGAGGTCAAGATCTTCAACCGCGGTGGTACGCAGCCGCCGCCGAATTCCAACCTCGCCTTGTCGGCAGGACCCGTCTGCAGTTACACGTCGTCCTGGGAAAGCTGCGCGGCCGTCAACAACGGCGATGAGCCCACCAGCTCGAACTACGGCGGCACGAACCAGGGCAACCGCTGGGGCACCTGGCCGGAGACCGGTACGCAGTGGGCCGAACTGCAGTGGTCGGCCGCCCAGTCGGTCAGCCGGGCGCAGGTCTACTTCTTCGACGACGACCAGGGCATCGACATGCCGTCTGCGTGGAAGCTGCAGTACTGGAACGGTTCCGCGTACGCCGACGTGCCGGGGGCGAGCGCGTACACGCTCACCAAGAACGCGTACAACACGGTCACCTTCACCGGCGTCTCGACCACCCGGTTGCGGGTCGTGCTGACCGCGACCGGTACGTCTTCGCTCGGGCTGCTGGAGGTGAAGGCCTTCACGTCCTGAGCATCCGCCGCATGCCCCGCGCCTCGCCGAGGCGCGGGGCTTCCCGCGAGTGCGGCCGATCAACTAGGTTGGCGGGAACCAGGACGGGGAGGCGACGTGGCCGCGATTCGCAACATCACGCAGACGGAGGCCGTCGAGCGGGCCGCCGGGCTCGAGGTGGCGCACTACGACATCCAGCTGGATCTGACCGACGGCGCCGGTGGTCCCGGCGAGGGGACGTTCCGGTCCCGGACCGAGGTCACCTTCCACTGCCGGGGCACCGAGGCGGTCATCGACCTGGCCGCCGAGCGGCTGATCGAGGTCGCCTTGAACGGGCAGCCGCAGCCACTGGAGTTCGACTCCGTGAAGGGCTACCCCCTCGAAACCGAGTTCGGCGGGAACTTCCTGGTCGTGGAGGCGGAGTTCGCGTACTCGACGAGCGGGCAGGGCCTGCACCGGGCGGTCGACCCGGTCGACGGCGAGGTCTACGTCTACTCCTCGTTCTGCCCGGCCGAGGGCCAGCGCGCATTCGCCTGCTTCGACCAGCCCGACCTGAAGGCCGAGTTCACCTGGCACGTCACCGTCCCCGGCCACTGGCTGGTGACCTCGACGATGCCGATCGACCAGGTCACGCCGTTGGACAACGGCGCCAAAGTCGTGCATTTCCAGCGTTCCCCGAAGATGAGCAGCTATGTCGCCGCGGTCTGCGCCGGCCCGTTCCACGAGGTACGCGACGAGCACGACGGCATCGATCTGGGCCTCTACTGCCGGGCGTCGGTCGCGGAGCACCTGGACCCGGAGGAGTTCCTCGACGTCACGAAGAAGGGCCTGGACCACTTCCAGTCGGCCTTCGGCGTCCGCTATCCCCTGCCGAAGTACGACCAGATCCTGCTGCCCGAGTACAACATGGGCGCGATGGAGAACTTCGGCTGCATCACGTTCTCCGAGGAACTCTGCCTGTTCCGGTCGAAGGCCACCGACGTCGAGTACGAGTGGCGCGCGATGGTCATCATGCACGAGATGGCGCACATGTGGTTCGGCGACCTGGTCACCCTGCGCTGGTGGGACGACCTGTGGCTGAACGAGTCGTTCGCCGACTGGGCCGGCTACTGGGCCACCACGAGCGTCACCCGGCACACCGGCGCCTGGGCCACCTTCCTCGCCACCGCCAAGGCCGAGGCGTACCGGCAGGATCAGCTCTCCTCCACGCACCCCATCTACACCGAGGTGCCGGACACGCTGGCCACCGAGAGCAACTTCGACGCGATCACCTACTCCAAGGGCGCCAGCGTCCTCAAGCAGCTCGTGGCGTACGTGGGTGAGGAGACGTTCCTGCGGGCCGTCCGGTCCCACCTCACCGAGCACGCCTGGGGCAACGCCACCTTCGCCGACCTGTTGCGGGCGCTCGAACAGGCCAGCGGCCGGGACCTCGGCGAGTACGCGCGCCGCTGGCTGCGTACGGCGGAGGTCAACACGTTGCGCCCGGAGATCGAGGTCGACGCCGACGGCGTCTATCGCTCGGTCGTCATCGCGCAAGAGGCGCCGGAGAGCCACCCGACCCTACGCGACCACCGGATCGCGATCGGCCTCTATGACCTGGTGGACGGCCGGCTCGTCCGCCGGGCCCGGCTGGAGGCCGACGTCACCGGCGACCGGACCGACGTCGCCGAGCTGCGCGGCCACCGGCAGCCGGACGTGCTGCTGCTCAACGACGACGACCTCGCCTACGCCAAGGTACGCCTCGACGACCGGTCGACGCGTACGCTGCTGGAGCACCTGTCGGCGTTCCCGCACCCGATGCAACGCGCCCTGGCCTGGTCGGCGGCGTGGGACATGGTCTGCGACGCCGAACTGCCCGCCCGTGCGTACGTCGCCCAGGTCGCCGCGAACCTGCCCGCCGAGTCCGACGCCAACCTCGCCTCCGCCGTGCTCACCAAGGCGCAGCGGGCGCTGGCACGGTTCACCGATCCGGGCTGGGCGCCGACCGGCTGGGCCACCCTCCACGACGCGACCCGGAGCGCGCTGGCCCAGACGGCGCCGGGCAGCGACCTCCAGCAGGTCTGGGCCCGCACGTACGCCGACTCGGCCCGCACGCCCGCCGACCTCGACGTGCTCTTCGGCTGGCTGCGCGGATTGGGCGTACCGGACGGGTTGGAGCTAGGCGTCGACCTGCGCTGGCACCTGGTCGAGGCGCTCGCGGCCCTCGGCGCGATCGACTCGGGCGAAATCGCCGCGGAGCTGGAGCGCGACGCCACGGCCGGCGGCCGCCAACGCGCGGCGAAGTCGGGAGCGCTGCTGCCCACCGCGGAGGCGAAGGCGGACACCTGGCGCCGGCTGACCGAGACCGGGCGGGCGAACTGGGAGGTCATGAGCCTCGGCGGCGGCTTCCAGCACACCGGCCAGGAGGAGCTGACCGCGCCCTACGCCGCCCGCTACTTCGCCGAGGTGCAGGACGCGTACGCGGGCTTCGACGCCCAGATGGGCCTCTGGTTCGCCCGGACGACCTATCCCGGCCTGCAGATTTCCCAGGCCACGATCGACGCCTCCGACGCCTGGCTGGCCGACCCGGATCGGCCTGCCGCACTGCGCCGGGTCGTCATGGACGGCCGCGACGGGGTCGTCCGCGCCCTGCGCGCCCGCCAGCGGGACGCCACGTCCGGAACGTGATCATCGCGTCAGCCACGCTGTTTCACGCGGCGAAATGCCCGTTCTTACAGCATGGCTGACGCAGTGATCTTGCGTACGCCGCCGCAAAAGCACGCGTCAGCCCCGCCACCTGCCTACGCTGGCCCCATGAGCGAGGCACCCGTTCATCCCGCCGTCCGGGAACTGGTCGAGGCGATCAACGTCGGCGATCGGCCCCGGTTCCTGTCGGCGCTGACGCCGGACGCCACCCTGTCCGACGACGGCACCCAGCAGGATCTCGAGGAATGGATCGACCGCGAGATCTTCACCGTCAACGGGCACCTCGACGTCGCCGAACAGGACGCCGACGGACTGTCGCTGATCGCCCGATATCGCAACGACACCTGGGGCGAGATGCGTACGCGGTGGCGGTTCACGATCGTCGACGGCAAGATCGGCGAGATCGCCACCGGCCAAGCCTGACGCGCCCGGCCCGCCCACGCGCGGCGGGCGGGCCGGGCGTCCGATCAGCTACGGGTCCAGCGCTGGTACGCCTGGCCGTTGCAGTCGAACAGGACGAGCTGGGTGTTGTTCGCGGTCGCCCCGTTCAGCGGCGAGATGCAACGACCGGACTGCACACCGGCGATCGAGCCGTCCGAGCGCAGCGTCCACTGCTGGTTCGTGGCGTTGTTGCACGTCCACAGGATGACCTTGGTGCCGTTGGCCGTCCCCGCGCCGTACGCGTCGATGCACTTGCCGAGGATCTGCAGCGCCGCCCCGCTCTGGGTGACGGTCTGGTTGGCGCCGCCGTTGCAGGTCCACAGGATCAGCTGTACGCCGTTCGTCGTGCTGCTGTTGGGGTCGTCGAGGCAGGTGCCGGAGGCCCCGTTCGTCAGCTTGAAGGTGGTCGACGGCGGCGGCGTGGTGCCACCGCCGCCCTTGATCAGGAACAGGTTGTCGGCGACGTTGTAGTTGTTCGCCAGGTAGCTGCCCGCGGGCGGGTTGGTGTTGTAGTAGTCGTCGTGGTTGCAGTCGAGCCGCTGGTCGTGCGCCTGGTCGGTGCAGCGGTAGACCAGCGTGACGTTGTCGGCGTCCTTGTAGCACATGACGTCCCACTCGTCGACGCAGTGCGCGTTGCCCGACGCGTTCGGCGCGTTGTTGTTCACCGCGCCGAGGGTGTGGCCCAGTTCGTGGGCGGCGACCCCGGCGTTCCAGCAGCCGCTGTCGGCTCGGGCGTACTCGGGTCCGACGTTGGACCGGTTGCTGTCGCTCTTGGTGGTGTCCCCGGCGAAGCCGCCGATGCCGCAGTAGACGGTCGCGTCGACGAACTGCAGATACTTGCGGTCGGTACGCGTGTAGCCGGCCGCCTGTACGGCGTTGAGCAGCGGCGCCCAGTCGTTGGCGTTGAGCGCCGAATCGGCGATCTGCACATCGCGGACGACCGGACGGCACTGCCCGTTGACGGTCTCCGTCACGTAGCGGACGTGGCGTTCCCCGCCGGTCTCGGCCGCGCTCGCGTTGTAGATGGTGTCCACGCCTTCGGCCAGCGTCCGGAAGGTTTCCAGATATTGCGCGTAGCGGCTGGTGGAACCGTGGATGTAGAGGACCTCGACGCGTTTGCCGCTGACGCCGTCACCCTCGCAGACCGGCAGGGCCGAGGCGGTGAGGGAGGCGGGCAGCGGCGCCACCCGGCGGTGGATGTCGAGGCCGGGCGGCGTCGCGTCAGGGCCGTGCGTGCACACGACGTGCCGGGTCGTGACGACGGCCTGCAGGCCCGCGCCACAGGTCTTCTCCGGCGCGGTACGCGCGGTGGCCGACATCGGCAGGCCGAAGACCAGCAGGATCAGGGCGTACGCGGCGATGAGCGCACGGCGGCGCACGAGATGGCTTCCGGGCATTGGGCGGTGTCCTTCCGTGGAGTGAGGGATCCGCTGCGCACCCGGAACGAGCGGGGCTTGACGCGAACAATCACGTCAAACATTGACGAATTTGCATCATGCCCCGCTCTGGGAGTGCTGTCAACCGGGCCGCCGGGTGACCTGCTCAGAAGCCGACTGCCTCCCGGAGCAGCAGCACGGTGCCGCGACCGGGCTGAGTCTCCGCGTTGAGGACCAGCAACCGGTTGACCGCGCTGGGCTGCCCGTAGACCTCCCGCGCCCGCGCGTCCTCCAGCGGCAGCGTGTGCTCCTCCACCCGGCGCAGCGCGGTGCTCAGATCGGGCACCACCTTCTGCGCCCCGACGATCCAGATGGCCTTCGCCGCGCCGCCCGCGTACGCCGGGATCTGGCTTCCAGTGGCGGAAGCTACGACGAGCGAACCCGTCTCGGTCACCGCCGCGACGCTGCCGACCACGACGTCGGGCGAGGCCATCAGCCGCCGGATCTCGTCGGCTCCGGTGGCCCGGTCGATCGTGTACAGCCGAGGCTTGATCGCGTCGTACCGGTCGCCGCCGTTGATGTCCTCGGCGATGCCGGACAGTCGCGTCGTCTCGCTGGCGCTGGTGAACACACTGGCCCCCGCGGGGATCAGCTCCGCCACTCGCGTACGCGCGGCCGCGACGTCGTCGAGGATCTCCGCGGTGAATCCGTTCTTCGTCAGCGCAGCCGCAGTCCGTTCCAGTACCGCCGGCGTCGCCTCGTCCGCGAACGGGGGTTCACCGACGGTGCCCGGTGCCCCGCCGGCCAACGGCGTCGTGTCGAGATAGCGGACCTCGTAGACGCGCTCGGCGAACCGCCAGCCGTCCGGCGTGCGCTGATAACGGTCGTGGTAGACGGCGAAGTTGACGCCCTCGTGGCGGCCGTCGAGCGTACGCACGACCTCGTGGATGTAGGTCCGGCCGGTGGCGGTGTCCCCCGTGCCGTCGAACTGGACGCCGCCCGGATGGCTGTTCTGCACGAAGAAGTCCCACTGGGCCTGCAACCGCTCGCCGCCGGCCAGGATCTCGTCGCGGCCGGTGAACTCGACCGGCACGTTCGGCATGCTCAGTACGCCGTCCGGCGTGAACAACCCCGCCAGGCGCGGCCGGTCGCGCATCATCGCGGCGTCGGTGAACTCGGCCCGCAGCGCCTCGATCTCGACGCGGTCGGCGATGGCCTGCATGTTCATGGTGGTGCTCCCTCGGCTCGTGGTTCGTCGCCGGTACCGACGACCCACCGCGCCGAACTGTCAGGCCGCACCGCCACCAGACCCACGTGACACCGATCACCCTTCGAGCACGCGCAAGTAGGCGGCAGATCAGGGATGCGGGTCGAATCTTGGGCCTTGATTCGACCCACATCCCTGATCCAGCGCCAACCGTGATCGGGCCAGCCGGGCGGCGCGGCTACTCCGTGAGCTGGGCTGCCGTGACCGGCCAGGGCGACGGTGTCGGCATCGCGAGGGTCACCGTCGTCCCACCGGGACCGGTCTGCATGCGGAACCGGTTGACCAGCCGCCGGATCATCCACAGCCCCCGGCCGGTGGAACTGGACGCCTCCGGCCGCACGGTGCCGATCGAGGCGGGCGACGCGCTCATGCCGCTGCCGTGGTCGCTGACCTCGCAGTAGAGCCATTTGCCGTCGGCCCACAAACGCAGTCTTCCCTCACCGCCGCCATGCCGGACGACGTTGGTCAACAGTTCGTTCACCGCCAGCACGAGGTCTTCGACCGCCACCTGGGCCAGCCCCGCCTGCCGGCCGCGGGCGGCCACCTCCGCCCGCAGAGCGGCCAGCCGCGACGGGTGCACCGTGTAGGACGAGGCGTCGACCGGCGGGGTCACCTCCAGCAGTGACTCGCCCCGGCTGTGAATGTGCTCAGCTGTGCCCAGGGCGCCCACGGTCGCCGTCGACTGATCCGCACTCGTGGCACTGAACCGCCGCCGGATGGCGACCAAGGCGATGTCGTCGTCCGGCTCGGCCGGCCCCACTTCGGCCAGCAGACGGCTCGCGTACAGCTCGAGGTCGGCTTCGACGTGCCGGGAGGCCTGCGCGAGCCGGCCGATGCCGTCGTCGATGACGTGCGAACGCCGCTCGATCAGGCCGTCGGTGTACAGCACCAGCGTCTCGCCCTCGCCCAGGGTGAACTCGATCTGCCGCGCCGGTTGCAGCACGATGCCCAGCAACGGACCGTGATCGGGCAGGAGGCGTACGCCCGAGGGCGCGCACCAGATCGGCGGTGGGTGACCCGCGTTCGCCAACCGGACGAGCCCGGTCTCGCAGTCCACCGACAACAGGCACAGGGTCGCGATCTCGCCGGGAATGAGCTTGGTCATCAGCCCGTTGAGCCGGTCCAGCGTCTCGGCCGGACCATGGCCTTCGGCCAGATAGGCCCGCATGGAGTGACGCACCTCGGCCATGACCGTCGCGGCGTGCAGCGAATGGCCGCCGACGTCGCCGACCGCGACGAACACCTGGCCGTCCAGGTGCACGACCTCGTAGAAGTCACCGCCGATCTCGGCGTGATCACTCGCCGGCACATACCGGACGGCGAAGTCGAACCCCGCCACGGCGGCCAGGCGGCGCGGCAGCAGACTCCGTTGCAGCGTCAGCGCCAGGTCGTGCTCGGCGTCGAATTGACTCAAGGTGTCCAGCGCGGACTGCAACGCCTGGCCGAACAGCAGGAGCACCGGCGCGCCGTCCATTGTGGTCGCGGTGCGGACGGCGACGTAGATGGCGGGCCGATCGAGCCGCGTACGCACGCTGACGACGCGCACGAGGTCGTCGTCGCGGAAGGCGGCCTGCGGCCAGTTGGCCGCCGGCTCGTCCCGGAACCGCGCGCCGACCAGTTCGCCGTCCCGGTCGACGGTGGCGGGAGCGATGAGCACCGTCGTCCCCGGCCCGTCGGAGCAGCCGAGCAGGCGCGTGCCGTCGGTGTCGTCGGCGATGACCACGATCGGCGAGCCGAAGATCTCGCTGCCGCCGCGGACGGCTTCGTCGAGCAGCGATCGCCGATCGGTCGCCGAACTCATCGCACCCGTGACGCGGACCAGCCCGGCCAGCCGGGCGGCGAGCAGTTCCGCCTCCACACGCGCCTGGTAGTACCGCAGGATCGAGGTGACGGTGGCGATCAGCTCGTCGGGATCGATCGGCTCGACGAGGTACGCGTCCGCGCCCCGCTCCAGCCCCTGCGTACGGTCGATCGACTCGGTCGCCGCGGCGGACACGTGCACGACTGGGATGGTCCCCAGCGTCGGATGGGCCTTCAGCTGTTCGCAGACCTCGAAGCCGCTCATGTCGGGCAGGCGTACGTCGAGGACGACGAGATCGATGCCGCCTTCGGCGAACCGGTCGAGGGCTTGCGCCCCCGTCTGCGCCTCGATCACGATGAAACCGCCACGGCGCAGATAACTCGCGATGAGATACCGCTTGGACGGGGTGTCGTCCACGACGAGCACCGTCCGGCCGGGAAGCGTCACGAACCACCATTCCCTTCCGTCCTCCGGTCGCCGATCGGCCCGCGGTGACCGGCCGAACGCGGCGCCGCCGCCAGCCGCGCCACCCCGCACAGGTCGTCGAGCGTCGTCGCCGTCTTGTCCAGGACCGCGGTGGTATGCCGCAACCGCGACTGCTCCGTCACGTCGTGGGGGTACGCCGTGACGACCACGACGGGGATCCGCCGCAGGACGTCGTCGGCGTCCAACGCACTCAGTACAGCAAAGCCGTCCAACTCGGCCAGCCGGAGGTCGAGCAGCAGCAGGTCCGGCGGATGGGCCGCGATGGACGCCAGCGCGGTGCGCCCGTCGGCCGCCTCGCGTACCGCGAACCCGCAGCTGCGCAGCACGTGCCCGGCCGCCGTCCGGAACGCCTCGTCGTCGTCGACCAGCAGAACCAGCGTCTGCGCCGGCTCACCGGTCTCCCCGGTCAGCGCACCGACCGGCAGCCGCACCGTGAACCTGCTTCCCCGGCCGATCTCGCTCTCGAGGTCGAGCGTGCCGCCGAGCACCTCGACCAGGCGGCGGGCGTACGGGAGTCCGAGTCCGGTGCCGGTCAGCTTGGCCTGCAACGCATGGCGTACCTGGTAGAACTCCTCGAAGACGCGGCCCTGCTCCTCGGGCGGGATGCCGATGCCGGTGTCCTCGACGGTCAGCGAGACCACGTCGTTCTCGTACGCGGCCGACAACCGGACCTCGCCGCTGGGCGTGAACTTCAGCGCGTTGGTCAGCAGATTGCGCAGCACCTGGGCCAACATGATCGGATCGGTACGCAGAGCCGGCACCCCGGTTGGCTCCTGCACGACCAGGTCGGTCCCCTCCGCCGTCGGAACCGCGCGCAACGTGCCCCGGAGCGTGTCGAAGATCGGCTTGAGGTCGACGTCCTCGGGACTCGGCTGAAGCCGCCCGGATTCGGCCTTGGCCAGGTCGAGCAGTTCGTTGACGAGGGTCAGCAGGTTACGCCCCGAGTCCTCCAGCAACGCCAGCTGATGGGCCTGATTCTCGGTCAGCGGATCGGACGCGGGGTCGCGCAGCAGCCGGGCCAGACCGGTGATCGAGGTGACCGGCGATCGCAGCTCATGCGTCACGTTGGCCAGGAAGCGCGTCTTCGCCTCACTCGCCGCCCGCAGCTCCGACGTACGCTGATCCAGCTCGGCGTACAGGGCGACGACACCCCGGTTGGTGGCCTCCAGCTCCTCCGACAACTCCGAGTAGAGCGCCATGACACCGCGGTTGGTGTCGGCCAGCTCCTCGTTGAGCCGCAGCAACTCGTCCCGGTGTGCCTGCACCTCACCGAGAGTGGCCAGCAACTGCCGGTTGTGCTCGGCGAGTTCCTGCAGGGGCGTGCCGGCCGCCGTCCCGGCGATGTCCGCCTGGATGGCGGACAGGTCCGCCTCGGTGAGCCCGGCCGGTTGCGGAATGCGCCGCGACATCGTGACCTCCGTCCGCGCCGGCGACCGGGTGATCTCCCAGGTGTCCATGAGATTGCGGGTCAGCGCCACGCCCGCGGCGAACTCGTCGTCCGTCTCCGCCTCGACCTCGGCCTGAAACCGCAGCAGGGCGTGCTGTCTCACCGGCGACGCGTCATCGGGCAGATCCACCTCGAAGGCGACCGACACCCGGCCGAACGCGAGCAGCCGCCGCCCGACCTCCGAGACGGCGGCCGCGATCCGGATCTGATCCTGGTTCTCCAGGCCCACCGCGTCGGCCAAGTGGCGAGCCTGCCGCCGAGCCTGGAACACGTCCTGCTCCGACGACACCTGCGTCCGATGCACCTGGTAGACGGTCATGACGCCGTCGCCACCACGATCGAGGCGTCGTCTCGCCGGCGACCGGCGGCGCGCAGCAGCGTCCCGGCCTGCACCACCGGCGGATGCGACCACAGCCCCGGAAAGTCGGCCAGGTGCCAGCGATCGGACAGGCCGTCGGAATGCAGGATGACCGCGGCCGAGGGACTCAAGGCGTACTCGAACTCACGGGGCGCCGGGGGCCGGTGCCCGAGAATGCCCGGCAGACTCACCATCCCACGACGGCCACCGACGCCGTCCGCCACCACGGCGGTCACGTTCCCCACCCCCGCGAACCGCACCACGCCCGCGTCACCGTCCAACTCGGCCACCGCCGCCACAACACCCCTCGTGTGGCCGAGACGATCGTTCATGTACGCCACCGTATGGCGCGGGCTCGCGACGGGAGCGTCCAGGAAGGCGGCGACGGCCGCGTCCGCCGCCCGGCCGGCCAAGGGTCCGTGGCCGAGCCCGTCACAGAGCATGATCTGCAACCGTCCATCGACTTCGCGAGCCGCGTACGCGTCGCCGCACACCGACTCGCCGGTGATCGCTCGCCGCAGTCCGGCCGTCCGAGCCGGCTCCGGTGGCGTGGTCCACACCGAGGCGACCAGGGTCGTGCCACCGGGATCGGCCTGCGAATAAACGCCGAACTCCGTCGCCAGCCGCACGACGGCCCCGAGCCCGATGCCGAGCGAACCGGCGGTGGAATAGCCGTCCTTGATCGAGGCGGCCACGTCCCCCATCCCCGGCCCGTCGTCGAGTGCGACGAGCTCGACGCCGATCGCCTCGCCCCAGCGGGCCAGCCGGACCGCCACCCGGCCCCCGTTCGCGTGCTTGGCCAGATTGGTCGCCAGCTCGGTCGCGACGATCGCGAGGTCGGCGACGCGCGCCTCCGGCATCCCAGCCTCCGCCGCGACCGCCACCGCGGTACGCCGTACGGTGCCGGCCGCCGCGACGTCGTACACCGGCAGCCAGGCGCGATCCTCCGTGCTGCGAATCTTCACCGCTCCCACTTCACGGTCGTCACTGTCGTGCCCTGGCCGACCTCGGTGCGAACGTCGAAGTCGTCCATCAGCCGCCGCGAGCCCGACAGCCCCAGGCCGAGCCCGCCGCCGGTCGTGTAGCCGTCGGTGAAGGCCAGCTCGAGGTCGGCGATGCCGGGTCCCTCGTCGACGAAGGTCAGCCGGATGCCGTTGCGGCGTCCGTTGGTGACCAGCTGCACCTCGGCGTATCCCCCGCCGCCGTGCACCAGGGTGTTGCGCGCCAGCTCACTTGCGGCGGTGACCAGCTTGGTCTGATCGACCAGGGTGAGCCGGGTTCCGGTGGCCACCGATCGCACCAGCTGCCGGATGCGCACCACGTCGTCGTCGCCCACGATGTCCTGCCGTCGGGGCGGCGCGACTGCGGTTGCCGGACTCATCACGAAGCCGTCGGCTCGGCTGCCGGCGCGCCTTCGCCGCCGGGCTCCTCCAGTGTGGACTCCTGACGGGCGGCGCGCAGCATCGCCAGACCGAGTTCGACGTTGAGCGCCGTCCGGATGCCCCGCAGCGGCAGTCCCAGCTCGACCAGCGTGATGGCGACCGCCGGCCGCATCCCGACGACGATGGTCTCGGCGTCCAGCACCCGCGAGATCGCGGCGATGGTGGCCAGCATGCGCCCGACGAACGAGTCGACGATGTCGAGCGCCGTGATGTCGATGATCACACCTCGGGCGCCGGTCGCGACGATCCGTTCGGACAGGTCGTCCTGCAGCCGCAGGGCGAGCTGATCCTCGAGGTCGACCTGGATCGACACGAGCAGCACGTCGCCCAGGGCCAGGACGGGAACCCGATCCATCAGAGCACCGACCGGGCGGCCCGCCGGGAGACCTCGGTCCCGCTCTGGCGCATCAGATACTGGAGGGCGTCGGCCAGCGTCGCCTTGGTCACGATGTCACCGAACTCGATGCCCAGCGACACGATCGTCTGCGCGATCTGGGGGCGGATTCCGGAGATGACGCACTGCGCCCCCATGAGCTGGGCCGCGACGACAGTTTTGAGCAGATGCTGCGCGACCTGGGTGTCGACCGCGGGCACCCCGGTGATGTCGAGGATCGCGTACGGCGAGTTGGTGTCGACCAGCGCCTGCAGCAACCGCTCCATGACGACCTGCGACCGGGCCGAGTCCAGCGTGCCGATGATCGGCACCCCCACAATGCCGTCCCACAGCTTGACCACCGGCGTCGACAGCTCCAGCAGCTGCTCCGACTGCTCGGTGATCAGGGCGTCCCGGGCCGCCACGTAGGCCTCGGCGGTGTGCAGGCCGAGCGAGTCGACGAAGGCCGAGAAGTCCGCGAAGTCGGCCTTCGAGATCACCTCCTCGCTGTCACCGGTCGTCGCGCGCAACGCGTCCTTGACGGCGAAGATGCTGACCGCCGTCTCGGTGACCGAGAAGCCGCTGCGGGCTCGGGCCTGCGACAGCTCCGCGAGACTGGCCGTCAGCCCCGCCGTACCCGGCGAACCGATCGAAGTGGCGCCGGACTCCAAAGCGGACAGGATCGCCGCGTACAACTCTTCAGTCTGACGGCTCAGTTCCGCCTTCGTCAGGCGGCCCCGCAACGTCTCGCGAACGGTCTCGGTCCACGACGCGACGATCTCGTCCTGGCGTTCGGACAGCAGGGAGGCGAGCCGCTTGGCTCCGGATGCGTGCATCGTTTCCGCCTTCGAGGGGAGGGGTTGGCGTCGCGGTCAGGCTACCGAAGGATCTTGCGTTCGCCACGCTACCCAGTCCGGGCTGTGCGTACACTTGGTCCCCTGATGATCATCACCGAGCACGGCGCGCCCCCCGCCCCGGCAGCGACGGAGACGCCATGGCCTTGAGTGTCAGCCCTTCCCGGCAAGTCGATCCCACGGTCCTCACCTTGGTCGGTGAGCTCGACGTCATGACCTCGCCGACGCTGGCCGACGCCATCGTGAAGGCGATCGCCGACGGCGCGACGGACATCGTCCTCGACGCCACCGGGTTGGCGTTCTGCGACTCGACCGGGCTGAGCGCGTTCGCCGCCGCCGTCGAGCAGCTGGGCTCGAAGGGCGGCCGCCTGGTGATCGCCGGAGCGCCGCGCATCGTCCGGCGGGTGCTCGAGGTGAGCGGCCTCGACGAGGCGCTCCTGGTCGCCGAAGATGTCGCCGACGCGCACGACCGGCTGCCCGCGACAGCCTGACCGGCCTTCCCGCCGTGCTCACGGCGACGCATCAGATGCCCTCGAAACAACCAACCCGCATGACGCCCCTGGAACGCCGTTATCGGCGGCCGATCGGCCTCTATCCGGCGCCTTACCGGCAGGACCGCGGCGAGGAGATCGTGGGCACCCTGCTCGACATGTGACCTTGGCGAGTTTCGGCGGCCAGAGCAACCGAAACTCGCCAAGGTCATGAAGGATCAGTCCTCGAGCGCCTGATACAGCGTCGTCCAGAAGTCGTGGATCGCCCGCGCCGCGTCCGGCACGGTCATCCCGACCTGGGTCAGCAGCATCCCGGTGAGCTGGTTGGCCGGATCGGCGTACGTCGTGACCCCGCTGCCGCCGTCCCAGCCGAACTGGCCGACCGGCGCGTAGTCACCCCGGTAGGTGCGTACAGCCATGCCGAACCCCCAGCCGCCGTGCTGCCCCTGACCGAAGGAGATGTGGACGTTGTCGCGTCCCATCGCCTCTCGCGCGGCGAGCTGCTCGGCGGTCAGCCGGTTGGTGGTCATCAGCTCGACCGCGGGCTTGGACAGAATCCGCCGCCCGCCGTGCCGCCGTTGAGAAGCATCTGGAAGTACGCGTGGTAATCGTCGACAGTGGAGACCAGGCCACCGCCGCCGCCCGGGAAGGCCGGCGGCCGGCTGTGGCGGCCGCCTTCGGCCGGGTCCCACACGTGGAACTCGCCCGACTGCGGATCCGGTGCGTAGAGCGGCGGCAGCCGGTCGATCTTCTCCGCGGGCACGTCGAAGCCGGTGTCCTTCATTCCCAGCGGCTCGAAGAGGCGTTCCCGCAGGAACTCCTCGAACGACTGCCCGGTGACCCGGGCGACCAGTACGCCGAGCAGGTCGCTGGCGATGTGGTACTGCCAGCGCTCGCCGGGCTGGTGCATCAGCGGCAGCGTGCCGAGGCGGCGCAGCCACTCGTCCGGCTCCGGCATCGGCGTCGGCAGGTCGGGTGTGAGCCCTTGCTCGAAGACGGCGTTCATCACCGGGGTGCCCAGGGACGTCATGTCCATCCCGAGGCCGAACGTCGAGGTCAGCACATCCCGTACGGTGATCGGCCGCCGCGCCGGGACCGTGTCGTCCAGCGGGCTGTCGATCCGCCGGAGCACCTGGCGGTCGGCCAGTTCCGGCAGCCACTGCTGCACCAGGTCGTCCAGGCGCAGCCGGCACTCGTCGAGCAGGATCATCGCCGCCGCGACCGAAACCGGCTTGGATGTCGACGCCATCCGGAAGATCGTGTCGCGGCGCATCGGCGCGCCGCCGTCGTGGCGCATCGTGCCGATCGCCTCGACGTGCGTCTGCCCGCCTCGGCTGACCAGGGCCACCAGGCCGGGGATCCGCCCGGACTCGACGTGCCGGGTCAGCACGTCGCGCAGCCGGCGCAGGCCGGCCTCCGAGAAGCCGCGGTTGTTGAGTTCCATCGTCTAGCTCCTTGCGTTCTTGCGGGCTGTGTGTGCGTCAAACGATCGCCTCGGCTGCTGTCATGGCCCTGTCATCGCCCTGACACGGCCGGAAACGGGGCAAACCACGCGGGTGGACGACCGGATCCTGTGGGAAGGTGAGGGCATGCCGCTGACCCGCCTGTATCGCGCCGGCGAACTCGCCGCTCAGGGCTTCCCCATCGCCCAGGTCTCCGACCACCTGGCCGATCCCGGGAGCACGGTGTGGTTCGATCTGGTGCGGCCGACCCCGGACGAGCTGCACGCGGTCAGCGAGGAGTTGGGTCTGCATCCGCTCGCGGTGGAAGACGCGCTCACCGAGCATCAGCGCCCCAAGATCGACCGGTACGCCACGCATCTGTTCGTCACGGCGTACGCGGTGCGGCTGGACGTCCAGACCGGGGAATTGACGAAGGCGACGGTGAACGCGTTCGTCACGCCGAAGGCGCTGGTCACCATCCGGCCGGACGAGTCGTTCGACATCGACGAGGTCACCAACCGCTGGGACCTGCTGCCTCAGCTCGCCAAGCACGGGGTGGCATACCTGCTGCACGGGCTGATCGACTACGTGGTGGACACGCTCAGCGACGCGAGCGAGGCGCTGGACGAGCAGATCGAGGATCTCGAGGACGCCCTGTTCGACGACCGGCCGACGCGGTCCCGCGACATGCAACGGCGGACCTATGAGCTGCGCAAGAGCCTGGTACGCCTGCGGCATGTGGTGGTGCCGACGCAGGAGCTGGTCGACGGGCTGCGCCGGGAGGGCCGCAGCTTCGACGAGACGATGGAGCCCTACTACGAGGACGTCTACGATCACGCGCGGCGAGCGGTCGAGCGCACGGACACGCTGCGGGAACTGGTCAGCACGATCCTGGAGACGCAGCTGACGTTGCGCGGCAATCGGCTCAACGTGATCATGAAGCAGGTGACGAGCTGGGCCGCCATCATCGCGGTGCCGACCGCGGTGACCGGGTTCTACGGGCAGAACGTGCCATATCCCGGCTTCGGTCACCTGTCGGGTTTCATCGTGTCGAGCGCGGTCATCGCCGTGCTGTCGGTGACCCTCTACCTGCTGTTCCGCCGCCGGGACTGGCTCTGACCAGCGGTGGTCGTCACGCCGGCCGATAAAGTTCCCGGCTATTGCGAATCCAACGATCAGGTTCCCCGCCAGGGCGAACGTCCAGTAGCGTCGCGCGGGTGAGGCAGCTGACGTCCCGCATCCTGGCCGCGGCCGCCCGGCGCTATCTGGGGCGCAAGGGCGGCTTCGACCTGGCCAAGGTCGGCATGCTGCCGGACCGCACGCTCGTCCCGTTGCGCCGGACCGGCCTCGACCCGGTGCCGGAGCTGGGCACGATCCGCGAGCAGGCGCCGGTGTCCCGCCTGCCCGTCCCGTTCGGTCTGCGCGTCTGGCTGGTCACCGGCTACGCGGCGGCCAAGCAGGTGCTCGCCGACGGCGACGGCTTCTCCACCGACTTCGCGAACCTCGCGCCCGGCGTCGCCGGCCCCGGCGGGCTGGGCTTCGCCGACCCGCCCGAGCACACGCGCCTGCGCAAACTGCTCACGCCCGAGTTCACCATGCGCCGGCTGGCCCGGCTCACGCCGCGCATCCACGACATCGTCGACGAGCGACTCGACGCGATGGCCGCCATGCCCGGCCCGGTGGACCTGGTCGCGGAGTTCGCGCTGCCGATCCCGTCGCTGGTCATCTGCGAGCTGCTCGGCGTCCCCTACGCCGACCGGGCCGACTTCCAGCGCCTGGCCATGGCCCGCTTCGACGTCTTCGCGGGCGCGGACGCGCCGCTGGGGGCCATCAGCGAGTCGCTCGACTATCTGCGTACCGTGGTCCAGGCTCAGCGCCGCCACCCGGGCGACGGGCTGATCGGGATGATCATCCGCGAGCACGGCGACGAGGTCACCGACGACGAGCTCGCGGGGCTCGCGGACGGCGTACTGACCGGGGGCTTCGAGACGACCGCCAGCATGCTCGCCCTGGGCGCCTTGGTCCTGCTCCGCGACCCGCAAGCAGCTCAGCTGGTACGCACAACGGACGAAGCCGCCGCGCCCTTCGTCGAAGAGGTGCTCCGGCACCTGGCCGTCGTGCAGGTGGCCTTCCCCCGCTTCGCTCGCGACGACCTCACCATCGCCGGTACGCCGATCAGCCGCGGCGACGTGGTGATCGTCTCGTTGTCGGGGGCCAACCGCGACCCGGTGCTCGGACCGGAACTGGAGCACCCCGACCCCACCCGTACGCCGACCTCGCATCTGGCCTTCGGGCACGGCCTGCATCGGTGCATCGGCGCGGAGCTGGCGAAGATGGAGCTACGGGCGGCGTACCCGGCGCTGGTCCGGCGCTTTCCCGGCATGCGGCTGGCCGTCGACGCCGCCGATCTCCGCTTCCGTCATGCGTCCATTGTGTACGGCGTCGAGGCGCTCCCGGTTCTGCTCGACTGAAACTGCCGCGTCCGATCCTCGCCAGACGATCGCCTTTCGGCGTACCAATCTGGTGATCATGAATAACTCACTCGACAGCAAGGTCGCCCTGGTCACCGGCGGCGGGCGGGGCATCGGCGCGGCGGTGGCGCTGCGCCTGGCCCAGGACGGCGCGGACGTCGCGATCACCTACCAGCGGGACGCGCAGGCCGCGGAGAACGTCGTGAAGCAGATCGTGGCGCTGGGCCGCCGCGCGGTCGCGCACCGGGCGGACTGCGCGGACCCGGCCGAGGTCGTCGCGGCGGTCGACGCCACCGTGGCCGAACTGGGGCGGCTCGACATCCTGGTGAACAACGCGGGTGAGTTCCGGCTCGGCCCGATCGAGGAGCTGACCCTCGCCGACTTCGAGCAGACCATGGCGGTCAACGTCCGGGCCCCGTTCCTCGCCAGCCAGGCGGCGTTGCGGCACCTGAGCGGCGGCGGGCGCATCGTCATGATCGGCAGCAACGCGGCGGAGCGCGTGGTGTTCCCCGGCTTCTCGCTGTACTCGATGAGCAAGACGGCGCTGACCGGGCTCACCAAGGCGCTCGGGCGAGAACTAGGCCCGCGCGGCATCACGGTGAACCTGGTGCACCCCGGAGCGACCGACACCGCGCTGAATCCGGCTGACGGTCCTAACGCGACAGTCGTCACCGGGTTCACCGCCACCGGCCACTACGCCGACCCGGCCGACATCGCCGCAGCGGTCGCCTTCCTCGCCCGGCCCGACAGCCGGTACGTGACCGGCGCGTCCCTCAACGTCGACGGCGGCTTCACCGTCTGACGGGGCCATCGGCATCCGGTCGCTATGACATCGTGGCCGGATGCCGATGGACCACTGGCCGGTGCTGCTCGGCGCGTCCGCCGCGGCGTACGCGCTCGCGTTGCTGTCGGCGGTGGCCGGGTTCGGCGGCGGCGTACTGCTGCTGCCGGTGTTCACGGCGTTGTTCGGACTGCGGATGGCGGTGCCGATGCTGACCCTGACACAGTTGTCGAGCAACGGCGCCCGGGTCTGGCTGAACCGCCACGACCTCCAATGGCGCCTCGTCGGCTGGTTCGCGCTCGGCGCGGTCCCGTTCGCCGTCGCGGGCGGCCTCCTGCTCGCGCACGCCCCACTGTCGCCGCTCAAACGGGTCCTCGGCGGCTTCCTCATCGGCCTGGTCGTCTGGCGACGCGTACGCCCCCAGCCGGGCAAGCCGAAGGACCCGGTCTTCGCCGCCGTCGGAGCCGCCTCGGGGTTCGGCTCGGCCCTCCTCGGCTCGGTCGGCCCGCTGACCGCACCGTTCTTCCTCGCGTATGGGCTGACCCGGGCGGCCTACATCGGGACGGAGGCAGCCAGCGCGCTGACCATGCACCTGGCGAAGCTCACGGCGTACGGGACGGGCGACCTGCTGACCCGGACCGTGCTCCTCTACGGGCTGGCGCTGACCCCGGCGGTGCTCGCCGGAGCGTGGACCGGCAAGAAGATCCTGACCCGGGTCGGCGACCGGGTGTTCGTGCTCCTCGTCGAGGCCGGCCTCGTCGTGTCGGGATTACTCTTCCTCGGAGGGATGTGATCACATGCGGGAGTGGCTGATCGGGCTCGGCGTCGCGGTCGCCGTCGTCGTCGCCTCGTGGGGCCTGCTGATCCTGCTGGCCCGGCGGCTGCCGCCGGGCATTCTGCGCGACCTCGCGGCGTTCATCCCCGACTGCGTCACCACCGTGCGCCGGTTGCGCAAAGATCCGCGGGTGCCCCGGAAGGCGAAGATCGCGATTGTGTTCGCCGGTGTCTGGGTGGCCAGCCCGATCGATCTGATCCCGGAGTTCATCCCGGTCATCGGCCCGCTGGACGACATTGTCGTGGTCGCCCTCTGCCTCCGGTACGCCGGCCGCCAGGTGCCCCGGGAGGTGCTGATGGCCGCCTGGCCGGGTGAGCCGCGGTTGCTCGAACGCCTCCTCGGCCCGGTTTAACCGGTTTAGCCTGAGGGTATGGCCGCACCCGTGGATCTGGCTGTGCAGGTACGCCCACATGCCGTCGTCGAGTTCGGGGTCGTCCCCGAGCTGGTGTTCGAGGCGTTGACCGATCCCGGCCGGGTGTCGCGCTGGCTCCCCGAGCCGCTGCGCCTCGACGAGGA
This sequence comes from Hamadaea sp. NPDC050747, assembly GCF_040654195.1. Lineage (NCBI taxonomy): Bacteria > Bacillati > Actinomycetota > Actinomycetes > Micromonosporales > Micromonosporaceae > Hamadaea > Hamadaea sp. NPDC050747. Next base: position 334,732 of record NZ_JBFAHM010000002.1, read on the forward strand.
CGGACCAGGCCTGCTCCGCGTACGCCTGCACACGCCGGACGCGGGGGGCACCGGCGACCCGGGCCTGCGGCACCAGCGCGTCCTTCCGGTCGCCACCGAATCCGGCGACGCCTGGTACGCCAACCTCGTGATCACGCCCCTGCCGGACGCCCGCAGCCGGGTCGACGTCGGGGTGCTCGGCGAATGCGACCGGGAACAGATCGACGCCATCCTCAAGCAGGCCGTCGCCGGAGTACGCGACGACATCGCCGAGAGCTTCACCCCCGGCTGAGGAGAGCTTCACCCCCGGCTGAGGAGAGCTTCACCCCCGGCTGAGCCCGCCTGCGCCCCAGCGTCAGCCGAGGTCGCGGAGGTGCTCGGCGACCTGACGGCTGTGCTTGGACCGGGAATGGGCGACCTTGTCGGACGCACTCAGCCCTTCCTCGTCGGCAGTCCGCAGCCGGACCGACCGCAACACCTCGGAGAGGTTGTCGTAGGTCGCCAGCGGCAGGCTGTGCAACGCCCGGCGGGTGTCCGGGTCCGCGCCGTACTGGAAGGCGTATTCGACGATCTCCTGCTGGGTCGCCGGGAACTTGAACTGGGCCAAGGTCTGCTTCAGCAGCTCGTACGGATCAGCCACGAATGCCAATCTACGCCGAGTCCGACAAATCGCGACCCGAATCCGGCGGGGCGGGCAGCCGCACTTCGACGTGCGCCCCGCCCAGTGGGGAGGTGTTGGCGGCCCCGACCGACCCCGCGTGGACTCGGGCGATCATGTCGACGATCGTGAGCCCCAGTCCCGTGCCGCTCGAATCGTGCCGCGGCACCGAGCCAGGCTCCGGGAACTGCACCGGCAGCATGGCGGCGGGGAATCCGGGGCCGTCGTCGTCGACGGTGATCACGACGGTGGCCGGCGGCTCCCCGCGTACGCCGACGGTCACCTGACCGGCCCCGGCCTGGGCGGCGTTCGCGACGAGGTTCGTGACCACCTGGTCCAGGCGTACCGGGTCGACGTCGGCGACCAGTTCCTCGCCCACCACCCGCAGACGCAGCGGATACGCCCCCGCGACCCGGCCGGCGGTCGCGCGTACCCGGTCGGTCACGTCGGTCGGCAGGCGCTCCAGCGGCAACTGCCCGGCCCGCGCGCGGGCCAGCGTCAGCATGTCCGCGGTCAACCGGGCCAGCCGGTCGGCCTCCCGCAGCCCGCCGCGTAAGGCTTCCCGCGCCTGCTCCTGCCCGCCGGCCAGGCCCAGCTCCAGCTCCGCGCGCAACGCCGCCACCGGGGTCCGCAGCTCGTGCGCGGCCGCGTCCAGGAACGTGCGCTCCCGCTTCGTCGCGGCCGCGATGCGGTCGAGCATCCCGTTGAGGGTACGCGCGAGGGACGCGATCTCGTCCTCACCGGGCGGCACCGGCAACCGCCGTCCGGGGTCCGCCGTGCTGATCTCCTGCGCCTCCGCGGTCAGCCCCGCGACCGGCCGCAGCGCCGAGCCCAGCAGCCGGCGTACGCCGAGGGTCAGCAGCGCCAGCAGAATGGGCAGGCCGAGGGCGAGCCCGGTGATGAGCCGGCGAGCCGCCGTGTTCACGGTGTCGAGGCTGGCCCCGGCGACGGCCACCCGGCCCTCCGGCAACGGCGTCGCCACGAGCACGGCGTCGTCGCCGAGCCCCGGCACGTTCTTGTGCACGACCAGCTTGTCCTGGCGAGCCTCGCTCAGTTCGGCTGCGTCGAGGACGGGGGCCGCCGGTGCGGCCGACGAGCGCGCGGTCACCCGGGCGCCGTCGATGACCTGGGCGTACGGGTCCTGTTCGACCGGGGTCAGGTCACCCGCGCGGACGGCGGCCGCGAGGTCGCCGACCCGGGCGGTCACCTCGTCGGTGTCGCCCTGACGCAGGTCGCCGACGAACAGCAGCGAGCCCACGACCCCGAACCCCGTCAGCGTGACGACGAGCGCGACCAGGTAGACCGCCGTGATGCGGCCGCGCAGCGAGCCGGGCGTCCACCGCCGGAACAGCGACTTCACTCGGCGTAGGTTAGTCCGCGTGCGGCTGCTACTGGTGGAGGACGACACGACGCTGGCCGGGGTGCTGCGGCGCGGACTGCTCGGCGAGGGGTACGCCGTCGACCTCGCCGTCTCGGGGACGGAGGCGTTGTGGGCCGCGCGCGAATTCGCGTACGACCTGATCGTGCTGGACCTGATGATTCCCGGCGCCGACGGGGTGAGCGTGACCCGCACGCTGCGGGCGGAGGAGCGCTGGACCCCGATCCTGGTGCTGACCGCGCGCGACGCGGTGGCCGACCGGGTGACCGCGCTGGACGCGGGCGCAGACGACTACCTGGTCAAGCCGGTCGCCCTCGCGGAGCTGTACGCGCGGACGCGCGCGCTGACCCGCCGCGCGCCCAGCCAGCGACCGGCGGTCCTGGAGCTGGCCGGGATCACCCTGGACCCGGCGCGGCGGACGGTGATCCGCGACGGGCAGCCGGTGGCGTTGTCGGCCCGTGAGTTCGCGCTGCTGCACGAGCTGATGCGGAATCCCGATCAGGTGCTGACGAGGACCTATCTGATCGACAAGTTGTGGGACAGCGACCAGCTCACCGGGTCCAATGTGGTCGATGTCTACATCCGCTATCTGCGGGAGAAGGTGGACCGGCCGTTCGCCCAGGACACCATCCAGACGGTCCGAGGCGCGGGCTACCGCTTCAGCACCGCCTAGCCCCGCCGGCACCGTCGCCAGCCGGGCCGCCGCCAGCCGGGCCGTCGTCAGCCGGGCCGCCGCCAGCCGGGCCGTCGTGAGCCGGGCCGCCGCCAGCCGGGCCGCCGCCAGCCGGGCCGTCGTGAGCCGGGCCGTCGTGAGCCGGGCCGCCGCCAGCCGGGCCGTCGTGAGCCGGGCCGTCGTGAGCCGGGCCGGCTTCATTCGGGGCCGGCCAGCCAGGACGCGAGCCAGTCGAAGGCCGGGGCGGCCATCTGCCGCCACACCTTCCGGCTGTGCCCGCCGACCGGAATGGTCGCGGTGGTGATCCGCAACGGCGGCTTGGCGACCTCGGCGAACCGGCGGAGCTGGGTGTATCCGGGCCGGTCGTCCTGCGCGGTCGCGATGTACAGGGCGAGCGAGGGGACCGGCAGGGCGGTCACCCGCCACAGTGGAGAGTTCTCCAGCCGGGTCTGCGGCGAACCCCGGTAGAGGTCACCGGTGGTGTGGTCGGTGATCGCCGAGAAGTAGCCGGAGAGGCTGGCCGCGGCGGCGTACCGGTCGGGGTGGCGCAGGGCGAGATTGACCGCGCAGAAGCCGCCCGTGGAGTAGCCGATCAAGCCCCAGCCCGCCGCGTCGGTGCGTACGCGGAACCGGTGCTCGACGGCGGCGGGCACGTCCGTCGTGAGGAAGGTGTCCAGCGCTGGACCGCCGACGGCGTCGACACACTCGGAGTCCCGTTGGGCGGTGACCGTCTGCGTCGGGAAGACCACCACCATCGGCGGTATGCGATGCGCCGCGATCTCCTGGTCCAGCACCTGCTGGGCCAGCAGCGAGCGCAGCCAGACGCGGGGACTGCCGGGGAACCCGTCGAGCGCCTCCACCACCGGCAGCCGCCGGGTCCCGGTGGCATACCCGGCCGGGAGGTACGCGTACGCGGGCAGGTCGAGGTGGCTGGCCATGCCGTGGACGGCGAACGGCACGATCTGGCTGTGTGCGGCGTCGGCCCCTGGATCCGCCGCGGCCGCCGGCTCGTCGGCCGACGCGAGCCCCACGATGTCGGTCCAGTTGCCGAAGAACTCGAACGTCCGGTCCATAGTGACGAAGCCCGCCAGCACCGCTGTCGCCACGCAGGCGGCGACCGCGATCGTCCGCAGGACGAGAGCCCGGCCGCGGGCGCGATCGCGCAGCCGATCCCAGCCCACCGCGGTCACGATCGCGACCAGGACCGTCGCCGTCACCGCGACGATCTGGGTCAGCTCACCGTCCGGCGCCACTCGACCCCCTTTCCGCGCTCTCCGCGCTCTCCGCGCTCACCGCGCGGTCATGAACTTTCGGTCGTGATCGACCGGCGTGTCGTGCCCGTGGCGTCATGATCGATCCCCCTACGTGGTGATCAACTTCGGCCAGAGCGGGTGGAGGGCGACGAGATCGGCGTCAGCGCGACCGGCGGTTCCAACGGCGGCGGGGTCTGCGTACCCGCCCAGCGCAGCGCGCCGAGGAGATCCGGGCCGATCCACAGCCGGGTCCGGACGGCCGCCTGTGCTTTGTGGACGGTGGTCGCGTCGGGCGGCGGAGTCAACGCCAGCGCCACGAAGCGTTGCTGACCGGCCTGCCAGAGACTCAGGGCCGCCACGCCCGACCCGATGAGCGCCCACCCGTGACCCAGCACCGGTAGCGAAGTCGGCAGCGCATGGCTCAGCCCGGTCGCGAGCACGGGGATCGGTGTCGTCCTGCCGATCCGGACGATTACCAGAGCCACCGGTTCGCCCGCCGCCTTGGCCAGGCCGCGAATCACGGTGTCGACCGGAGGGGCGGCCGTCGAGACGACCACGATCGCCGGGACGGCGACCCCGCCGGCTTGGAAGGATTCCGGCGGGAGGTACGCGACGGGTGACCCAGCCAGGCGCCAATCGCGTTCTCCCGCCGGATGCCAGGGAAACACCAGGCCGTTGGTGCGGCCGGCCGACGCCTGCGCCGCCAGTTGTGGGGGCAGGCGCACGGGATCGGCGGTGGGCAGCCGCACCGGTGTGGCCTCCCCGAGCAGCGAAGCCCAGCTCGGATAGAAGTCCCCGGCGCGGTTCACGGTCAGCCCGATCGAGGCCAGCAGCAGGATCTCGGCCAGCAGGATGCCGCCGACCCGCACGACGACGAACGGACCACGCAGCCGCCGCCAGAGCAGCACGAGTCCGGCGAGGGCGGCCGCGGTGACGACGGCGCTGGTGGCGAGCAGCGCAAGGCTGGTCAGCTCCACGAAGGCACCCGTTCGCCGGTCTCCACCACAGACGGCGTACGCCGGATCTGCGGCAGGGTCAGGAATGCCTCCGCCCGCAGCGCGACCAGCCCGATCCGAGGCAGGTCCGCCATCGACGGATAGCAGAGATAGCGGGGCTGCCATGTCGGCGAGTACTTCGCGTTCGCCCGGTACAGCGATTCGAGCTGCCAGTAGCGGGAGGCCAGCATCAGGACGTGGTACCAGAGGCGCAGCACCGGCCCGGCGCCCAGCCGGTCGCCGCGGGCGAAGACCGAACGCAGCACGGCGAAGTTCAACGACACCCGGCTGACCCCGAGCGTGGCCGCCTGCCGCAGCACGGTGACCACCATGTACTCGATGAGCCCGTTGTCGGCGGCCCGGTCGCGGCGCATGAGGTCCAACGACAGCCCGTCAGGGCCCCACGGGACGAACTGGAGCAGCCCGCGCAGCCGCCCCTCGGCGTCCCGGGCCAGCACCAGCAGGCAGTCGCCGTCGGCCGGGTCGCCGACCCGGGACAGGGCCATGGAGAAGCCCCGTTCGACGTCGCCGTCGCGTAACCGGTGGCAGGCGCGCCGAGCCTCGGCGAGCACCTCTCGCGGCAGATCCCGCTGCCGGGCGAGCTGACAGGTGTAGCCCGCCCGTTCGACCCGGCCGACCGCCTGGCGTACCGCCCGCATCGAGCGCCCGTCGAGCGAGAACGCGTCCACGTCCACCAGCGCCTCGTCGCCCAGTTCGATGGCGTTCAGCCCCTGCCGGGCGTACGCGAGACCGGCTCGTTCGCCGCAGCCGAGGACGGCCGGGGTCCACCGGTTGCGGCGGCAGTCCGCCAGCCAGGCCTCGACCGCGCCCGGCCAGGCCTCGGGGTCGCCGATCGGGTCCCCCGACGCGAGGCTCACCCCCCAGATCACCCGGTACGCCACGCCGGCCTTGCCGGTCGGCGACCAGATCACCGACTTGTCCGGACGCAGCGCGAAGTAGCCGAGCGAGTCCTGATGACCGTGCGAGGCGAGCAGCCGGCCGATCCGCTCGACGTCGACCGGCGTATGCCCGGGGCGGCGGCCGAGCGGACGCAGCAGCAACACCAGGGCGACGGCCACGGCCAGCAGCCCCATCGTCCCGGTGGTCAGCGACACCGCGTCGGCCACCGCCGGGCGGGTGAACCGCAGTGGGCCGGTCACCCCCACCATCCCCTCCGCGGCGTGAATCACCCACAAGCGCGGCGACTGGCCGGGTTCGAGGGCGCGGGATCGGACGCCGATCTCCGCCACCCCGAACGCCAGGCCCGCCCCACCGAACCCGGCCAGTGCCGCCAGTGCCCGCCACCGGCTGGTCCGTCCGGCGTCCGCGCAGTAGTCCCGCCGGCCGCCCAGGAGGGCGGCGAGCAGGCCTGCCGAGATCGCGGCCGCGTCCAGATCCAGCCCCTTCAGCACGTTCAGCGCCGTGCTCACCAAGGCCAGGGCGACCGCCAGGAACCACGCCTCGCGAGTGCGTCGCCGCAGCCCGACGCTGAGATAGATCAGCAGCAGGCCGACGGCCGCGGTGGCGGCCCGGGCGGTCTGCACCCCGGTGAGGGGCACAACCTCGGTGAGCAGACTCAGCCGGTATCGAGCCGGCGGCAGCAGAACGGTCAGCAGGTCGACGACACCGGCGAGGGCGAGGAACCGGGCCGTCCAGCGGACGCTGGAAGGCACGCGCGCCGGGGGCCGGCGCTCCGTCTCCGACCTGCGCCGGGAGTCGCGGGAATCGGGCACACACCAACTCTGCCCAGAGCCGGATGAGAAGACGATGAGAGCCGGTCAGTCGATCAGGCAGGGGCGCAGCACCGCCCAGACGCGCTTGCCGCGGTGATAGCGCTGCACATGGAGACGCACGGTGAGGTCTTCGATGATGGCCAGCCCGTGACCGCCGTCGACGGTGGCGACGCGCCGTCGTGGTTCGGCCGAGGACGTGTCGGCCGCGCCGATCCAGACCCGGCCGCCGCGCAGTTCGAGGCTCAGCTCGACACAGCCGCCGGCGTGGATGACCGCGTTCGAGACGAGTTCGCTGATGACGACGGCCGCGTCGCCGAGCCACGCCTCATCCGTGCAGCCCCAGCCGATCAGGATCGGTTTCGCGCCGTGCCGCGCGGCCGCGGGCGCGGTGTGGTCAAGCGGCAGCCGGAGCCGAGCCGACGTCGCAATCACCATCCCGCCTCCGTCACGTTCCGTCGCCCCATCCTCGCCGATCGTTAATCCGGCGGCAAGGGCCCAGTCGTCATCCTCCACTTCGGCCGGAGCCCGGCGCGCCGGGCCAGTCCGCCTCCCGGCCCGGCCTACGCTGACGTCCATGCAGTTCACCCGCCGTGCGGCGCTCGCGGCGGGCGCCCTCACGCTCGCCGGTTGCGGCACCGACGCCCGGGTGTCCGGCCCCACGCCCAGCCCCAGCCCCAGCCCTCCACCGTCCGCGTCGCCGCTACCGGCCGAGGTCGTCCACGGGCCGCGCGACCGCGCCCAGGTCGCGCTCACCTTCCACGGCCAAGGCGAAGATCAGCTGGTACGCACAACGCTGGCCGTCTTGGCGCAGTCGGACGTGGCGGTGACGGTCCTCGCGGTCGGCAGCTGGCTGGCGGAGCATCCGGCGTTGGCCCGCGCCATCCTCGACGGCGGTCATGAGCTGGGCAACCACACCTACTCCCACGCCGACATCAGCAGCCTGTCCCCAGCGGCCCAGTACGCCGAGATCACCCGCTGCGCGGACGTGCTCCGGAGGCTCACCGGCTCGGCCGGGCGCTGGTTCCGGCCGTCGCAGACGCCCCGCGCCACCGCCGCGGTCCAGCAGCAGGCCCGCCGCGCGGGGTACGCCACCTGCCTGGCCTATGACGTCGACTCCCTCGACTACACCGATCCGGGCCCGGCCGCCGTCGTCCAGGCCACCCTGGACGGCGTACACAATGGATCGATCGTGAGCCTGCACTTCGGGCATCCCGGCACCGTGGCGGCGTTGCCCGAGCTGATCGCGGCCCTGCGCAAACGCGGCCTAGCGCCAGTGACCGCGACCACCCTGCTCACCTGATCCCGGGCGACCGCGACGGCGTGACCCGCTTCGCAATCTCGGAGGTGCCACCCAAGGCGGTACGCGAAGGCCGTCCGCCGGTCGGCGGACACCGCTCGCCGCCGACGGCGATCATGCCCTGCTCAGTGGGGTGCGTAGGGGTCGTGCGCGCCTGAAGACCGTGGATGTCCACCTCCACCGGACTGACCATTCCCACACCTTCTGTTGGAGGATCCCCACAACTTTCGCCCACCCGAGCTGGCGAGTCCAACGATTCGCTACTCACCAGTAACCGCGAAGGTTGACCTAGGACTCCTCCACACCCGGGAGGCACCGTCCATCGGCGTACGAGGCTTTGGGAGGCTTACTCGGTGTTCAGCCGTATCGCCATCGTCAACCGGGGAGAGGCCGCGATGCGGCTCATCCACGCCGTCCGCGAGCTCAACGCCACGGACGGGGCTCCGCCGATCGAGACCATCGCCCTCTACACCGAGGCCGAGCGCACCGCCACCTTCGTCCGCGAGGCCGACCAGAGCTTCTGCATCGGGCCCGCGTCCGCCCGGCCCTACCTGGACCACGCCGTCCTGGAACGCGCGCTCATCGAGACCCGCGCCGACGCGGCCTGGGTCGGCTGGGGCTTCGTGGCCGAGGACCCGGCCTTCGCCGAGCTGTGCGAGAAGATCGGCGTCACCTTCATCGGGCCCAGCCCGGAGGCCATGCGCAAACTGGGCGACAAGATCGGCTCGAAGCTGATCGCCGAAGAGGTCGGCGTACCGGTCGCGCCGTGGAGCCGGGGCGCGGTCGAGACGCTGGAGGCGGCCAAGCGGGCGGCGGCCGAGATCGGGTACCCGTTGATGCTCAAGGCGACCGCCGGTGGCGGCGGCCGGGGCATCCGGGTCGTCCGGAGCGACGACGAGCTGACCGAGGCGTACGAGCGGACCAGCCTGGAGGCCGAACGCGCCTTCGGCAGCGGCATCGTCTTCCTGGAGCGCCTGGTCACCGGGGCGCGCCACGTCGAGGTGCAGGTCATCGCGGACGGTCAGGGCACCGCTTGGGCTCTCGGCGTACGCGACTGCTCGGTGCAGCGCCGCAACCAGAAGGTCATCGAGGAGTCCGCCTCGCCGGTGCTGGCCCCCGAGCAGGTCGCCGAGCTGAAGGCGGCAGCCGAACGGCTGGCCCTCGCCGTGGAGTACAAGGGTGCCGGAACGGTCGAGTTCCTCTACCACCCCGGCGAGAAGCTGTTCGCCTTCCTCGAGGTCAACACCCGGCTGCAGGTCGAGCACCCGATCACCGAGTCGACGACCGACTTCGACCTGGTCAAGGCGCAGATTCACGTCGCCGCCGGCGGCCGGTTGGGCGACCGCGTGCCGACCGAGATCGGGCACGCCGTCGAGGCGCGGCTCAACGCCGAAGACCCGGATCGCGACTTCGCCCCCTCCCCCGGCCGCATCGAGCGGCTGACCCTGCCCGCCGGTCCCGGCGTACGGGTGGACACCGGGGTCAGCGAGGGCGACGTCATCCCGGCCGACTTCGACTCCATGATCGCCAAGATCATCGCGTACGGGCGGACCCGGGAGGAGGCGCTCGGCCGGTTGCGCCGGGCCGTCGCCGAGACCACGGTCATCATCGAGGGCGGCGCGACCAACAAGAGCTTCCTGCTCGACCTGCTCGACCAGCCCGAGGTGGTCGACGCCAGCGCCGACACCGGCTGGATCGACCGCGTACGCGCCGAGGGCCGGCTCGTGTCCACCCAGCACTCCGGGGTGGCGCTGGCCGCCGCCGCGATCGAGGCGTACGAGGACGAGGCGGCGGTCGAGCGGCAGCGGCTGCTGTCCACGGCGCACGGCGGCCGTCCGCAGGTGCAGCACGAGAGCGGCCGTCCGATCGACCTGAAGCTGCGCGGCGCGACCTATCGCGTGACGGTGGCCCAGACCGGGCCGGGCCGGTTCCGTGTCTGCGTCGGCGACGGCGACTCCTCCACTGTGGATGTCGAGCTGGAGCGGTTCGACGAGCACACCGGCCGGATCGTGGTCAACGGCCGCCGCTACCGGCTCGTCACCGACACACACGGCCCGATCCACCTGGTCGAGGTCGACGGGGTGACCCACCGCGTCAGCCACGACGAGGGCGGCGTGGTGCGCTCCCCCGCGCCCGCGCTGGTGGTCGCGACCCCGTTGGCGGTCGGCGACGAGGTCGAGGCGGGCGCGCCCGTGCTCGTCCTGGAGAGCATGAAGATGGAGACCGTCCTCCGCGCGCCGGTCAAGGCCCGGGTGAAGGAATGCCTCGTCTCCGTCGGCAGCCAGGTCGAGACCGGAGCGCCGCTGCTGCGCCTGGAGCCGCTCGGCGACGGCACGGCCGCCGAGGTCGTCGAGTCCGAGGCGGTCGACCTCGACCTGCCGCCGGAGCCGACCGACCGGACCATCGAGGAGCGGGTGACCCGGGGCATCGCCGATCTGACCAGCCTGCTGCTCGGCTACGACCTCGATCCCCGCGACGAGCGGCGGGCGCTGTCGACCTACCTGGCCGCCCGGGCCGACCTGGGATATCGCCCGCTGCGGCGGGAAGCCAGGCTACTGCAGGTCTTCGCCGACCTGTCCGAGTTGAGCCGCAACCGCCCGGCGGGCGAGGAGAACAAGGCCGACACGCGGGTGCACAGTCCGCGCGAGTACTTCCACACCTACCTGCAGAGCCTCGACGTCGAGCGGGCCGGCCTGTCCGACACCTTCCGTCAGCGGCTGGCCCGGGCGCTCGCCCATTACGGCATCGACGACTTTGAGCGTACGCCGGAGCTGGAAGACGCCGTGTTCCGCATCTTCCTGGCGCAGCAGCGCGCGGCGGCCGACGTCTCGGTCATCGTGACCTTCCTGCAGCAGTGGCTGACCGAGCCGCTGCCGCCGGAGAACCTGCGCGAGCAGGTCGGCCAGGCGCTGGAGCACCTGATCGCGGCGACCCAGCTGCGCTTCCCGGCCGTCGCCGACCTGGCCCGCAGCATCGTGTTCCGCTGGGCCGCCCAGCCGATGCTGCGCCGCAAGCGGGCCGAGGTGTACGCCGACGTCCGAGGTCACCTGCGCTACCTCGACGAGCACCCGGACGCGGCCGACCGCGGCGAGCGCATCGCCAAGATGGTCGCCACCCCCGAGCCCCTGGTACGCCTCCTCGGTCAGCGGATCGGCCGCCCCGGCGCCGACCACGGCCCGATGCTGGAGGTACTGAGCCGCCGCTACTACGGCAACCGGGGCCTGATCGAGGCCACCTGCGCCGACCGGGCGGGCAACGCGTTCTTCACCGCGGCGTACGACCGGGACGGCGAACGGTTCCGGCTGGTGGCGACCGCGACCGACCATGCCGACCTGCCGGCGACGCTCGCCGAGGTCGCCGCCCTGTCCGATGCGGACACGGTGGCCGACGTCTACGTGACCTGGGACGACCAGCCCGACGCCGACACGATGGCGGCGACGCTGCACCAGATCCTCGACCAGGCCGGGCTGCTGGGCGTGATCCAGCGGGTCACCATGACGGTCGCCGGGGCCACCGGCGCCGCCATGCACCACCACTTCACGTTCCGGCCGGACTCCGGCGAGGACCTGGTCATCCGCGGGCTGCACCCGTTGATCGCCCAGCGTCTGCAGGTGCCGCGGCTGCGGAACTTCACGCTGAACCGGTTGCCGTCGGCCGACGAGGAGGTCTACGTCTTCCACTGCGTCGCGCCGGACAACCCGGCCGACGAGCGGATCGCCGCGATGGCCCAGGTCCGCGACCTGACCCCGCTGCGGGACGCCGAGGGCCGCATCATCGCGCTGCCCGCCGTCGAAGGCGCGCTCGACGCCTGCCTCGACGCGATCCGCAAGGCGCAGGCGCAGCGGCCGGCCAAGAAGCGGTTCGACACCAACCGGATCACGCTCTACGTGTGGCCGCCGATCGAGCTGAGCGTCGCCGAGCTGAACGACGTGGCGCACCGCGTACTGCCGATCACGGCGGGCGCGGGGCTGGAGGAGGTCCTGTTCATCGGCCGCCAGCGCGACGAGGCGACCGGTGAGCTGATCGAGATCGCCGTCAAGATCTCCTACGACCAGGGCATGCAGATCTCGGCGGCGGAGCCGACGAGCGAGCCCATCCAGCCGCTGGACGACTACCGGCAGAAGGTCCTGGCGGCCCGCCGCCGGGGCACCACGTATCCGTACGAGCTGACCGACATGCTCGCCGGGCCCGAGGGCACCTTCACCGAGCACGACCTGGACGACACCGGCGCGCTGGTGCCGGTCGACCGGCCGAAGGGGCAGAACAAGGCGGGCATCGTCGCCGGCGTCGTGCGTACGCCGACCGAGCGCTACCCCGAGGGCGTCACCCGGGTCGTGCTGCTCGGCGACCCGACCAAGGCGCTCGGCGCGCTCTCCGAACCGGAATGCGCCCGGGTCATCGCCGCGCTCGACCTCGCCGAGCGGATGCAGGTGCCGCTGGACTGGTTCGCCCTGTCGGCCGGCGCCCGGATCTCGATGGATTCCGGCACGGAGAACATGGACTGGGTGGCGGCCGCGCTGAAGCGGATCGTCGAGTTCACCCAGGGCGGCGGCGAGATCAACATCGTGGTCGCCGGGATCACCGTCGGCGCGCAGCCGTACTGGAACGCCGAGGCCACGATGCTCATGCACACCAAGGGCATCCTGGTGATGACGCCGGACTCGGCGATGGTGCTGACCGGCAAGCAGTCGCTCGACTTCTCCGGTGGCGTGTCGGCCGAGGACAACTTCGGCATCGGCGGCTACGACCGGGTCATGGGCCCGAACGGGCAGGCCCAGTACTGGGCGCCGGACCTGCGCGGCGCGCGCGAGGTGCTGATGGCGCACTACGACCACGCGTACATCGCACCCGGGGAGACCCGGCCGCGCCGGGCGGTCACCAGCGACCCGGCCGACCGCGACATCTCCGGCTACCCGCACTCGATGCCGGACAGCGACTTCACCACGGTCGGGGAGATCTTCTCCAAGGAGCGCAACCCGGACCGGAAGAAGGCCTTCGACATCCGGACGCTCATGCGCGCCCTGGCCGACCAGGACCACGCGGTCCTCGAACGCTGGGCCGGCATGGCTGACGCGGAGACCGCCGTCGTCCAGGACGTCCACCTCGGCGGCATCCCGGTGACCCTGCTCGGCATCGAGTCCCGGTCGGTGTCGCGGCGCGGCTTCCCGCCCACCGACGGCCCCGACACCTACACGGCGGGCACCCTGTTCCCGCAGTCGTCGAAGAAGGCGGCGCGGGCGATCAACGCCGCGAGCGGCAACCGGCCCTTGGTGGTGCTGGCGAACCTGTCCGGGTTCGACGGCTCGCCGGAGTCGATGCGCAAACTCCAGCTGGAGTACGGCGCCGAGATCGGCCGGGCGATCGTCAACTTCCAGGGTCCGATCGTCTTCACCGTGATCTCGCGTTATCACGGTGGCGCGTTCGTGGTGTTCTCCAAGGCGCTCAACCCGTCGATGACGGTGCTCGCGGTGGACGGCTCGTTCGCCTCGGTCATCGGTGGCGCCCCGGCGGCGGCCGTCGTCTTCGTCGGCGACGTCAACGGGCGTACGGCGAAGGACGCGCGGGTGACGGATCTGGAGAAGGCGATCGCGGCCGCCTCCGGCGTCGAGCGGGCCGCCCTGATCAGCCGCTTGACCGAGGTGCGCTCGAGCGTACGCGCGGAGAAGCTGGGCGAGGTCGCGGCGGAGTTCGACCGGGTGCACAGCATCCAGCGCGCGGTCGAGGTCGGCTCGGTCGACGCCATCATCCGCCCCGAGGAGCTGCGCCCGCAGATCATCGCGGCCATCGAACGGGGCCTCGCCGCCTGACACTCAAGATCATTGCGCCGGCCATGCGGTTTCAGCAGACATTTCGTCGCGCGAAGCAGCATGGCCGGCGCAATGATCACGCCACAAAGGTCAGGCGGAGCCGGGGACGATGAGGCCGGACTCGTAGGCCAGGACGACGGCTTGGGTTCGGTCGCGCAGACCCAGTTTGCCGAGCACCCGGCTGACGTGCGTCTTCACCGTCTCCTCGCCGACGACCAGCCGGGCGGCGATCTCCGGGTTCGACAGCCCTTCGGCGATCAGCCGGAGCACCTCCGTCTCCCGGGGAGTCAATGTGGACAGACTGCGGGGCGGGGTGGGGCGGCGTACGCGTAACCGGGCGAACTCGGCCACGAGCCGGCGGGTCACCGCCGGGGCGAGGAGGGCATCGCCGGCCGCGACGACGCGTACGGCGTCAAACAGCCGCTCGGCGGTCACGTCCTTCAGCAGGAAGCCGCTCGCCCCGGCCTCCAACGCGTCGTAGACGTGTTCGTCCAGGTCGAACGTCGTGAGGATGACGACCCGCGTGTCTCCGCCGTCGGCCAGCACCCGCCGGGTCGCCTCGATGCCGTCGACGACCGGCATGCGCACGTCCATCAGCACGATGTCCGGCCGCTGCTCGCGGCATACCCGGACGGCCTGCGCGCCGTCGGCTGCCGCTCCGACCACCGCGAAGTCCGGCTGCGTCGCCAGCAACGCGGCGAACGCGGCCCGCACCACCTCCTGGTCGTCGACGACGACGATGCGCGTGACGCTCACTGATCCCCTTTCGCGATCGGCAGGACCGCCTCCACCACGAATCCCCCGGTGCTGCCCGGTCCGGCGGTCAGCCGCCCACCGGCCATCGCGGCCCGCTCGCGCATCCCGGCCAGGCCGTGTCCCGGCACGCCCGCGCTGCGTCCCGGCCCGCTGTCGCGTACTCGCACCAGCAACGCGTCCGGCCGATAATGCAGCTCCACGTCCACCGCGGCGCCCGCGGCATGCCGCCGGGCATTCGTCAGCGCCTCTTGCACGATGCGGTACGCCGTGAGCTCGATCCCTTGATCCAACGGGGCGACGGGGCCGGACACGATCAGCCGGGCGCTCCCGGAACCGAGGTCGCGTACCTCGTCCAGCAGGTCGGTCAGGTCCTGCAGGGTCGGCTGCGGCTTTCGCACCGGGCCGGCCGGACCGGCGGTGTCCTCCCGCAGTACGCCGAGCAGCCGTCGCATCTCGGTCAACGCCGTCCGGGCGGTGTCCCCGATCGCCACCAGGCGTTTGGCCCCCTCGGGCGGCATGCCGGGCGTGGTCAGCCGAGCCGCCTCCGCCTGCACGGCGATCATCGAGATGTGGTGCGCCACGACGTCGTGCAACTCCCGGGCGATCCGGGCGCGTTCCCCGCGGGCGATGTGTTCGAGCAGCGAATCCTGGACCGCCTGGTTCGCCGCCGCCTGCCGTTGGGCCTCACCCCGCGCCCGGTACGCCGCTCCCCCGGCGGCGGTCAGCGCGGTCACCGCGAAGAGGAGGACGGCGAGCGTACGCCCACCGGGCTGGTCGGCGGCGAACGGCGCGACGGCGTACGCCGCGAACGGCAGGACCAGCACCAGACCGGTCCACGGCTTTCGGCGTATCCCTGTGGTCGCATAGAGAACGATGAGCGCCAGCAGTCCGGCGGCGGGCGGGAAGACGCCCAGGAACAGCCCGAGCAGGCACGCGGACGCCGACAGGGCGGCCGCCGTGCCGGGCCAGACGCGCACCAGCGCGAGCGGCGCGGCCATGCCGAGCGTGGCGAGCGCGCCGAAGCTCGCGACCTCGGGATGAGACGCGGTACGCACGGCGCCCTCGGCGACCGCGGCGGTGCCCAGGATCGCGGCGCCGATCGCCGGCCAGCCCGCCGCCACGTTCCCCGTCCACCTCACGGCAGCCATTCTTACCTGCGGCTGCGCCTGCTGTCGTCCTCCTGGCCGGGGGTGCGGCCGTCCCCTACGCGAGGGACTCGGCTGCGGCAAGACCACGACGGAGCGTGACGCCACCGGCGGGACGTGCGGCCTAGCGTGCTCGGCATGGAAACTTCCATCGAAGTACGCGACCTGCGTAAGCGCTATCGCGGCGCGGTCGCGGTCGACGGGCTGTCGTTCACCGTGCGGGCCGGCGAGGTGACGGGCTTCATCGGTCCCAACGGGGCGGGCAAGTCCACGACGATGCGGCTGATCCTCGGACTGGACGCCGCGGACGGCGGAACCGCGCTGGTCGGCGGGGCCGACTATCGGACGCTTCGCGCTCCGCTGACCCACGTCGGGGCGCTGCTCGATCCGGGCGCGGTGCACCCGGGCCGGCGCGGCCGCGACCATCTGCTCTGGATGGCGCACAGCAACGGCATCTCCCGCCGACGGGTCGACGAGGTGCTGGACCAGGTCGGCCTCACGTCGGCCGCCAAACGGCGGGCCGGCACCTACTCGCTCGGCATGCAGCAGCGGCTCGGCATCGCCGCCGCGCTGCTCGGCGATCCGCCGGTGCTGCTGCTGGACGAGCCGGTCAACGGGCTGGACCCGGACGGCATCGTCTGGATCCGCGAACTGCTGCGCTCGCTGGCCGCCGAGGGTCGCGTCGTCCTCGTCTCCAGCCACCTCATGAGCGAGCTGGAGGACACCGCCGACCACCTGGTCATCATCGGCCGGGGGAAGCTGGTCGCCGACACGAGCGTCGCCAAGCTGCTCGCCGCCGCCTCCAAAGACCGCGTCGAGGTACGCACCGCGCAGCGTACGGAGGCCATGACGGTGCTGGCCAACGCCGGGGCGACCGTGTCGGTCACCGGCTCGGACACCGTCATCGTCGAGGGTCTCGCGGCCGACGGGATCGGCGGGCTGCTCGCCGACAACGGAGTCGCGTTCAGCGAGCTGCGGCGGCACCGCGCCTCGCTGGAGGAGGCGTACATGGAGCTGACGCGCTCCTCGGTGGAGTTCACCCCCACCTCAGCCGGCGCTCCGTCCGAGGGCGGCGCGGTCGAGGAGGCGAGCCGATGAGCGGCTTCGGCGGCCTGATCCGGGCCGAATGGGTCAAACTGCGATCGGTCAACCGCTGGCTGATCACACTGTTCGGTGCGGCGGTGCTGACCATCGGCGTCAGCCTGCTCGGCGCCAACGGCTCCAACACCGACGTCAACGAGAAACCGAACTTCGTGGTGGGCCCGCACGGCGAACCGGTCGCCGACGCGTTCTCCTACGTCCATCAGCCGGTGACCGGCGATGTCACACTCACCGTCAAGGTCGGCTCGCTGACTCCGCAGGACGAACCGGCGGAGCGCCGAGATCCCGGCGGTGGAAGCACCATGACGCGGCTGGACGACCCGTCGCCGTGGAACGGGGCGTCGGCCGGCATCATGATCAAGGACGGCGCGACGTCCGGCGCCTCCTACGCCGCCGTGTTCGTCAATTCGGCGCACGGCGTACGCCTCCAGTCCGACTTCCGCACCGACATCGCCGGGAAGTCCACGACGGCCCCGCAGTGGCTGCGGCTGACCAGGACCGGCAACGTCGTCTCGGCGTACCAGTCGGCCGACGGCACTTCCTGGGAGAAGATCGGCGAGGTGACCCCGGCCCACCTGCCGGCCACCGCCGAGGTCGGGTTCTACGTCTCCTCCTCGCCCACGCTCTACGTCTCGCGAGGTGCGGGCGGCTCCTCGGTCGGCGCACACATGACGCGATCCACCGCCACTTTCGAGAACATCACGATGACCGGCGCGACGGCGTCCACCTGGCAGACCGGCGCCGTCCGGCTACCCGGCGACGAGGGCCGGCAGCTCAAGGAGGGCGCGCCCAGCCCGACGGAGTTCCACGATTCCGGCGGGACGTACACGGTCACCGGCGCGGGCCGGATCGGGCCGCAGGATCCCGGCGACGACCCGGTGGAGGCCTCGCTGCTCGGTGTCATCGCGGGCATCATGGCGCTGATCGCCGTCGGCGTCCTCTACGCCACCTCGGAGTATCGCCGGGGCATGATCCGCACGACCTTCGCCGCCGAACCCCGGCGGGGCCGGGTGCTCGCCGCCAAGGCGCTGGTCCTCGGCGGCACCGCGTTCGCGCTGAGCCTCGTGGGTGTGGTCGCGGGATATCTGATCGCTCGCCCGGCGTTGCGGAAGAACGGCTTCGCTCCGCCCGCCTTCCCCGACGAGTCCATCACCGACCCCGTCGTGCTGCGCGTACTGCTGTTGTCGGCGGCCTTCATGGCGCTGCTCGCCGTCTTCGCGATGGCCGTCGGTGTCCTGCTCCGGCACAGCGCGGGCGCGATCACGCTGACGATCGTCCTGGTGATCCTGCCGATCATCGTCGGCTCGATCCTGCCCGGCACGCTGCCGCGGCTGCTCATGTACACCACCCTCGCCGGCGGCATGGCGACGCAACGAGCCAAGCCGCCGACGCAGACCCTCGCCGAACCGTGGGCGCTCATCGGGCCGTGGGCGGGCATCGGGGTGGTCGCGGCGTACACCGTCGTCGCGTTGGGCTTGGCCTGGTGGACACTGCGGCGGAGGGACGTGTGAGGACCGTGCGATCCGAGTGGACCAAGCTGCGATCCTTGCCCAGCACGGGCTGGCTGCTGCTCGCCGCGGTGCTCGCGACGGTGGCGCTCGGCTTCGCGGTCACCGGCTCGATCGACGCCGACCACTGCCGGGTGGACTGTCACGAGGATCTGACCCGGATGAGCCTGATGGGCGTACGCCTCGGGCAGGCCGCGGTGGCGATCCTGGCCGTTCTCGCGGTGACCGCCGAGTACGCCACCCGCACGATCCGGCCGACGCTGACCGCGACGCCCGGCCGGTTCCGCGTACTGCTGAGCAAGCTCACGGTCATCACCGGGGTGTCCCTGCTGGCCGGGGCGGCGGGGGTGGCCGGCGCACTGCTGGCCGCCCGCGCCGTCCTGCCGGCCAAGGGGTTCACCCCGGCCAACGGGTACGCCTACCTCTCGCTGGCCGACCACCTGACGCTCCGGGCGTATGCCGGGTCGGTCCTCTACTTGGGACTGGTGGCGCTGCTGAGCGCCGGACTCGGGTTCGTCCTCCGGGACACCGGTGGCGCCATCGCAGCCGTCCTCATGCTGTTCTACGGCTCACCGCTGATCGCCATGTTCGTCACCGACCCGAAGTGGCAGCACCGGATCCACCGGTTCTCCCCGATGGACGCCGGACTGGCGATCACGTCCACCCGGGACTTCGCGGCCACCACCCACATCGGTCCGTGGGCCGGGCTGGGAGTGCTCGCGGCGTACGCCGCCGTCGCGGTGCTCGCCGGAGCGCTCCTGTTCCGCCTGCGCGACGCCTGACGGTGGGTGGGCGGTTCTCCCGTCCACCCACCAATGCACGACCGCCGGCTCATGTGGGAAGGATGCTGTGGTTGATCCGGAACAGCTGGTTCGGGTCGTACTTCGCCTTCAGCTCCCCGAGCCGCCGATAGTTCTCCTCCGTGTACGCCCGCCGCACGCGCTCGGGCGCCGAGTCGTGGTCGAAGAGGAACCCAGGCAGCCTCGCTCCGGTGTCCCACGGGGCCAGGCGGGCCAGGACCTCGTCGGTGACCTGCCGGACGGCGTCGGCCCGGTCCGGCGGAGCCGGCATCCGTGACCACAGGTGGAACGCCGCACCCTGCGTACTGACGGCGTGCGCGCGCCGGGGAGCCCGGTCCAGGGCTCCGCCGAGGTGACGGATCTCGACACCGGGGAACGGTCCCCCGCTTGCCGACGGGTCGATGAGCGCGACGAGCTCGCGTACGGCGTCGTCGTCGAGGTCACGCAGCAAGGCACTGCGCAGGTGAGCCATGACGGGGTTCTTGGGATCCTGATAGATCTCGGTGATCTCCTCATAAGGAACCACGGCGGCGGTGTCCTTCTCCGGCCCGAGCTCCCGCAACGGCGTCAGCAGTTCCGCTCCCTGTGCCTCCTCGCCGACGTAGATGACGCGTACCTGGACGAGGGATCGGCCGCGGAGCCCGGCGGGCAACTGTGGCGCGTCAGGGAACCGCAGCAGCGTCGCCGACGACGACATCTCCTCCGGCTGTCTGCGGGTCCAGGCAACGTAGGAGCTGAGCACATGGGCGGCGTACGCGGGGTTCTCCCCGGCGAAGGTGAGCTCCCCGCCGTAGACGGTGCGCAACGGAACCAGGTCGATCTCGGCGGCGACCACACAGCCGAAGTTGCTCTTGCCGCCGCGCGCCGCCCAGAACAGGTCCGGCTCCTCCGTCGGCGACGCCGTCCGCAGCACTCCGTCGGCGGTGACGATGTCGAGCGACCGAACGTAGTCGGCGGCGAACCCGAAGGTCCGCGCAGTCAGCGGAAGGCCGCCGCCGGTCAGGTAACCCATGACGCCGACCTGCGGCGACGATCCCATCAGCGGCGCGAGACCGTGCTCGGCCGCAGCGGCCGCCACCTCGCCCCAGCGCAGGCCGGCCCCGATCCGGGCGGTACGCGTACCGGGGTCGATCGTCAGCTCGCGCAGTTCGGCCGTGGCGATGAGAACTGCGTCGTCGGCCGGAAGAGACTTGCCGTGCCCGGTCGACTGCACGGCGATCGGGCGTCCGGTGTCCACCGCGAACCGGACCGCGGTGGCGACGTCACCGCCGTCGGCCGGCAGCACGACCACGGCAGGCCGATGTGTGACGGTCAGGAGGAACCCCGAGATCGCGTCGGCGAACCCGTCGTCGCCCGGGTAGAGAACACGCCCGCGAATGTCGTTGTCCAGCATGTCACGTCTCCTATCAATTTCGTTGGCCGCGCCAACGTTGGTGCAGCCAACAATACAGAAGATCGTGGGTCCTGCCAACAGTTTGGTAGATTCTCCTGGTGAATCCGGGAGAGGCGACGCCGCGACGGCTCCGAGCGCTGCCGAGCAGGCTGACCAATCAGGCGGCGTTGGCGGCCAACCGGATCGTCGACAAGGCGCTGGCCCAGGTCGGCGTACGCCGGTATCACTATTCGCTGCTAGCCGCGCTCGACGAGACCGGCCCGACAAGTCAGGCCGAACTCGGCCGCCGCACCGGCATCGACCGCAGCGACATGGTCGCGACCGTCAACGACCTCGCCGACCGGGGGCTCGTCCAGCGCACCCCCGACCCGGAGGACCGGCGGCGCAACATCGTCTCCGTCACCGCGGCCGGTCGGCGGCAACTCGCCCAGCTCGACGAGCTGCTAGGCGCGGCACAGGACGCGTACTTGGCGCCCCTGTCCGCCACCGACCGGCGTACGCTGATCGGCCTGCTGACCCGGGTGACCGACTACCACCGGGACAAGCAGGACTGACCCGGCTAGCCGCGCACGCGAGCGTGGAACACCGCCGCGACATAAGTGACTCCGGCGACGGCGGCGAGCCAGGTGAACGGCTCACCGGAGTGTCCCCGGCCGAGTTCGACGAACGCGCCGATCAGCACCGCCACGACGAGCACGGTGCCGGCGGTGGCACTGGCCTTGACGTCGATCGCGGTGATGCGCTCGTCCCGCCGGTCGAACAGATGCCGGACGGTCTCCGACTTGCGCCCGGCGAACAGCACGATCCCGCCGAAGACCAGCATCAGCAGCAGGAGCAGGACGCCGAGCCCGGGACGGCCGCCGATCCACGCCGACACGAAGTACGCCAACCCGCCCGCGACGCAGATCGCCGGGCCGGCCCAGGACGTGGTGACACTCTTACTGCTCCTTGACATGGAACATCTCCTCCACTGTGGTCTCGAAGAAACGGGCCAGCGCGATCGCCAGCGGCAATGACGGCGTGTAGCGCCCCACTTCGATCGAGTTCACGGTCTGGCGGGACACCCCCATGGCGGAGGCGAGTTCGGCTTGCGAGAGCTGCCGCCGCGTACGCAGCTCCCGGACGTCGTTGCCGGTCAGTTCGAGCACAGGAGCCCGCCGATCAGGGATTCCCGTTGCAGGGCTTGGGCCAGGTCGTTCGCGGGGTGAGCCGTGGGCTGGACCGCGACCATCGCGGTCAGCACCATCGACAGTGGACCGTGCATGTGTAAAGCGTGCTTGACACGAGCCATGGTGTCAAGCACGCTTTACATTGGTTATGGATTTTCATCCGTCTCACCTCTAGCGAAACTTCTTTGCAGCGTCGATAGTGAATCGATCGATCCCCCGTGGGATCTGCGTGGGAGGAGACCAATGGCACGGCGCATCCTCACGCTCGCCGCGGCGGGCGTCTTGAGCATCGGCCTGACCGCCGCCCCGGCGGTGGCGGCCCAGCCGGTGCAGCACGACGAGCAGATCGAGTACCACCGCATCAGCTCGTACCGGGACTGGGCGCAGGGCACCGCGGACGGCGCGTTCGCGATCCCCGGCTTCCGCACTGGTGTGACCATGGGCGTTCCGGCCGGCACGACCGACTACACCGACCCGCACACCGGCGTCACCGCCGCCTACGAGTACGCGACCTGGACCTCGCCGGTGCACGACATCGGATTCGGCGCGACCGAGGCGGTCGCCTCGTGGAACGCCGTCACCCCGGCCGGCACGTTCATCAAGGTCGAACTGCACGGCACGTACACGAACGGAGAGCAGACGCCCTGGTACACGATGGGCATCTGGGCCTCCGGCGACGGCGACATCCGCCGGACCAGCGTCGACGACCAGGGCGACCCCTACTCGACGATCTGGACCGACACCTTCTCCATCGACGACGCCTCCCGGGGCGTCCTGCTCAGCGACTACCAGCTGCGGCTGACCCTCTACAAGAAGCCGGGTCAGGTCCAGCGCCCGCGGGTGTGGGAGCTGGGCGCGATGGCGAGCAACGTGCCGGACCGGTTCACCGTCCCGCTCAGCGCCGGGCACATCGCCTGGGGCAAGGAGCTGGCGGTGCCGGCGTACTCGCAGAACATCCACAGTGGCGAGTACCCCGAGTACGACGGCGGCGGCGAAGCCTGGTGCTCGCCGACGTCCACCCAGATGGTGGTGAGCTACTACGGCTACACCCCCGACACCTCCTGGGTGAACCCGGACTACGCCGACCCACAGGTCGACGCGGCCGCCCGGGGCGTCTACGACTCGCAGTACGAAGGGGCGGGCAACTGGCCCTTCAACACCGCGTACGCGGCCTCGTTCGTCGGCCTCGACGCGATCGTGACCCGCATGCACTCGCTCGACGAGGTCGAGACCTTCATCAAGCACGGCATCCCGGTGGTGGTGTCGCTGTCCTTCCTCGCCAGCGAGCTGGACGGCTCGAACTACTCCACCTCCGGCCACCTGTTCGTGATCGTCGGCTTCACCGACACCGGTGACGTCGTCGTGAACGACCCGGCGTCGTCCTCCGACGACGTGGTGCGCAACGTCTACCAGCGCGACCAGCTCGAAACGGTCTGGCAGCGGACCAAGCGCGTACGCGCCAACGGCACCGTCGGCAGCGGATCGGGCGGCATCGCGTACCTGATCAAGCCGTGGTGGAAGCCGCTGCCGCAGGTTCCGGGCTCGTCGAACTGGTGACACCCTCGTCGAACTGGTGACATCGGGGCGGGCCGGTCCCCACGGGCCGGCCCGCCCCTGCCGTCGCAGCGCGCTGCTGATGAAGTTCAGGACGCGGTGACCCGGGCCTCGGCGCGCTCATGGAGGACCTGGCCGACCTCGGCGATGTCCTTCGGGCAGGTCCTCGAGGCGAGCCAGTACATGACGCCGGTCGGGATGAAGAAGATCTGGAACAGAGCGAGCCCCGTCGCGTAGTTCCACGGCGGCGGCAGCCCTCGGGACAGCGCGCTGAAGGCCACCCCGACCAGGCTGTTGCCGGTCGCCCGGCCTACGCCGTTGGCCAGGTTGCCGACGCTGTAGACGGTGCCGCGATGTTCGGGCAGGTTCACGTCGGCGATCAGGGCGAACCAGTTGGGCGAGTTCGCCGAGGTCAACGCGAGCGCCGTCAGCGCCATCACGGCGGACACCCCCATGAGCGGCTCGGTGACCAGGCTGCGCAGGACGCTCGCCGTGACGCTGCCCGCTCCGGCGTCCTCCGCGATGTCGACACGCAGCGGCAGGAAGAACAGGATCACGTAGAACGGGATGCCGGCGAGCACGCCGACCGACGCCACGAGCGCCCGTCCGCGGGGCGTACGCCGTTGCAGCCGGTCGCCGACGAGTCCGCCGATGATGGACAGTGCCCCGCCGAGCTGGAAGATCGTGGCGAAGATGGTGCCCACGACGATCGCGGTCTCCTGCGGATAGCCCTCGGCCTCCGCCTTCGCCTGCAGCAGTCGAGGCAGCCAGACCAGCGATCCGAAGGTCAGCTGCGCCGTCACGCCTTGCAGCACGAGCCAGATGTTGGTCCGGCGGCGCAGGATCTTGGGCAGGTCGGTGTGGCTGATCCGGTAGTCGTACTCGCCACCGGCCTCGAAGACCTCCTTGAGCGCCGGTTCGCTCTCGCCGCGCCGGATGCTCGCCGTCGGCAGGTACGCCGCCGTCGCGACGAGCCCGATCACGGCCAGCAACGTGAACGGCCTACGCCAGTCCGCCGCGCCGAGCACGCCGCCCATGAGTGTGCCGGCCAGCGTGCCGACGCCCTGGGAGAGCCCGAACAGGCTCATGATCAGTCCACGGCGGCGGGGCGAGATGAGGTCGCTGACCACGGAGAAGCCCACCGAGCCGACCGCGCCCAAGCCGACCGCCGCCACCAGCTGCCCAGCGAAGAACGCCGGATAGCTCTGCGCCTGCGCGGTGCCGAAGGTGCCCGCGGCCCAGATCGTGGTGCCGGCCATCAGCAGCCAGCGCCGGTTGAAGTGGTCCCCGGCGTACGCCCACCCGACGGCGACCACCGCCGAGACGAGGAACCCGGTTGCCGTCACCACGGCGATCGCCGCCTCCGGCACGCCGAGGCTGGAGCTGATCGGGCTGTACAGCGGCGGCACCAGCCCGGCGGCGACGTTGTCCAGCGAGGCCAGGATCACGAACACCACGACGGTGTAGAGCCGGTGCACACGCTGCATGTCCGCAGATCCTACGGGGGGCGCCACCGCCGCCGGGGTGCGCGGCGGCGCACTCCGGGCGGTGGGTCGCGCTATCCGAGATAACGCGGCCTTGGACGGTCGGCGAGGGGACGTCATCCCGGATAACGTCCCCTTCTACCCGCTGATCAGAAGGCGTACGGGCCGAATCGGCCCCAGACGACCACGGCCGCGAGCACGAGGAAGATCACGTTGATCGGCAGCGCCTTGGTCTCCTTCCGGCGTGCGTGCACGACGATGGCGCCGACCATGATCAGCCCGAGTCCGAGCGCGGCCAGCGGAACGAACACGGGGGCGATGTCGAGCAGCGCCGGCAGGACCAGCCCGATGCCGGCCAGCAGCTCGAGCGCGCCGATCGCTTTGACCGCGCCGGCCGAGTAGTCCTCCGTCCAGCCGAGGCCCTTGGCGGCCAGCTGCACTTTCGGCTGCGTGAGCTTCATGAAGCCAGCGCCGAGAAATGCCAGCGCGAGGAGGCCGGCGACGATCCAGAGGACGACGTTCATGGGAATCCGTTCGTTCGGTGACTTGAACCTTCAACCGAACCGTAGCGGCAGTTACTTGAAGCGTCAACCGTCGGAAATCGGGCTGCCGGGTACGATCGTGCGCATGGGGACCCCGGCCGAGACGCGCTGGTTGAGCAGCGAGGAGATGGGCAGCTGGCTGGCGCTGAACGCCGTCATGATCAAACTGCCGTTCGCGCTGGACGCTCAGTTGCAGCGAGACGCCGGGCTGAGCCACTTCGAGTACCAGGTGCTCGCCGGGCTGTCCCAGAGCCCCGGCCGCAGCATGCGCATGAGTGACCTGGCCGTCCTCGCCAACGGCTCGCTGTCGCGGCTGTCCCACGTCGTCGGCCGGTTGGAGAAGCGCGGCTGGGCCAAGCGCGAACCCGACCCGGAGGACGGCCGCTTCACCCTGGCGCTGCTCACCGACAAAGGCTGGGACAAGGTCGTGGCGACCGCGCCCGGGCACGTCGCCGCCGTCCGCAAGTACGTCTTCGACGCGCTCACCCCGGAGCAGGCTCGCCAGCTCGCCGAGATCGGCGCGCGGGTGATCCAGGCCATCGACCCCGGCGACCACTGCCTCGATTTCCAGCGCGGCCCCGCCACCGATGGCTGACCTTCTCGTCCGCCGAATCCAGGTGTGTCTCAACGGCGGCCGCCCGGCCGCCGACCATCCGGGCATCCCCGTCACCCAGGCGCAGCTCGCCGTCGCCGCCCAGGATGCCGTCGCCGCCGGGGCCGACGCCGTTCACCTGCATCCGCGGGGCGCCACCGGGCAGGAATCACTCGCGTACGCGGACGTCGCGGCTGCCGTCAGCGCCGTGCGGTCGGCCTGCCCGCACACGCCGATCGGAGTCACGACCGGACTCTGGATCACCGACGGCGACGCCTCGGCTCGCCTTGGCCTGATCCGGAGCTGGCTGGCGGGCGACCCGGCCGGCCTGCCCGACTACGCCTCGGTGAACCTCTCCGAGCCCGGGTTCGACGACCTCACAGGCCTTCTGCACGAGGCCGGCGTCGCCGTGGAGGCCGGGGTGTGGTCGATCGCCGACGCCGACCGGCTCGCCCGTTCACGGCACGCCCAGGAGGTGCTGCGCATCCTGGTCGAGGTCATCGATCTGCCGGCCGACACCTGCGAGGCGGAGGCCGACGCGATCCTGGCCCGGCTGCGGGCGTACGCACTGCGCCCGCCGGTGCTGCTGCACGGCGAGAACGCGTCGGCGTGGCCGTTGATCAGCCGCGCCGGGCGACTGGGGCTGGCTACCCGGATCGGCTTCGAGGACGCGCTTACCGGGCCGGGTGGCGACCCCGTACGCGACAACGCCGACCTGGTACGCGCCGCGCTCGCCCTGCTCTCCCGCTGATCGCTGCCCCGCTGCCCGCCGAGACACGCGCGGCTCCCCATCCGCGCTGGATCAGGGCTCCCGGTCGAATCTTGCGCGGTGATTCGACCGGGAACCCTGATCCAGCGCACAGAGCCGATCAGGCGGCTGGGGCGGGGGCAGGGGTCGGCCGGGCGAGCGCCCGAGCCTGCCGCAGGATCAGCCCGGCGAACACTCCGGTGAGCAGGCCACCGATGCCGTGCAGGCCGAAGACGATCTCCGACGCCGTCCCGCTGCCGCTGTCGCTCATGCCGATGGCGACCTTCGCGACGACCACCTGAAACGCCGTCAGCGCCGGGATCACCGCGGTGAGACCGATGAGCCGCCCGGGCATCCGGCCGATCGCCGCGACGATCATCATCACGATGGGCCAGAGGAAGATGACGTAGCCGAGCGCGTGGTGCCCCCGGTACGCCTCCTCGCCCGGCCGGGTGCTGAATCCGCCGCTGGCGGCGAAGAAGAACTGGGCCACGACGAGCAGCACGAGGAGACCGGCGAGGGCGGCGAAGACTTTGCGCATCAGATGTTCCTGTCACTCGGTGAAGACGTTCTCATCTCATCCGACGACGTAGCACCACGGATTGTGAGGTGGGGAGGCCTGGGTCACACTCCGGCGGGCTATATCGTCGGGATCGCTATGAGCACCCCCGACATCAGCGCCATCGCGGCCGAGCGGCGCCAGCTGATCAACCTGGCGTACCGGATGCTCGGCTCGCTGGCCGACGCCGAGGACGTCGTCCAGGACACCTACGCCCGCTGGTACGCGCTGAGCCGCGAGCAGCAGGACGAAGTGGAGTCGCCGGGCGCCTGGCTGACCAAGGTCGCCAGCCGGATCTGCCTCGATCTGCTGGGTTCGGCCCGCGTTCGGCGCGAGCGCTATGTCGGCGAGTGGATCCCGGAGCCGATCCCGGATCAGGCTCCGGCCGATCCCGCCGACCGGGTGACCTTGGACGAGTCGGTCAGCATGGCCTTCCTCGTCGTGCTCGAGTCGATGACCCCGGCGGAGCGGGTCGCCTTCATCCTGCACGACGTCTTCCGGTATCCCTTCACCGAGATCGCCGACATCGTCGGGCGTACGCCCGCGGCCTGCCGCCAGCTCGCCACGGCCGCCCGCCGCCGGCTCGACGCGGCGCAACCGTCTCCGGCCCCGTCGACGCACCTCGCCGGGGTGGTCCGGAACTTCCAGCTGGCCTGGGCGGCTCAGGACATCGAGGCCCTGGTCGGCCTGCTCGACCCGGACGTCACCGTCGTCGCCGACGGCGGCGGCCGGGTCAACACCGTGGTCCGCCCGGTGCAGGGCGCCGAGCAGGTCGCTCAGTTCGCCCTCTACCTCGCGACGCAGGCGCCCGGTCTGACACTGGACGAGCGGATGGTCAACGGCCAGCCCGGGCTGGTCGGCCGGCGCGACGGCGTCACCGTCGCGGTGTTCGCGTTCGAGCTGGCCGGTGATCTGATCCGGCGCATCTGGGCCGTTCGGAACCCGGAGAAGCTGGGCCCCTGGACCACAGAGGACTGAGCGTCGGCCTGGAACGGCCCGTCAGCCGAAGGTGAACGCGTACGCCCCGGCCCCGGCGTCGTCGAAGGTGATGTCGAAGGTGCGGTCGACGATGTCGCCCGGCTGCCGGATCAGCTGATACAGCCGGGG
Organism: Hamadaea sp. NPDC050747; assembly: GCF_040654195.1. Classification (NCBI taxonomy): domain Bacteria; kingdom Bacillati; phylum Actinomycetota; class Actinomycetes; order Micromonosporales; family Micromonosporaceae; genus Hamadaea; species Hamadaea sp. NPDC050747. Next base: position 362,963 of record NZ_JBFAHM010000002.1, read on the forward strand.
TTCATCGAGTACGCCATTGCCGTCGGCGTCCACGTCGAGCCCGTGCGCCGGGCCCGGCGCACCGCCGTCCAGGCGTACGCGGAACCGTACTGAGCCGCCGGGAGTCGCCGAAGCCAGCACCAGATGCAGGTCGCGCGCGTGGAACCGGTACGCGATCCGCCCGCCGCCCGCCTCCGACACGACGGCCTGCGGTTGGGCCGTCCATTCGCCGGACAGCGCCCAGGAGTCGAGGCCGAGCTTCGCCGGTGCGGTGTAGCGGTGCCGCCGATCTCGCACCAGCCCGTCCGGCGACACGAAGGCCGGCGAAGCGAAGGTGGTGGCTCGCCGGTATCCGGTGTAGGTCTCGGCGGTCCGCAACGTCGGCCAGTCCGCCGGAGCCTCGATCCCCTCGGCCCGCACAGCGACCGGGGCCGGGTCGAAGCCGGTCGCGCCGCGTTCGAGCAGCAGCGCCTGGATGGCCGACTCCGTCTGCTGGTACTCGCCCTCGCCGAGGTAGTGGCGGCGGATGCGGCCGTCGGCGTCGGCGAGGTAGAGCGCGGGCCAGGCCGAGTTGCCGAAGGCGGTCCAGATCGCGTGGTCGTCGTCGGCGACGACCGGATAGCCGACGCCCAGCGACCGCACCGCCCGGGCGACGTTGGCCGGATCGCGCTCGAACCCGAACTCCGGCGTATGCACACCGACGACGACCAGGCCGTGGTCGGCGTACTTGTGCGCCCAGGCCCGCACGTAGGGCAGTTGCCGCAGCCAGTTGACGCAGGTGTAGGTGCAGAAGTTCACGAGGACGACCTTCCCGCGCAGGTCGGCGGGGGCGGCGAAGGCGGGCAGCAGGCCCTCGACCGGCAACCTCGGCGGGGCGGTACGCAGTCCGTCCGGAACAGTCCACTGTGCAGCCATGACGGTTACCTCCGTACGACGTGATCTCTCTTGCCATCGTCGTCCGGATCGGCCCCGGCCGACCTCGGGGAAACCCCTGGTCGCGCCCTGATGATCTCGCCGGTCCCGCGCTCAGGGACGGTCGGCGGACCGATGGCGGCGGGACTTCTCCGCGTTGCCGCAGGTAGCCATGTCGCACCAGCGACGGCGGCCGGCCTTGGAGCTGTCGAGGAACAGCCAGCCGCAGTGGCGGCCACCGCAGATCCGCAGGCGTGGCGACGGCAGGCTCTCCAGGAGGCGTACCGCCCGCAGGGCGACGTAGTGCTCCGGGTAGGCCAGTCCGGAGGTCTCCGGGGTGACGGTCGGCTCCAGCCGGCCCGCCAGGTCGGTGAGCACGACCGCGGCGGCGGCCGAGCGCCACGAATCGGTCAGGCGCGCGACGGCTTCCGGCGACGGGGTGCCGCCCTCACTCAGTGCGGCGAACAGACCCCACAGCGCTTCCCGGAGCACCTTCGCGTCGGCGAGCGCGCGAGCGGCCAGGCGCGGATGAGCGAGCGCCTGCGGGGTGAGCACGGGCAACGCGGCCGACGGAAGCTGGGCCAGGCGAGCCCAGGACACCAGGGCGGCGTAGGAGTCGAGCCAGTCGATCGGCTCGGTGTCGCGGGCGGTCACCGTGTTGACGAAGTCGAGCACGACGTCGCCGGCCACCAGGTCCTGGGACCGGAACTCGTGCGCGCGCACCTGCATGTGCCCAGGATACTCGATCACGCAACCGGTAAACAGCGTTTTACTGGTACGCTGACGGCATGATCGAGCTCATCACGGCGCCGTCCAGCCTCGGCCTGCGACCCTTGACCCCCGGCCACGAGCCCGGCGCCTGGCGCGCCCCGGAGGCACTCCTGGCGGCCGGGCTCGCCGACCGTCTCGGGACCGGCCACGTCACCGCGCTCGACCACCCGGACTATGACTTCGAGGCCCAGCCCCTCACCCGGCTACGAAATGGGCACGGGCTGCGGGCGTACTCGATGGTCATCGCGGAAGTAGTGGGCACGGCGCTGGCGGCGGGCCGATTCCCGGTGGTGGTCGGCGGCGATTGCGCGAACCTGCTGGGGTGCCTGGCCGGCGCGCGCCGGGACGGGCGGTGCGGGCTGTTGCACCTCGACGGTCACAACGACTTCTTCCACCCGAACAACTACGACACCGCGGCGCGGCTCGGTTCCGCGGCCGGCATGGACCTGGCGCTGGCGACCGGGCGCGGCGAACCGCTGCTGACCCATTGGCCGATCGTCGGCACGCCGCTGGTCGCGGACGCCGACGTCGTGCAGCTCGGCGACCGCGAGACCGACGTGCCCGGCGACCAGGCGCACTGGGCGATGGTCCAGGACTCGGCGATCGTCTGCTTCACCGCGCAGCAGATCCTCGGCCAGGGCATCGACGTGACCGCCGAGCGCACGCTCGAGCGGCTCGGCGAGCGCGGCTTGGACCGGGTCTGGCTGCACCTGGACGTCGACATCCTGGACGAGGCCGTCATGCCCGCCGTCGACTCCCCCGGCGCGCCCGGACTCGACTTCGCGCAGCTGACGGAGCTGCTGACGCGGCTGGTCGCCGACGACCGGGTGATCGGCGCGGACGTCGGCATCTACGACCCGGAGCTGGACCCCGATCGTCTCTACAGTGGACCTATCGCGGAGGCGCTCGGAAACGGATTCGCCGCGCGCCGCTGATCCTCGCTACCGTGCCCCGGTGACGCAACGACTGCGCTTCGGGGTGGCGCGTGACGCCGAGGAGCGGCACGGTTCCTGGCTGGAGTTGTTCTTCGACCTGATCTTCGTCGTCGTGGTCGCGGAACTCGCCGCCACGCTCGAACACCACCCCACGGTGCACGGCTTCGTGCGCTACGCGGCCCTCTTCCTGCCCGTCTGCTGGGCGTGGGTGGGCTACACCTTCTTCGCCGACCGCTGGCAGCGCGAGGACGCGCCCCACAAGCTGCTGATGATCATCGCGATGCTCGTCGTGGCGTTTCTCGCCCTCGCGATCCCGCACGCCTTCGAGGGGGACCGCGGCTCCATCCGGTTCGCGATCAGCTACAGCGCCGTCCGGGTCCTGCTCATCATCTTGTACGCACGGGCGTACCACACTGATCCGGCGGCTCGGCCGCTGACCGGGCGGTATCTGCTGGGTTTCACGATCGGGCTGCTGCTGTGGCTGGGGTCGATCGGCGTACCGCTGCCCCAACGGCACTGGCTGTGGGTGGCCGGCTTCGCCGTCGAACTCGCGACCCCGCTCCTGTCGGCGCGTGCGATCTCCCGGGTGCCGTTCCACCGGTCGCACATCCCCGAGCGGTTCGGCCTGTTCGTCATCATCGTCCTCGGTGAAGCGGTCGCGCTCGGCGTCGCCGGTCTCGGCGGCGGTTCGCTCGGTGCCTCGGCGCTGTTCACCGCCGCGATCGGCTTCCTCGGCGTGGGCGCGCTGTGGTGGCACTACTTCGACTGCGTCGACGGAACGCCGCTGCAGCGCTGGCTGGTCAGCGGGCAGACCTACGTCTACGGCCACCTCGTGCTGTTCCCGGCGATCACGGCCTACGGCGTCGGAGTGCTGCTGGCCGGCCAGACGCCGCCCCAGGCCGTCGCCGCTCGGTGGTGCCTGTGCGGCGGCGGGGCGGCGTACTTCCTGGTGCTGGCGGCGATCCGCTGGACGGTCACGGCGCCGTCCGGCGACCGTCGCGTGTGGACTCGGGTCGTGGCGGCGTCGGTTCTGCTGGGCCTCGCGGCTATCGGTGGACTGCCGATTCTGGTGGTCGACGTGATCGTGCTGGCGGTGATCGCGGGGCAGCTCGGTGTCGAGCACCGGCTCATGCGGCCGGTCACTCTCCCGCGGCCGGTCACTGAGGGCGGCTGAACTGCAGCCGGCGGAACGATTCGACGAACCCGGCCTTCTCGTAGATGCGTATCGCGCCGGTCGGGTTCTCCCCGTCCACGTTCAGCGCCAACTCCGGCACGCCCGCCGACCGGGCGGCGTCGATCACCGTCGCCAGCAGCGCGCCGGCCGCTCCCCGGCCCCGCCATGGCGTACGCGTCGCCACCTGTTCGATCACGACGGTCTTGGCCGGCTCGGCAGTCACTGAGGGCACGTAACACAACGCGAAGGCGACCAGGTCGTCGCCGTCCCAGGCGGCGTACGAAAGGTCGGGGCGGAACCGTTCATCGCGGGGAAAGCGGCCGGCCCACTCCTCGAACGGCGTCGGATGGAACCCGAAGTGCTCGCCGAACCCTTCTTGATGCGCCACCCACAACGCGTGATCGTCGCCGGGCGCGTACGCCGCGATCCGCAGATCGGTCGTCGCGGGGACGGTCGGCAGCGCCATGTCGCGGGTCATCCAGAGGAAGCCGCGTTCCAGGACGAGCCCGAACCGCCGCAGCAACGCCTGCGTCGCCTGGTCGGTGCTGCGGCAGCTCACGATCGGAAGGCCGGCCGGGCCGAACTGGTCGAGCTGCCAGCCCAGCAGATGCCGGCCGATGCCCTGACCCTGATACTCGGGCAGCACTCCCCCGCCCAGGAAGCTTCGTCCCCCGTCGTCGTTCGGCGCGGCGAACCCCCAGCCGACGAGGTCGCCGCCGACTTCGGCGAGCAGGACGGCCTCCGGCGTGGCGTACGCCGTGAACTCGCGGATCACGTCTGCCTCGGTGGCGGGACGGCCGTGACCGGTCGTCTCACGGATCACCGACCGCAGTCGGGCCAGCGGGGCCGCGTCCGCCATGGTCGCCGAGCGGTAGGTCACCGAGATCATGGCCCAACGGTAGTGGCGGCGGCAGACCACTGCCACGCGATTGAGGCTTTCGCCATCGTCGATACCTGTGGCACGATGGGGCGTCCGTGCAATCGATTTCTCGTTTCGTCTGGGGAGGACTCATGCGACCAACCGTTTCGCGCCGTCGCCTACTGACAGGCGTCGCCGCCACCACCGCCGCGGCGGCTACCGCCGGTCTGCTCGGCTCGCCCGCGCGGGCCGCCGGGCTACCGGTCGGCAACGGCTTCGGCCTGACCGTGCTGGAGAACCAACGCTGGGACGCGCGGCTCGCGTACGTGCGGTTCCAGAGCACCGAGCTGACCAGGAATCCCGGCGTCAACATCCTGCTGCCGGACGGCTACGACGCCCACCCCACTCGCCGTTATCCCGTGCTCTACCTGCTCCATGGCGGCAACACCGACTTCCGGCAGTGGCACCTGGAGCTCGGCGCGGTCGACTCCACGGCCGAGCTCGAGGTCATCGTGGTCATGCCCGACTGCTACAAGATCGGCTGGTACGCGAATCACCTCCGCCCGCTGTTCGGCCCGTTGAACTGGAAGAACTTCCACATCCACCAGTTGATCCCGTGGATCGACGCCAACCTGCGGACGACCGGAGGCGCGGCCGGGCGTGCCGTCGCCGGACTCTCGATGGGCGGCTACGGCGCGCAGAAGTACGCCGCCGAGTTCCCGGACCGGTTCGCCGCCGTGTCGTCCTACTCGGGCCCCTCGAACAACCTGGCGGCCGACATCGAGAGCTGGATCTTCGTGACCCCGGCCGCCGACGGGCAGTTCCCCGGCGCGGTCTACGGCGTCGTCGGCGAACGGCACGACATCATGACGTTGGAGAATCCGTGGGACCGGGTGGAGAGCTTCCGCGGCAAGCGGATCGCGCTGTACGCCGGGCTGACCGACGTGACTCCGGACGCCTGGATGAGCGACGTCCAGGAGCGGGTGGTGCACTACCAGAACGCCGCGTTCCATCAGCGGCTGCTGGACGCCGGAATTCCCAACGCCTTCCACGACTACCCCGGTACGCACTCCGGCGAGCACTGGGCGCGCAACTTCCGCGAGGACGTCCCCGGCATCGTGGCAGCCCTGACGCCGGCCGGTTGACACGCGAAACCCCTTTCTTTAGCGTTGGCGGGAAATCGAATTCCCAGTCGTAGCAAGCAGCTGGAGGAAGACATGCGGCACGACGGTCTGTGGCATCCACGCCTGCTGGAGATTCTCGCGAGCGCGGGCCACACCGATCTGATCGTCGTGTGCGACGCCGGACTGCCCGCCCCGCCCGGGGTCGAGGTCGTCCACCTCGCGTGGCGGTCCGGCGAACCCGCCTTCCTCCCGGTCCTCCGCCAGGTGCTCGCCGAGTTCGTGGTGGAGCACGCGATCGTGGCGGAGGAGTTGTCCGACGCCACGATCGCCGACGGAGTCGCCGGGCTCCTTCCGGCGCAACGGATCGGGCGAGTCGGGCACGAGGAGTTCAAGCGGATCACGCGTACGGCGCGGGCGATCGTGCGCACCGGCGAGGTGACCCCGTACGCCAACATCATCCTCCAGGCCGGCGTCCCCTATGGGCCCGCTGCCCCCGAGCCGTTCCCGCTTACCTGATCATTGCGTCAGCCATGCTGTTTCAACGGACATTTCGCCGCGCGAAACAGCATGGCTGACGCAATGATCACGCTAGGGAGACGCGCTAGGCAGGCGGGAGGACGCCGTAGCGACAGGAGACGGAGACCCCGTCGGGCGAGCGCGTGATGATCCCCCACCCGGTCGGCGTCAGCAGCGGCCACGTCCCGGGACGCGACGACAACGCGTCGACGACCGACCAGCCCGCCATCGCGCGTACGTAATGGTCGCCGCATTCGATCTCGTTGTACGGGTTACGCCGGCGTCCGTCGTAGCGAGCCCAGACACCGCGGAGGATGGCGTACGCCTCGTCGTCGAGGCCTTCCCGGAGGCAGTGCGCCGCCACCTGATATTCGCTACCGGTCCACACCTCGTCGCAGTAGCGGGTCGGCACCGCCGGCCGTCCCCCACTGGGCCAGGTGCACATGAGCAGCCCGGTGTCGTCCCGGTCGGCGAACACGCGGTAGATGTGGTCGAACCCGTCGAATCCCGTCCGCAGGTTGAACGCCACCACCGACCGGAGCGCGCTGACCACGTGGTCACGTGGCAACAGGTAGCCGAGGTCGAGTTGATGCGCCCACCACTGGCCGATGAGCTGATCGGCCAGGCAGCCGTGCAGCCACTGGTAGTCCGTGGACTCCCCCTCGTCGAGGACCTGGACGTAGTAGGAGCCGTTGAACAGCAACTTGTCATAGGCCGACGAGCCCCGCTCGAACAGCTCCTGCGCCTCGACGGCGAAAGCGGAGTCCCCGACCAGGTGGGCCATTTCCGCAGCGGCGCGCAGCGCGGCCAGCCACAGGGTGCCCATGAAGCTGTTGACGCCGCACAGATCGATGTCGTGTGTGGACGGCTGTACGCCACGCAACACTCCCGTCGAGGACCGATCCCACCGATCGCGGACGTAGGCCAGCAACCGTTGCACGGAAGGCCAGTACCGCTGGAGCCAGTCGAGGCCGGCGCCGTTGCGTACCTCGCGATAGGTCTTCAGGACGCTGCCGAGCATCCCGTCGAGGGCCGGCTCGACCGGGCCGCCGATCGGCTTGTCCCACAACTGCGGCAGGTAGGTCGGCGAGATGACCCGATGCGGCAGATAGCCCTCGGGCGCCTGCATCACGTCGTACTCGGTCTGCCGCATGCTGCGTTCGAGCTGCGGGAACAGGCGCGCCACGGCCTGGGCGTAGTTCCACACATGAGTGCAGTTGAGCGGGCACGAACCGCCGACGTCGCCGGTCCACATCACCGTGGACGCGCCGAGCACGCCCTCGAACCCGAAGAACGCCCCGTCGGCGGTGACGAAGCACGACGGGCTTCGCAGGATCGCCGCCTGCGCGGCGAGATGCTCGACGGCTTCGTCGTCGAGGTCGCTCTCGGCGAGCACCGACGTCCAGGCCCGAGTATCCCCGACCAGGGAATCCCAGGAGGAGACGACGTCGGCGGCGACGGAGACGGCGTCGGCGTGCCGCTGTGCGTACGCGTTGCCCAGCCAGAAGCGGGTCGGCCCCCACTGCGGATTCGGCGGGCCGAACTGCACGAAATTCGCGTACCGATTGGGAAAGTGCCAGGCCAGCAGGACGCGGACGGTGCCGGTCTCGCCCGGCTTGAGATCCAGCACGGCCGCGACCCCGCCGTTCCACGTGCGGCCCGGACCGCTCGGCTCGAAGGCCGTGGCCGGTCCGCTCGGCTGATACTCGGCGGCGTGCGGGGCGAGCACCGAGGAGTCGACGTAGAAGGCCCGGGCGTCGAGGAAGCCGAGGAACTCCCGGGGATGCTGCCACTGCGGGAAGGTCGCGGCGGACGCCGAGTCGATCGCCAGCACCGCCTGGCCCGCGCCCGGGGCGAGCGGGTCGATCGCGTGGTTGTCCATGACCAGCGACGTCCAGCCGTTCTCCCGCCGTACGCGATTCGTGTTGCCGCCGTAGCCCCGCCCGGTCACGCCGTCGATCGGTGTGGTGCCGTCGTGGCCGACCGGGTTCTGCATCGCCGCGCCGAGCCAGACGTGAGCGTCCACATCCGACGGATTGGTCACCGTGAAGGTGAACATCCCCACCGGCAGCGAGGAACGCGCGACGTCGAGCGGGATCAGCGGGTTGACCGCCGTCAGCCGGACGTCGACCGGCAGCCCGTGATAGTCGATCTCCGCGAACGGATACAGCCCGCGGAACGTCGTCGACTCCACACCCGGGTGCGAGGCCAACAGTTCGCGCTGCCAGTCCGGCAGCAGATCGTCGTTGACGAGCGGAGTGGGCGTACCGGGTTCAACCGGAGCCTGCAGGACGAAGGTCCGGTCGAGCGGCGGCTCGATCTGGCTGACCCGGAGCGCGAAGAACGTCCCGGGCAGCTCACCACGATGGTTGCCGACGTTCTGCAACTGCCACTGCCGCAGCCCGCCGTCCGCGCCGATCGCGAAGCCGCCGGTGCCGATGCCGCCGATGGGCATCGCGACGAAGCGGCCTTCGTCGTGCCGAATCGGGCGGGCGCGTTCGAAGAAAGTCACTTCATCCCCGAAATCCGGATGCCGCCGATGATCTGCTTCTGGAAGGCCAGGAAGAGCAGGATGACGGGCAGCGCCGCCAGCGTCGACCCGGCCATGAGCAGGCCCAGCTCCGACGACCGGTCGGAGCGGAAGGTCGCCAGGTACTGCTGGATCTGGAACAGGTTCGGGTCGGTGATGGTGAGCACCGGCCACACGTACGCGTTCCAGAACGCCAGGAACGAGGTGACCCCGACGACGACCAGCGCGCCCTTCGAGATCGGCGTGAAGATGTGCAGGAAGATCCGCCAGCGCCCGGCGCCGTCGATCAGCGCCGCCTCCTCCAGCGCGACCGGGACGCCCAGGTAGTACTGGCGGAGGAAGAACACCTGCAGCCCGGACGCCGCACCCGGAATCACCAGGACCGCCATCGTGTCGAGCATCCCGAGTTGGGTCACCACGATGAACGAGGTCAGCATGATGGCGATCCCCGGAATGAACATCGTCGTGATGACGACGACCCACAGGGTCCGCTTGAACGCGAAGTCCAGGCGGGCGAAGGCGTACGCCCCCAGCGAGTTGACCACCAGGCTCAGCGCGGCGAACAGCAGCGCCCCGACGAAGGTCACGCCGATCGAGCGCAGGAACGCCGGGTCCTCGAGGATCTGGGTGTAGTTCTCCCAGCGCCAGACCTCCGGGAAGAACTGGAACGGGGTCTGCACGACCTCGGTCTTGCTCTTGAATCCCGCGATCAGCATCCAGGCCAGCGGGAACAGCGCGCTGAGCAGGAACAGTCCCGCCAGCCCGAGTTTGCCCACCGTCACGAGCAGCCGCATCAGCCGTCCACCGCCTTCTCGGAGCGCACCAGCCGGAAGATGATCGCCGACACCGACCCCAGCACGAGGAACAGCAGCAGGGCGGCCGCGATCGGATAACCGGAATACAGGTCGTTGGTGAAGTGCCGGAAGATGAACAGGTTCGGCAGCGTGGTCGACTCCAGCGGCCCGCCGTTGGTCATCACCAGCGGCACCACGAGGAACTGCAGCGACGCCGCGAACCCGGTGACCAGCAGGTACAGGAAGATGTTCTTCATCAGCGGGAGCGTGATGTGGACCATCTTCGCCCACCAGCCCGCGCCGTCGAGGGAGGCCACCTCGTAATAGGCCTCGGGGATGTCCAGCAGGCCGGCCAGCATGATCAGCGAGGCGATGCCCATCCCGATCCAGATCGCCGGCACGGCGATCGCCGGCAGCGCGGTCCCGGTCTCCCCGAGCCACGCGGTGTCGTCGCGGCCCGTCAGGGCGAGCGCCCAGTTCAGGATGCCCCCACGGTACGCGTAGATGATCGTGAAGATGATGGACGCGATGACCTCGGAGATCACGGCCGGGACATAGATCGTGACCTTGAGTACGCCGGCCATGCGACCGCTGAACGACTTCACCAGGTTGGCGAACACGAACGCGATCAGCAGCTGCGCCGGCACCACCATCGCGGCGAACCCGAGTCCACGCAGCACCGAGGAGAGGAACGCCTCGTCGGTCAGCACGTTGATGTAGTTGTCGAGCCCGACGAACTCCGACGGCGCGTAGAAGCTCCACGTGAAGAAGCTGATGTAGACGGCGTGCAGCAACGGCCAGATGACGAAGATCGTCAACAGCACGACCAGCGGCGTGAGCATGACGTACGCGACCTTGGTGTCGCCGTGCCGCCGGCGCCGGGCCCGCGACCCGGTCGCCTCACGGGTGCCCGGTGCTGCGACCGTGGTCGCAGCACCGGCCGTGCTCGTCATGACGTGGTGCCCTGTCCGGCCAGGTTGTTCTTCGCGATGATGTCCTTGATCTCGGCGTCGGCCTCCTTCAGGGCCGTGTCGATGTCCTTGCCCTGCAGGGCCTTCTCGATCGCCTTGCCGAACGCCAGGCTGATCGACCAGTCGTAGGTCGGCTCCGGCTTGGCGTACTTGACCACCTTGTCCTGGATCGTCTGCGCCCACGGGTTCTCCTTCGCGGCCGGGTCGCTGCTGATCGTGTCGGCGACCGCGGTGCGGGGAGAGTACTTCGAGAACTTGGTCGTCTTGAAGTAGTCGACCAGCAGAGCGGGGTCACCGGCGAGCACGTACGCGATGAACTCAGCGGCCGCCTGTGCCTTGGTCGACTTGCCGTCGATCACCCAAGTCCAGCCGCCGAGGGTGGCGGTCGGCTTCGTCGGGTCGCCGTCGAACGAGGGCATCGGCGCGGCGCCGACGTTGCCGACGACCTTGGGGAAGTCCGACAGCAGCACGCTGGCCGCCCAGGAACCGCAGGCCATCATGGCCGCCTTGCCCTGACCGAAGGGGGTCGCGTCCGCGTACGGGGCGAGCGGCTGCTTGGGCATGATCCCCTGCTTGTACAGGTCCTGGTAGGCCTGCAGCAGCTGCTTGTACGCCGGGTCGCCGGCGCGGGGTTGCGACCAGTCGTCGCTGATCGGCAGGTGACCGGCGGCGTTCCACTGTAGGCCCCACGTCGACCAGCCCATGTCGATCTGGTTGCCCGCGGTGGAGAAGCCGGAGACCTGCTTGGTCGTCAGCTTCCGGCCGTAGTCGATCAGCTCGGCCCAGCTCGCCGGGGGCTTCTCCGGGTCGAGGCCGGCCTTGGCGAACAGGTCCTTGCGGTAGTAGAGGACGGCGGACGGCTCGACGAGCATCGGGTAGCCGTACTTCTTGCCCTTGTAGGAGATCGAGCCGACCACGGACTCCTGCAGGCCCGCCCACTTGTCGGCGGCGATGACGCCGTCGAGCGCCTGGATCTGGCTCGTCCGGGCGAAGCCCTGCACCTTGTTGTAGTTGAGGGTGAAGACGTCGGGCGCCTTGCCGGCCGCCTGTGCCGCCTTCATCTTCTGGTCCCACGCGTCGGCCGGCACGATCTGGTGCACGACCTTCACCTTGTCCTGAGCGGCGTTGTACGCGGCGACCGCCTTCTTGTACCAGGCGTCCTCCTGGTCGGTGAACTTCTGCTGCCAGATGGTCACCTCGGTCTTGCCGCCCGATCCGCTGTCCTTGCCGCTGCCGCATCCGGCGGCGGCGAGTGCGGCGGCGCCGGCCAGGCCGCCGAGCAGAGCTCTGCGCTTCATCGCAACTCCTAGGATTTCTCAAGATCAATTGAGTAGAGGAACACGTTGTACGGTCCCCAGAGGGAGAGGTTGAAGTAGATCCGGCGGCCGTCTTCGCCGGTCACCGGGTATTGGAAGGGTGCGTAGAGCCCGGGGTGCCCGGCCGCGTCCACGACGGTGCGCGGCTCGCTCCACGGCCCCCAGGGGGTGATGCCCTCCCGCAGGACGACGCCGTCGCCCTCGCGCAGGTACATCATGATCCACCGGTCGAGATACGAGTTGTACGCCACCGACAGCTCGCCGACGGTGTCGTCGACGATCAGGACCGCGCGGTCCCGTTCGGTGGCCCAGATCGGGCCGGTGGAGTCGGCGCCGGCGAAGTACCGGTAAGCCGACGGGTCCTCGACCTGCGCGGCGGGTACGCGCATGAGGCGTACGCCGCCGAACCGGCCGGCCGGGATGGCCCAGAAGTACAGCTGGTCCACCCCGCCGTCGAGGACATGCGCGACGCTGACCTGGATGAATCCGGAGTCACCCGGCCACGTCGTCTGATCCAGCCGGGTCCAGTTCTGCCCGCCGTCGGTGGAGCGGGCCAGTCCGGCGTGGTTGGCGTCCCAGCGGCCCGGGTCACCCCAGTGCCGCACCGACATGTAATAGAGGTACATGGTCTTGCCCACGGCGAACCCGTACGTGGGGATGACGGTCATCTCGACGTCGTCGACCTTCTTACTGTCCAGCAGCTCCTTGGCGAGCCCGATCTCGTCGGTCACCATTCCGGTCAGGCGTACGCCGTCGGCCGGGTCGTGATCGGTGGTGTAGCCGAGCACGTTCGACCGCCAGAAGCTGCCACCGGCACCGGTCTGCCCGTCCGTCCGCTCGCCGAAGGTGTCGCCGAAGACCAGGTACGTCGTGTCCCCGACGGCGAACACCGAGCCCAGGTCGGTCCCGTGCACGGCGTACTTGTCCGTGCCGCCCGGCACGCCGGTGACCTGGCCGATCTCGGTCAGGTTGCCGGCGCCCGTCAGCACGAAGGGCTTGTCGGTACGCGGGTCCAGCACGGTCACGGTCTCTCCTGACGAGCTCGTGCACCCGGCGGCGAGCAGCGCCACCGCGAGCAGAGCGGACGTTCGGGCTCGGCGGATCACAGCCGGGGCAGTCGCTGGGCGACCGGCGGCAGGGTGAACGGCTTGTGCGGCAACTCCTGATACCAGTACGCGACCGACGACAGGTCGTCGTTGCGCCGGTTGGCGTGGCCGTGCTCGATGGTCACCCGGATGGAGCTGCGGAACGGCACGGGATCTTCGATGTGGAATCGGTAGAGCGAGATCTGCCCGCTCCAGTTCTCCCCGCCGGGCAGCGTGATCCCGTGGTACGGGGCGTGGTAGGTCTCGCTGGGGCACCAGGCGGTGTTGAAGTAGTCCTCGGTCCCGGTGCCGTGCAGGCTCGGCGGGAACGCCTCGCCGTCGATGAAGATCATGTCGTCGCCTTCGCCGTACCAGTTCCAGTCGGCGGTGTGGCGCAGGTTGGTCACGTTGAGCACGCAGCCCACGTAGTGGCCGCGCCCTTCGGCGTCGAGGATCGTGTAGTTGCCCGCGCCGTCCAGGTTGCTGCCGGAGAACAGCCAGTCGGAGTTCGACAGGTCACCCTGCTCGATCCCGTCGGTGGGCGATTCCCGGCGCCACTGCGCGTGGAACCGGCCGAGGTCCGCGCCCAGCTCGTCGAACTGGTCGTAGTCGATGTAGTAGTAGAACCACAGGACCTCCGACTCGCACTCACTGGTGAGTTCGAACCGGGCGCGGGTGGCGAACGGCATGTGGAAGAAGCAGTTGAACGCCTTGCCGTCCTGCGGGCTCATCTGCAGCGGCGCGGAGACGAAGTTCGCGGTGCGGCCGTGGCCGACCCCGAAGAAGTCGCCGAGTGGCACGAGCACGCTCGGGTGCTCCGCGTCGTCCCAGTAGACCCGCAGGACCAGTTTGCGCAGGAAGTCACGATCGGCGGTGGCAGGCGTGGCCGCGTCGCGCGGGGCGACGGTCATCCAGATGTGGTTGATCGATCCCGCGCCCTGGATGTCGGCGAGTGTCACGGTTTCGCCGGGGTGGACGGTGACCCGGTCGTCGTTGCCGCCGCTCCGGTCCCAGCTCGACTCCCGCCGGCGGCGGTGTGGCCGCAACCGGGGCAGGTCCCGAAGGCTGCTGCCGTATGAACCGTAGTTCACGCTGTCCCCTCTCTAGTGGTCCGGCGGCGACGCTGCCGTGCGGACCGATCCGATGATCGCAGGATGATCTATGCCTTGACCAGGGCGAAGTCGTCGTGCTGGAGCCACATGTCGCCGTTGTCGGTCCAGATTCCGGCGAACACCTCGACCTGCGTACGCCCGCCGCTGTTGAACGACACCGTGAAGCGGGTCCACGAGCCGACGGCGTGGAAGTTGACCTCCGCGAACGGCAGCCCGTTGACGTTGCGTACGCCGAAGAAGCCGTTGTCGTTGTTGCCCGAGGTGCGCAGCCAGCCGGTCAGCACGTAGTTCGTGTTCGGCGCGACGGTCACCGCCTGGTGCAGATCATGCCAACCGCTGTTGTATCGGACGAATCCGTTGCGGTCGCCGGTGAAGCTCCAGGTGTTGTGGTCGATCCCGCCGTTGCCGACGACGGCCCACGGCCACGCGACCGATCCGCTGGTCTGCCGCTCGAAGCTCGGGTCGCGGACCAGGTTCGGGTTGCCGATCGTGGCGTCCGGGTTCAGCGTGACGCGGATCAGATACACGTTGTACGGCGTCCAGTCCGACATCGTCAGATACAGGTCGGAGCCGCCGGACCACGGGTGCATGAACCCGCCGTACAGCCCGGGGTAGTCCGCCGACGAGGCCAGCACGCTGGGTCCGCTCCACGGGCCGGTCGGTGCGGTCGCCGATCGCAGGACGATGTCGCTGCCCTGCAGATAGGTCATCAGCCACTTGCCGGTGTACGCGTTGAACTGCACGGACAGCTCGGACACCGGTGCGGCGACGATCGCCGTCGCCAGGGTGTCCGCGCCGGTCTGCCAGGCGCTGCCGGTCCAGTACTGGTACGCGGACTTGGTCAGCACCGAGGCTTCCGGCACCCGGGCCAGGTACAGCGCGCCGTTGCGGCCGTTGGGGGTGCCGTAGAGGTAGACGTACCCCGAGCGGCGCACCATCGCGGCCATCTGGAAGTGGTCGTCGCCGGAGGGGTTGTCCCACCGGGGTCCGCCCGCGGTCACCCAGTTCTGCCCGTTGTCGTCGGAGTACGCGATCGCGGCGTAGTTGGTGTCCCAGTAGCCGGGCGCGCCCCAGTGGCGTACCGACATGTAGGCGAGATATTGCCGGGAGCCGACCGAGACGCCCGCAGTCGGGATGACCGTGATCTCGGAGTTGTCGACCTTCTGGCTGGGGATGAGCTGTTTGGCGTGACCGGGCGCGTCGGTGGCCGCGCTGCTGAACGACATGCCGTCCCACAGATTGTGGTCACTGCTGCGCAGGAGCACCTGGCTGCGCCAGTCGTCGCCGTTGGCGCCCGGCGGCGTGGCGGCCGCGCCGAAGGTGTCGCCGAACGCGGCGAGGATCTCTCCTGCGCCGTTGTCCCACATGATCCCGAGGTCGGTCGCCTTGACGTTCCAGGCCGTGTCAGTCGAGCTGACCGAGCCGGGGCCGGTCACCTTGGCCACCACGATCGCCGGCGACGTCGCGGTGGTCGCCGCGGCCGGCTGGGCGACCGCGACCAGTTGAGCCATCAGCAGTACGCCGGTCGCCGCGGCGCAGAGGGTCCGGGACTTCATCGAGCAGCACCTCCAACAGGGGTTACAGGGCGTGCTCTCCGACGGGGGCGCCGGAGACGGTCGTACGGGTGAGCAGCGCGTCGATCTCGTCGGCGCGGGGCATGGCCGGTGCGGTTCCCCGGCGGGTCGTCGCGATCGCGCCGGCCGCGTTGGCGTACTCGGCCGCCTGCAGCAGGTCGTCGCCGGCGGCGATGCGGGCGGCGAGCGCGCCGCAGAAGGCGTCCCCGGCTCCGACGGTGTCGATGGTGTCCACCGCGAGCGGGTTCAGCACGCTGGTGCGCCAGCCGGTGTACTCGTCGGCGGCGTCGGGCGGGACGTCGCCGACCCCGGGCCGGTCGACCACCACAACTCCGCGTCCGCCGAGGGTGATGATCGCGCCCCGGCGGGCCAGCCGTCGCCGCAGCGTGGGCGCGGTGCCGAGGACGGCGTCGCCGTGACAGGGCAGCCCGGTGAGGCTCTCGGCCTCGACTTCGTTGGGCACCACCACGTCGACGAGTGCGCCGATGTCCTCCGGCAGCGGCGCCGAAGGGGCCGGGTTCAGCAGGGTCAGCACTCCGGCCGACCGGGCCAGGTGCAGCGCGGTCAGCACCGCGGGCAGCGGCACCTCCAACTGCACCAGCAGTACGCGACTGCGCTGGATCATCGGCGCGGCGGCCAGCACGTCGTCGGCGGTGACGGCGTCGTTCGCGCGGGGCACGATGATGATGGAGTTGCTGCCGTCCGGCTCGACGACGGGCAGCCCGACACCGGTCCCCCAGCCCGAATCACGCCGCACGTACGCCGCGTCGACGCCTTCCTCGGCGAGCATCGCCAGGAACTCCGCGCCGTGCCGGTCGTCGCCGACGCGACCGATCATCGCCGTACGCGCCCCGGCCCGGCTCGCCGCGACCGCCTGGTTGAAGCCCTTGCCGCCGAGGTACTCGTCGAAGGCGCGGCCGCGGATCGTCTCGCCGGGCCGTGGCCGCCGAGGCGCCTGGGTGACCAGGTCCTTCATGAAGCTGCCCAGGACGCACACGTCGAACTGGTCACTGGCGGAAGAGGTCTGCTGCGGAATCATCGGGCACCTCCGGTCAGCCGCCGCCCCAGCGATCCGCCCGGGTGGAAGCCGGCGAAGTCCTGCGAGGTGAAGCCGCGGCGGACCATCAGTGCCGAGGCGAGCGCGTCGCCCATGGCGAGGGTCGCCGTGGTGGACGCGGTCGGCGCGACGTTCAACGGGTCGGCCTCCCGTTCGACGGCGACGTCCAGCACGTGCTTGGCCAGTGTCGCCAGCGTCGAGTCGGACCGGCCGGTCAGTGCGACCACCGGGATCCCCCGCGCGGTGACCATCTCGGCGAAGTCGCAGACCTCGGCGGTCTCACCGGACGCCGACAGCGCGATCACCAGGTCACCGGGCGCCACCATGCCGGAGTCGCCGTGCAGCGCCTCCGCCGCGTGCACGAACGCGGTCGGCGTTCCGGTGCTGGCCAGCGTCGCCGCGATCTTCCGGCCGATGATGCCGGACTTGCCCAGACCGGAGACGACCACGCGCCCCCGGCATTCGAGGATCGCGTCGACGACCGCGCTGAACTGCGGTCCGAGCCGTCCGATGAGGGCGGCCACCGCGTCAGCCTCGTGGCGCAGCGCCTGGCGGGCCGCGGTGATGCCGGGATCGCCGAGGCCGGGATCGAGGCGAGCGGGCCCGTCCGCCGATTGCGTCGTCACGGTGCTCCTAACCGGGGGTTCTGAGGTACGACCGAGAAATCGATTTCCAGAGAGTAGGCTCGGCAACGAGGGTTGTCAACAGTTCGTTTCATCGTTGTTAGCAGCCGATGTCCCGCGTGATTGCCCTGGTCAGCCATGGCGATATCGATTTCCGAACACGGCCGGGTCATCCTCGGATTTCTGCGCGACCGTCCCGGCTACGCCGGGCAGCCTCCGGGCGAAGCGCCAGGTGTGCGGTCTGAGGGATCGATTTCTCCTGCTAGGCTCGACCCGGTTCGCAGGCGAAAGGCGAGGGCGCATGGCAACGATCTACGACGTGGCACGGCACGCCGGCGTCTCGGCCGCCACCGTCTCGCGCGTCGTCAACGGGCGTACGACGGTCGACGCCGCGCTCGCGGCCCGGGTTCACCAGGCGATGCGCGATCTCGACTACCGCCCCAACGCGGTCGCCCGCAACCTGCGCCGGCAGCAGACGAGCATCTGGGCCGTGATCATCTCCGACATCGGCAACCCGTTCTTCACCTCGCTGGTGCGCGGCGTCGAGGACGTGGCCCAGGCGGCCGGATACTCCGTGGTGCTGTGCAACAGCGACGAGGACCCCGGCAAGGAGGACCGCTACGTCACGGCGGCGCTCGCCGAGCAGATGGCGGGCGTGATCATCTCCTCCAGCGGCAAGCCCGCGGCCATCAACCGGCTCGTCGAGGCGGGTACGCCCGTGGTGGCGATCGACCGGCAGGTCCGCGGCGCCACTGTGGACACGGTGCTGTCCGACAACGAGCACGGCGCGGACGCCGCGACCTCGCACCTCATCGAGGCCGGATACCAGCGCGTCGCCTGCATCACCGGGCCGCGCAAGACGCCCACCGCCCAGCAGCGGCTCCGCGGCTACACCACCGCGCTCAAGCGCCACAAGCGCCCGGTCGACGACGAGCTCATCCGGCACGCGGACTACCGCGAGGAAGGCGGCTACGCGGCGATGGCGTCGCTGCTCGACTCCGGCGCCGAGCCCGACGCCGTCTTCGGCGCGAACAACCTGATGACCGTCGGCGCGATGGAATGCCTGGTCGATCGCGGGATCTCGGTCCCGGCCCGGTTCGGCGTCGTGGGCTTCGACGACATCCCCTGGGCCCATCTGGTACGCCCCTCGCTGACCACGGTCGTGCAGCCCACATACGAACTCGGCCGCACCGCGGCCCTGCTGTTGGCCGAGCGGATCGCCGAACCCGGCCGTCCTCCGTCGACGGTGACCCTGCAGACCGAACTCAAGATCCGGGAAAGCTCCGTCCGGCCTGCATGAACGCCGTTGATCGAAAATTCGTCACTTGACGTCTCTTCGGAGCGGTTGCTAATTTCCCCCGCAACAATTCGACCCCCATCCATTCCGCGTACGGCCTGACGCAGCGCGCGCGTTTCTTCTCAGGCGCGGAACTCCCAGCTCATCGCGCTCGCCTTGGACGAGTGCGCCCCTCTTTCATCCAGGAGTCTCGATGCGACGTCTCCTCGCGATACTCTGCGCCCTCAGCACGGCCGGCGGTGTCGCCGCCCTCGATCCAGCTCGCGCCGCGGCCGGCTCCCCCACCGACTTCACCGGCGACGGCAAGGACGACGCGATCACCTTCACCAAGGGTTCCACCAACGACGTCTGGGTCGGACTGTCCACCGGCACGTCCTTCACCGGCGGCGTCAAATGGCACGACTTCTTCGGCTTGCCGGGCGAGGCCACCCTCTGACCTGATCATTGCGCCAGCCATGCTGCTTCACCCGGCGAAATGCCCGAGTTTCCAGCATGGCTGGCGCAATGATCACCGCGAACTACGAGACCCGGCCCTGGGCCTTGTCCAGGAGGCTGTTGGACGTCGCCTTGGCCTGCCGGACACGTTCGCCGGTGGCCGCGGTGAGGTCCTGCATCCGTTCCTGGGCGGTTTCCTCGGCCGACGCCAGCGCCCGGCGGACCTGCGGCCGGCGGTACGCCTGCGCGCCCAGCCAGCCCAAGGCCACTCCGGCGCCGACCGCGGCCGCGATCATCGGCCAGGCCGGCCGGGCCGGCTTGCCCGACAACGCCGCCCAGGCGCGTACGGCGCGACGCTGGGCCTCGGAGGTCGCATCATCGAACTTCCCGCCGACGTCGTGCGCCCGGTCGGCCGCGGAGTCGCGGGCGTCGGACAACGCGTCGGACAGGCTGTGCCACCACTCCGCGGTGCGGTCATGTCTACGGGTAAACATGGGGACTCCCCTCGGACGGTTGTCCTAGGGCTACCCCGCTGTGCTGCGCCGCAAACGCCACTGTGACGTGCGGCGGCGGGTGGCGTGGACCGCCGGAGCGGTCCACGCCGAGGACGGGCTCCCACCACCAGCCCGTCACGCTCTGGTTCTCGTCGATCGGTGAGCGTGAAGGTCCCGAGCGTACGCCACGCGGCGCCGTTGTAGCGCTGGTCCACATGGACCGATTGCGTGCCACTGGCCGTGACATCGGCGTACGGATGCCGGTGCGGCCGCCTCACCCACGGCGGATTAGTCATACACACGGCCTAGGCTGGGCGAATGGTCCACGAGCTGTCCCGCCAGGAGGCGCGCCGCATCGCCGTACGCGCTCAGCTGCTCGACCGTCCCCGGCCCGATGACCTGCTGGACGTGGTGCGGCAGTTGACGCTGCTGCAGGTCGATCTCACCGCCGCCGTCGCGCCCAACGCCGATCTCGTGTTGTGGAGCAGGCTCGGCTCGACGGCGTACCAGTCGAAGGATCTGGAGACGGAGCTGGGCGATCAGCGGCTGGTCGAGGTGTTCGGGATGATCCGGCCGCGCGAGGACCTGGCGCTGTACCGCGCGGACATGGCGGCCTGGCCCGGGCCGGAGCCGTTGCGCGACTGGCAGGAGTATGTGCGGGACTGGATGGACGCCAACCGGGGCTGCCGGTTGGACATCCTGGATCGGCTGCGGTCCGACGGGCCGCTCGCCGCGCGCGAGATCCCCGACACCTGTGTGCTTCCGTGGCAGTCGAGCGGCTGGACCAACGACAAGAACGTGATGCGGCTGCTGGAGTTCATGGAGCGGTGCGGCGAGGTCGCGACCGCCGGACGGCAAGGCCGGGAGCGGCTGTGGGACCTGGCCGAGCGGATCTACCCGGACGATCGGGTCGTCCCACGCGACGAGGCGCGTCACCTCCGCGACGACAAGAGGTTGCGCTCGCTGGGCATCGCCCGGGGCAAGTCGACCGAGCATCAGATCGAGCCGAACGATGTCGCCGAGGCCGGTGAGCCGGCCGTGATCGAGGGTGTCCGCGGCAAGTGGCGCGTCGACCCGGAGCAGCTCGGGCAGCCGTTCGAGGGCCGGACGGCACTGTTGTCGCCGCTGGATCGGCTCGTCTACGACCGCAAGCGGATGACCGAGCTGTTCGAGTTCGAGTACCAGCTGGAGATGTACAAGCCGGTGGCGAAGCGGCGCTGGGGTTACTTCGCGCTGCCGATCCTCCATGGTGACCGGCTCGTCGGCAAGGTCGACGCCACCTCGGACCACAAGCGTGGGGTGCTGCGGGTGGACGCCATCCACGAGGACATCCCGTTCAGCAAGAAACTGTCGGCCGAGGTACAGCGCGAGCTCGAGGACCTCGCGGACTTCCTGCGGTTCGGCCGCCTGGAACTCCCGGTGGAGTGATCATTGCGCCAGCCATGCTGTTTCGCGGCGCGAAATGTCCGTTGATACAGCATGGCTGACGCGATGATCATGCGGCGTGCGAGACGCGAGCGGTCACCAGCCTTGCAGGCCGGCGCCGTAGGGGTAGAGCGGGTTGCCGAAGGTCGTCGGCACCGTCTGCCCGTTGGTGATGTAGGTGCGGATCGAGGAGATCTCGGCGTCGGTCGCGCCGAGGTCGTAGGGCACGTCCCAGTGCTCGTTCGCGTCGGCGAGCACGTCGGTGCCGCCGGGCTTGAGCACCTGGTCCAGCGTGCGCGGCAGTTGCCAGGGCAGCCGGCCGCGCGGCGTGTAGTCGCCGAACAGCAGGCTCGCCGCGGCCGGGCCCATCTCCTCGCCGCCTCGGTAGGTGACCACGATGGCGTCGGCCAGGCCGTTCCAGTCGCTGATCACGTAGGGCCGGGGCAGGACGAGCAGGACGACGACCGGGATGCCCTGATTCTTGTAGTTCTGGATCAGCGCGACCTGGTCGGCCGGAATGTACGGCTGTTCCTTCGCCCACGCGGTGGCATGGGTGTAGGAGGGTTCGCCGACCGCCACGATCGCCAGCTTCGGCTTCGTCGGCGCGGAGTCTTGGTAGACGTTGATCCCAGCCGCCGCTCCCCTGGCCTTGATGGCGTCGAAGAACGTCATCGAGCCGTACTCCTGATGGAAGTAGCTCGTCCAGACGCAGCAGGCCAGCCCGTCAGCCGCCCGTGCGCCGGTGACGACGACGTTGTCCCCGGCGTTGAGGCGTACGGGCAGGACGGCGCCGGTGTTCTTGAGCAGGGTCATCGACTCCCGCGCGGCCTGGTTGGCCAGCTGGGCGTACGCGGGCTGGTGCATCCGGTAAGGCCCGTTCACGGGGTCGCCGTACGCGTTCTCGAACAGGCCCAGCTTGACCTTCAGCGTGAGGATTCGGCGTACGGCGTCGTCGATCCGGCTCGCCGGGACGCTGGAGGTGAAGGTGGCCATCGAGAAGCCGGTCGCGCCCGGGTCCGCCCCGCCCATCACGTCCGACCCGGCGTTGGCGGCGGAGATCCACGGATCCCCGGCGGGCAGCCAGTCCGTCGTGATCAGACCGGTGTAGCCGAGGTTGGTGCGCAGGTAGTTCAGGATCGGCGCGCTGTTGCCCGCACCAGGGCCGCCCGGGTCCAGGAAGGAGCTTCCGGCGTACCCGGGCATGATGTTGACCGCGCCGGCCTCGATCGCGGCCCGGAACGGGATCATGTGGTACTTGATGGTGACCGCGTCGTAGGTGATGCCCGCTTCGCCGCCCGCGCCCTCGCCGGGCCA
Source organism: Hamadaea sp. NPDC050747 (assembly GCF_040654195.1). Taxonomy (NCBI): domain Bacteria; kingdom Bacillati; phylum Actinomycetota; class Actinomycetes; order Micromonosporales; family Micromonosporaceae; genus Hamadaea; species Hamadaea sp. NPDC050747. Next base: position 385,260 of record NZ_JBFAHM010000002.1, read on the forward strand.
GTGCTTGACCGTCGCCAGCACCGACTTCGGGTTGAGCTCCGGGCCGCCCTGCAGTCCGGCGACCAGTGCCCGGACCTGGGCGGCGGCCACGTCGGCGTTCTCCCCGTTGCCTTCCTGGATCCGCGGGTAGATCACCTTCGTGCCCACCTCGGCCAACGGGCCGAGGACCCCGCGCGTGCCGACTTCGAGCTGCTCGCGGCGCTGCACGTCGCCCAGCTTGTAGTCGAGCAGGTAGTCACGGTTCGCGGCCAGCGCGCTCTGGGTGGGGTAGGTCGTCTGGTAGCCGTGGATGGTGTCCCCGGCCGAGATGAATGGAATGCCCAGCCGCGTCGCGGCCGAGGCCCTCAGGTAGGAGTCCAGGTCGGGGGCCTGCGCCGGGCCGAAGTGCCAGCCCGACTGCGGGAAGGCCTGGGCGTTGTAGAACATCTGGTACGCCTTCTCCGTCAGCGTCATTCGGGACAGGAGATCGTTGACCCGGGTCGCGACGGGCAGACGCCAATCTTCGTAAGGCTCGATGGTGCCGTTCTTGTTGAGATCCCGGCTGCCGTTGACGATGTTCACGCCGTCGCCCGAGGCGAGCACGGGAACGTAGACGCTGAACGTCCGGATGGCCGACGTGGTGGTCGCGCCGCTGCCGGACACCGAGGTGACGTACCACTTGTAGGTCCACCGGTCGGGCAGGTCCCAGTTCGGGGTGTAGCTGGTCCCGGTCGGCTCGGCGACCTTCGTGTAGAGGTCGAGCAGGTTGCCGGTGGCGCTGAAGTCGTAGTCGGTCCGGCTGAGGTTGATCCAGACCTGGTACCGCACCGCACCGGACACCGCCGCCCAGCTGAACGCCGGCCGCCGGGTGGTGATCATCGCCGCGTCGGCCGGGGCGGACAGCGCGAACTGGCCGGTGGTCGCGGGCGGCTTGGTCGGGCCGGACAACATCGGCGGAGTCGTGGCGCTGGTGTCGACCGAGCCGTGCACCTCGAACTCCCACAGCGAGTAGCCGTAGCCGGTCGCCCGAGCCGTGCCGTACATCCGGATGTAGCGGCCGCTCCCGGTGATGCCGAGGTTCTCGATGCCGCCGTGCCCGCTCGTCGTGGAGTAGATCGTCGACCAGGTCGTGGCGTCGGCCGACACGTCGACCCGGTACGCCGACGCGTACGCCGACTCCCAGTTGAGCACGACGCCGGTGATCGACGCGGTGCCGCCGAGGTCGACCTGAATCCACTGCGGATCACTGCCGAACGCGCTGCTCCACCGGGTCGTCGTACGCCCGTCGAGGGCGGCTGCGGGAGCGTTGCCGCCTTCGTAGGAGGACGCCTTCACCGGGGCGTACTGGGAGATGATCGGGCCGGGTACTCCCCCGCCGCCTCCGCCACCGCCGGTGGTGTTGACCGTGAACTCCCACAGCGAATAGCCCCAGCCGGTGCCCCGGGCGGTGCCGTACATGCGGATGTAGCGGCCGGTCCCGGTGACGGTGAGGCTCTGCGAACCACCGGTTCCGGTGGCCGTCGAGTAGATCGACGTCCAGGTGGCGCCATCGGCCGACACCTGGATCTGGAACGCCGTCGCGTACGCCGCCTCCCAGCTCAGCCCGACCTTGCAGACGTTCTGCGACGAGCCGAGGTCGATCCGGAGCCATTGCGGGTCGCTCGCCGCGCTGGACCACCGTGTTCCGGTGTTGCCGTCGACGGCGGCCGACGCCGGGGTGCCGGCGTTCTCCGTGGAGGAGGCGGTCGCGGTCTTGTTCAGCGCCGCGTTGGCGGTGCCGCAGCTGCCGGACCCGGCCGTCCCGTACACCTGGAACTCCCACAGCGAATAGCCGTAGCCGGTCGCCCGGACGGTGCCGTACATCCGGACGTATCGGCCGGTTCCGGCGACGGTGAGGGTCTGGGTGCCACCCGTGCCGCTGGTCGTGGAGTAGATCGAGGTCCAGGTCGCGGCGTCGGCCGACACCTGCACCTGGAACGCGGTCGCGTACGCCGCCTCCCAGCGCAGGATCACCTGGTCGATCGTGGCGGTGGCGCCGAGGTCGACCTGGAGCCACTGGGGATCGCTGAACGCGCTCGACCACCGCGTACCGGTGTCGCCGTCGACGGCCGCGCTCGCGGCGGTGCCGGCGTTCTCGGCGGTGGAGGCGGTGGCCGGCTTGCCCTGCGACAGCAGGACGGACGCGGCGTGACCGGGTTGGGCCGCGCTGATCAGAGAGGTGGCCGCGACGAGGACGGTGGACGCGAGCAGCACCATCCAACGTGGACGTCTGCGGGGTGGGCGGAGCAGGCCTGGGCGGAGGCTCATGGGCATCTCCCGGTGTGCGGGTACGCCCGGCGGCGGCGTCGCTGCCGACCGCCGGGGCGTGCGGGGACGACCGGTCGGGAAACCGGCGGATCATGCTGGAGAGCGCTCTCTCGCAGAGAATGATAGACCTACGTCCACATGTCAAGGGCAGCCCGCGCGCCCGGATGGGCCAAGATCTGGCACGATCACGTCGCATGCACCCCTTTCAGCAGTTCCTCCTGCCCGGCTTCGCTCCGGTCGCCGAAAACACCTGGGCCAACGACGAGCGGATCATCATCCAGCCGGTCTTCTTCGGCCTCGTGCCGGACCTGCCGGCCGCCCTCACCGACCTGCCGTCGCTACGACGTGGGCTGGCGAGACTGACCGCGCAGCAGGGTGGGGCGCTGATCGAGGCCGACGTGGTGCCGCTCGGCGGCCAGCCCGCGCTGCGCCAGATCGTGAAGGTGAAGCTGCAGCATCAGGAGCACGGTCAGGCGTTCCTCGGCAGCTACATCCTGCCCAAGTCCCGGTGCAGCGCAGTGCTGCGCGTCCAGGCCGCTGAGCAGGGCACCACCGGTATGCGGGAGGCGATGGTGATGGCCCAGGTCGGGCCGACGGCCTACTTCCACCCGCACCCCTACGGACCCGAGGGCGACGGCGGCCTGCCCTCGCACGTGGCGGACTCACCCGCGTACGACCCGCAGTTCCCGCAGCATCCACTGAGCCGAGTCCGTCAACTGCTGGCGCAGCTGGCCGCTCAAGTCACGGTGGACCCCCGCTTCGCCGTCCTGCCGCCCTTCCCGGGCTGAGTCCGCCGCCGGATCAGGCCCGCAGGTACGCGAGCACCGCGAGCACCCGGCGGTGGTCGTCGGCGTCCGGCGGAAGGTCGAGTTTGGTCAGGATCCCGGCGATGTGCTTGGCGACGGCGGCTTCGGTCACGACGAGGCGGCGGGCGATGGCGGCGTTCGAGCGGCCCTCGGCGACCAGTCCCAGCACCTCCCGCTCCCGGGGAGTCAACCGGCCCACCGGGTCGCGGCGACGGTCCAGCAACTGGCGTACCACCTCCGGATCGATGACGGTGTGCCCGTCGGCCACCCGGACGAGCGCGTCGACGAACTCGGCCACCTCTCCGACCCGGTCCTTGAGCAGGTAACCGGTGCCCGCCGACCGGCCCGCGTCAATCAGCTCCGTGGCGTACGTCTGCTCGACGTATTGGCTGAGCACCAGGATCGGCAGCTGCGGCCGGTCGGCCCGCAGGGACAGCGCCGCCCGCAGTCCCTCGTCGCTGAACCCGGGCGGCATGCGGACGTCGGTGACGACGACGTCCGGCTGCCGCGCCAACGCCTCATGGCGCAGCGCGTCGGCGTCGCCGACCGCCGCGACGACATCGTGGCCGAAATGCCGCAGCAGACTGGTCAATCCCTCACGCAAGAGCACCGAGTCCTCGGCGAGCACGATCGTCAGCGCCCGCACGGCAACTCCACTCGCAGCAGCGTCGGGCCGCCGGCCGGACTGGCGAGCAGGAGCCGCCCGCCGACGGTCGCGGCCCGGTCGGCCAGCCCGGTCAGACCGGTGCCCCGAGCCGGATCGGCTCCCCCGGTCCCGTCGTCGGACACCTCGACCACCAGCGTGTCCTCCTGCACCGAGGCCGACACCGACCCGGCGGAGGCGCCGCTGTGCCGGGCCAGGTTCGCCAGCGCCTCCGAGACCGCGAAGTACGCCGTGATCTCGACCGGCGCGGGCAGCCGCTCGTCGAGGCGCAGGCGCAGGTCGACCGGGATCGGCGACCGCCCGGCGACGTCGCGCAGGGCAGCGGCCAGCCCACGGTCGCTGAGGATCTGCGGATGCACACCCCGGATGAGCTCGCGCAGCTCGGCCTGGGCCTGGGCGGTCTGCTCCCGGGCCCGGTCGAGCAGGGCAGCGGCCGGATGGTCGTCGGCGACCTGCAGCCGGGTCAGGCCCAGCGTCATGCTCAACGCGACCAGGCGCTGCTGCGCGCCGTCGTGCAGGTCGCGTTCGATGCGTCGCCGTTCGGAGTCGAACCCGTCGACGAGGCGTACTCGGGACCGCATCACCTCGACGAGTTCGTCGGCCAGGGCGGCGTCGGCCGGGGCCAGCACCGCGCGGGCGATCGCCGCCCGCGCCCCGGCCCACGCCGTGATCGGGTACGCCGTCAGCGGCAGCAGGATCAGCCCGGCGACGAACAGCGCCGTACGGGTCGCCGGGGCGGCCGGCAGCTCCGCCCCGGGATCGGTCGGCTGGAGCGGGGCCGACATGAGCAGCAACGGCAGGAACAGCGACAGCCCGATGACGGCCAGATCGAGGCACCAGGCGACGCACGCGCCGAGCACGGCGTAGCCGGTCTCCCGCCAGAGGCCGGGTTCGCCGAGCCGGATCGGCGGCCGGGCGGGCAGGGGCCGGGCGTCGACCAGCCGCAGACGCCACCGCTCGAATCCGGCCAGCACGGGACCGGCGGCCGCCACGATCAGCAGCGCGACCAGCAGCAGACCCGCCAGCACCATCGGCTCTGGATGAAGCAGTTCGAGACCGGCCAGCAGCGCGAGCGGCAGCGCGGCCGGGACGAGCCCGGTCAGCAGGTAGGCCAGCGATCGCCACGGCCAGGCCGAGCGCGCCAGCCGCCACGGGGGCGAGGCGGCGGCGGACAGGGCGGTACGCGCGTTCACGGCACGAACCCTAACCTGCGCAAACGCCGAGCACAGTAGTGCTGGGTGTAGTCCTGATCCTCGCTCGCGCACCAATGTGCCGGCGGCTCGCTCGCGGTGGAGTAATCGGCATGACATCCACGGTGACGGTCCGCCTGACGGCGGTCCGCAAGACGTACGGAAGCGGCTCCGCCGCGGTGACCGCGCTCGACGGGGTGAGCGCCGAGTTCACGGCGGGCAGTTTCACCGCCGTCATGGGCGCGTCCGGATCAGGCAAGTCGACGCTGCTGCAGTGTGCGGCCGGGCTGGACACTCCCGACAGCGGCACGATCACGATCGGCGGCACCGAGCTGGCCGGGTTGTCGGAGCACGCCCGTACGCTGCTGCGCCGGGACCGCATCGGGTTCGTGTTCCAGGCGTACAACCTGGTCGGGGCACTGACCGCGGCGCAGAACGTCGGCCTGCCCCATCGGCTGGCCCGGCGCCGGCTCGATCCGGCGGAGGTGACCCGGGCGCTCGCCGAAGTCGGGCTGGCCGAGCGGGCCGGGCACTACCCGGCCCAGTTGTCCGGCGGTGAGCAGCAACGGGTGGCGCTCGCCCGGGCGCTGATCACTCGACCGGCCGTCCTGTACGCCGACGAGCCGACCGGCGCGCTCGACAGCACCAGCTCCGGGGTGGTGCTCGCGGCGCTGCGCCGCCTCGTCGGCACCCACGACCAGACCGTCGTGATGGTGACCCATGATCCGGTCGCGGCCGCCGCCGCGGATCGCGTACTCGTGCTGGCGGACGGGCGGCTCGTCGACGAGATCACCGGCGCCGATCCCGCGCAGATCGCGACCCGGCTCGTCCAGGGGACGGTGCGGGCATGATCGCGCTGGCCTCGCTGCGGCAACGGTGGCGTAGCCTGCTCGGCACCGCGGCGACCCTCGCCGTCGCGGTCGCCGTCCTCACCGTCTGTGGTCTGCTGCTCTCGTCGGCTCAGCCGGTGCTGCCCGACCAGTACGCCGCCGCGCCCGTACTCGTCCGCCCGATCCCACCCACCGACGCCGAGGCGTTCACCGAGCCTCGTCCCTGGTCGGCCGAGCACGCCGACGCCATGGCCGCCGAGCTGAGCCGGGTGGACGGCGTACGCGGGGTCGTCGCCGAGCATCGCTTCTACGCTCAGCTGCTGCGGGACGGAGCACCGGTGGGCGACGTTCAGAACGCGTCGGGCTGGCCGGCCGCTGCCCTCGGCGCGTACGCGCTGCGCTCCGGTCGCGGCCCGAGCGGCTCGGCCGAGGTCGTCGTGGACAGCCGGCTCGGAATCGCCCCCGGATCAGTGGTGACCCTGTTGACCGCCCGGGGACCGGAGACGTTCACGGTGTCGGGCACGGTCGACGCGCCGGGGCTGTGGGTGAGCGACACGCTGGCCCGCGAACGGGCGGGCGGCGTACGCCTCCTCGGCCTGCTCACCACGAAAGCCGTCGACCCGGCCGCGCTCGCCGAGATCGTCGGGCGTGACGGCGAAGTCGTGCACGGTTCCGGCCGGGCTGCGGTGGAGCCTGCCGCCGATGCGCGTACGCGCTGGATCGGGCTGCAGGTGCTGCTGGCCGTCTCGGCGTTGGGTGCCTTCGTCTCGGTGTTCATCGTCGCGTCGGCGTTCGCCTTCGCCACGCGCCGTCGGCACCGGGAACTGGCCTTGTTCCGGCTGCTGGGTGCGGCTCCCCGGCAGGTCCGGCGGATGATCCACGGTGAGGTGGTGCTCGTCGGGCTCGCCGGTGGGCTGGCCGGCGTACCGGTGGGGTTGGCGGCGGCGTCCCCCGTCGCACGGTGGCTCGTGCATACCGGCTTCGAACCGGCGACGTTCACGGTGGCGTACCGGCTGTGGATCCCGCTGGCGGCAGTGGCCGCAGGGGCGCTGATCGCGCTGTGCGGCGCGATCGCCGCCGCTTGGCGGGCGGCCCGGGTCAGTCCCCTCGACGCGCTCCGTGAGTCCGCATTGGACGATCGGCCGATGGGACGGGTGCGGTGGCTGACCGGCCTGGTCGCGCTCGCCGTCGCAGTCCTCTTCGGCGTGGCCGCCACCGACGCCGCCGGTCCCGACCTCGGCACCTACGCCTTGTACGCGGCGATGGCGTTGACGACGGCGGGCAGTCTGCTGGCCCCGGCGATCCTGCCGCCCGCCGTCCGGCTGGTGACCGTCCCGTTCGCCCGGGGTCGGGGCGCGACGGCTCTCCTCGTCCGCCAGCACACTCGCACCGCCGCCCGGCGTACCGCCTCGACCGCCGCGCCGATCCTGCTCAGCGTGGCCTTCGCCGTCCTCGTCGGCGGGATGGTCCAGACCTCGACCGCCTCCTACGGCATCGGCCGGGTCACCGACGCAGGGGCGGTCGCCGTCGTCGTGCCCAGCGACACACCCGGCCTGTCCGACGCCGCCGTCACCGCCGCCGAGGGCCGGTCCCTCTTGCCCACCGTCGTGTACGCGGGACCAGAACCGTTGTCCGCAGCGGGAATCAGCGCCGCCGAGGACGCCTTGTTCACCGTCGGCTCCGGCGACCTGGCCGCGATCCACCAGCGATCGTCCAGCAGTACGCGTCTGCCGGCAGCGATCACAGCCGGGTACGCCGACCAGAGTGGCTGGACCCTCGGCGGCACGTATCCGGTGACGGTAGCGGACGGGCAGTCGTATTCGCTGGTCGTGACGGCGGTGCTGGCCACCGGGCCGAGCCCGGCCGGCATCCTGCTCGATCGGGCCGTCGTCCGGGCGGTGGACCCGTCGGCGCTGACGGCGGCGGTCTACCGTGATCGGGCCGACCCCGCTGAGCTGACCGGACTCGGTGCGCGGCAACTCACCGGGCAGGCGTACGCCCGGGCCAGCGCGGATGCCGACGACCGCCTGGTGTGGGTGTTCACCGTGGTCCTGATCGGGGTGTCGGCCGGGTTCGGCCTGCTGGCGGTGGTGAACACGATGGTCATGGCGAGCGCCGCCCGAGCGGCGGATCTGCGGTTGCTTCGCCTGTCCGGTGCCACCCGTGCGCAGGTGCTCGGCATGCTGAGCGCCGAGACCTCAGCCGTCGTGCTCATCGGCGGCGGGCTCGGTCTGGTCGTCGCCGTGGCCGCGTTGGCAGCGCTGGCCCGCGGGCTGTCGGCCCAGATCGGCGCGACGGTGCCGATGGTGATCCCGTGGCCGACGCTCGCCGCCACGGTCGGCTTGTGCCTGGTCCTCGCGGTGGTCTCGGCGGGTCTGCCGGTCCTGTCGCGCCGCAGCGCCTAGTACGCCCAGCACGCCGAGGATGGCGGGAACGACACCCGGCCCGCCATCCTCCCCGGCTCGCAGAAGCAGGATGCGCGGCTACACTGCCCGGCGTGACGCACACTGACGCTGATCGGACCGTCGCCGAGGCCTGGGCCCGGATCGAGGCCGCGCTGCTGCGCGTACTGCCGGAGGCGGTGCCGTCGCTGCGGCCGCCCGCCTCCGACGAGGCGATCGACGCGGTCGAGGCGGCGTTGGGCCTGCCGCTGCCGCCCGACTTCCGGGCGAGCCTGCGCATCCACGACGGGACCGGGGGAAGCACGCCCAGCGCCGTCCCGCTCGACTCGCTCTACTCCACCGAGGAGATCGTCGAGGCCACCCGGATGTGGCGCGACAACTCCGACGACGATCCGCTTTGGACCGATCCCGGCGTGCTGGCGTACCAGATCGACGACAAGTCGATCCGGGTGAGCGGACCGGTGCGGCCGACGCTGACCGGCGAGAACCGGATCGCGGTCGGGACGATGAACGGCGACGTGTGGTGGCTGCTCGACCTGGACCCGCCCCGCGGCGGCACGCCCGGCCAGGTGTTCCGCGTCGATCCCGAGTGCACCACCTGGGATGTCCTCGCTCCCTCGTGGACCGCGTTGCTCCTGCGGTACGCCGACGATCTCGAGCGGTTCGCCACCGACCCGGCGACATCCACCCTGGACATCAAGGGGCACACCGGGCCGGCTTGCGAGTGGGGTGAGCAGCCCGACGCCGTGGGCATCCGCCCGGACTGGCTTCGCGACGTCGCCCCACGTGATCCATACGACGATTAGCGGACGCCTTCCGCGGGCATATCTCCGGCACCGAGAGCACGCAGGAAGGAGAACTCCCATGGGAACCGTGGACGACGCCAAGCACAAGGCCGAAGAGCTGATCGGCAAGGCCAAGGAGAAGGTCGGCGACGCGACCGACAACCACAGTCTCCAGGCCGAGGGACTGGCCGATCAGGCCAAGGCGAAGCTCGGGCAGGCCGGCGACGACGTACGCGACGCCCTGCGCGGGCGCGACGACGATCCGGCCGACGAGGACCGGACCGACGAGGGCCGGCTCGCGGGCTGACCTCGCTCGCACAGCTGACGGCGGTGAACCCCGATCGGGGGTTCACCGCCTTTTCCATGCACGTGTTTCGAACTGTTGACGCCCCGATGGCGCTTCGGTAACCTCTCGCCTCAATCAGTGCAATATTTCGACAACTCAATGTTCGATCTGTGACAGCTGGGCCGCAAGACCGGCACAGTGAAGGGACACTGATGAGACGACTCCTCCGTAGCCTGGCGACAACGGTCGTCGCCACGCTCGCCCTCGCCACCGTGAGCTGGGTGCCCGGCGCGTACGCCGCCGGTGGACCCAACCTCTCGCTCGGCAAGACCGCGTCGGCCAGCAGCACCAACGGCGGGTACGCCGCCGGCAACCTCAACGACGGCAACCCTGCCACCTACTGGGAGAGCAGCGGCGCGTTCCCGCAATGGGCCCAGCTCGACCTCGGCAGTGTCACCAGCGTCGACCAGATCGTCCTCAAACTGCCCAGCGGCTGGGGCGCCCGGTCCCAGACGCTGGCCGTGCAGGGCAGCACGAACGGGACGAGCTTCGCCGACCTCAAGACGTCGGCGGCGTACACCTTCGACCCGGCGAGCGGCAACACGGTGACCCTGTCCTTCGCGGTCGCGTCCACCCGCTACGTACGCGTGGTCGTCACGGCCAACACCGGCTGGTCGGCCGCTCAACTGTCCGAACTGGAGGTCTACGGGACGACCACGTCGGCGAGCAACCTGGCGCAGGGCCGGCCGACGACCGAGAGCGGCCACGCCGACGTCTACGGCTCCGGCAACGCCGTCGACGGCAACCCGGCCACCTACTGGGAGAGCCCGAACAACGCCTTCCCGCAGTGGCTCGGCGTCGACCTCGGTTCGGCCGTCTCGGTCGGCAAGGTCGTGCTCAAGCTCCCGCCGACCTGGGGTACGCGTACGCAGACCCTGTCGATCGAGACGAGCACGGACGGCACGACCTACACCACCGCGAAAGCGTCGGCGGCGTACGCCTTCGACCCGTCGGTCGCCGGGAACTCGGTCACGATCAGCCTCACCGCCGTGTCGGCCCGTTACGTCCGGGTGCGGATCACCGCCAACACCGGCTGGCCGGCCGGGCAGTTGTCGGAGCTGGAGGTCTACAGCGCCGGTGTCGTCGACGACGCGCCCCCGACCGTCCCCGGGACGCTCTCCTTCACACAGTCCGGCGCGACGATCACCCTGGCCTGGGGCGCGTCCACCGACATCGGCAGCGGCCTCGCCGGATACGACGTCTTCCGCGACGGCAGCCTCGCCGCCACCGTCGGACAAGTCACGACCTGGCAGGACACCCAGCCGACGACGGCCACGGTGTCGTACTACGTGCGGGCGCGGGACAACGCCGGGAACGTCTCGGCGAACAGCAACACCGTCACGCGTACCGGGACGAGCCCGGACACCACGCCGCCGACGGTGCCGGGCACCCTGTCCTACACCGAGGCAGCCACGACGATCACCCTGACCTGGGGCGCGGCCACCGACACCGGCGGCAGCGGCTTGGCCGGGTACACCGTGTATCGGGGCGGCACCGCGATCGCCACGCTCGGCACCGTTCTGACCTATCAGGACACCCAGCCGACGACCGCCACCGTCTCCTACTACGTCCGCGCGCGGGACGGCGCCGGAAACCTCTCCGGCAACAGCAACACCGTCACGCGTACCGGGCATCAGCCACCGGCGTGCTCGAACGTCGCACTGAACAAGCCGGTGACCGCGACCGGTTCGGTCTTCACGTTCACCCCGGACAAGGCCACCGACGGCAACGTCACGACCTACTGGGAGGGCGCCGCGTCCTACCCGCAGGATCTGACCGTCGCACTCGGCGCCAACCACGCCGTCTCGTCCGTCACCGTCAAACTCAACCCGGACTCGGCCTGGGGCACCCGCTCCCAGACGTTCCAGGTGTTCGGCCGCGATCAGGCGTCGGCCACCTACACCTCGCTGGTCGCTGCGGCGGCGTACACCTTCGTGCAAGGAACGAACACCGTGACCGTGCCGGTGACCGCGACCACCGCGGACATCCGGCTGCGCTTCACCGCGAACACCGGGGCGCCCTCCGGCCAGGTCGCGGAGCTGGAGGTGTGCGGTACGCCATCGCCGAACCCGGACCTGACGGTGTCGAACGTGGCCTGGAGCCCCGCGTCGCCGGACGAGACGAGCAGCGTGAGCCTGTCGGCGACGGTGACCAACGCGGGTGACCTGGCCTCGACCGCCACAACCTTGGCCTTCGGCCTCAACGGTACGCAGAAGGCGACGGTCACCGTTCCGGCTATCGCAGCCGGCGGTTCCGCACCGGTCAGCGTCAGCGTCGGCACCCTGGCGATGGGCACGTACGCCGTCAGCGCCACGGTCGATCCGACGAACACCGTGTTCGAGAAGAATGAGGGCAACAACAGCGCCGCCAACGCGACCAGCATGGTGGTGGCTCAGGCGCCCGGCCCGGATCTGCAGGTGCTCGGGATCGCCCCGAACCCGGCGAACCCTGCGGCCGGGCAGGCGGTCTCCTTCACCGTCACGCTGAAGAACCGCGGCACCACCGCGACCGGCGTCACGAGCGTGACCCGGCTGACCGTCGCCGGGACGACGCTGAACACGAACACCGCGTCGGTCGGGGCCGGCGCGACCGTCGCCGTGCCGGTGACCGGCACCTGGACGGCGGCTGCGGGCGGCGCGACGATCACGGCGACCGCGGACGCCACCGACGTGGTGGCCGAGACGAACGAGACCAACAACTCGTTCGCCCAGGCCATCGTGGTCGGCCGGGGCGCTGCCCTGCCCTACACCGAGTACGAGGCCGAATCGGCGTCCTACTCGGGCACCCTGCTGACGGCCGATCCACTGCGGACCTTCGGGCACACCAACTTCGCCACCGAGTCCTCCGGCCGGCAGTCGGTACGCCTGGACAACACCGGGCAGTACGTCGAGTTCACCGCCACGAACCAGGCGAACTCGATCGTCGTCCGCAACTCGATCCCGGACGCCCCTAGCGGCGGCGGCATCGACCGGACGCTCAGCCTCTACATCAACGGGACCTTCGCCCAGAAGATCACCCTCTCGTCCCGCAACAGCTGGCTCTACGGCACCACAGACGACACCGAGAGCCTGTCGAACTCGCCGCAGGCCAACGCCCGCCGGCTGTTCGACGAATCGCACGCGCTGCTGTCGGCGAGCTACCCGCCGGGGACGAAGTTCCGGCTCCAGCGGGACTCGGGCGACACCGCGACCTTCTACATCGTCGACTTCATCGACCTCGAGCAGGTCGCGCCGGAGCTGACCAAGCCGGCCGAATGCACCTCGATCACCCAGTACGGCGCGATCCCCAACGACGGGCTCGACGACACCAGCGCGATCCAGCGAGCGGTGACCGACGACGAGAACGGCGTGATCAGCTGCGTGTGGATCCCGGCCGGGCAGTGGCGGCAGGAGCAGAAGATCCTGTCGCCCGACCCGACCCGCAACCAGTACAACCAGAAGGGCATCCGCAACGCGGTGATCAAGGGCGCGGGCATGTGGTACACCACGCTCTACACCAACACCGAACCGCAGAACGTGGTCGGCAACATCAACCACCCGCACGAAGGCAACGTCGGCTTCGACATCGACGACAACGTGCAGCTGTCCGACCTGGCGATCTTCGGGATGACGACGAACCGGGCCAACCGCGGCCACGGCCTCAACGGCCGGTTCGGCAAGAACACCAAGGTCGCCAACCTCTGGATCGAACACGTCAACGTCGGCGCCTGGGTCGGCCGCGACTACTCCGACACCCCGGCGTACTGGAATCCCGGTGACGGGCTCCAGTTCAGCGGGATGCGCATCCGCGACACGTACGCCGACGGGATCAACTTCTCCAACGGCACGCGCAACTCGACGGTGTTCAACTCGTCGTTCCGCACCACCGGCGACGACTCCCTGGCGGTCTGGGCCAACCAGTACGTCAAGGACCAGTCGGTCGACATCGGCCACGACAACCACTTCACCAACAACACGATCCAGCTGCCGTGGCGGGCCAACGGCGCGGCGATCTACGGCGGCTACGGCAACACGATCGAGAACAACCTGATCTTCGACACCATGAACTACCCGGGCATCATGCTGGCGACCGACCACAGCCCGCTGCCGTTCTCGGGAACGACGACCGTCGCCAACAACGCCCTCTACCGGGCCGGCGGCGTGTTCTGGGGCGAAGCCCAGGAATTCGGCGCGATCACCCTGTTCGCGTCGACCACCGACATCGTCGGAGTGACCATCCGCGACACCGAGATCTACGACTCGACGTACGACGGGATCCAGTTCAAGACGGGCGGCGGCAGCATGCCCAACGTGAAGATCACCAACGTACGCGTACAGGGATCGGTCAACGGCGCCGGGATCTACGCGATGGGCGGGGCACGCGGCAACGCCGTGCTCAGCAATGTCACCTGCACCGGCAACGCCGACGGCAACATCGTCATCCAGCCGGGATCGTCGTTCCAGATCACCGGGAGCTGACGGTCCGTTTCCCGGGGGCGTCCCGCCTGCCAGCGGGGCGCCCCTCTCCTTCCCGTTAGGCGCTGGATCAGGGTTCTCGGCCGAATCTTGGGCCAAGATTCGACCCACATCCCTGATCTGGCTCGAACCCAGGGGCGGCCGCCCCGCCCTCGTGGCGCGGACGTCGCTAGCCGGAGTCTGCCCGGGCCGGCGCGACGACGGAGCCTTCTGCGGGTATACCGCGATCGCGGACAACCGGCTCACCTCGGCGTGGCCACTCGCGGAAGTCCCGGAAGACCATCGGCACACCCCGCGCCCGGCTCAGATCGAGGTCGTCCATCAGTTGGATGTGCACGTGCGGCTGAGTCGAGTTGCCGGAGTTTCCGCACTCCGCGAGCGGTTGCCCGGTGGTGACGCGATCACCGGGCGCGACGCGGAAGGAGCCGGCCCGCAGGTGCACCAGTGCCGCGTAGAGGCCGCCCCCGCGAAGTTCGAGGATCACGTGGTTGCCGGCGATCGCTGCGACGCCCTCGCGTAGCCGGCGGGCCTGGCTCAACGCGTACGGGATCAGGGTCAGTTGCGATCGCCGGGCCTCGTGGTCGGCTTCGCCGTCGTGCGTCGCGACGACGATGCCGTCCACCGGGGCCAGGATCGGGCGGCCGAAGGACACGAATCTTTCCGGAGGTTCGGTGCTGAGCACCGTACGCCAATCGGTGCGATCCGCTGTGCGACGACGATCGTCGACGCCGACGAAGTCGATGGCGTACCGCTCACCCAGCAGATCGGTTCCGTGGCTGGGCACACGCCGGGCCGGGCTGTTCTGCACCAGCCAGCGGCCGTCGAACGGTAGCGAGAGGACGGTCTCGGTGACCATCGCCTCAGCATAGGCAGCCAATCCCAGCCCACACGCCCGCGACTCCCATCCGCCAGAAGCGACGGGGCTAGTACGCGTACAGCTCGATGCCGGCTTCGGTTTCGACCAGAAGCCGGCCCGGCGCGGTCGCCACCCAGCTGGGGTTCATGGCGATCGTGCCCAGCGACGCCGCCCGCGCAGTGACCGGGTCGAACAGGGTCAACGCCGTCTGCTCCCAGCGTCCCTGGTCGGTGGTCCGGCGGTCCACCAGCAGCACCTCGCCCGTGCCGGTCGGCACCGGCCAAGCCGTCCGCTGACCCTGCGGCGCGATCGGGCGCAGCGCGGTGTCGAAGACACCTCCACTCGACAGCAGCACGTACGGACCCGCCGTGTTGATGAACGTGTCCCGGTCGAGCGCCACGCGATTCGCTGTGGTCCACGGGTGGACCGCGACCAGCTCGTACGGATTGCGGCCGCGCTCCTCCTCCGGGTTGCCGCCGTCGATCAGGCACATGGCGTCCCCGCCACACGGCGTCAGGTTCCACAGCCTGCGCGTCTCCCGCGTACCTGGGGCGACCGGGTTCGCGGTGTAGCTCACGACCGGCCCGCTTCCGTTGTCCCACAAGGGAAAGGTCGTCAGTTGGGTGTCCGTCGTGAAATACAGCCGGCCGCCGTAGGCCAGATAGGTGGTCGACTTCGAGTAGGGCACCGACTTCCAGCCTTCGGTCCACTGGCCGTTCGCCAGCGAGTACCGCCGCAGCTCACCGGACGGGCTCAACCGAAGCATCGACTTCGCGGCGGTGGCGTCGTACTCGACACCGCCGAAGCCCGAGTAGCCGTCCTCCCGCCGGGCGATTTCAGGAATCGTCCGCGATCCGTCGCCGGGCAAGGTCCAGCGAACCGTTCCCGTGCGCCAGTTCACCGCGGTCAGCTTCCCGGTGTCCAGGTCACCGATGAGCGCCACCTCACGGGACGTGCCCATCGGGACCTCGCCGATCGCGGGGCCGTTGCCGTCGGGATTCGCGAACGGCCGTTGCCACCAGACCTCACCGGTGCCGGGGTCGAGGACGCTCATCTGGTTGCTGATCACGCCGTTCCCGTCGTCGGCCGTCGTCGAGGTGTACATCACGACGAAACCGTCGGTCGCCACGATGCCGCCGATCGAGTCGTGCCGGCCCGGCACCTGCCGCTGCCATACGCGCCGTCCGGTCGCGCTGTCCAGGGCGGTCACCGTCAAGGCGTTCGCGTCGGCCACCGCCACGAAGAACCGTCCCCCGGTCATGTCCGCCTCCACCGCAGCGTGCGCCGACCCGGGCAGCGGCTCACCGAGCCGTCGCAGCGTGTGGGCGGTGGTGCTGGGGTTCGGGTGGACCGGCTGGTCGTGACGCGCGCCGCGGACGACGGCCACCGCGAGACTCACGACCGCGATCACGGCCAGTCCCGCGGCGGTCACCGTCGCGATCGCCTTGGTACGCCGTCGGCGGCGCCCGGCCTCAGCGATCTTCCCGGCGTCGTGCAGGCCGGCGGCGTCGGCCTCCTCCCGGAGGCTGTCGGCCAGCCCGGCCCGTCCCCGAGACAGCCAGGACTTCACGGTGCCTTCGCTGACCCCGGTCTCCGCGGCGATCTGCGCGACGGACAGGTCGAGCAGGTAGTGCAACGCCAACGCCTGTCGCTGCGCCGGCGGCAGTTGCTTGAGCGCCGTGGTGAGCAGGACGGTGTCCTCCGACGGCGCGGGCTGGGGCAGCACCGGCTCCAATCTGGTGCGCCGGCGTACGCCCAGATGCCGCCACCAGTCCTGGACGAGCCGGGTGACGACCACGCGCAGCCACGCCTCGGCGTCGTCGTAGCCGCTGACCTGCCGCCACCGCTGCCACGCCCGGGCGTACGCCTCCTGCGTCACGTCCTGGGCCTGGTGCAGGTTCCCGGTCAGCCCGTACGCGTACCGCAGCGTCCGGCGAGAAGTCGCTTGGTAGAAGTCCCCGAAGTCCATACCAACACGACACGCCCCAGACCGCGATCCGGTTGCACTCACTCCGGGGCGGCCAGCCCGTGCCGGTACGCGTACCGGACGGCCTGGGCGCGATCGGTGACCCCGATCTTGGCGAAGAGGCGGTTGATGTGCGACTTCACGGTCGCCTCGGTGACGAACAGCCGGGCGGCGATCTCGCGGTTCGCCAGGCCGGCCGCGATCAGCGTCAGCACCTCGGCCTCTCGCGTGCTCAGCCCGTCGGGCAGCTCCCCCGCGTACGCCGCCGGCGCCTCTCCGGCCGCGGCGAGCAGCTTTCGGCTGACCTCGGGGTCGAGGACGGACGTGCCCTCGGCGGCGGCCCGGATCGCCTGTGCGATCTGGTTGCGGGTGGCGTCCTTGGTGAGGTAGCCGATGGCGCCCGCCCGCAGCCCGGCGAGGACGTCGGCGTCGTCGGAGTAGGTCGTCAGCACCACGACCCGGGTCTCCGGATGTTCCTGCCGCAGGCGGACGGTCGCCGCGACACCGTCGGTGCCCGGCATCCGCAGATCCATCAGGACCACGTCGGCCCCGTGCTCGGCGACCAGCCGGACGGCTTCCGCGCCGTCGGCGGCCGCGCCGACGACTTCGAAGTCGTCGAACAGGTCCAGCATCAGCGCGAGCGCCTCCCGGATCGTCGTCTGGTCGTCGGCCACCACCACCTTGATCACAGGGGAATCCTGACATCCACTGCCCAGCCACCGCCGGGACCCGCCGACCGAGCCGGTCCCGCCGTGAACGCTCCGCCGAGCAGCTCGGCGCGTTCTCGCAGGCCGGTCAGCCCGTAACCGCCGCCGGTCGTGGCGAGCGTCCCGGTCGGCCGGCCCGGCCCGGTGTCGGTCACCGCCAGGTCGACCTGCTTCGGCGTATAGGTCAGCCGAATCTGGACCGTCGCGCCCGGGGCGTATTTGCGGGCGTTGGTCAGCGACTCCTGCGCCGCCCGGTAGAGCGCGAGGGACGTCTGCGGAGGCAGGGGCACCTCCTCGCCGTCGACCGTCACGTCCACCGGATCGTCGTGGCCGGCGGCGAGATCGCGTACCAGCTGGGAGAGCGGGACCGAGTCGCCGCGCAGGACGCCGATCGCGCGGCGGGTCTCGGCGAGCCCGTCGCGGGCCAGCCGCCCGGCCTTGCCGATCGCATCGCGCGCCTGCTCGGCGCGGCCGTGTTCGAGCAGCGCGTCGGCCGATTCGAGCTGGACGCTCAGCGCCCCGAGGGAATGCGCGAGCACGTCGTGCACCTCGCGGGCGAGCTGCGCCCGCTGGGCCAGCGCCTCGGCCCGCGCCTGTTCGGCCTGGGCGAGCTGGCTCTGTTCGCGCAACTGGTCGGTCTGGCGGCGAGCCAGCCCGGCCAGCTCACAGATCGCCAGGACGCCGAGTCCGCCGGACAGGAGGATCGGTTCGCGCCCGGCGATCAGCCAGGCCGCCGCGAAGATCACCGCTAGACCGGTCGTGACCAGGAGCGACTGTGCGGAGCGCAGCCGCCGGGCGACGCGGACGCAGGCGGCGACCACGAAGGCGAAGGCCACTCCGTTGGGTGTGACCGACAGCACGACGCCGCCCACGCCGACGGTCACCGCTCCCGTGATCAGCCACCGGTCGGTGCCCGGCCCGAAGAGCCAGCCGAGCCAGCCCAGCACCACGACGGTCAGGACCGCGAAGGTGAGGGGCAGGCTCCCGGCCGGCGCGTTGCTGACGGTGCCCGCGGTGATCAGCCCGAAGATCACGAGACCGCGGACGGTCGTGAGCCATCGTGGTCGCTGGGCGTACCGCCAGTCCATGATCTTTGTTCTACAGGATGGGCTGACGACGGCCGGCCCGCCCCACCCGGCCGTCCGAGGCCAGTGGCAGGTCGCTGGAGGTGACTCGGAACAGCACGATCGCCGCCTCGGCGAGCAGTCCGACGCCGAGCCCGATCAGCAGGGACGCCATCGTGCCACCGGCCGCGTCCGGCCGGAACGCGCCGGTGAGGACGGCGAAGACGACGCGTACGCCGATGGTCGCCACCCACAGCCCGATGGTGAGCCAGCGGTAGCGGCACCAGGCCACCCCGTCTCGCAGGTACACCAGGACCGACGCGCCCCGGGCGAGGCCGAGGCCGATCGACAGCGCCGCCTGCACCACCAGCAGCAGAACGTCCATCGCGGGCAGCGATGCGCCGTCGAGCTGGGCCACTCCCGCGATCGTCACGCCGAGCGGAATGAGGACCATCCGGCGGCTCTGGACGGGCTGCCCGGCCATCCGGCGGACCATGGTCCAGACGATGAGGGCGGCGATGAGCAGGATCTGCGCGTAATTCATGCCCTCGACGCTAGAAATCCGCGGGCCGGAAGGCTCCAACCCACGGGTGGAACCTGGGTGGAACCGAGGTGGAACCGGGCGACGGGTCAGTCCGGTTCGCCGGCATAGGTCCCGAAGCTCCAGAGAACGCCTTCGGGATCGCGGGCGGTGAATCCGCGGGAGCCGTAGTCCTCGTCGCGGAGTCCGCGCACGATCGTCGCCCCGGCCGCGACCGCTCGATCGTGCAGATCGTCAGGTGTGTCGGTCACCAGGTACACGGATCCGATTCCGGGTGACCTCCGCACCTCGTCGCCGGCCCCCGACCGGCTCGACAGCATCACTCCACCGCCGCGCGGCCAGGTCAGCTCGGCATGGTCGATCACGCCGCCGTCGCCGGGGTACACCGCCTTCTCGACGAAGCCGAACGCCTCGACGAGGAATCGGATCGCGGCGGTCCCGTCCTGGTAGCGCAGCACCGGCCAGACGGCCGTCTTGATCTCACTCATGCGTCCACCCTGCCGCACCCAGGCCGGGCGAGGCTTGGACGAATGGGAACTCAGCCCAGCGGGCTTCTCAGCCGAGCAGGCTGCTCAGTGCAGTGGGCTGCTCAGTCGAGCGGGCTGCTCAGTCGAGCGGGCGCAGCGGCAGGTTCTCCTCGGCCAGCCAGCCGGTCGGCGCGGCACCGGCGAGCGCGCGCCACTCCCGGTCCAGATGCGGCTGGTCGTAATAGCCGCACCGCGCGGCGATCTCCGCCAGGGACAGCTTCCGATCGCCACGCAGCAGCCGATGCGACCGACCGAACCGGGCGATCCGGGCCGCGTCCTTCGGCGACACCCCGAACTCGGCGGCGAATCGGGCCGACAGGTGCCGCCGGCTCCAGCCGACCTCGGTGGCCAGCGCGTCGACGCGTACCGCACCGGCTCGGGCGACGATGACGTTCCAGGCGTGCGCCACCTCGGGCGCGGGCTCGCGTACTCGGGCGCTGACGAGACGGCGGGTCAGGATCTCGTCCAGCACGTCGAACCGCTGCGGCCAGCCGGGCGCGTCGGCCATTCGCTCGATGAGCTCGCGCGCGTCCCGGCCCAGCAGCTCCGGCAGCGGCACGACCAGCGCGGCGAGCGGGGCCGCGGGCAACCCCAGCAGGTCGCGGGCGCCGGCTGGAGTCAGCTCAAGTTGTACGCCGTACTGCTCGCCGTCGTGCGGAATGTACGCGGGGCCGACCGTCATTCCCGAGGCCAGCGACGCGTAGCCGCGCGGAGGTTCCGTGGCATCCAGGGCGACCAGGGTCGGGGCGGCGAGGCTGAGCACCACGGTGATGCCCAGCGACGGCAGCCCACGATGTACGCCCGGGGGCTGGCCACTGTAGTGATATCCCCGGTACACCCCGACGGCCTGCCGTAAGGGCGTCGGGGCGAGCCGGTCCGCCGTCTCCGCGAGAGGCATGCCCCCACTGTCTCACGCGTCGAGCGCTCGTATGGCGGGGACGAGTTGCTCCTCCTCGTAGCGGAAGTGCTCGTCGAGGTCAGCGGTCAGCCGGTCGATGCGGCGAAGCACCTCGTCCGGATCTGCGTGTCCGATGTCGAGCCACTCCCGCATCGTCCGCAGCTGATCCGCGACGACGATGTGTTCTTGCCGGAGACGGGACAGCACCGGCCGCAGCTCCGGCACCGTGGCGTCGAGATAGGGAAAGGCCAGCGAGTCCTCACCCGTGTGGTGGGCGTGCAGGGCTTCGCAGAAGGCGACGCAGTGATCGGCGAGGCGCTTGGGCAGGGGCAGCGGCTCAGCCCGATCGCCGTCCGCGTACGCCTGGGCGGCCGCACGGACCTGAGCGAGGTCTTCGCGGAGGCCTCGATGGATGTCTGCGAGCTGTCGTGCCGCCGCGCGAATGCGGGTGGCGGCCACCGGGTCGACCTGACCGAAGGGCGTGGACATGACTGCCTCTCCGAAGCGAGCGGCGGCGGGCCGCTACGCTCAGCTGGGCGAAAGAATTAGCTTTGCAAGCAAAAATACTTTGGAGACAAAGCTATGTCAACGGCGAAGGCGGCCACCGCAGCCGACGGGCTGAGCGTCGACGACGGCGTTCGGATGTTGTTGCTGCTCATGCCCCGGATGGTGGGCCGGGTGAAGCGCATCCCGGTCCCTGCGGAGCTGCAGACGCTCGCGCTCGCCCCCCGGCACCTGTCGCTGCTGTCGTACCTGCTGTTCGACGGGCCACTCACGGTCAGCGAACTGGCGCGCCGGCTGGAGGTCGCGCCGACGACGGTGAGCCTGATGATCGCCGAGCTCAGCCGTCGCGAAGTCGTCGTACGGAGCGACGATCCCGCCGATCGCCGCCGCACCATCGTCAGCATCACCGAACACCGGCGGCCGTCGATTGACGCCTGGCTTTCGCGGGGAGCTCGGGCCTGGCGGAAGACTCTCCAGCCGTTGACCCCGGCGCAACGGAAGCTGTTCGTGGACACGCTGGCCGCATATGAACGAGAGGTGCTCACCGAACTCGATGCCTGACTGGAGTGTCCGCGGCCGGCAGCGGTTTAATGTGGCGGTGGTCGATCCCACCAAACCGTTGCCACCGGCCGCCGACCCTTGGCACGGTTCGGCCCCCGTTCCCCCGCCGCCGACGATCGCCCTGCCCCCGGCGGCGGCCGCGCCACCCTTGCCACCCTCACCGATTACTCCACCGGCGATGCCGCCGCAGGTCATCGTCGTCCAGGTACGCCCACGCCGCCGGTGGCCGTGGGTGCTGGCGGTGTTCGGGCTGCTGAGCCTCGTCTGCTGCGGGGCCTGCGCCGTCATCACAGCGCCCTTGCGCGGCGAGTATCCGTCCCGGATCGCCGCCACACCATCCACAGTGGCCGGATTGCAGCGGGACGACAACGGCCTGGTACGCCTCCTCGCCGAGGAGGCGAAGTTCCGCATCCGGGCCAGTGAGTACGTCGACGACGGCTTCGCCGACCGATTCGTCGATCCCCGGAACTCCGGCCGGTCCGTGATCGCGTTCGGCGGCACCGGGTTGATCTGGGATCCGGCAGGCACCCTGACAGCCGTGATTCAGGGCGCCGGACCGGATCTGCGCAACGTGGCCGACTACCCGGCCGGACCGCTCGGCGGCCTGCTCAAGTGCGGCGACGGCAAGGACGACAAGAAGCAGGCCGTCGTGCTGTGCGCATGGATCGACCACGGCAGCATGGGTGTCGGCGTGTTCTACGGCAAGCCGTCGCACGCGGAGGCGGCCGCGTTTCTGCGTACGCTCCGCGAGGCGGTGATCATCCGCCCCTGAGCGGGTGTCACCCCTGGCGGGCCTTCAGCCGGGGGTCCCGCTTGTTGATCACCAGCAGCTTGCCGTGGCGGCGGACGACCGCCGAGCCCGGCTTCTGCTTGAGCGACCGCAGTGAGCTGCGAACCTTCATCGCACTCCTCCTTCATCGTGGAACGTGCGCTGCAACGCCGATCGGCGGCGACCTATTCCCCGCTACCTGTGAGGTAATCGACCCGGCCGACGGCGACTGCGAGCGTGATCCGCATGACGCACAACAAGGACCTCGTCCTCGCCGGCTTCGCCGAGTTCGCGGCCGGCAACATCGACATCCTCCAGACCCTGCTGCACGAGGACTTCGTCGAGCACAGCCCGGGCAACCCCTCCGGCCGCGACGCGTTCATCGCGTACATCGCGACCGCGCCGGTGGCCGGGGCGAAACTCGACCTGAAGCGCGTGATCGCCGAAGACGACCTGGTCGTCCTGCATTATCGGATGAGCACCCCCGCCGAGGAGGTCGCGGTCGTCGACATCTGGCGGCTGGCCGACGGCAAGATCGTCGAGCACTGGGACGTCGTCCAGCCGATCCCCGACGACTCCGACGTTCCGCACGGCATGCTTTAGCGCAATGCCCGCACCAGTTCAGTTCGGGAGCGGATCCCGAGGCGGTGGAAGATGTTGCGCATGTGATGGTCGACGGTGCGCGTACTGATGAACAGCTGGGCCGCGACCTCCCGGTTCGTCGCCCCGTCGGCCACCAGGTGCGCGATCTGCAACTGTTGCGCCGTCAGTGCCGCCGTCGCGTCGAGGGCGGGAGCCGCGACGGGCTCGCCGGCCGCCCGCAGCTCGGCGCGTACCTGATCGGTCCAGTAGTCCGCCCCGGCCGACTGGAACAAGTCCCAGGCGCGATGCAGGTGCTCACGAGCATCCCGGGGCCGCCGCGTACGCCGTAGTTCCTGTCCGAACAACAGATGCGTACGCGCGTGCTCGAAGTCGGCGTCGGACAGGGCGTGCAGGTCCAACGCCGCCCGGAACTCGTCCTCGGCCGCGGCGCTGCCCCGCTCGGCGAGCAGAGCATGGCAGCGCCGGGCCAGCGCCCGGCGCGCGGGATCGCCGGTCTGCTCCGCCCAGTGGTCGTACGCCTGCCAAGCGGGCCGGGCGAGGGCGGCCGCACCGCATCGGGCGGCCGCCTCCACCAGCCACGGGGTGGCGAGCACCTGCACGACGATGTGGCCGTGCCCGGTGGCCGGGTCGGCGATGCCGGACAACCGGCTCAGCGCCTCGGCCGACCGTCCGGCGGCCAAGTCGAGCACGGCCAGTGCCCAGTCCCGCAGGACGCGTGGACGGCTGACGCGGCCGGCCTCGATCGGCGCCCGGAGTTGGGCGAGCCGCCGACGGCACCCGTCGGCGTCACCGCGTACGGCGGCCAGCACGGCGAGCAGTCCGAGGTGGTCGCCGACGTAGTTCTCCTGTCCCCCGGCGCGGGCCGTCCGGAGTCCGGCCAGGCAGCTCTGCTGGACGGCGTCGTGCCGGCCGAGCCAGAACTGGGCGTACGCCATGAGTTCGAGCGTCACCGGCAGCACCGCTCGGTCTCCGGCGGCGTCGGCCGACGCACAGGCCCGCTCGGTCACCCGGAGCGCGGTGTGGTCGTCGCCGAGCAGCAACGCCGCCGCACCCGCAGCGGTCAGCGCGCCGGGTTCGCCGAGCCGCTCGCTGAGGGCGATCGCGTCCCGCAACGACGGCTTCGCCTGGTCCAGGCGGCCGGTGAAAGTGGCGGCGAACCCGTCGATCTGGGCGAACACGAACCGCAGGCGCACGGAGTCGTCCGGCCGCCGTAGTGCCTCGGCACGAGCACGGACTTCGGCGACGCGCGGATACTCTCCGGAGAAACAGGCCGCCTCCGACGCTCGCATCAGGACGCTCACGGCCAGCGCCCGATGCCCGGCCGCGAGCCGATCAGCCGCCGCGAGCAGGGCGTCGAGGGCGGCCGCCGTCGCACCGGAGCGCAGCTCGATCTCGCCGAGAAGCAGGTCGGTCTGGCCCAGAACGCGATCGGCCTCCGGCGTACGCGCGGCGTCGGCCAGCGTCCGCCGCACCCGGGTGATGAGGCTTCGGGCGTACGCGGGCCGCCCGGCGAGCCAACCGGATCGGGCCGCGGCGACGAGATGGGCGGCGGCGGTCTGCGGATCCCCGGCGAGGTCGGCCGCTCGTTCCAGGGCGACAGCGGCCTGATCGGGGCGGGCGCTGCCGGCCGCCGCGTCGGCCAGTTCCACGGCCAACGCCGGATCGGGCGCGTCACCGGCGGCGGCGCGATGCAGGGCGCGGCGCAGCCGGTCCGGCGTACCGTCGAGCAGATCCGCCAGCAGCCGGTGCGCCGCTCGTCGCCGGGCCGACGGGGCCAGCTCGTACGCGGTCAGCCGAACCAACGGCTGCGGGAAGCTCACCACGCCGTCCGCCACGCGTACCACTCCGGACAGCTCCGCTGGGGTGAGCGCGCCGAGACCAAGGCCGACTGCCTCGGCCGCCTGCGCGAGCGTCGCCGTGTGCATGGTCTCCTCGGTCGCCGCGAGGAGCAGAAGTTCCCGGGTCTCCGGCGGCAACGCCACCAGCCGCGCCCGGTACGCCTGCCGCAGCGTGCTGGTGCCGGGCAGGCCACGCGGCAGCGGCGCTGTCCCGGCCCGTTGCGCGGCGGTGAGCGACTCGGCCAGGTCGACCAGGGCCTGCGGATTGCCGTGGCCGATCTCGGCCAGGTGTGCGGCGACGGCCTCGTCCACCAGGTCCAGCCGGTCGGCGACCAAGGCCTGACTGTCGGCGAAGTCCAGCGCGGCGAGCCGCAGCGCGCGGACGCCTTCGACGGACTGGCTTGTCGTCAGCAACGCCGCGACCCGCCGGCCGCTGAGCCGCCGGGCGGCGAACGCGACGACGTCGGCGGTCGCGGGATCGACCAGATCGGCATCGTCCACACAGCACAGCACCGGGCGTTCCGCCGAGCCGAGCAGGGCCAGCACCCCCAGGCGAAGCGGGAGCCGTTCGCCTTCCGGGCTGCCCTGGCCGTCCAGCACTCGGCGTACCGCCCGCTGGTGGTCGCCGGTCAGCCGGTGGACGCCGTCGGCCAGCGGTTCCAGCAGCCGGATGAGCCCGGCGTACGCCAGATGCGCCTCGGCCGCCACCCCTGCGGTCCGCAGAACCGTGAACCCCGTCGCCGTACGCGCGGCCAGGTCGAGCAGCGCCGACTTGCCGAGCCCGAGGTCACCGGCGATCGTCAGGGCGCCGCCCCGGCCGGCGGCGGCGCCCGCGAGGAGGCCGGCGATGGCGTCGACCTCCCGCGTCCGGCCCCGCAACCGAGATACATGCACTGCCGATGCAAATACCATGCGGTCCAGTGTTACCCACAGGTAACGCCAAGGGAAGGGGCGGCCGCGAACGGCCGCCCCTCAACTTCGCCTGTGGATCAGGCCGGGCAGGTGTCTCGATAGTCCGAGATGGCCAGCCCGGACGGAGCCGGGCAGAGCCAGGGGTCGTAGCGGGTGTCGTCGTCGACGTACCGCTTCAGCCAGGACACCATCGACACCGCCACGGTCGTGTTGACCGTCTGCGGGAAGAAGTGGCTGGCGCTGCGCAGCTCCAGGTACGCCTTCTCCGACGACGCCGGGATGCTGGTGTAGAACGGGATCGAGTGGGTCGCGACCGGCGCGACCGTGTCCGCCTGGCCGCCGATGATCATGGTCGGGACCTGCACGCCGCTCCACGTCTTGTCCGTGTTCCACGGTGCGAGCGGGATCGCCGCCTGCAACGAGGGCCGGGCGTTCGCGGCCCAGAGCGTACCGCCGCCGCCCATCGAGTGCCCGGCCACCGCGAGCCGGGTGCGATCGACGCGGGTCCGCACCGAGCTGGAGTTGACCAGGTAGTCCAGCGCGGCGAGCAACTGCTGGCCGCGACTGGTCGGCTGGTCGTAGATGGTGTTGGTCTCGATGCCGATCACCACGAACCCGTGCGAGGCCAGGCGCGGGCCGAGCCAGGCGAGGCTGGACCAGGTCGCGGTGAAGCCGGGCGAGATGGCGATGCCGCCGAACGTGCCGTCGGCCGTGGTCGTCGGGTAGTAGATCCGGCCGCCGCCGAATCCGGTCACGAGCGACGACACGCTGATCGACGAGGTCGCGTACGGTCCGCTGCTCGCCTCGAGGATCGCGTCCGTCGGGTTCGGTCCCCGCTGGTACGGGTTGAGCGCGTGCGCCGGGCTCGCCACGGCCGCGCCGACCGCGAGAGTCAGCGCCAGCGACAACATGGCCAGCAGCCGGGATCTGCGAAGGTGCATCTGTCCTCCCGGGGAAAGTGGCGCGTCCACCGCTGGGGGGAGCGACAGTGGAACGAGCCGAGAACATTGACAGATGCGATTGTTTTAGACCGGCCGGTCGCCGCGCATCGGCGAAATCACCCGTCTGGCGGATCAATCACGCCGCTGCCACGTGGCGACGCACGCCTCGTTGCCCTCCATGTCCGCGAGGACCCACCAGGCCGGCGCGTGCTCGTCCGACACGAGCCGCCCGCCCGCGACGAGCGCGGCCGCGATCCGCGCCTCGGCCTGATCATGGGGCACCCAGACATCCAGGTGTACGCGATTGCGCTGCGTACGGGCGGTGTCCATGACCTGGAACCGGATCGAGGGACCCCGGTCGCGGGGGTCGGCCAGATCCTCCTCGCCGACGATCCGGTAGCCCAGCAACGCCGCCCAGAACGGCAGCACGTTGGCCGGGACGAGGGCGTCGATCGTGAGGTTGTACCCCTGCAACGGGTCCGGGTCGGCCGCGATGCCGAGGTCGCGGGCGGCCGCCGAGATACGCCGGGCCAACACCACGTCCCGCTGGCTCAGCCCGTCGACGTCGTGCGTCCAGAGGCGTACCGTCACGCCGGGATAGCGCAGGTCGACGTCGGGATGATGATCCGCCTCGTCGGCCAGCCGGCCGATCTCCGCGACCAGGGCGACCCCGGTGGCGAACGACCCGGTCGCGAAGTAGGCGCACGCCCCGCCGAACAGCACCCGCCAGTCCCCGACCCCCTCGGCGTCGTGAAACTGCCCTGCCGTGATCCGGTCGGTCATCGCCCCACCGTAACCCCGTACGCAGCACCGGCTCGTCATGCCGCGCGGTCGCCGCGTAGGTGTCGCGGCGTTGTCGCGCGGGAGTACGCCGGGCTCGCCCGAACGACGAGCCCGGCGTTCCCCGTGTTAGCGGCGCATCAAGGCGAACACACCCCACCCGAGGTACTCACGCCGGAAACGGGCGTACCTCGCCGGTCCCTCGCGGAGTTCGGCCCGCATCGACTCGGCCAGCTCGTCGTCGGGGTTCTCGTCGAGCCAGCGGCGGATGGACAGCCATTGCGCCCCCGCATAGCGGTCCCAGCTGTCCTGGTCGGCCAGCACCATCTCGACGACGTCGTAGCCGAGGTCGCCGAACTGCTCGAGCAACTCCGGCAACGCCCGGAAGTCGTCCTTGTTGGACGTGTGATTGGCCTCGACGGTCTGCTGATCCGGCGGGTCGAGCCGCCAGTAGGGCTCGCCGATCAGCATCAGGCCACCCGGGCGGAGGCTGCGTTGCAGCAGCTCCACCGTGCCGGCGACACCGTTGCCGATCCAGGTCGCCCCGATGCAGGCGGCGAGGTCGACCGGTTCGTCGGCGACATGGCCCGCCGCGTCACCGTGGACGAAGCGTACGCGGTCGGCGACGCCCAATTCGGCGACGCGGGCTTGGGCGGCGGCGGTGAACGCGGTGCTGATGTCGACGCCGGTGCCGGTGAGTCCGTGGTCTCGGGCCCAGGTGCACAGCATTTCGCCGCTACCGGAGGCGAGATCGAGGGCGCTCGTCCCGGGCGTCAGGCGCAGGGCCCGACCGAGGATGCCGAGCTTCTCAGGACTGAACGGATTGTGGATGCGGTGACCGCTTTCGCGGATGACGAAGTGACGTGGAAGATCCACGATGGATGCTCCTTGGATTGGCTGGGATCAGGACAGAACCATGGGGTCGGCCGGCCACAGGGGCCGACGCTGCCTGAACCGTCATCCAATGCACCTCATCAGGTCGTGGCTTCACAGACGCGGCCACGATACGCGCGTACGCCCGGCCGGTCACCCGATTTCTCGGGGACCGGCCGGGCGTCGGACGGTTGTCAGTTGGTGGCGGCCGGCGCGCTACTGCCGCCGAACAGTTCGGGGACCATCGAGGCGACCGCCGCGATCGCGGCGAAGACGGCCGCCCAGCCGAAGGAGGTCTTCAGCGCACTGCTGTCGGAGAGCCAGGCGATGCCCCAGCCCACGAAGCCCAGGGCGCCGACGATCATGCCGACCCACTTGCCGGTCTTGACGTTGTCGGCGATGCCGGCACCCAGGCCGTTGGCCGCGGCGACGGTGAAGACGGTCGCCGCGACGAGAAGGGTGGTCTTGACGCCTTCACCGTCGGCGGCGGCGAAGCCGATGAAAGTACCGACCGCGAGGACGAGGCCGACGCCGGCGCAGGCGTAGCCCCACTTCTGAACGTTGCTCATGTCACCCTCGATTCGGGAGAGGCGATGGGGTTGCAAGCACCGTACGCCCGGAGTGAGTGAGTGACTGCGCTCCGTCACCTAATTGACTGGCATCGACGTCATCCGTTCCGGGTCAGGCCTTCGAAGGACCCCGCGAACAGCCGATAGGCTCGGTCCACATCGGCCGGATCCGCTCCCGCGACCAAGTCGAGCAGCAGCCCCCGCACGACTGCGACACCCACCCGGACCGCCTCCCGGGGTACGCCCGGCGCCAGCGCGGCACCGCTGTCCAGCCAGGGTTCGGTGAGCCCGCCCAGCAACCGGTCCGTGCCCGCCGCCCCTTGCGCCGCCAGGCCGAGGACCTCGAAGAACAGCCGGACGAACGGGCGTACCTCGGGACTGCTGACGCGCTCCCACAGGGCGAGCATCAACTCCTGGGCCGACTCGTGACGCGCGGCCAACTCCCTCATCAGCTCCCGCTGCTGCCGTTCCACCGCCTCGACGATCGCCGCGAGGAGGCCCTCGTGCGTACCGAAGTGGTAGAGGAGCATCCGGTGGCTGCTGCCGATGCCGTCGGCGATCTCCCGAAGGCTCTTGCCGCCGATGCCGTTGGCGGCCGCGTACGCCGTCACCCGATCCAGCATCTCCGTCCGCGCACTCGACATGTACCGAATGGTACATTGACCTCATGCGTTGGGAGAACACGGTCACGATCGACGCGCCGACCGGCCGCGTCTGGGACCTCACCACTGATGTCGAGAACCTGCCGTCGGTGACGCCGACCATGCGCCGCGTCGTACGCCTCGACGACGGGCCGATCCACGAGGGCAGTCAAGCCAAGATCTGGCAGCCGGCGCAGACCCCGGCGATCTGGACGGTCACCAAGCTCGACCCGTCGCGCGAGTTCAGCTGGCAGACGCGGCGGCTCGGCGTGACGATGACCGGGCGGCATCTGCTCGCCGACGACGGCGACGGCTGTCGCAACACGCTCGTCCTGGAGGTGACCGGACCGGGCGCGAAACTCGTCGGAGCGTTGCTGGGCAAGACTTTCGCCAAGGCGCTGGCGACCGAGAACGCTGGACTCCAACGGGCGGCCACCACCTGAGACACGTGCGGTGGCCGCCGGACTCCCGACGACCACCGCACGACTTGTCCCGCGAACGCGTTGCGACCTACCGGGTCACGGCATCGCGGCCAGGTGACCGTGGACGCTGTTGGCGAACGCGTACCCGTTGCTCGCGTCCCAGTTGATCGACCACGTCATCGCGCCCCGGATGCTCGGCCACTTCGCCGGCGGCACGAAGCTGCCGCAGCTGGTCCCGGCGGCCAGGCAGTCGAGCGCGTTGTTGACGACACTCGGGCTGACGTAGCCGCCGCCCGCCGCCGAGGTCGACGACGGCAGGCCGAGCGCGATCTGGTCCGGCCGCAACGCGCTCTGCAGCTGGATGCAGGCCAGCGCGGTCAGGAAGTTGATCGTCCCCTGCCCGTACGCGAACATCTGGTCGCAGCCGAGCATGCCGCCCGAGTTGTAGAACTGCGTGTGCACAATGGTCAGGATGTCGCGGATGTTCAGCGCCAACGAGAAGTACGCCGTCCCCGTCGACTGCATGTCGATGGTCTGCGGCGCCATCGTGATGAGCAGGCCGTCGCCCGCCTTCGACCGCAGCGACCGCAACGCCTGCTCCATGTAGGTCGCGTTGAGCCCGTTCTCCAGGTCGATGTCGACGCCGTCGAAGCCGTAGCTCGTCATGATCGCGTACACGCTGTTGGCGAAGTTGGTCGCGGCGGTCGCGCTGGACACCGAGACGGTGCCCTTCTCGCCGCCGACCGACAGGATGACCTTCTGGTTGCGCGAGTGGAGGGTCGCGACGTCCGCCTTGAACTGGGCGTCGGTGTAGCCGCCGAGCGCGCTCGATAGGCCGGGGTCGACGCCGAAGGTCACGCCGCCGGCCGAGCTGGGGTCGGCGTTGGCGAACGCGATCGCCACGATGTCGTAGGTCGTCGGGACCGCCGACAGCCGCAGCGGCGCAGCGCCGTTGGTGAAGTTCTGCCAATAGCCCGTGAGCAGGTGTTTCGGCAGGGTGCCCGTGGTGCATCCGGTCGTCGTGCCGGTCACGCTCGCCGAGCCCGACTCACCACTGCTGTTGTACGCGCGAACGGCGTACGTGTGGCTCGTGCAGGCGGTCAGCCCGGAGATCGTCGCCGTCGTACCCGTCACCGTCGTCTTGAGGGTGGCGCCCTCGTACACCCGGTAACCCGTGACCGTCCCGGTCGAGGCGTCCCACGCCAGGCCGAGCGAAGTGTCCGCTGTGGACGTGATGCGCGCGTTGCCGGGCGTACCGGGGACGCCGGTGCCGCAGCCGGTCGTGGTGATCCTGACGCTGCCCGAATGCGCCGACTCCCCCACGCTGTTGTACGCCGTCACGTCGTACGTGTGACTCGTGCAGGCGGTCAGCCCGGAGATCGTCGCGCTCGTGCCCGTCACGGTGCTCTTGAGGGTCGCACCTTCGTACACCCGGTAGCCGGTGACCGTCCCGGTGGACGCCGTCCAGCTCAGCGCGGCCGAGGTGTTGCTGATCGTGCCGGCGACCGGCGTACCCGGAACGCTGGGCACTCCCGCGCCGGCCGTGCCCTGCAGCGAGACGTCGTCGGCGTAGTAATCGCCCGTGCCGTACCAGCCGTGCAGGAACACCTGCGCGCTGCTGCTCGACGCGGTGAACGTGACGGTCAGCTGCGTCCAGTTCGTGGCGCTCGGCGTCCAGGTCGACGTGCCGCCGGTGACGCCGAGGTAGACATAGCTGCCCCGAACCCACGCGGTCAGCGTGTACGAGGTGCCGGACACGACGGACACGGTCTGCGTGCAGTTGGCGTTGTCCGAACTGGACGCGGCTCCCCGCAACGCCTTCGTCCCCGTCCGCACCGGGGTCGTGACGACGCTGCCCAGCCCACCCGAGCAGCTCCACGGACTGAGTACGCCCGTCTCGTAGCCGCCGTTGGACAGCAGTTCGGCCCCGGTCGCCGGGGCGGGCGGGGCAGTCAGTAAGAGGACGGCGGCCGCGACCAGCGCCGTGATACGCGAAAGCTTCATCGTTGCTCCTCCAGCAGAGAACCGAGGAACCTATAAGGAAGCTTTATTAAATATTTGCGGACGTGCCTCCGTCAATGCATCCCGTCAGCGGCGGATCACGGTTGTGCTTGCTTCCGCGAGGCGGGGAAGCATGCACAACCGTGATCCGCACGGAAAATCAGGGACTGGTACAGGACAGGGTCGGGATGCTGTTCGTGCCGCCCGACGTGCCGTTGAAGCCGAACGTCGCCGTCCCGCGCGCGCCGAGCGAGCCGTTGTACGACACGTTCTTCACCGTGACGGCCGATCCGCTCGTCGTCAGCGTGCCGTTCCACAACTGCGTGATCGTCTGCCCGTCGGCGTACGTCCACTTCACGGTCCAGCCCGTGATCGGGGCGCTGCCCGCGGTCACGGTGACCTCACCGCCGAAGCCGCCCGGCCAGGAACTCGTGATCCGGTACGCCGCCGAGCACGCGCCCGTGGACGACGGCGACGTCGACGGAGAGACCGACGGCGAAACGGACGGGGAAACGGACGGCGAGACCGAGGGGGAAACCGAAGCCGAGGGCGATCCGGTCGAGCCGCCGGAGGTCGTGTACGCGGCCGCCGTATACGGCACCGAGCACTGCGACGGGCACGGCAGGCTGAACGAGTACACCCGGCCGCCGTTGATCAGCGCGTCGTTGACGTCGCGTACGCGAATCTGGAAGGTGGTCGCGCCCGAGGTGAGCCCGCCGATGATGTAGGACTGGCCCATGTCGCTGTTCATGGCGGCGGCGTGCCAGGTCCCGTCGGCGAGGTACTCGACGCCGTGGATGCCGTTGGCGAGGTGGGACACCGCGATGGCCGGCCACCACTGCTGCGCCCCCTGCAGGAAACCGATCTTGATGTCGCCGCTGTAGTTGGGCGCGGGCACGAACTGCCAGCTGATGTGCCGGTTGTTCCAGTGGTCCGGGTAGAGGTCGGTCAGGGTGGCGCCGTTCTTGACGAACTTGTTCAGCGATCCCTTGGAGAGGTCGAGGTGGTACGGATCGTCGCGGCACCAGGCGTTGCCGTCGCCGCAGCTGTCGGCGACCAGCATGGTCAGCGTGCCGCCGTTGTACGCGTCGGCGACCCAGGACCCATTGCGGCAGAACGCCTGGTTCGGCGCGCCGTCGTTGACGCCCGTGCAGTAGTCGGCGACTGAGACCTGGACCCAGCGTCCGCAGTTGCGTCCGTTCTCCCACATGCCGGTCTTGGCGGCGTCGGGCACCGGCCGCGTCGAGTACGCGTAGTCGCCCGGGGTGTTGAACACGTTGAGCGCGACGAAGTCTTGACTGTCCAAATTGGCCTGAGGCATCCCGCAGCCGCCGTAGGGCGAACCGAGGGCGTCGAACCAGGTGGCGTTGGCGGTGACCGGCGCAGGCGGATCGGGCAGCGCGAGCGCGGCGCCGGCGTAGCCGACGACGAGCAGGACAGCCGCGAGAACCGTGGAGCGCAGCAGGGTCACGCGCCTCGATCGAGGCACGCGCACGGGGACTTCCTTTCCGGTCGCGCCGTCCTCGGCTCTGGGCGGAGCCGGGCCCGTCCGGCGGGAGTGGACGGCGATGGATGTCCTGACTGTAATCCCGCGTCGTCCCACTTTCGAGTGTCAGCACGTTTCAGCCGCGTGCGTCCCGGGTAGCGGCGGACTCCGTGACGACCGACGAGTACGACGCCGGCAGCCGGATGGGACGAGCCTGGCTGCAGACCGACGACGGGCAGCGCTGGCGGCACGGACTAGGTGGGGGCACGTCCTCGCTGCGGGACGCGATGCGTGCCCTGTCCGCCCGGCACGGGCGGGACTACCAACGCGGTTTCCTCGACGCGACGCAGATCCGGCGGTCGCTGCGCGAACCGCGGCCGATGGCCCGGCGCCCCGAGCGGGTCAGCGTCACGCTGACCGTCGAGGAGGATCTCGCGCTGAAGAGCTTCCGGCTCGGCGACGGCGTCTCCCCCGCCTCCCGCTTGCGCGCGATGCTGGCGGTCTACTGCGCCGACCCGGAGTTCCGCGCCCGAGTCGACCAGGAGGCGAAGGCGGCTCGTGAGGCGAAAGAGCTGAAACGCCCCGGCCGCTGAGCGACCACGCGAAGCGCGTCGCCCAGCGACCGGGGCCGGCCGTCGGTCACCCGGCCGGAGCCAGTGCGGTCTCCTCCGCCGGATCCCGCGCCGCCAGGCACACGATGCTGGCGTGCCGCGCGATCGCGCACGGGTCCGGCACCTCACACCTCGGGCAGGTAGTGCTTCCTTCCGGCGGAGTGTGCGCCGCCAGCAGTTCGCGGGCGGTCACCGCCAGTGGACTGTCCGGTGCCACGACCGGACTGCGCTCCACCGGTGGTGGTGGGACGGCGGCCGCCACCGCCGTCCGTCGTTTGCGAGCCATCACGGCCCTCCCTGTTCGCATTCGCACTGCTCATCCACGCTGCCCGGGGTGGGCAGCCTTCCCCTTGTCAACGAGGGGCAGGTGGGAGCCGTGCCGCGAATCAGGCCGTCCGGACGAGGGGCAGCCGGAGAATCGTCCGGGCGTCCGGCGGCGAATGTGGTCCCGGATCGTCCAGATAGATCTCGTGATACTTCCCTTTGACCGCATAGCCGTGCGTACGGGCGAAATCGCGCAGCATCCGCAACGCGGGCGCCTTGTCGCGCAGCGACCCGGTGTAGAGGACCTGGGCCACCGTGCCTTCGTCGAGACTGGTCACCCCCATGTCCGACAGCAGTCCCTCGGGAACGATGCCCCGCAGGGTGGCCGAGGCCTTGGCGACATCGGCGGTCCCGGTTTCCAGCGGCACCTGTTGCAGCAACGTCCAGCGCCAGGCATGCATCCGCTCCGGGCGCATCGGGCCGCCGTCGGCCGACCACCACAACGCCTCGGTCGGGTGCACCGCGAGTCTCAGGGCGACGGCGACCCGGCGCAACGCGTCGGCGTACGCGGGAAAGGCGTCCGGCGCGCCGTGGCCGTCGAGTGTCAGGTAACGCGTGAGACCGGTCGTGGCGATCGCGGGCCGGGAATCGATCGCCGGCGGTCCGGTCATCAGGATCTCTTCCATTGTTTCGGGCCTCCGTTCCCCACGGCTGTACCCGCCCAGCAGGGACCCGACACTGTTGATCAGTGATTGGTGATCAGTGATTGGGGCGGGCCAGGCTGATCTCCGTGAGGACGGACTTCGCGTCGGTCAGTGCGAGTTCGCCGTCTTCCTGAGCGAGATCGCCGAGGGAGATCACGCCGACGACGCGGCCTGCCTCGACCACCGGCATCCGGCGTACGGCGTGTTCGCACATGATCGCGACGACCTGCTCCAGATCGTCGTCGGGAGCCACGGTCACCACGTCTCGGCTGCACACCTCGCCGACGTGAGTGGTCTCGACGCCCCGCGACTCCGCGATGCCCCGGATGACGATGTCCCGATCAGTGACTATGCCGACTAGGTGCCCTCGGTCGGCCACGAGGAGATCGCCGATGTCGTGGTCGCGCATCAGCCGCGCCGCGTGCACAATCGAGTCGGTCGCCTCGATCGTCACCGGATCGCCGGTCATCACGTCCCCGGCGGAGAGCCGTCCGCTCATCTGGAGCTGCCGGACTGGTCAGGGGCCTCGCTGATGTGCACCGACGCCAGCTTCCACAGCCGCCCGTCGCGTACGCCGACCGCGGTGATCCGGCAGCGCCGCCCGAACGTCTCGCCCTGGTCGTGCCCGGCGCACTCGTGGTCGCCGATCGCGATCGCCGAGTCCCCGTGCAGGCGCAGGTCGACATGGTCGACGGTGAACGTGGTGTGGAACAGCCGGCCGTCTCGCCGGCGGGCCACCCAGGCCGGCTTGTCGAGCACCTGTCCGGCCCGGTCGACCCCCAGGAAGTCGTCGGTCAGCATCTCCTCGACCACGTCGACCAGACCGCGGTACTCGGCCGTGGTCCACAGTCGCAGCATCGCCCGCACGTCGGCCTCGGCGGTGGTCGAACCGGTCCGCGAAGTGGCGCTCGGAGCAGGCAGAACACTAGTCATGACGACCCCTTTCCTCGGTCGTCGCCGCTCAAACCTCAGTCTGCGCCCGTCCGCCGCGCCGCGCCACCGCTCGCGCCGCGGTTCACGCGATCGGCCAGCCGGGCGTCGTCGCGATCCGGCCGTCCGCCGTCACCACCAGCCCCTCATATCCGCCCAGCGTGGCCAGCCACTCCAGTGCACTCCGGCCCCGCGCGAACGCCGCGGTGGCGTACACGTCGGCCCAGAGCAGCTCGGGGCCGAGCACGCTGACCTGCGCCAGGCCGGTCGGGGGACGCCCGGTCCGCGGGTCGACGATGTGCGTACCGCGATGGCGGGTCCCGGACGTCGCGA
Organism: Hamadaea sp. NPDC050747; assembly: GCF_040654195.1. Lineage (NCBI taxonomy): Bacteria > Bacillati > Actinomycetota > Actinomycetes > Micromonosporales > Micromonosporaceae > Hamadaea > Hamadaea sp. NPDC050747. The sequence continues at coordinate 421,324 of NZ_JBFAHM010000002.1, forward strand.
CCGCGCCGTCCCGCAAGGTCACCGCCCGCAGGATCCGGCCGTCCCGCGCCGGGTCCTCGATGCCGATCCGCCACGCGGGCAGACCGCCGGGCGCGTGGACCCGCACGTCGCCGCCCGCGTTGACGCACCAGCCGTGGCCGGTCGGCAGATGCCGCGTGGCCCGCTCCACGGCCCACCCCTTCACCAGGCCGGAAGGATCGGTCCGCGGTGCTCCGCCGAGCGGGTCGGGCAGGGATCGCGCGTCGAAGAATCCACTTGTACGCACAAAGGCGTGATCGCACATCGCCAGCACCCGGCCGAGCAGTGGATCCGCCGCGGCCGGCGTCAGCTCGCCCCGCTGCCAGCGGCTGATCTCGCTGTCGGGCCGATAGGTGCTGAAGATCTCGTCGATCCGCCGCAGGTCGGCGAAGTACGCCGCCACCCCGGCCACGACAGCCGGCGTAGCCGGTTCGGGTCCCCGCAGGTGCACGCTGATCGGCAGCCCCATGATCTGCTCCACCCAGGCCCGCTGGGCGTACGCCGCAGCCGGGGCGGTCATGACAGGTGGGCGGCGTCCAGCGCCGCCTGCAACGACTCGATGTAGCCCTCGCTGGTGACCGTCGCGCCCGAGACCGTGTCGATCTTCGCGCTCTGCTGCGAGATCACCGAATCGTGCAGGATGGGCAGGGCGTACTGGTTGATCTCCTGGTCGCGGTGGTTCTCGGTCGGGTACTCGACCGCCTCCACGTCGGTGATCTTGCCGTTCGCGACGGTGATCCGCACTTGCACCGGACCCCAGCGGGTCTGCGCCACCGAACCGTCGTAGGTCTTGCTCCCGGAGGTGGTGGTCGTGCCGCTCGTGGTGCCGTTGGTGGTGCCGCTGTTGGTACTGCCGTTGTTCGTCGGCTGCTGCCCGGCCGAACCCGATCCGGCGGCGCCCGTGTTGTTCGCGGGCGTCACCGCGACCGTGTCACCGCCGCCCGCGCCCATCGTGCTGGTGCGGTAGCTGAACAACAGCACCACCGCCGCCACCGTGGACAGCAGCCACAACGTGATCCGCCGCATCAGTCTTCCTCTTTTCCAGGCGAAGTGTGTCTACCAGGCGAAGTGCTCGAGGTGGATCCGGTCCGGCGCGACGCCGGCCTCGGCCGCCGTCCGCCGCACCCGAGCCGTCCAGTCGTCCGGACCACAGATGTAGAGATGCTGACCCCGCAGGTCCGCGACGATGCGTCGCAGCGCGGCCAAGTCACCGGATCGGCCGCTGCTCTCGGCGTACCCCTGAGGCAACCAGGAATCCTGGGCGCGCGGGCCGAGGAGCGTGACGACGCGGACCCCGCGACGCGCGGCGAGCCACTCGATCTCGGACCGGAAGGCGATCTCCGCCGCGGACCGTGCGCGATAGACGAGCGTCGCCTCGCCGTCGCGATACGGCAGGTCCCACAGCAGCGCGAGGAGCGGCGTGATGCCGATGCCGCAGGCGATCATCGTGACCGGGCCACCGTGGTACGCCTCGCCGGTGAGCCGGCCGTACGGACCCTCGACCAGGACTCGGGTCCCGGGCCGCAGAGTGGCGACGCGCGCGCTGCCGTCCCCGAGATCCTTGACCGTGATCCGCAGCCGATCCCTCCGCGGCGGCCCCGACAACGAGTACGGATGCGCCCGCGACCAGCCCGGGCCGTCGAGGAACCGCCACTGGAAGAACTGCCCGGCCCGCACCGGCAGCCGCTCCAGCGAACGGCCCTTGAGATAGACCGAGGTGAGCCCCGGCCCTTCCGGGACGACCTCGGCGACCTCCAGCCGATGCCGGGCGGTACGCCAGGCCGGGAGCCCGACGCGGAAGAAAAGGATCGCCGCGGCCGTCGCCGCCCACAACGTCCACCAGTAGACGCGGGCGACCGGCGAGGCGAGGAAGTCGGCGCCGGTCCACAACTGATGTGGCAACGCCAGCCCCACCCCGAGGTATGCATAAAGGTGCAGCAGGTGCCACGACTCGTAGCGCAGCCGCCGCCGCGCCGCCTTGATCGACGTAACCACGACCATGACGATCGCCGCCGCACCCGCCACCGCCAGCAGCATCCCGGGATAGGTCGTGACGAGGTCCCAGAAGGTGTGCAGGACGTTGTCGTGAACCGGCCCGGCGTAGCCGAGCGTGATGAGCACGATGTGCGCCAGCATGAGGTGGAACGAGGTGAACCCGACCCAGCGATGCCAGCGCGCCAGTTGATCCTGCCCGAAAGCCCGCTCGACCCACGGAATCCGGGCGAGCAGCAGCACCTGCAGCAGCATCAGGTCCGAGGCGACCAGCCCGCTCAGCCGCCCGATCGCCGCGACCGCGCCCCAGCCGCCCCCGGCGACCTCCTGTACGCCGCCCTGCGCGACCCACAGCGCTACGACGACGATCACGGTTGACCCGGCCGCGAATCCCGCCACGTCGGCCCACCAGCGCTTCATCTTCACGCCGTCGACGATCCCGGAGTCGCGTATGCGCCCGCTAAGGGATAGCTGTGCCCAGCCTGTGAGCCGGGCACAGCGTCCGCGCTATTTGGTGATCGAGCCGGTGAGGCCGGCCTGGATCTGGCGGTTGAAGACGAGGTAGGTCACCAGGATCGGCAGCATCGCCAGCGTCATGCCGGCGAACAGCCGAGCCCAGTCGGTCTCGTACTTCGAGTTGTTCACGAGGTTCAGCAGGCCCTGGGTCAGGACGAACTTGCCCTCCTCGAAGCCGCTCTGCGGCTTCATGAGCAGGTTGGGCAGGATGAACTGGTTCCACTGGCCGATGATGTTGAACAGGCCGATGCTGACCAGGCCCGGCTTGGCCATCGGCAGCATCACGCGGAAGAACAGCGTCGTGTGGCTCGCTCCGTCGATCAGGCCCGCCTCGGCGACGTCGGTCGACAGCGTACGGAAGAACGAGTGCAGGAAGAACACCGTGAACGGCAACGAGTACGCGATGTAGACGAGGATCAGCCCGCCGTAGGTGTTCAGGCCGATGACGCTGGACAGGCCGAGCATCGCGGCCAGGTTCTGCACCGTCTTGTAGAGCGGGATCAGGCCGAGGAAGATCGGCATGACCAGCCCGGTGAAGAACAGGTAGTAGACGATCCGGTTGCCGGGAAAGCGATACCGGGCCAGGACGTAGGCCACCATCGCGCCGAGCAGCATGCTCAGCGTCACGCTGAAGGCCATCACGACGATGGTGTTGAAGAAGTACTCGCCGATGTGCCCCTTCGTCCAGGCTCGGCCGAACGCGCCGAGGTGCCAGGAACTCGGCAGGCTCAGCGGCTGGTGCAGGATCTCGTCGTCGGACCGGAACGACTGGATCGTCGCCCAGATCAGCGGTACGCCGACCATGAGACCCCACACGGCGAGGAACACGTGGGAGAACCCGGTCAGCAGGCGGCCCTCGCGCTTGCTCCGCTCCGGCGGCGCCGCCGGCGCGGGCGCGGTCGGCAGCGCGTGTTTCGAGGTTGTCGTCGTCATCTGCGGCCGCCCTAGAACTCGATCTTTTCCCGGCGCGTGATCCGCAGCTGGATCAGCGCGAAGATGAAGGTGAACGCCGCCATCGCGACCGCCATCGCGCAGGCGTACCCGAACTTGTCGTACCGGCTGCTGCCGAAGGCGGTGTGGTAGATCCACGAACTCATCACGTGGCTGGCCCCGGTCGCCTGCATGCTCGGCGGCGCGATCGCGTACGCGAGGAGGAAGAAGTCCAGCGCGGCGATGCCCAGGTAGACCCAGGCGACCGAGATCTGCTCCCACAGCAGCGGCAGCGTGATCCGGAAGAAGGTCTGGCCCCGGGTGGAGCCGTCGAGCAGCGCGGCCTCGAAGATGTCCTTCGGGATGGACTGCATGCCGGCCGAGAAGAGCACGAGATAGAACCCGACGCCGCCCCAGACGGCGATGGCGATGAGACACCAGAGGACGACGGGCGCGTCCAGGACGGTGTCGCCGAACGGGATGCTGGGCAGCAGCCACGAGTTCGTCTCGCCGAGGAACAGCAGCGGATGTTGCGGGTCCACGATGCCGATCTTCGCCAGCAGCGCGTTGAGGAAGCCGGTGTCGGTGGAGCTCTCGAAGACGCGGCTCCACAGGATCGCCACGATCGCGATCGACAGCAGCTGCGGGAAGAAGAAGATGGTCTTGTAGAGGCCGGATCCGGCCACTCCGCGTACGCCCGCCTTGTCCCCGCGCCCGCCGACGTTGAGCATGAACGCGAAGAACAGCGCCAGCAGGATGGTGACGATCGGATAGACCACGAGGATCACGGCGTTGTGATAGAGCGACCGCAGGAAGGTCTCGTCTTTGAGCAGATCGGCGTAGTTGCCGAAGCCGGCGTACGGCACCTCCGGCGTGAAGCCGTTCCAGTCCGTCAGCGAGTAGCCGATGGTCTGGAGGTACGGCCAGATCACATAGACCACGTACAGCAGCACGGGGAAGAACAGGAAGCCCACGATGAAGCGGGCTCTGCCGTGGTTCATGGCGAATCCTTAGGTCGGGTCTTCTTTGGCGCTGGATCAGGGTTCCGGGTCGAATCTTGACCCATGATTCGACCCGGAACCCTGATCCAGCCGATGAGCTAAGCCGTGCGCTTCGGCTGCTTCTTGATGTTGGGGTCGGCCGCGATCTTGTCGGCCGCCTTCTGCATCGCCGTCGTGAACTCGGCGGTGCCGCCCTTGCCCGACATCAGGTTGGTGATCGCACCTTCCAGCGCGGTGTAGAGGTCCTTGTACCAGCCGTCGAAGCGGACGCTGACCACGTTGCCGTTGGCGGCGGCCAGGACCTTGTTCGCCGAGACGAACTGCGACGAACCGGTGAGGCCGTCGGCCGCGCCCTTGACGACCGGCAGCGACTTGGTCAGTTCGGCGAACTTGCGGGCGCCGGCCTTCGACAGCATGATCCGCAGGAACTCCAGGCCACCGGCCGGGTTCTTGCCGGTCTTCGGGACGATCCAGCCTTCACCGGCGGCCGCGCGGACGGTGCCGTAGGGGCTCTTGTCCGACGCCGTCAGGCTCCACTGCGCGCTGACCTCGAGCTTGGTGTCCGGCCGCAGGGTCTTGGCCATCTCACCCTCGAGCCAGGTCCCGCAGGGGATGAACAGCGCCTTGCGGTCGATGACCGCCTGCTGGGTGGTGGTGTGGTCGAGGGCGGCCGCACCGGCCTGGACGTAGCCCTTGCCCAGCATCTCGTGGATGTGGTCGATGACGGTCTTCACCGCGTCGGACTGCCAGGCGCCCGGCTCCAGGTTGTCGATCGCGAAGATCGCCTCCTTGCCGCCCACCTTCCAGATCCAGTCGGTGATGACGTTGTACATGTACCACGGGTACTTGCCCTGGTGGGTGAAGGCGGCGATGCCCTCCTTCTTGGCGTTCTCGGCCAGCGCCAGGAACTCCTCCCACGTGGTCGGCACCTTCCAGCCCTTGGAGTCGAACAGGGTCTGGTCGTGGAAGAAGCCGTACACCGTGTAGGCGGCGTTCAGCGTGTAGGGCTTGTCGTTGAACAGGCCCGACTCGATGGTGCCGGCGAGCAGGGTGTCGCGGATCTTCACGTTCGGGTCGTCGACGCTCGGCGCGTCGTACAGCTCGGTGAGGTCGGTGAGCTGGTCGACGATGGTCGCCAGGTCGAGCGTCTTCGGCGACGAGTTGTTGATGACGTCCGGCGCGGTGTTCCCCGTGAACCGGGGCTGCATGTCGGTCAGGATCTCCTTGGACCAGGTGATGCCGACCTTGGAGCCGCTGTACTTCTGCTCGTAGAGCGACGCGTAGCCCTTCGCGTACTCCTGGCCGAAGCCGCCGTCGAAGACGACCGCGTCGACGTTCTTCTTGGCGTCGACGCCGAAGGGGTTGTCCTTCGACTTGGCGGTGGTGCCGCTGCCGGTGTCACCGGAGGTGTCGCTGGAGGCGCAGGCCGCGAGGAACCCGGCGGCCGGCGTCGCCAGCAGACCCGCGGCCGCGGCACGGCGCAGCACCGTGCGGCGGCTCAGGCTGGTGTGGGACATGGTGTCTCCTCAGTAAGGGATTCGTTGGTGGGGGTTCCCGGCTCGGCAGGCCGCCGCGCCGAAGCTTCTACGAGGGAGGTCTTCATTCGGCGACCTCCTTGATCCGATGGGCCTCCACCGCACGCGCCGTACGCTGAAAGGCCGCGTGCGAGCGCTCATGCGTGCGCTGCGCCACCGCGATGTACAACAGGTCCAGCACCACCAGCTGCGGATGCCGCGCCGACAACGCGTCCGGGCGGAAGGTCGTCGCCTGGGTGGCGGTGAGAAGAAGATCGTCGGCGACGTCGGCCAGGGGTGAACGCGGGAAGCTCGTCAATGCGATCGTCGTCGCACCATGGCTGCCCGCCTCGGCGATCATCTCGATCGTCTCCCGGGTCTGCCCCGAATGCGAGATCCCCAACGCCACATCACCCGGACCCAACAGCGCCGCACTGGCCAACCCGTTGTGAATGTCGGTCCACGCCCACGCCGCGATCCCGATCCGATGCAACGAGAACTGCAGCTCCTCACCCACCAGGGCACTACCCGACGCCCCGTAGATGTCCACCCGCGACGCCGCCGCGATCGCGTCCGCCGCCCGCTCCACCGCACCCAGATCGATCCGCGCCGCCGTATCCCGCATGGCGAGGGTGTCCGCCGCCATCAACTGCGACAACACCCGCTCCAACGGATCCGTCGGCTGAATCTCCCGCCCGATGTCGACCTGCCACCCGGCCGACCGAGCCAACCGCCCGGTCTCCCCCGCGATCCCCAACCGCAGATCCGCGTACCCGTCGAAACCCAACGCCCGGCAGAACCGGGTCACCGTCGCCGGCGACGTCCCACTACGCTCCGCCAACTCCACGATCGTCGCCCGCGCCGCCGCCGCCGGATCCGCCAAAACATGATCGGCCACCCGCCGCAACGCCCCCGTGAACTCGGTCAGGCGTACCTGGATCAGGGGCAGCAGCGCGTCGGCGTCGTCGTGCGCCGCGCTGACGGTCACCTCGCGATCCATCGCTGGCACGCCCCTTCACGGGTATACATACGTGATAATGGCAAGGACTGTTAACTGTTGCGGTAAAAGTTCTTACTGACAGGCCATATTTGTCAATAGCTCTCGTAAAGTTTCCTTACCGTTACTTGATCATCACCCACGCTGAGCTGCGAGAACCTTCAGAAACCGGGTTGGTAAGAATGCTGACCGGAACCGTTCGGCCGGGGCGCGGCGAGCTGACCGGGTGACGCGGAACGAGCCGGACGGCGTACGGGTCGGGCCGAGTATCCTCAGCCTGCTCTGTCCAACCTCGACGGACGCCGGTCTGCGGCGTTCGGACTGATCGGAGGCACTATGCGGCGATCCATGCGCTGGCTGGCCGCGGGGGCGGTGGCCGCCGTCGTGATCGGCGCGGGCGCCGGATACGTCACCGCGCACGACTCCGGGTCCGACATCCGGATTGGGGCTGCGCCGGACGCCGGCGTATCGGGATCGGCAGGGCCGGCCGACTTGTCGGCCACCCCTTCGGCGTCCGCGTCGGCGTCCGCCTCGCCGTCACCTTCGGTGACGAAGAAGGGCTCCGCGCTGGGGTCCCGGCCCAACGACGGCACGGGGTACTGGCCCGACTTCTCCAACACCGGGTACGCCCGCACCCCCGCGAACGCGGGCGGGCTCGGCAAGGGCGCGTACCCGGGAAAGCTGAAGGACCACGCGGCCGGCATGAGCACGTCGAAGCCGTTACGCCTGGAGTTCCCCGACAACAGCGTGATCGCCTTCCAGCGGTTCCTCGCCCTGAAGATCACCATCTACGGCGACAACCTGACCTTCGTCGGCTGCCTCTTCGAGGGCACCATCCCGAACGACAACCTCGTCCAGATCTACGCCGACACCTCGATCACGTTCCGTTACTCGACGTTCAAACCCGCCTCGTACGCCCGGCCACCCGGCAACAACGGCAAGGTGTCCTCGGCCCCCGCCCCACCCGGTACGCCGTTCGACAAGTCCTGGCAGCTCGTCACCACGATGAACGGCGCGGTGGCCACGATGGACCACAACGACATCTGGGGCAACGCCGGTCTGGAGATGACGACGGGGCGACCCGGCAAGCCGTCCCGCTGGACGAACAACTACCTGCACGATCTGGCCGACACCGCGCACGACGAGTACCACCACGACGGGATCGGGCCGCAGAGCGAGGGTGACGGCGGGCCGATGATCGTCGACCACAACACGATCGCATCGCTCGGCAACACCAACGGCCTGGCGTTGCAGGGCACCGGCGTCTACGACCACGTGTCGTTCACGAACAACTACGTCTCGGGCTGGGGCTACGCCGTCTGCATCGGGACCCGGAACAACGCCACGAACATCACCGTCACCGGGAACGTCTTCTCGGCGGAGCTGAGCCAGCTCTACGGGTTCAACTACGGCGGCATCTGGGGCGGCAGATCCCACGGCTCGACCTGGCGGAACAACCGGCTCCAAGTACGCTCCGGCGACGACAACCCGCACTTCAAGGTGGCCGACAACGGCAAGTACCTGTGGCCGTCGAACTCGGCGCACAGCACCGACTACACCGGCTGAACGACCGGCCTCGGCCGCCCGGAGCCGGCCGCCCGTGCAGCGCCGGATCAGGGTTCCGGGTCGAATCTTGGCCCAAGATTCGACCGGGATCCCTGATCCGGCGGGAAGTGGACACTCCCATGTGGATTGGGCGCACTTCCACCCGAAGGACGCTCCGCCGCAAGACGGAGCGTCCATCCTCCCCGGAGTCGGATTCCACAGTCGACGATCACGCCGTACGCGCCACCGCGCCGGCCGGCGGAGCCGTGGTCGCGACGGCGGCCCCGGTCAGCGCGATCGAGGCCAGCCACAGGGCGAACGGCACGAGCTGCCACGCCTGCACCTCGTCGGTCGTGGTGAACAACGTCGCGAACACCGCCAGATACGTCACCACCCAGGCGACCGGCGTCCAGCGCCGCCACCCGGTCAGCACGCCCGCCCGAGCCAGCGCGACCGCCGCCAGAACGCCGCCGATGATCTGGGAGAGCCCGCCGAGCGGGTAGAACGCGTTGTCGGCGTTGCCCGTGGCCAGCTCGACGAACCCACCGAGGGCGATGCTCAAGTGCCCGAACGACCACACGCCCAGCCCGATCGCCGGGAACACGCCCCGACCGGCGACGCCCGCGGCGAGCATACCGGCGATCATCGCGGCGATGCCGATGAAGCCGACGTCGATCAGCAGCTCACCGGGCGTGCTGTCGGCGTCGGCGTACTGGAGCAGGATGCCGGCCGCCCAGAGCACGGCAGCGGCGATTCCGACGCTTCCCCACACCTTGTTCATGAGTTCCTCCTCGACTTGAGATCGTTGGGAGACAGCGTCCGGCCACCGGGCCGCGTCGCACATCGGAGCGACCCCGGAAGACTCGTCCGGGCTAGCACGGATGTCGCCAAGCCCGTCGATCCGTACGCTGAGCGCATGTATCGCCGGGTGAGCGTCGCGATCGCCGCAGTAGCCGGCGCGTTCCTCGCTGCCGGAGCCGTCGCCCTGATCCGGCTCGGCACCGGCGCCGGACTGTTCGTCGTCCTCTGGTACGCCACGGGCGTCGTGCTCAGCCTGCCCTCGCTCGCGCTCGGTCACGTGATCGCACGACGACGGCCGGAGAACCCGGTCGGCGCGCTGCTGGCCCTCGTCGGGTTGTCGATCGCCGTGATCCCGTCCGTCGAGACCTACGCGACCGCGGCGTACGCCACCGATCTGCCGCTGCCCGGCCTCGTCGGGACGCTGGACCAGGGCTCCTGGATGCTCATGTATGTACCGGTCGCCCTGCTGGTGCTGTACTTCCCCGAGGGACGACTGCCCGGGCCGGGCTGGCGATGGGTGGCCGGTGGGCTCGGTTTCGTCCTCCCGGCGTTCGTCGCCCTGGCCGGGATGACGCCGGAGGCGTACCCACCGCCGTTCGAGAACGCCCCGCACGCGCTCGGCGTCCTGCCCGACGCCGCGTTCCCGTTCGTCCTGGTGCTGCCGTTCCTGCTGCTCGCGCTCCTGATCGCCAGCGCCGGGTCGATGATCGGGCGGTTCCGCCGCGCGAGCCGGCCGAGCGAACGCGCTCAGCTGAAGTGGTTCGCCCTCGCCGGCCTGTGGCTGCCGGTGTCGCTGCTGTTGTGCTGGACGAGCTACCTGCTGCTGGGAATGCCGGACCTGGCCATGATCGGCCTGTTCGGACTGTTCATCACGATCCCGGTCGGCACCACGATCGCCCTGCTGCGGCACGACCTCTACGACGTCGACAAGGCGATCGCCGCGACCGTCACCTACAGCACCGTGACGACCGTGCTGCTGGGGCTGTACACCGCGATCTCGTTCACCGGCGGGCTCGTGGCCGGCGGCGGCAGCGCGGTCGTCGCGGCGGGTGCGACCGCCGTCTGCGCGGCGGCGCTGAGTCCGGTGCGATCACGGGTTCAGCGCCTCGTCGACCGGCGGCTGTATCCGCAACGCCGCGCCGCGCTCGACGCCATCGCCGCGTTACGGCAACGCATCGACACCGGCGACAGTCAGCCGGAGGAGTTGCAGGCGGTGCTGCGAACCGCTTTGGCGGACCGGGCGCTGCTCTTGGCGTACAAGCTGCCTGGCGAACAACAGCTCGTCGACGCGGCCGGTGAGCCGATCGCGGACCCGGAGCAGGCGACACCGATCGTGTTGCGCGGCCAGGAGATCGGCGCGGTGATCCGGGGCGGCGACGCCACGAGCCGCGAGCTGACCCGCGAGATCGCGGCGGCGAGCGCGCTGCTGGTGGAGGTGACCCGGCTGCGGATCGGGTTGTCGGCGGCGTTGCGCGACGTGGCGTCGAGCCGGGCGCGACTGCTGGCGGCGGGCTACTCCGAGCGGCGGCGGCTCGAACGCGACCTGCACGACGGCGCGCAGCAACGGCTCGTCTCCCTCGGTCTGGCGTTGCGGCTGGCCCAACGGCACCTCGCGGACGGCACAGTGGACGTGGACGGGTTGCTCGACCAGAGCGTCGCCGAACTGGGCACCGCCGTCGCCGAGCTGCGTGCGATCGCCCACGGGCTGCGCCCGAGCAGCCTCGACGACGGGCTGGACGTCGCGGTGCGCACGCTCGCCGGATCGCTGCGGTTGCCGGTCACGGTCGAGGTGTCGACCGGGCCGATCGCCGACGACCTCGCCACGACCGCTTATTACGTGGTCAGTGAGGCGGTGACGAACGCGATGAAGCACGCCGAGGCGGGCTGGATCGGGCTGCGACTCGTCCGGGAGGACGCCACCCTGTCCGTGCAAGTACGCGACGACGGCCGGGGTGGGGCGCTGCTGCGACCGGGGTCCGGGCTGGCCGGCCTGGCCGATCGGGTGGCCGCCGCGGGCGGGGCGCTCCAGGTGCACAGTCCGAGCGGGCGCGGCACCACGATTCAGGCGGTGCTGCCGTGCGCATCGTGATCGGCGAGGACTCCGCCCTGTTCCGGGAGGGCCTGGCCCGGCTGCTGGCCGACGCCGGGCACGAGATCGTCGCGAAGACCGGCGACGCCGTGGCGCTCGTCGAGGCGGTCGCCGCGCACGAGCCGGATCTGGCCATTGTGGACATCCGGATGCCGCCGGACCACACCGACGACGGCGCCCGCGCCGCGCGTACGCTCCGCGACCGGTGGCCGAAGCTGGGCATTCTGCTGCTGTCCCAGCAGATCGAGACCCGGCACAGCGTCGAGCTGGTGGCCCGCGGCGGCTTCGGCTACCTGCTCAAAGACCGGGTCTTCGACGTCGACGACTTCCTGGAAGCCTTGCGCCGGGTAGCCGCGGGCGGCTGCGCGCTCGACCCCGAAGTCGTCGCCCGCCTGCTCGGCGGACCACCGCTGCCCGGCCTGACCGCCCGCGAACGCGAAGTACTGGCCCTGATGGCCGAAGGCCGGACCAACGTCGGGATCGCCCGGCGGCTGTGGCTGACCGATCGCACCGTCGAGACACACATCGGCTCGATCATGAACAAGCTCGGGCTGGCCGCCTCCGCCTCCGACGAAGACCACCGGCGAGTGCTCGCGGTGCTGGCCTACCTGCGGGCCAGCTCCTCCTCCGCTTAGTGCCGCACCGCGCGCCGGTATCGCGTCAGGTGGTTCGACAACGCCAGCAGCGCCCGCGCCGCGCCTTCCGCCGGCCGCCCCGCGTCGGTCAGCGCCAACGCAAGAAACGCCGTACGCGCGTCGGCGTGCTCCTCCCCCAGCTCAGCCTGGCCGGCCTGGGTCCCAGAAAGCGGCGACGCGGGCCTCCCCATCGATCATGCGCTGATGATGCCACCTGCATTACTGCTTGAGGAGGTCGGCGAGCACCGCGAGATGACTGTGCGACAGATCCTTCGCCGACGTCAGCAGAGTCACCGGCCCCTTGGCCGCCAGGTCGCGGAGCTGTTCGAGCGCCGCCCGCTGCTCGGGGCCGGTCAGTTCCCGTTCGTACCGTTTGACGAACTCGGCGTGCCGGGCCTGCGGATCCTCGTGATACCACTTGCGCAGCTCCGTCGACGGCGTGACGTCCTTGACCCACTCGTCGATGTCAGCCTCGTCCTTGCTGATCCCGCGCGGCCAGAGCCGGTCGGCCAGCACCCGCCGGCCGTCGTCGTCGGCGGGCGGGTCATATATGCGCTTTATCTCCACCACAATGCGGAATGTACCGCCAGACCGAAGCCGACGTGCCGACATCGATCCCGTTCAAGCCTCCGCAGGCGGGCGCACGAAGATCAGCATCCCCAAAAGTGTCGCGAGCGGGCCGGATCTCGACACAGGACGGGATCTGGATCATGGTCGCGACACCGGGCGGCCGACCCCGGGCGGCCCGCCTTCCATGGGCTTAGGCTTGATCGATGGCGAGCAACGCGTACGACGAGGTATATCGCGCACCGGTCGCACCACCGTGGGACCTCGGCGCGCCGCAGCCGGCCCTGGCGCGGATGCTCGCCGAGGGGCGGGTCCGAGGGCCGCGCGTGCTCGACGTCGGCTGCGGTCCCGGGGATCTCGCGATCGCGCTCGCCCGCCACGGATTCGACGTGACGGCGGTCGACGTCTCGCCGGTGGCGATCGACATCGCGCGTACGCGGGCGGCGAACGCGGGGGTGGCCGTCCACTTCGAGGTTCAGGACGCGACCACGCTGTCGTTGCCGCCAGCACCGTTCGACTCCGTCTTCGACTCGGGCTTGTTGCATAGTCTGCTCCGGGTCGGCGAAGCCGAAGCGGACCGCTATCTGGCGCTGCTGCCCGGGTTGGCCGCGCCCGGCGCGACGGTGTTCGTGCTGGCGATGTCGGTGACGGCCGCCCAGGGCTGGGGCGTGACCGAGGCGTACCTGCGGGCGAAGTTCGCCGAGCCGCACTGGACGGACACCGAGGTCGACGACATCGAGATCGCGGCCGACCTCAAGCCGGGCAGCCTCAGCCTCGCGGGGTTCCTGGTACGCACGCTGCGTGCCGGTTAACGCAGCAGCGACAGCAGAGCCTCGTGGGTCGCTTCGTCGGCGGCGACGAGGAGCCCGCCGACGCCGGTGTGCAGCGGCTGGCCCTGGATGCCCGTGACCACGCAGCCGGCTGCCTGGCAGAACGCGATGCCCGCCGCGAAGTGCACGCTGTCGCGCAGGTCCCCCGCCGTCAGGTACGCCGCCCGCCGTCCCGCGCCGACCCAGGCGACCGCGAGTGTGGTGGACAGGACGCGGGGGCGGAAGCGCTGGTTGAACACGGCGTCGGCCAGCAGGGCGGTCGCCGAGAACTCGGGGCTGTCCGGATGCGGATCGAGATTGATGTCGACCAGACGCGAATCGGCTGACGGGACGGCGGGCCGGTCTTCGCCGTTTCGGCGTACCGAGGCGTGTTCGCCGTCGGTCCAGAAGACTTCGCCGGTGAACGGGTCGGCGCTGGCGGCCGCGGTGACCCGCGATCCCGTACGCAGCGCGACGTTGACGGCGACCATGGTCGTCTCGGCGGCGTAGTTGAGGGTGCCGCACAGCGGATCGACGAACCAGGTGCGGTCGCCGATCGTGCCGCCGGTCTCCTCACCGAGCACGGCGTCGTCGGGCCGCGTCTCCCGCAGTACGCCGAGGATCGCCTGCTCGGCGGCGAGGTCGGCCTCGGTCGCGAAGTCACCGGGGGCCTTGGCCTGACGGATCAGCGAACCGCCGAACTTCGCCCGGACGATCGCGGCACCGGCTTCGGCCGCCGCGAGCGCGACTCCATGATCAGTCAGAGACACCCGGGGAGGATACCGCCGGGCAGTTCTTGCTCGTACGCCTGACCGTGTACTCGTGATCGTCGGTGGTGATCCCGGACGGCTGGCCGTCGAAGTAGGCCTCCACCTTCTCCCAGCCGCGATGCTGCTCATAATGCAGGTGCGGCGCGCCCGAGTTGCCGGTGCTGCCGACCTTGCCGAGCTGCTGGCCCTGCACGACCTTGTCGCCGACTTCGACGAGCGGCGGTTCGAGCATGTGCAGGTACTGCGTCGTCCACTTCCGGCCGTGGTCGATCTTCACCCAGTAGCCGCCGCCGCGGCCCTTCGGCCCCTTCGGGTTCTTGGGCGTACGCCCGCCCAGTTCGCCGTTGATCCCGGACTCGATGACGGTGCCGCCGTAGGAGGCGAACACCGGACGGCCCCAGGCCGATCCCTTGGCGGGGAACATGTCGAGGTCGAAGTCGTCGTGGCCGGGGTAGGTGCCGAGCTCCCAGGTCTCGCCACAGGCGACCGGCAGCTGGAACAGCGGGCGTGGCCCGGGCGGCAACAGCATCGGGACGACCACGAACGCGGCGGCGGTCAGCACCGTGGTGGCGGCGGCGATGGCGATCGTCCAGATCATGCGGCGGCGGTTCACCGGGCCGAGCGTACCGACGCCGACGTTAAAACGGTGTCAGCGCCCGAGGGCCGACATGATGATGCGGGCCGTGTTCTCGACGTGCTCGCGGGCGATCTTGGCGGCGGTCTCGGCGTCCTGCGCCCGCAACGCCGCCACGAGGTCCCGGTGCTGCCGGTTCACGATCTCGTCGTCGGCCGGGGTGAAGACGACCGGCTGGTGGAAGTTCCAGTAGTTCACCTTGGTGCGCCGGAAGAACTGGCTCACCAGGCTGTTACCGGCCGCCTTGGTGACGAGGTCGTGGAACTCGTTGTTCAGCTCGGTCAGCCGGGCCCGGGACGCCGCCGGGTCCTCCATCAGCTCGATCAGCTCGTCGAGCCGGGCGAAGTCGTCCTGCTTGAGGCGACCGGCGGCCAGGTACGCCGCGTGCGCCTCGACGCCGGCCCGCGCCTCGATGATCTCCAGCATCTCCTCCGGGGCGTGATCGCGCACGATCCAGCCCCGGCGCTGTTCGACCAGCCCCTCCTGGCGCAGCCGCAGCAGTGCCTCGCGGACGGGGGTGCGGCTGACCTTCAGCCAGTCCGCCAGCTCCTCCTCGACGAGGCGGTGGTTCGGGCGGAACTGCGCGGACAGGATCGCCTCACGGAGCCGCTCGTGCACGACGTCCGCCACGAACTCGGTGCTGCGCGCGGCCATTCAGGTCCCATTCCTGCCAGAGGGGCAAATCGTATACAAAAGCGTACACGACCTAGCTCGGGCTGCGATCCGGCGTCAACTCCTCGGGGGCAGCGGCCTGGTGTGGCACCGGCAGACTCGGCTGAACCGGGCCACGCCGGACGGCGTACCGCTTGGCAAGCGGAACGATGGCGCGGGCAGTGAGCGGGCCGGTGACCGCGAGCACCAGCACGTACGCCGCCGCCAGCGGGCCGAGTTCGGAATTGACCCCGGCGGTGACCGCCAGCCCGGCGATGACGATGTTGAACTCCCCGCGCGGCAGCAACGCCGCCCCGGCACGCAAGCGGCCGAGCGTCGAGACGCCGGCCCGGCGCGCGGCCCACCAGCCGGTGGCCATCTTCGTCAGCATGCCCACGACCGCGAGCGCGATCGCTATGCCGGCCACCGGCGGCAGATCGCCCGGATCGGTGTGCAGGCCGAAGAAGACGAAGAACACCGCCGCGAACAGGTCCCGCAGCGGTGTGAGCAGTTCGCGGGCCTGGTGCGCGAGCGGCCCGGACAGCGCGATGCCGACCAGGAACGCGCCGACCGCCGCCGAGACCTGCAGCATCTGCGCGACCCCGGCGACCAGGACGGTCAGGCCGAGCACCTTGAGCAGCAGCACTTCCTGGCTGGGCGAGGCGACCAGCTTCTCCACGATGTGGCCGAACCGCAGCGCCACGATGAGGATCACGGTGATGGTGGCCGCGGCGATGCCGAGGGTGATCGCGCCGGTGAGGAACCCGGCCCCGGCCAGCATGGCGGTCAGGATCGGCAGGTAGACGGCCATCGTGAGGTCTTCGAAGACCAGCAGCGACAGCACGACCGGGACTTCGCGGTTGCCCAGCCAGTCCAGGTCGGCCATCACCTTGGCGGTGATGCCGGACGACGTCACATAGGTGATGCCGCCGAGCGCAACGGCCGCGACGGGACCCCAGCCCATGAGCAGCGCGACGGCGACGCCGGGCAGCGAGTTGAGCACGAGGTCGACCAGACCGGCCGGTGCGTTGGTGCGCAACGTGCCCACGAGTTCGGGCGCGGTGTACTCCAGGCCCAGGGTGAACAGCAGGAGGATGACGCCGATCTCGGCGCCGGTCGCGGTGAACTCCTCGCTCGTCGTGAGCGGCAGGATGCCGCCGTGGCCGAAGGCCAGACCGGCCAGCAGATAGAGCGGGATCGGAGAGATGCTGAAGCGCAGCGACAACGCGCCGAGCAGCCCGAGGGCAAGGATGATGGCGCCGATCTCGATCAGCGTGAAGGCGGCGTGCATAGGCGGCCCTATCCGCGCGTGAAGATCTCGGCGGCGGCCGCGGTGCCGTCGGCCGTGCCGACCAGCACCACGAGATCGCCGCCGCGCAGGCGGGTGTCCGGGCCGGGGCTCGCGACGACCTCCGCGTCCCGCACGATCGCGACGATCGACGCGCCGGTGCGGGTCCGCACCCGGGCGTCGCCCATGAAGCGACCGGCGTAAGGCGAGCCGTCGGCCACCTGCACCTGGATCGTGACCAGACCGGTCACCTGCCGCTGCAGGTCCGCCAGCCGCTCGACGAGCCGGGCCGTGCCGAGCAACTCGGCGACTCCGTTGGCTTCCTCGCCCGTCAGCGCGAGGGTCGCCAGGGTGGTATCGGGATCTCGCGGGTCGTAGACGACCAGGTCCCGGCGACCGTTGTGGTGGGAGACGACCGCGGCGTGCTGCCCGCGCGCCGTCCGGAACTCGTGCCGCAGCCCGATGCCCGGAAGCGCCGTCCGCTCGACCTCCACCTCGATCAGCCCCTCTCGCCTCGCCGGTCCCCCATGATCGCACACCGCCCCTTGCGCGCCCGCTCTGCTCATTGCGGCCCGCTCGGCGTGATCATCGCGTCAGCCATGCTGTTTCAGGCGGCGAAATGTCCGTTGAAACAGCATCGCTGACGCGATGATCACGCTTAGCCGTCAGGCCGGAATCGGCTCGCTGCGGGTCCGCACGCCCCACCGCACGAGCGAGGGGTACGCCATACCAGCGGCCGCGAAGACGACGGCGACAGCGAGCCAGCCGGGTCCGCCACCGCCCACGACGAGGGCCGTGAGGAGCGGTGGCGTGACCATGTTGCCGATCTGCCGCCCGGTCAGGTAGGCGCCTTGGTACTGGCCCTGCGCCCAGTCCGGGGCCAGCCCGAAGATGACTGCCCACGTGGCTGTGGAGCTGAACAGCTCACCCAGCACGTGTACGCACGCCGCGGCCAGCACTCCGACACAGACCGCCCAGGTGGGCATACCGGTGGACGCTCCGAACAGGACACAGGCGACGGCGATGATCAGCGCACCGCGACGGCCCGTACGCGCGGCGCTCGCCAGGCCGTCGGTGCCGCCGGACGCCCACACCTGCAGCAGGACGCAGCCGGTCGTGTTGATGAGCAACGCCGCCGAGACCAGCCACAGTGGACCGCTGGTGTGCACGGTCAGCCACAACGGCAGCCCGATCGTCAGCAGTTCGTTGTAGAGCGCGGCGACGAGCCCGTCGACCAGGGCGAAGCTGAGGAACGGGCGATCTCGCAACGCGACCAGGCGCGGCTGCTCGGCCGGCCGCTCGACGACCGGCTGTTCCAGGTGCACCCGGGTGAGGACCACTGCCGCCAGCAGGAACGTGATCGCGTTGCCTAGCAGCATCACCGCGTACGCCGATCGCGTGTCCAGCATCAGCGGGATGCTGCCGATCAACGCCCCCAGGCCGATCCCGGCGTTGTTCGCCGAGCGCAGGAACGCGCGTACGCGTAGCCGCTGCCCGGGTTCGACGGCCGCGGCGATCATGGCGCCGTTCGCCGCCTTCGCGCCCGCCTCGCCGATCGCGATCAGGCAGGCGATCGGGGCGAACGACCACAGCCCGCGTACGCCGATGAGCCCGGCGAAGCACGCCGCCTGCAGGATCAGCAGGCCGAGCATGACGCGCTTCGGGCCGTACTTGTCGGCGACGTAGCCCATCGGGGTGCTCAGCGCCATGCCCGCGCCGGCCGCGATCGCCAGGCCGAGCGCGACCTCGGCCGGGCTCAGCCCGATCGAGCGCGTCAGGAAGAGCGTGCTCGTCGTCAGGTACGCCCCGTTGCCGAGGGTGTTGACGAAGTGGGCGCCGATGAGGATGCGGGCGTTGCCGCGGGGTGGGAGCAGCACGCCGGGAGCGTAACAGTACGGACGTACGGTTTGTTAAGCCCGCGTGACCGGGCTCACTCGCTTCCTATGCGCTCGTCAGGGCACGAGGACGGCCCGGCCCGGCACCGTGCCCGCCTCCAGGTCGGCGAACGCCTGCAACCCGTCGGCCAGCGGATACGTCTTCACGTCGACGGTGATCTTGCCCTCCTGCGCGAGCGAGATGACCTGCCGCTGGTCGGTACGCGTACCGCCGAACGAGCGGCGTACGTCGACACCCCAGGGCAGCGGTTCGGCCGCCCCGTTGGCCTCGTAGGTGAACGAGCCGCCGCCGAGCCCGACGAACCGCAGCGCGCCGTCCGGGGCGATCGTGTGCGTGGCCAGGTCGATCGTCGGCTGGACGCCCACGAAGTCGAAGACGGCGTCGGCCCCGTAGCCGCCGGTCTCCTCCAGGATCCGCTTCACCGCCGACTCGTCGCTGGAGAGGACGAGGTCCGCCCCATGCTCCTTGGCGATCTCCAGCTTCTGCTCGCTGGAGTCGACGGCGATGATGCGCGCCGACGTGGTCGCCGCGAGGATCTGCAGCCCGACATGGCCCAGACCGCCGACCGCGATGACGACCGCCGTCGAGCCCGGCCCGAGCCGGTGCCGTGCCCCGTTGATCGCGTGCATCGGGGTGAGCCCGGCGTCGGCCAGCGGAGCCGCCTGCACCGGATCGAGGTCGCCGAGCGGTTCGAGGTAGCGCGCCTTGACCCGCATGTACTCCGCCATGCCGCCGTTCGGCCCCAGCCCCGGGCACGGCGGGTACGCGTACCGGCCGCCCTGGTTCACGCAGACGTTGTCGCGCCCCTCGATGCACGGCCGGCAGACGCCGCAGGCCCAGATCAGGTAGACGAGCACGGCGTCGCCCCGGGCGAACCCCGTGACCGTGTCGCCGAGCTGCTCGACGTGCCCGGACGTCTCATGACCCAAGGTCATGTTCGGGATCGGCCACTCCGGCGCGTGCAGCACGTGGATGTCGGAGTGGCACAGCCCGGCTCCAGCCACCTTCACGAGCACCTCGTCGGAGGCGATCTCCGGCACGTCGACGTCGCGTACCTCGATCTTGCCGG
The DNA here is from genome assembly GCF_040654195.1 of Hamadaea sp. NPDC050747. Taxonomy (NCBI): domain Bacteria; kingdom Bacillati; phylum Actinomycetota; class Actinomycetes; order Micromonosporales; family Micromonosporaceae; genus Hamadaea; species Hamadaea sp. NPDC050747. Next base: position 441,046 of record NZ_JBFAHM010000002.1, read on the forward strand.
GTGAGACCAGCTGCAAAGCCCGCATGCCCTCACGGTATCGGCCACACGGCGTTCGCATCCCCGATTTGCGCAGGCCAGGACCCTGATACTCAGTGGGCCGTCGCGCCACCCACGTTGAGGATCACGACTCCGGCCACGATCAGGCCGATGCCGAGCACCTTCACGACGGTGATCGGCTCACCGAGGAAGACCGCGCCGATGGCGACGATCGCCGCCGTGCCCAGGCCCGACCAGACCGCGTACGCGACGCCGACCGGGACCGATTTGACCACTTGGGACAGTGCGATGAAGGCAAGGATGTAGCCGACCATGACCGCGACGGTCGGCCACAGCTTGGAGAAGCCCTCGGTCGCCTTCAGCAGACTGGTCGCGACGACCTCGGCGGCGATCGCGCCGAGCAGGAAGACGTAGCCCATGAACGCGCACGGTAGTCCTAGCTGCTCCGATCCGGGAGGTCCAGCCGGGCCAGTCGCACCGGATCGGTGACGGCGAGGATGCCAGCGATCCGGTCGCCGACGACGGTGAACGCGAGCAGCGACAGCGGTGTGCCGTCCGGGCGCCAGGCCACGAGGCCGGGCAGGCCGTTGACGAGCACGGTCCGGGCGAGCGTCGCGGCTCCCCCGCCGATCCTGGCGCCGCCGGCCACCTTGGTCGCGCCGAGGACGACGATCTCGCCGTCGGGACCGTCGATGGTCAGCTTCACCTCGGGATCGAGAACGCGGAGCAGTTCATCGAAGTCGCCCCGGCGGGCCGCCGCGAGGAAGGCCTGAACCACCTCACGCTGGTGCCGTCCAGCCGCCTGTGGACGCTCGGTCGTGCGAACCTTCTTGCGGGCCCGGCTGGCCATCATCTTGGCGGCGTCGACGGACTTGCCGAGGATCTGGGCGATCTCGTCGAACGGCACCCCGAACAGGTCGTGCAGCACGAACGCCAGCCGCTCGCTCGGCCCGAGGGATTCGAGGACCACCAGCAGCGCCAGCCCGACCGAATCGGCCAGCGCCGCGTCGCCTTCGGGGTCGTGATCGTCGGCGGTCACCACGAGATCCGGCAGCCCGTCGAAGGACGCCTCGGGCCGGGCCTGCCGCGTACGCAGAACGTCGAGGCTGATCCGGCCCACCACGGTGGTCAGCCAGGCCGCCAGGTTCTGAATGGCCGCCGGGTCCTGGCGGGACAGCCGCAGCCACGCTTCCTGCACGACGTCGTCGGCGTCGGCGTGCGACCCGAGCATCCGGTACGCGACCGCGTGCATCCGGTCTCGGTTGGCTTCGAACGCCGTCACGACCAGATCGGCCGGGGTGTTGTCGGACATGTTGTTACCTTCCTCGGAACCGCTCCGTCATGGGTGATGACGTGCCCCGAGGGGCTCAGGTAACCGATGAGGAGCAGGTTCGATGGAAGCACGGCTGAAGAGCGCGGCGAATCCGGATGTGATGACTGCCATCCAGCACCTGTACAAGGCGATTCACGCGGGCGGCGTCGATCCGCGCGTCCTGGAGCTGGTGCATCTGCGGGCCAGTCAGATCAACGGGTGCAGCCCGTGCGTGTACGCGGCGGTCGCGACGGCGAAGAAGAACGGGGAGACCGACGAGCGGCTGCACAACGTGGTCACGTGGCGGGAGACGCCGTTCTTCACCGACCAGGAGCGGGCGGCGCTGGCGTTGACCGAGGCCGCCACCCGGATTCAGGACGGCGCCGCGGGCGTGACCGACGAGATCTGGGCGGACGCCGCCGCCCATTTCGAGGACAGGCAGCTGTCGGCGATCATCATGAACATCGCGCTGACCAACTTCTTCAACCGGATCAACCGAACGATCCGGGAGCAGGCCGGCAAGACCTGGTGAACGCGTCTTCGGGCAGGTCACGAATCGTGATCTGCCCGCACCGGAGTCAGCGGGCGGGCACGGCCGGTGGCGTACGCCGGCCGAACATGCGGTCGGCCAGCCAGACGAACAGGATGGCCAGGGCGATCTGGATGAAGTGCCGGATCCAGTCGATGCCCTTGGTGTCGCCTACCCCGAGCCAGTCGGCGATCAGGCCGCCCAGCGTCGCCGCGATGATACCGACGATCACTGTGACGAGCATGGATATATGCTGCTTGCCGGGCAGCAGCAGGCGGGCGAGGATGCCCACGATGGCGCCGCCGATGATCCCCCACAGAATCGTGCCTAGCATGCATCCGACGCTAGATCATCAGGCTGGCGGCCGAGACGGTTTCGGCGGAAAGATCGCGGTCAGCAGCCGGGCGCGCGGCGTATGCCGCCAGGGCCGATCGCTGGGCGCGGCGGCCAGGAAGCGGCGGCCCGCCTCCGCCAGCACAGCCTCCCCACTGGACAACGCTACCGCCCGTAACGGCCCACTATCGACCATAGCCGCCCAAACCGTGGCAGCGTCGGGGTGCTCCATCACGTAGGAGACTTCCCGGTCGGCCGTCACCACCGCGCCCGCCGCCGTGATCGCTTCGGCCAGCCGATCCTCCTCGTCGCCGAGGGGAGCAGGGCGATCCAAGGCACGCCGGCTGAGCGCGAACGGGCCCTCCTCCTCCACGATCTCCGGCCAGAACACCACCGACAGCCGGCCGCCGGGACGGAGCAGGCCGGCCCAGGACGCCAGCGTCGCCGCCGGATCAGGCAGTTGCTGCAGCCCGAAGACCGACAGCACGGCCGCACAGCGTCCGGTCCACTCCGGCCCGACCGCGCAGGCGTCGCCGACGATCGCCTGAGCCTGAGGCCACGAGGCGGCACGACCGGCCGCGAGGGTCACCATGCCGGGTGACAGGTCGACGCCCACGATGGCGCGACCCGGGTAGGCCGCCCCGAGCAACGGCAGCTCGGGGAAGGTTCCGCAACACGGGACGAGGATCGGGCCGTCCGGAAGATCCCCACCCAGAGCGTTCACCGCCAGCTCGACCCAAGGCGCGAACCGGGGCACGAAGTACTCCTCGTAGCCGCGGGCCGCGTCGGTCCACGCCTGGGCCAGCTGGGCCGCTCGGTCCTCCACGACGTTCCTCCTCAGATCAGTCCGGCGTCATGAGCGAGCAACGCGATCTGCGTACGGTTGGTCAGATCCAGTTTGGTCAGGATGTGCGACACGTGCGCCTTCACCGTCGTCAGACTCATCAGCAGATCCTCGGCGATCTCGGCGTTCGAGCGCCCCTGCGCGACGGCGACGACGACGTCCCGCTCGCGGGGTGTGAGGGCGCTCAGCGCCGTCCGGGCGCGTTCCCCGCTCGCCGCTCCGCTCGTCACCTGGTCGACCAGCCGGCGCGTCACGCTCGGCGAGAGGATCGGCTCCCCCGCCGCGACGCTTCGTACGGCGGCTGCGATGCGCTCCGGCGGGGTGTCCTTGAGCAGGAAGCCGCTCGCGCCCGCGCGCAGCGCCCGCACGATGTGGTCGTCGGAGTCGAACGTGGTCAGCATGATGATCTCCGGCGGCCGGGCCCGCCGCCGAATCCGCTCGGTCGCCGCGATGCCGCTCACCCCCGGCATGCGGATGTCCATCAGCACCACGTCCGGGCCGTGCCGCTCGACCGCCAGCAGCGCCTGCGCGCCGTCGGCGGCCTCACCGACGACCGCGATCCCGTCCGCCCCGTCGAGCATCATCGTCAGCGCGCCGCGAACCAACGGATCGTCGTCGACGATCACCACTCGGATCATGAGGGCCACGGTAGTCGCACGGTCAGCCGGAATTCGCCGTCGGCGTCGATCTCGTGCTCCAGCTCGCCGCCGACGAGGGAAACCCGCTCGGCCAGGCCCGCGAGCCCGGTTCCGGCGCCCGGTCCCGGCTCACCCGGGACCGTCTGATTGCGTACCACGATGGTCGCCGGGTGGGACGCGAGCCGGAGCCTCACCGCCTGCCCGGGGGCGTGCTTGCGCGCGTTCGTCAGTCCTTCCTGGACCACGCGATACGCACACCGCCCGAGCGCCGGTGGGAGGTCGGCCAGGTCGGGCCCGTCGTCCAGGTCGACGCGCTGGCCGGCCGCCCGCGCCTCGGCGAGCAGGCCGGGCAGGTCGGCGAGGGTCTGCCCGGCGGGCGCGTCCGGATCGCCGTCGTCGTCCGAGCGCATGAGGGTGATGACCTCGCGCAGGTCTTCGAGGGCTTGGTGGGCGCCCGCCCGGATGACCCGGGCGGCCTCGGTCAGCCGCTCGGGCGGCGCGTCCGGGCGGTACTCCACCGCGCCCGCGTAAGTGGCCAGCAGCGACAGGCGGTGAGCGAGGACGTCGTGCATCTCGCGAGCGATGCGGTTGCGTTCGGCCCGGCGCGCTTCGAGGATGCGGCGTTCCTGTTCCTCCTCGGCCCGCTGAGCCCGGTCCCTTAACTCCTTGAGCAGGTTGGCGCGAGCCTGCGCCCAGGTTCCCCAGCCGAGCAGGGCCGCGTACGCCGCCGCCATCAGCAGCAGCCACCAGCGGTAGGACACCCCCGCCGGAGTACGCCAGATCCCCTGCACGGCCTGCGCGAGGACGCCGAGCACGGTGACGACGAGCGCCTCGCGGAACGGGCGTCGCCGGGCAGTGTGGAACGCGGCGAAGCTGGCGACCGGCGTCGCGACCGGCGAGACCGCGGCGAGTATCGCGGCGACCACGCCACCGGCGAACGGCTGTCGGTAAACCCACGCCGTGACCCCGAGGGACATGAGCGCGACGATCGTGTCGAGCGGGAAGCTGTCGGGGTCGGATTGGCGCGCACCATAGAGGGCGTACGCGATCAGGCCGCCGATCACCACGAGGGTGATCGTCAGGCCGGCTTTTCGGGCGTTCACGCAGGCAGGCTAACCAGGGACGCAGCCGGCCGACCACCTACTAAAGAAGTAGGCGCGCGACTAAAGCAGTGGATCGGGCGGCCCGCGGACCGATGACCCGTCGGCGGTGCTCGGGCCAAGCTGCCGCCATGACGAAATCAGTACGCCGCCTCACCATCACCGCCGCCGCTGTCGCCGTCGCCGGAGCCGGGTACGCCCTGCTGTCCGGACCGGCCGGAATCCACCTCGCCGCTCGAACCGGCACTTCGACGCAGGAGGTGACGCTCGCCTGGGCGTTGGGCGCGGCCGCTGTCACCGCTCTCGCCGGCTGGGGGCTTCTCGCGCTGCTGGAACGCCTGACTGCCAAGGCTTTGACGATCTGGACGGTCATCGCCGCCGGATTCCTTGCGCTGTCGGTCCTGCTCGGGCCGACCGCGGGGGTGTCCGGTTCGGCGAAGCTCGGCCTGGCCGCGCTGCACCTCGCGGTCGGCGCTGTGGTGATCCCGGGCCTGCGGTGGAGCGCCCGATGAACGTGGAGCGCCCGATGAACCAGGTACGCAAGAGCCACGGGGTGTATCACTTCGGCGCGGCGACGCTGCGTACGGGAGTGGGGTGGCGGCGGGCCGTCATCCGGCTCGGTGAGCGCGAATGGACAGTCCATCCCACCGACCGCTATCGGATCGGCGTGGCGGCGCAGGCGGGCAGCGGCCCGGCCGTGCGGCTGCATCCGCAGAAGTCGCACGTGCCCGGTCCCGGCGGCCCGGTCCGGTGGCAGATCGGCCGCCGGGGCGCCCGCTTGGAGCGCGACGGCCGGAGCATCGCCCTGCGGCTGCCGGCGTTCTCCCGGGGCGAGGCCGAGGTCGAGGTCACCGGTGACTGGCCGGACCTCGAACTGGTGGTGCTCACCGCCGTGTTCGCCGTGATGACCCGGCGTCGCCGCCGCACCATCATGATCATCACGATCACCGGAGCGATCGGTCACGGCCCGGTCTTCTGACCATCCGGTCCGAGCTGCCCGGGACGCTACAGCCGGCTGCGCCCGGGGCAAGGCGTCAGGTCGTTCGGACGAATCCTCCACCGAATCGTGTACCACGCCGATCACCGGGTACTTGGCGCGCCGGGTGGCACGATTCGGTGGAGGAGCGCGATGTCCGGCGTACCAGAGGAGATCTTCGAGGCGGGCGATCTGCTGGAGGACCGCTACCGGCTGATCGAGCCGATCGCGTCCGGCGGCATGGCGACCGTCTGGCGGGCGCGCGACGAGCGGCTGGGCCGGGTCGTGGCGGTGAAGGCCCTCGACCGCAAGCTGCTCAGCGACCCGGTGTCGCGGGCGCGGCTGGGCGCGGAGGCCCGGGTGCTGGCGCGGCTGTCCCATCCCGCCATCGCGGTGATCCACGACTACGGCGTGGCCGCGTCGACCCGGACCGGTCAGGCCGTGCCGTTCCTCGTGATGGAGGTCGTCGACGGCGTGCCGCTGGCCGACCTCCTCGCCGGGCGGTCGCTGCCCTGGCCGTCGGCGGTGACGGTGGCCGCGCAGATGGCCGAGGCGCTCGCGGCCGCCCATTCCCGCGGTGTGGTGCATCGCGATGTCAGCCCGCGCAACGTGCTGCTGACGTCCGGCGGCGTCAAGGTGATCGACTTCGGCATCAGCGCCTTCCAGGACGAACCGGACGGGCAGCCGGGCGCGGAGGTCGTCGGTACCCCCGCCTACACCGCCCCGGAGCGGCTCGACGGCGCACCCGTGCACCCCTCGGCCGACGTGTACGCCGTCGGCATCATGCTCCATCTGATGCTCGCCGGGCGGCTGCCGTGGCAGCCCTCGTCGCTGCTGGATCTGCTGTCGGCGCACCGGAGCCGGGCGCCCGAGCCGTTGCCCGACATCGACGGGCTGCCGGAATCGGTGGCTGACGTGTGCCGGGCGTGCCTCGCGAAAGACCCCGCCGACCGTCCGGCCGCTGCCGACCTGGCGCGCGTCTTGAGCGACGCGGCGCCGCCGGACGGACTCGCCCTCCTGGACACTCATCCGGTCGGCGAGCCGGCCGAGACCGTCACCCGAGTGCTGGCGTGGCCGACGCTGGTGCGGACCCGATCGGCGCGGCGTCCCGGGCGGACGGTCGTTGGATCAGTCGCCGCCGTCGCGGTGGCCGCGCTCGTCTGGTTCGCCGCCGCCCGGCTGCCCGCGACCGGCCCACAGGCCGCCGGAGGTCCGGAGTGGACGGCACCGCCCGAGATCCCGGCCTGCCAGGTCACCTACCGGGTGCTCGACGACACCGGCGACCGCTTCACCGCCGCGGTCGCCGTGACCAACACGGGGGCCCAGCCGGTACGCGACTGGCGGCTGAGCTTCCAGCTACCTGGGCGGCAGCAGGTGGACGAGGCGCTCGCCCAGTGGTGGGAGCAGGACGGCACGACGGTCAGTTCACGCGTTCAGACGCAGGCATTGGCGGCCGGAGCGACCGCGAAGCTGTCCGTGACCGGTCGCTACACCGGCGGCAACCAGCTGCCGATCGCGTTCACACTGCAGGACGCGTCCGCCGAGGCGAACTGTGTACCCACCGTGCTCGGAGTCGTGGCACCGTCGCCGACCGTGACGACGCCGGCGCAGACCCAGCTGGTGCAGCCGCCGTCGAAGGTGACCAACGGCAAGGGCAAAGGCAAGGGCGGGAAGGGCAAGGACTGAGGGTTCAGGCTCGGGCGCGCGAGTCCAGCATCGCCGTACGCATCCCGCCGCGCCCGTGATTGCGATCGCCGGGCCCCCGCAGGCGTACGCGGGTGGTGACCGTGGTGCCCGCCGAGCCGGTCTCGATGTCGAGGTCGTCGGCGACCATGCGGACGATCCACAGTCCGCGACGGCCGGGCCGGTCCACCGCACCGTCGTCGGCGGCGGACGGATCGGCTCCGGCCGTCTCCGGCTCGGCGATGCCGGGGCCGTAATCCTGGACTTGGCAGTAGACCGCGTCACCGGTACGCCATAGCCGTAGCCGCCCGCGTCCGCCACCGTGCCGGATCACGTTGACCGCCAGTTCGCTCGCGATCAGCAGAATCGCCTCGACCGTCGTCGGCCCGGCCCCGCCCGACTGGGCGTGCGCGACGACGGTCTGCCGTACCTGGTACAGCTGGCCCGCCGAGAATCCAGTGTCGAGGAGGCTTTCGGCCTGCTCGGGCACCAGACGCGCTCCTGCTTCGCGGTCGGCTGTGGAGCCACCGTCCGCTCGGTCAGACATGGTCGCCCGCTCCTCCCGTTCACCCCCGATGAACGCGCCACCGCCATGACGCGTAGGCCGCCGCATGCCGACAATAGCGGCGATCTACGGCTTTCTCATATGCCGGTCGAGGTACTACTTTCCATGACAATCGGGTCACGATCCGTGCGGAACCGTGAGCCCGAACGCGAGCGCGGGTACCCCATGCGGTTTCGCGGCAAACCGCACTTGGCGAAAAGGCGGAACGAATCACGCCGGACGGGTGGCGTCGGCGTACGCGGGCGCCCGGCGAGCAGCCGGAATCTCCGACGACGCCGGGGCGAGCACGACGGCGGTCCCGTACGCGCACACCTCGAACCAGCTCTCGGTGACTTGCCGATGGTCGAAGCGCATGGCGACGACCGCGTCCGCCCCGAACTGCGCGGCGGCGGCCGTCATGTCGTCGACGGCCTCCCACCGGCAGGCGACGAGCAGATCCCGGCGCACGTCCGCCCCGTTGCTGCCGCCCGTGCGCAGGGAGACGAAACCTTCGCCGTAAGGGTTCTTCGACCGTGCCGCGATGCCGAGAACCTGGCCCAGGACTTGGTGGATGGCGCGGCCGTAGACCGCGTCGGTGGTCACCACGAGAATGCCGTGGCGCGTGGACAGCCGGTGGTTGGGGGCGGTCATGTCATACCCGCCTTTCGGGAGAAGTGGACCGACGACCGGAAAGGACCAGGTGAGGCCGTTGGCCAATTCCCCAGCATGGTCTGACTTATCCGATATATGCCACTCATTACCCCTAAAGAGCGACGACCGGTCCAAGCAGGACAGGTCCGCCGGCGGCGCGCACTCCCCGCCGTCGGGGATTTCCTCCGCCGGCTCCGCGTTTGCCCAGGTGAACCGAGGGGTACGCGAAAGTCGTGGCCGCCCGGCGTCGCTGGAGCAAAGGGGGTGCTCGCGAACCGGGCAGCCACAAACGGCAGGCAGCCACAGCCAGGCGGCCGCGGATCAGACGAAGTCGAAGATCGGCGGGAAGGCCAAGACCACGAACCAGGCCCAGGCGGCGTACACGACGACGTAGCTGGTCTGCCACCGCTCGAGCCGAGCGAACGGCGTCCGCCGCCACAGGAAGGCGTACAGCAACCAGGCTGACCAGGCGAGGTTGACCAGCAGGACAAGGTTCTCCCCCAGCGCGGCCGTCTTGTTCGCGCTGAACCCGAACTCCGCGATCCGGCTGTTCACCGCCAGCAGCACCAGTACGTCGATCACCAGTGCGCTGACCACCAGCAGGAACTGCAACCGGTCGAACCAGCCCCTCGGCGCCGCGGGCTCCCGGGCCGAGATGCCGTAGAGCAGCAGCCCGAGGACCGCGACGAGGACCAGGTTGAACAGGATCAGGACGTCCCGTTCGATGGCGATGCCGTTGCCGGTCCAGACGATCGCCACCAGGAAGGCCAGCAGCGCCACCGCGAACAGCGGAGTGAACACTCGCGTCAGCACCGGAGCCATGTTCTCGATAACGCTCTGCTTGGCCTCCACCAGCCAGGCCGCCACGACCACCGCCGCCATCGCACCGCAGGGCAGCAGCCAGCCGCCGAGGAACTTCTCGGCGTCGAGCCCGATCGCGTTGAACACTCCGGCGGTGAACGCCGTCAGCACCCCGCCGCCCAAGGCGATGAGAACGTAGTAGATGAAGAACTCACCGGTGAACCTGATGAAGTCCATCCGCCGCGTGCCCGACCGCCAGTCGCCGCCCGCGTACGCCACCCCGACGACCAGCCACAACGCGATCGGCAGGTGGATGCCCGTGAGGATGGTGGTGTCCGCGTCGTCGGCCAGCGGATAGACGTTGGCCCCGATCGCCCCGATCACGAACAGCACCGCGAGCACGCCGACGACGGCCGGCCGCACCTGCCGCCGCCACACGAAGTACGCCGCCAGCGGCACCAGCGCGAACAGGCTGACGTTGCGGGCGAAGAACCCGAAGTCGTCCTCGAAGGTCAGCCCGAACAGGGCGGGGATCTTCACTCCGACCGCCGCGACGGCCGCGCAGGCGATCATGATCAGCAGGTCCTTGCGCGCCGGCCCGGTCTTGGCCGGCTCGCCGCCGCCGGTGAGCACCAGCTGCTTCCAGAGCCGTTCGGAGTGTTCCCGGGCGAACTCCCGGGACACCTCGTCCAGGCTGCCCATCCGCTTGACCGCGATGAGGAACGCCTCGTCCGGCGCGAGTCCGGCCTCGGTCAGCTCGTCGATCCGGCTGCGCAGGTGATCCTCGAGTTCGTCGGCGTCGGCGGCGCTCAGTTCACGCCGGCGGCGCATGTACGCCACCCACTCGCCGATCTGCGCCTCGACCCCGGGATCGTCGGTGCCCGCTGCGGCGCCCGGATCGGGCGCGATGCCGTCGGTGTCCACCGGTCAGCCCTCCCAGGCGAGTCTGGGACTGCGCGACTGGGCGTCGTTCCAGATGTTCTGCAGCGCGTCGACCACTGCCGACCACTGGCGGCGTTGCTCGGCCAACTCCGCCTGCCCCTGCTCGGTGATGCGGTAGTACTTGCGGCGGCGTCCGCCTTCCGGGCCGCGCCACACCGACTCGACGTGTCCCAGGCGCTCCAGCCGGTGGAGCAGCGGGTAGAGCAGCCCGTCCGTCCACTCCAGACGGCCGCCGGACAGGTCGCCGACCTGTTTGAGGATCGCGTAGCCGTAGCTCTCCCCGTCGGCGAGGATGCCGAGCACCAGCGGGGTCGCCGACGCCGCGACCAGGTCCTTCGTTATGTGCACGCCGTCTCCCACTAAGACCTAGAGAATCAATGCATCGTACTTCTAGGTATATGAAGAACGCAACGATCATGACCGATCACGCGGATAATCAGCCTGATGAAGGTTCCGACCCCCATCGTCACGCTGCTGGTGGGTGTGCTGATCGCGGTGATCGTCGCGATCCTCAGCGTCCGGGCCAAGCCCGAGCAGCCGACCGAGCCCTACGGCGCACCGGCTTCCGTGGCGGTGACCCGATGAGCCGTGACCCGATGACCAGTACGCCCGCCAAGAGCAGCAAGCTGCTCGTCCCTCTGCTGATCGGCGCGTTGGTGTCGGTCGCACTCGGCGTCTACGGCGGCCGGCACAAGGGCGACAGCATCGTCTTCAAGGTCTCGGGCTTCGAGAACCTGATCGAGGTCAAGAGCTGGCTGGCCGTGGCCGCCGGGGTGTTCGCCCTGATACAGCTCGGATCGGCGCTGGTCATGTACGGCAAGATCAAGGCGATCAGCCCGCCGTCGTGGATCGGACCCGTGCACCGCTGGTCCGGCCGGCTCGCCTTCTTCATCGCCGTCCCGGTCGCCGTCTTCTGCCTCTACGGCATCGGCTTCCAGGCCTACGACGCGCGAGTGCTCGTGCACTCCCTGCTCGGCTGCTTGTTCTTCGGCGTCTTCACGGTGAAGATGCTGGTGCTGACCAAGCCCGGGGTGGCCGGCTGGGTGCTGCCCGTCGTCGGCGGCACGGTCTTCACCGTGCTCGTCGGGACCATCCTCACCTCGGCCGCCTGGTATTTCAGCGCCCACTGAGCGCGGCCAGCAACTCCTCTTCCCGTTCGGCGGTCAGGTACCCGCGGTCGGGCACTTCGGCGTCGGCGAGATCCCGCGCGGTCTCCTCGATCGATCGGTTCACCAGCCCGGCCGCCACCACGGCACTCGGATCGGCCGTGTTGAGCAGCGCCTCGTTCTCGTCGCCCGCGTACCACAGCGGCATTGTGTCGCCGGTCTCCCCGGCATCGAGCAGGAACTGCGGATCAGCCCAGGTCAGCTTGGTCCCGGGCGGGGCGACCGCACTCGCGATCCGCTCCAGCATCGCGCTGAACGGCATCGGCTCGCCGACGGCGTGGAAAGTACCGGCCAACCCGGTGACGATCCCGTGGACGAGGAACGCAGCCTGGTCACGCGCGTCGACCAGCTGGATGGGGACCTCCGGACGACCGGGCGCGAGAACCTCACCGCCCCGGGCGAGCCGGCGTACCCAGTAGGTGAACCTTCCGGTGTGGTCGTACGGGCCGATGACGTACGTAGGGCGCACCACCAGCGTCTGCGGGCCGAACGCGGCGCGGGCCGCCTGCTCACAGAGGACCTTGCGCGGCCCGTAGCCCTCGGTTCCCGTGAGCAGCGGCGAGTCTTCCGGGTAGCCCGCGTGAGCGGGGGTGTCGTAGACGCTGACCGTCGAAACGAAGAGGTAGTGACCGGCCCCGTCGCCCAGCGCCCCGGCCAACGCGGACACCTGCTCCGGCCGGTACGCGCTGACGTCGATCGTCGCGTCCCACCGCGTGCCGCGCAGGACGCCCAGGTCCCCGTCGCGGTCAGCGGTCAGGTGCGTCGCCTCGGGGAACAGCCCCGCGCCGGTGGCGCCCCGATGCAGGACTGCGACCTCATGCCCGGCCGCCAGGACCGCCTCGGTGATGTGCCGCCCGACGAACCGGGTCCCCCCGACGATCAGCACGCGCATCACTGACCCCGGTTCTTCCTCGACGCGAAGACGATCGCCACCACGCCTGCGACGATGCCCGTCACCCCGACCATGCAGCAGAGCAGCGCCAGCACATGCCACGGCTTGATCGCACCCATCGGCGTACCCCCTTCGACGCGCCTCAGCGTATATCGGTCAGAGCGCGGGCGACCTCCCCGACGGCGGACCATGATCATTGCGTCAGCCATGCTGTTGATTCGGGCATTTCACGGCGCGAAGCAGCATGGCTGGCGCAATGATCACGCGAGTGCGAGGTAGGTGGGGGATTCGGCGTCCGCGAGGAGCAGCGAAGGCGTACCGGAGCCGTCGGCGGGGACGGACCAGACGTCGGAGCCGCCGGGCCGGTGGAGGGCGTACCCGACGGTCGTGGAGGAGAGCCACACGGCCTGGTCGTCGACGCTGCGCGTCTCGGCGAGCGGCACGACCGTCCCGGTCGACAGGGTCAGCACCGACAGCCGCCAGCCCCGAGCGGGATCACCGTCCACAGCGGACTTGAAGGCGATGCGCGTGCCGTCGGGCGACAAGGAAGGGCATTCGACACCGCCACGGACGACCGAGACGGAGCGGCCGGAGATGGAGCCGTAGACCAGGTAACGGTGGCCTCGCGTCGACATGGTCGCGTAGAAGTGGTCGTCGTCGGCGGTGAACGTGATGCCCCAGAAGTTGCGGTCCGCTCCAGCCGAGGGTGTGACGGTGAAGTCTTCGAGCGTGCCGACGAGGTCGCCGGTGACGGTGTCGAGGATCCCGGCCCGGGTGGAGAACTTGCCGTTGTTGTAGGAGTCGCCCGTCACGAAGACCGTCCAGGCGAGCAGGCGGCCGCTGGGCGAGACCCGCGCCCGGTTCGGCACGCCCACCAGCGGGAACTTGTCCTTCTCGCGGAGCTGCGCGTCGAGCTGCACGACCTGGTAGGTCGCGAGTGGGCCGTCCGGGCGCAGGCAGACGCCCGTCGCGGCGGCGGCGTAGAAGCGGCTGCAGGACAGGGCCGCCACTCGGCCGTCCGAGATCAGGTGGCCTTGCGTCGCCGGCGCGGTGCTCACGGCGTACAAGCCGGACTGAAGCGTGAGTGGCGCGGAGCCGGTGACGGCCGGGTGCCGCGCGTGGCGGATCACGCCGATCCCGACCGCGATCAGCACGGCGAAGGCCGCCGCCGCGACCACGAGTTTAGTGCGCACGCAGCCGCACCAGGAAGACGGTCGTGACCCCGGCGGCGACCGTGAGCGCGAGGGCGACCAGCACCGCTGCGGTCGTGTCCCAGGTCTGCCAGACGAGCCCGAACAGCAGCGACGAGCCGAGGTAGGCGACGGCCTGGCCCGTCTGGATCATGGACAGGCCGGTCGTGCGCAGCGACTCGGGCAGCACCGGCCCGGCCAGCGCCATCAGCACGCCGTCGGTGCTCGCGTAGAACGCCCCGTTGAGCAGCAGGATCAGCGCGATCATCATGGTGCCGTGCCACGGCGCGGCCAGGGCCAGATAGATCAGCGCGAGCAGCGCGTAGCCGCCGAGCAGCACGCGCTGTCGCCCGACGCGGTCCGCGATGGTCCCTGCCAGGCCTGCGAGCAGGAGATACGCGAGGTTCGTGCCGACCGCGAGCAGCGGGAACCAGCCGATCGCCAGCCCCGACCTCCGCTGCAGCAGCAGGTAGACGAAGCCGTCGCCGATCGTCGCCAGCCCCAGCGCACAGCCGGCCGCGGTCAGCCGCCGGGCTCGCGGATCGGCGGCCAGCGCGGCCAGATCACGAGCGCGAGGCCGTGGCGCGGCAAGCGGATCGCGGTGCTCTTTCACGAACAGCACAAGCAGGAGTACGCCGAAAGCAGCGACACCGAAACTGCACACGAAGACGGCGTCGAACGCGTCCCGGGAGGCGGCCGTCATCGCGGCCGAGCCGGTGGCGGTCAGCACGCCCAGGGCGACCAACGGCCCGAGGAACGCGCCCGCCGCGTCCAGCGTCCGGTGCACGCCGAACGCCCGGCCCAGCAGTGCCGCCGGGGCGGACAGGGTGATCAACGCGTCCCGAGGTGCCGTACGCAGTCCCTTGCCCATTCGGTCGGCGGCGATCACCCCGCCCAGGGCGGCGGCTTGCGTACCTGCGGCGAGCAGGCCGAGCTTGGCGACCGCCGAGATGCCGTAGCCGACGCCCGCGACCGCTTTGCGGCGGCGCGTACGGTCGGCGAGCCAGCCGCCCGCGAGCCGGAGCAGCGCAGTCGCCCCGGTGTAGACCCCGTCGACGGCCCCATACGCCAACGGCGTCAACCCGAGCCCGAGCACCAGGTACGCGGGCAGGACGGCGGTGACCATCTCGGCCGACACGTCGGTGACCAGGCTGACCAGGCCGAGGGCCACGACGTTGGCCCCGATCGCCGTCCAGCGGCGACCCGAACCGGCCGCCGCTGGACGACCTATCGTCGACAGGTACACGTCACTGCCAGATGTCGGTGATCGGGGTGGCGCTCGCCGCGTTGTTGATCGGAGCGAGCCCGTACGCGTCCTCGATCGTCCGCAGGACCGCGTAGTGGTTGATCGTCTCGGAGTAGTTGCCGATCTTGACGTGCTGGCCGACGAACACGGTGAAGATCTGGTTCACCGAGGTGTTGCTGTCCTCGTCGAAGGTCACGATGAGCAGGCTGTTGTGGGTCTTTGCCCATTGGGCGTACGCGTCGAGCTTGGCCTTCAGCCAGGTGTCGCCGGTGCTGATGGAGCAGTCGTGCATGTCGTTGCACATGTCCGGGGTGACGAAGGCGACCGTCGGCAGGGTCGTGAAGTCCGTGGGGAACCGCGAATACCGCAGGTTGCTCGCGGCGGGGACGTTGTCGAAGTCGACCCAGCTGTTGTGCTTACGCCGGTAGGTGCCGCTGGAACAACCGGTGTAGCCGTCCGAGGGCATCGCCTCGGAATAGCCGGTGAAGGTGAACCCGGCCGCGATCAGCTGATGGCCGAGGTTCTCCTTGCCGGTGAAGCTCCGCGGGCAGCTGTCGTCGGTGACGCCCTGGGCCGAGCCGGAGAACAGCGCGATGTAGTTCGGCTGGCTCGGGTGCGTGATGGCGAACGACTTCGTGAACTTCGCGCCCTGCCCGGCCAGCGAATTGAAGTAGGGCGCGCTCGAACTGCCGTTGATCGACGAGTACTTCTTGTTCTCGAACATGACCAGCACGACATGGTCGGGCCGGGGCACGGCGGCCGCAGTCACCGCGGCGGGCACCGTCATGGTGGTGCGCACCGGGTCCGGGCTTCGCTGGAGCACGTACGCGCCGCCCGCGGCGCCCAGCGCCACGATTGCGGCCAGCAGTGTGGTGACGCGTTTGGCGGTCATCGGACTCCTTCGGCGGATCACGGTCGGCGGCCGGGGACGGTCGTCGGCGGGACACTCGTCACAATGTTACTCATCGATCTCTCGGAGATCGATGCCTTCCGAGCGAATGCTCAGCATCCGAAAAATGAACTCCTCCGAACACCGACCGGATACCCACTCTCCCGACAAACTGCCCGACACGGTCGTTCGGCGCGGCACGTTTCGGCTAGCGACACCACCCCGACGCGAAAGACCAAGGAGTGTCTCTTGTCCGAAGAACACCGCACGGGTGCCCGGCGGCCCCGGCTCGTCCTCGCGGCCCTGCTCGCCGTGACCCTGGCCGTCCTGCTCCCCGCGACCGGCGCAGCCGCCGCCGGCCACCAGGCCACGCCGAGGCCCACCGTCGTCCTCGTGCACGGCGCCTGGGCCGACGGCTCGTCGTGGACCGCCGTCGGCGACCGGCTACGCCGGGCCGGGTATCCCGTGCGCATCCCACCGAACCCGCTGCGCAACCTCACCACCGACGGCCAGACGATCGCCGACTTCCTCGCGACCCTCAGCGGCCCGATCGTCCTGGTCGGGCACTCCTACGGCGGCGCCGTCATCACCCAGGCCGCCACGGGCAATCCCAACGTGAAGGCGCTGGTCTACGAAGACGCCTTCGCCCCGGACCAGGGCGAGCAGATCTTCCCGCTCGCGGGCGCGGACTCGGCGCTCAACGTCGACCCCGCCACCGTCTTCGACTTCGTGCCCTACCCGGGCGCGCCGGCCGGCGACGTCGACCTCTACCTCAAGCAGGAGACCTTCCTCGGCCCGTTCGCGGCGGGCCTACCCCGGCCGAAGGCCCTCTCCCTGTACGCCGCCCAGCGACCGCTGGCGTTGAGCGCCGGATTCACCCCGGCCGGCGTACCGGCGTGGAAGACGATCCCGTCCTGGTACGTCCTCGGGACGCAGGATCAGATCATCACGCCGGAGGCCCAGCGGTTCATGGCCGAGCGGGCCGGTTCCCGGATCACCGAGGTACGCGCCGGGCACCTGGCCCTCATCACGAAGGCGGACGTCGTGGCGAGGGTGATCGCGCAGGCGGCTGCCGCGACCTCCTGACGCGACCGCGGATCACGGGTATCGGTCTGCCCGTGATCCGCGGCCACCAGAGTTGACCGAAGCGAAGCGTCCGAGCATGCGATACCGTTCCCGACGAGGACAATGATCTCACGGCCGAGGAGAACGGGGGGATCATGGAGATCGCTAGCTCGCAGCGTGACGGCGTTGTCATCGTCACGGTGACCGGGGACGTGGACCTGCTCTCCCGTGAGGAGCTGGGGCGCGGCCTCACCGACGCCGTGACCGAGGCGCGCCGGGGTGTGGAGGTCGACTTGTCCGGCGTCGACTTCCTGGATTCGTCGGGCATGTCCGCGCTGCTCAGCGGCCGCCGCACGGCCGAGGACGCGGGACTGAGCTTTCGTGTCGTCGCCGCCGGGGACCTCGTGCGGCGGGTGATGGTGCTGACCGGCGTGTGGCCTCTGCTCACCGGGCAAGGCAACGAATGACCGCAGGTCGTGACCCGGAGATCCTCGACCGCATCCGAGCAGTGACCGATGCGGAGCTCTCCCATCTGCCGGCCGACGCGCTACTGATGGAGCTGGTCTCGCGGACGAGATCCCTGCTGCACGTCGACTCCGCGACCATCCTGCTCCTCGACCCGACCGGCCGCGAGTTGATCACCGCCGCCACCGTGGGTCTGGAGGAGGAGCTTCAGTTCGACATCCGGGTGCCGATGGGCATCGGCTTCGCCGGACGGGTGGCGGCGGGCGGCGAGCCGCTGGTCATCGAACACGTCGATCGGGGCGACGTGTTCAGCCACGTCCTGATCGACCATCGCGTGACCTCCATGGCGGGGGTGCCGCTCCTGGTCGCGGGCCGCGTCGTCGGGGTTCTGCGGGTCGGCTCCGTCGAGGCGCGGACGTTCACCGAGGACGACATCGAACTGCTGCGGCTGGTCGCCGACCGCGCCGGCCTCGCCGCGAACACTCGGCTCTCGCAGACCGAACGCGTGGCCACCCTTGCCCTGCAACGGAGTCTGCTGCCCGCGCGCCCGCCGCAGATCCCGGGCCTGGACATCGCCGTGCGTTACATCCCCGGGGCCGCTGTCGGCGTCGGCGGCGACTGGTACGACGTGTTCACCCTGCCCTCCGGTCACGTCGGGCTGGTCATCGGCGACGTCGCCGGCAACGGCCTGCAGTCCGCCGTCGTGATGGGCCGCATCCGCAGCGCGCTGCGGGCGTACGCGTTGGAGTCGACCGATCCGGCCGACGTGCTCACCCGCCTCGACCGCAAGATCCAGCTCTTCGAGCCGGGCGCCATGGCGACCGCGGCGTACGCCGTCGTCGAACCGGACCGGCGGTCGGTCACCTTCTCGGTGGCCGGGCATCTCATGCCGGTCGTCCTCGATCCCGGGGCGCGGGGGCATCTGCTCGACGCTCCAGTCGACCTGCCCTTGGGCGCTCTGCCGGACGCCTTCCGCCGGATCACGACCCTGCCGTTGGTGCCGGAGACGGGGATGCTGCTCTACACCGACGGGCTCGTCGAGCGCCGCCGTCAGTCGATCGACGACGGGATCGAGAAGCTGCTCGCGGGGCTGGCCGGGGGCGACGCCGAGAGCCTCTGCGCCGCGGCGACGGCGAACATGCTGCACAACGAGGCCGTCAGCGACGACGTGGCCGTGGTCGGCGTACGCATCACGTGACGGGACGCACCGGGGCGGGATGCGACCGCAGCCGGACCCAGACGAGTTTGCCGCCCTCATAGTCGTCCACGCCCCACGCCGCGGCCAGCTGATCGATGAGGGCGAGCCCGTAGCCGCCGGTGGTGTCGGGCGTACGCCGTCTCGGCGGAATGGAGGTGCTGTCGGCGGCGCTGATCGTCACCTGGGTCTCGTGCGCCTGCACGGCGATCTCCAGCAGCCCGCCACCGTGCCGGACGGCGTTGGCCACCAGTTCCGACACGATCAGATCGGCGACGTCGAGCCAGTCGCCGTCGGCGAAGCCCCACGCTGTCAGCAGTTGCCGGACGGTCTTGCGAGCGCCGCGCGGGGCGTCGGCGCCGGACGGCACGTCCAGCCGGGCACGCAGCTCGCTCACCGATTCCCCTCCCCTCCCCGAGGTGGCCGGCGTACTCGCCGCCCATTCTGCCGCTTCTCCCCTGGGAAAACGAGGCGGGGCAGAACTGGCTGCGGCGTACCGTACGCTTTCGCGGTGGCCAGTCCTTACGCGCAGACCGCGTACGCGGTGCGATGTGATTGGGGTCCCGTCGGCGCGGACGAGGTCGGCCCTGGCTCCACCGTCGTCGCCGTCGTCGATGTGCTCTCCTTCACCACCACCCTCACCGTCGCCGCGGATCAGGGCATCGAGGTCTTTCCGTACCGCTGGCGCGACGAACGGGCCACCGCGTACGCCACCGCTCAGAACGCGACGCTGGCCGTCGGGCGGTCGGAGGTGGGGCCGGACCGGCCGGTGAGCCTGTCGCCGGCGACGATCCGGGCCGCCTCGGGGATCACGCGGCTGGTGCTGCCCTCGCCCAACGGATCCACCATCGCCCGCCGCCTGGCCGAGACGGGCGCGACCGTCATCGGCGTATCGCTGCGCAACGCCCGGGCAGCCGCCGCCTGGGCGGCCCGCACGCTACCCGACGGGGCGGCACTGGCCGTCGTCCCGGCGGGGGAACGATGGCAGGCCGACGGCTCACTACGCCCGGCGATCGAGGACCTGTGGGGCGCGGGCGCGTTCCTGCAAGGGCTGCTCGACGAGGGGCTCGGCGGTTTCTCACCCGAGGCCGAGCTGGCGGCGGCGGCCTACCGCCACGTCGCACCCACCCTTCGAGACGCCTTGTACGCCTGCGCCAGCGGTCGTGAGCTGGCCGGGTACGGCTACCCGCAGGACGTCGACATCGCGTCCGAAGTAGACGAGAGCAGCGTCGTTCCCGTGCTGGACGGCGAGTGCTTCCGACCCGTCCCCGCAACGGAAGCCTGACGGCTCAGCCGACGACGATCTCCACGGCCGGCGTGCCGCCGGTGATCCGGGTTGCCTCGGCTTGGATCTGCGTCTTCGGGACGTCGGACCGCTCCCGGAACAGGCGGACCGACACGGTGTCGCCGTCGCTCTCCCAGACCCCGGCCACTCGGCCGCGGTGGATCACCACCGGCGAGATCCAGCCGGCCGCCTTGCTGATCTCGGCTCGGCGCCCGGCGCCGATCAGCTGCTTATCCTGGGTGCCGGGGCCGAGGACGTACTGGTCGAACGCGGGCAGCAGGCGCACTTCGTCGAACGGCCTCGCCGTCGCGATCGCGTCGAGTTCGCTGGTCAGCGCGTACGCCGCGGTCCCGTCGACGTCGACCGCGGTGAGCACGCCGTCGGCCGTGAGGTCGGCGTACCACTTCTTCAGGTCGGTCTTGCGCAGCACACCGCGAGTGATCCACTGATTGAAGGCCTCGGGCGACGCGGGGCCGTAGGCACCAAGGTAGGCCGGGATCGCGACGCGCGCGGCGTCGGCCGGGTCAGGCAGGCCGGGCCAGCCGTCGAGGTAGGTGTCGGGCCGGGTGAAGGTGACCCGGTTGCCGTCGCTGGGGCCGTAGACGAGCAAACCCTGATACGCCAAGGGTTTGAGCACCGAACCCCAGCCGGAGACGAGATGCTCGGCGAGGGTGGGGTCGGAGCTGTGCTCGAGCACCGCCTGGGTCAGTTGCTCGCGGGTGAGGATCGCGCCGTCCAAGGCGGCCGACGCGGCCTCGGCGATCGCGGTGAGCTGGGCGGCGGTGACGAAGTTGCGCTGCCAGACCGGCTTCTCCCAGGTCTTGGTGGCCGCCATCAGGGCCAGCAACGCCGGGACGTCGGCCGGGGGCAGCAGGTGCAGCGTGCCGCGCATCGCCCAGGTCTTGACGAGGTCGCGGTCCAGCAAGGCCTTCGCGACCTGGCCGGCCGGAGGTTCGGCTTGGCGGGCCGTGATCGCCTGCTCGGCGCTGGACGCCACCTGTGCCTGCACGCCGCAGAGCCGGTGGGCGACCTCCACGGCGGACGTGCCACGAGCCGGCCGATCGAGCAGGTGGCGCCGCATCCGCCAGGCGAAGACCTGGTCCCAGGTGATCATCACCCGGTCAGCTTAGGCGGCCACCCCGACGAAATCCGCGACACCCGCCGTCGCCCGGCGCACCGGCGCTTCGCGCATGCCGCACGCGAGGCGTTCGGCGACCGCGACCGCGTCCTGCTCGCGGTCGAACGGCTGCCACATCGTCCAGCTCGCCTGGGCCGAGCCGACGAACCACCGGCCGTCGGGCAGGACGCCCAGCGTGATGGTCATCTTCTCGTCTGACAGCTTGCCCCGGCCGATCCAGCGGCGCACCCGTCGGGTGCCGTCGGACCACGGGGTCAGTTCCCGTTCCGTGTCCACTCGACGACTATCGAACACAAGTACGACAACGTCAAGCGGCGCTCCCGCGTGTCGGGAACAATTGTTCGAATCAGTCGTTGCGGGCGACCTCCGGGCCGGTCATCCGGGCCAGCAGGGGAAGCGTTCCGGCGATGACCGCCAGCGACAGGATCAGCCCGGCCGCCACCATGACGTAGTACTCCCAGCCCGGTGGCACGAGGGTGGTGTGCATTTGCGCCCGCAGGAACAACTGGGCGGACAGCAGACCCATCCCGATCGCGACCGCGGCCACCGCGAGCATCGGCATGACGCTCTCCAGCAGCACGACCCGGCGGAGCGTACGCAGCGAGACGCCGGTCAGCCGCAGCAGACTGAAGGGCCGTTTGCGATCGCTGAGGCCGCCGGCGACGCTGGCGGCCAGGCTGCACCCGGCGATCGGCAGGCTGGCGAGGATGACGACGTTGGCCAGTTGCACCCAGCCGGTGAACATGTTCGTCGTGTCCTTGGTGAAATCACGCTCGGCGATCGGCCGATGCACGCTGGGGAACGCGGCTTCGAGAAGGGTCCGACTCCGTTCGATCGCGCCGACGGAGCCGTCGTTGCCGACCTGGATCGAGGCGATCGGCAGGCGCTCCACCTCCGCGGCGGTGATCGCCGCCGCCGGCCAGGGCGGCGCGGGCATTCCCTTCGGAACCCCGAAGTCGGCCACCGACACCGCTTCGGCTCCGGCCGGGCAACTGCCCAGCTCGGGATGCCGGGCCAAGTCTGCGCAGGACATCACGTACGGCTGGTCGCCATACGCGCCGGGCTGATCCGCGCCGCCGAAGCCGGGGTTGGACCGCAGGAAGAATACATCGGTCACCCCGGGAACCGCCTTGAGCTGATCCGTGACGGCAGGCGTACCCGTGGGTCCGGGTTCCGGCCAGAACATCTGCCGCACGTAACCGGTGTCGAAGCGGTAGTCCGTCGCGTTGCGGTCGTCGGAGATCGTGCCGATGACGCCGACCGCCACGCTGGTCACGAACATCGCCAGGACCAGGCCGCTGACCGCGCGGAAGCCGCCCTGCGGGTTGTCCGACAGGCGCCGGGCGGCGATCAGGGTGGACGGCCGCTGCGCACGCCTGGCCAGCAGCCGTGAGCCGACCATGGTGAACCACGGCCCGGCGACGACCAGCCCCGACATGACGACGAGGAACCCGGGCAGGAAGACCGCGACCTGCTTGATGCTCGTGTCGGGACGGTGTCCGTCCAAGTAGGAGAGCCAGGCCACGCCGGCCACGAGCGGAATCAGCCGGTACGCCCGGGGCGGCTTCGGGGTGGTCCGCCGAGTCACGCCCAGCGGGGAGACGCGTACGCGACGCAGGGACAGCCACGCCACCAGCAGCGCCGCCACCGGTACGCCCACCGCCACGCACACCACGTTCGTCGCCGTCAGCGCCATGTCGTCGGGGAAGAACGGCGCTCCGGTGAACGGGATCGCCGCCAACGGTTTTCGCAGCACGAGGAAGACGCCGAAGCCGAGCACCGTGCCGATGACGGCGGCGACGGCGGCCTCGACGACCGCCATCTTCGAGATCTGGCCGCTCGTCGCGCCGATGAGCCGCATGGCCGCGTACCGCTGTTCCCGCCGGGCGGCGGTCAGCCGGGTCGCGGTGCCGATGAAGATGAGCACCGGGAACAGCAGGGCTCCGGCCACGACGCCGAGCACGAGGTCGAACCCGGCGGCCCGGTAGCCGACGATGCACCCGGCGCAGTCCTCCGGTGAGGTGCCGAAGATGCTCGTGACCTGCCGCGCGTTCGGCAGCTTCGCGGCTTCGGCCGGGTCGTGCCCGATGAGGATCACGAGCGAGGTCGGCGACGGCAGCGCCTCGTCACCGATGATGCCCACCTCGTGGCCGGGGAACCGGTCGCCCAACTGCTCCGGCGGGGTGACGGCGAGCAGGTCGTGGAGTTTCGGTGAGACGAAGTACTCCCCCGCCGCCGGCAACCGGGGCACGCCCGGTGGGATCGGCGAATCGGGGCCGGTCGCCGCGACGTCGACCCGGGCGATCGCGTCCGCGTCGTAGAAGTCCTCGCGGGGCGCCCACCACAGCGCGTCGGCGTGGACGGAGTCGCCGGCGGCCGCCGGAACGAGCCCGGTGTTCATCCACGCGTACCGGTGGTTGAGCGAGTGGACGGCGTTGATCGCGGCGACCGTCGCCAGCACCAGGCCGACTCCGAGCGCCACGGCGGCGGCGATGGTGATCAGCCGGACGAGGGCCTCCCGGCCGCCGGCGACGGTGAGGCGCAGACCGAGCCGGATCACGACGCGATGCCTTCGGTCACGGCGACGCGGCCGTCCCGGACGATGACCTCACGGTCGGCGTACGCCGCCACCCGGGCCTCGTGGGTCACCAGGACGACCGTCGTGCCCTGCTCTCGGGCCGAGCCGACGAGCAACTCCATGACCTGCTCCCCGGTCAGCGAGTCCAGGGCGCCGGTCGGCTCGTCGGCGAAGAGCACCTCGGGCTCGGCGACCAGGGCCCGGGCCAGCGCGACCCGCTGCGCCTGCCCGCCCGACAGCTCACCGGACCGGCGTCCCTCCATTCCGGACAGATCGAGTCGTTCGAACCAGACTCGGGCCCGCTCCATCGCCTGCGCCCGGCGTACGCCGCCGAGTAGCAAGGGCAGCGCGACGTTCTCGTGGACGGTCAACTCCGGAACCAGCTGACCGAACTGGAAGACGAAGCCGAACCGGTCCCGGCGCAGTGCGCTGCGGCGGGTCTCGGACAACTGGTCGACCCGCTCCCCGGCGAAGGTCACCTCGCCGGAGTCGGGCACGAGGATGCCCGCCAGGCAGTGCAGCAGGGTGCTCTTGCCGGAGCCACTGGGACCCATGACGGCGACGATCTCACCGGCCTCAGCTCGGAAGGAGGCACCCCGCAGAGCCTGGGTCTCACCGAAGGACAGGGCGACGTCACGAGCCTCGATCAGGGCGCTCACTTGCGGACCTCCTTCGCCAGCGCGTCCAGCCGGGCCGCGGTCAGGTCGATCCAGCGCAGGTCCGCCTCCAGGTGGAAGAGGCTGTGGTCGGCGAGCAACGCGTCCACCAGCCCACCCGTACGCCGAACCTCGGTGAGTTCGCGCATCCGCTGAAGGTGGGCGCGCCGCTGCGTGTCGAGGTATTCCTCGGCGGGCCGGCCGAGCATGAGCGCCAGCACCACCTTCGAGAACAGGATGGTCTGCAGGTGTGGCTCGGGCTCGACGGGCTCGGTCAACCAGGCGTCGACCTCCGTGGCGCCGACCTCGGTGATGATGTAGCGCTTGCGGTCGGGGCCGTCGCCCTTGCCGACGTCGCTGATGACGACCTTGCCGTCCCGGGCCAGCCGGCTCAGCGTCGCGTACACCTGGCCGAACGGCAGCGGCCGCCCGCGCCCGAAGTACGCGTCGTAGTCCCGCTTCAGCTCGTAGCCGTGGCTCGGCTCGCGTTCGAGCAGGCCGAGGAGGGTCAGTGGCACCGTCATGCGGGTGACTATACACCCGGCGTATACACCGGGCGAACAACCCCCGATGTCGTGATCGTCGCGTCAGCCATGCGGTATCAACGGGCATTTCGCCGCGCGAAGCAGCATGGCTGGCGCAATGATCAGGCGCTCAGCAGAATAGCGGCATGGTGCCCACCGACGGACATGTGCACAGCGAATGGTCGTGGGACGCGCCGGACGGCGCGATGGAGCAGACGTGCGCACAGGCGGTGGCCCTCGGCCTGCCCGCGATCGCGTTCACCGAACACGTCGATCACACCAAGTGGACGGTCGATCCGGGCGAGCTGGATCCCTTCCCCGGCCTCAAAGCCCACCTCGACGCGGACGACCGCGTGGTGCCGCCCGCGTTCGACGCGTTGGGCTACCTGGAGTCCCTGGACCGCTGCCGGTCGAAGTTCCCCGGTCTGCGGATCATCAGCGGCGTGGAGCTGGGTGAACCGCACCGGCACCGCGATCAGGTCGCCCGTCTCCTGGCCGTCGGCGAGTTCGAGCGGGTGCTCGGCTCCCTGCACACGATCCCGTGGGACGACGACAAGGCCTCCGAGCCGCCCTTCCACCTCCGCCGCCGCCCGCCGGGCGAGGTGTTGCGGGACTACCTGGCCGAACTGCCGACGATGATCGCGCAGGCGGCCGAGTTCGGCGTCCTGGCGCACATCGATTACGTCGTCCGCTACTGGCCCGCCGACGCCGAACCGTTCGACCCCCATCCGTTCGAGGACGAGTTCCGCCACGCCCTGCGTACGCTCGCCGACAGCGGTCGGATTCTGGAGGTGAACACCAGAGGGCCGATGAATCCCGAAATCGTCCGATGGTGGCACGACGAAGGCGGCGAAGCCGTCGGCTTCGGCAGCGACGCGCATCAGCCGACCGGGCTCGCGTTCCAGTTCGCCGAGGCGGCCGCGATGGTGGAGGCGCTGGGCTTCCGGCCCGGCCGGCATCCGTACGAGTTCTGGGTGCGCTGAGCACGTCGCGCCGGCCGAGAGAGCATGATCATTGCGTCAGGCATGCTGTTTACTCGGGCATTTCGCCACGCGAAACAGCATGGCTGACGCAATGATCACGCGAGCGCGGAGCGCACGCGAGCGCGGAGCGCGAGCGCGAGCGAGGAGCGCAAGCGAGCGGGAAGGAGCGCGCAAGCGAGCGCTCAGGCGAGCGACCCCATCACCCCGAGCGGGTTGGCCATCAGGTCCGCGAATCCCAGTTCCGCCGCACCGGCCAGGGTGGTGTCGTCGCCGAGGGCGGCCACTTCGAGGCGTACGCGGTGGCGGGAGACCGGCAGGACGTGGGCCGCGATGCGTTCGTCCACCCGTTCGCGGGCGCCCAGGTAGACGTCGCGCATGATGCCGCCGAAGACGAGCATCCCGGGGTTGAACAGGTTGATCAGGTTGGCGACGCCGATGCCCAGCCAGTCGCCGACGCGGTCGACTGCTCGGCGGGACGCCGGATCTCCGCGGAGGGCCGCCTCGACCACGTCGCGGACGGCTTCGCGGCCGATGACGTCGGCGGGCCGGCCGGCCTCGTCGAGCAGCGCCCGCTCCCCCACCTCGGCTTCCAGGCAGCCGCGCGCGCCGCACGAGCAGGGCCGCCCGTCGTGGGGGTTGACCACCATGTGCCCCAGTTCGCTGCCGTAGCCGCTTTCGCCGCCGAGCGCTTCGCCACCGACGATGATTCCGCCGCCGACGCCCACGTCACCGTGGAGGTAGATCAGGTTGCGTACGCCGACTCCGGCGCCCCGCAGATGTTCGGCCCATGCGCCCAGATGCGCCTCGTTGCCGACCCGGACGGGCAGCCCCAGTCCGAGCTGGTCGCGGAGTTCGGCGCCGAACGCCTGGTCGACCCAGCCGAGGTAGGGGCCGTACCGGACGGTTCCGTCGCCGGGCCGGATCATCCCGCAGTAGGACGCGCCCACGCCGACGCAGACCGCGCCCGGCCGGGCAGTGCGGTGCAGGTCGCGGCCGAATTCGGCGAGCACTCCCACGACGGCGTCCAGGTCCGGCCCGGACCGCGACCGCGTCGCGACCCGCCGGTCCTGTACGCGCCCGCCCAGCGACACCCGAGCGGCCGTCAACCGGTCCACCGCGACGTCGAAGGCCAGCACGTACGCACGATCGGCGGCGGGCGTGACGACCAGGGACGGACGGCCGGAGCGCCCGAGCCCGCCCGGCTGCCGTTCGCGGACGAGGCCGGCCGCGCTCAACCGCGTGGTCAGCGCCATGATGGTGCTGCGGTTGAGGTTCATCCGCTCGGCCAGTTCGGCCCGGGACATCGGCCCGGCCAGGTGCAGATGCCGCAGCAGCGCGCCGAGATTCCGCCGGGGTCCCTCGTCGGAGGTGGCCTCGGCCCCGGGTGCGGTCGGGCTGGTCAGCATCGGCGGACCCACCATACAATGCCTTCGTCGCGACCCCGGCGGGCGTCAAGGACCGTGCGGGCTGAAACGTCGACTCCTCTCTAGAAGGGGGCGTCGATGTTGCGACGCTTGGACGATCTGGCGGCTCACCTGGCTACCCGGGGCGATGTCGTCGGGGTGCTGGGACTCGGCTCGGCCGGTGCGGAGCACAACCGGTTCGACGAGCACTCCGATCTGGACTTCTTCGTCGTGGTGGACGACGCCGCCGCCAAACAGCGCTACCTCGACGACCTCGGCTGGCTGAACGCGCCCGCGCCGGTGGCGTATAGCTTCGCCAACGACCGCAACGGCCGCAAGGCCTTGTACGCCGACGGCGTCTTCTGCGAGTACGCGATCTTCACGCCTGAAGAGGTGCGGCAGCTGCCGTTCACCGGGGCTCGGGTCGTCTGGGCGCGTGCGGACGCCGAGCTGACCGGTGCCCCGGTCGGGCTGACGGTGCCGTTCGACACCGTGGAGTTCCACCTCAACGAGGCGCTGACGAATCTCTACGTCGGCCTGCACCGGGAGTTGCGCGGCGAGAAGCTGACCGCCGCCCGGTTCGTGCAGTCGTACGCCGTCGACCGGGTACTGGCGCTGGCCCGGCTCACCGATCCGCGGGCGTACCAGCGGGATGTCTTCGATCCGAGCCGCCGGGTCGAGCTGGCCTACGCGCCGGACGAGGTGCCGCTGGCCGCGATGGTGCCCGGCTATGGGCGTACCTTCGAGGCGGCCGAGGTCACCTTCGCCTGGTTGCGCGAGCGCTTCGAGGTTCATCCGGTGATCGCCGGAGCGATCGGGGAACTGCTGGAGACCCGGGCGCGGGGTGCGTCCGCGCCCGGGCCGGCCCGCTAGAGGCAGTCGCCGCCGCCGTTGTTGTTCTGCGCCGGCTCCGTGTACTTCTCCTGCGTACCGAAGGTCACGTGGACCCGCATGTAGTTGGGGTAGTCGACGTCGCCGTAGTAGGTCGCGGTCTGGTTGTTGTAGTACTCACTCCACTGCGACCACACGATCCACTGGCCGTTGCACAGCGACTGCACTTCGGTGTCCACGGTGCCCGCGCACCCCGACAGGCCCTGCGACCACATGACCATGTTCGCGCCGTTGTAGATGTACTTGGAGAGTTCGAGCGTGCACGCGTCCGCGGCCTGCGCCGAGGCGGCCGGGCCGACCAGTCCCGTGGCGGCGAGTGCGGCTGCGGCCGCGACACCTGCGATCCTGCGCATGGTGGTACCTCCTTTGTGGATGCCTCCCAAGATGTCGATCACCATAACCGTCTCTGTAATGGTTTGTCACCATGTAACGATCTAGTGAAAATCCTTAACGGGCGCTTGTGAGCTGGACTCTCCCACGGTGGGAGGGTCCAGCATGGGAACCGTGCCCGACGAGATGACCATCGGCCGGTTCGCCCGGCTGTGCCGCCTGAGCGTGAAGCAGCTGCGCCACTACGACGAGGCCGGGCTCCTGCGGCCGGCCCGCGTCGACCAGGCCACCGGCTACCGCTACTACGTGCCGGCCCAGGCTCGCGACGCGCTCACCGTGGCGCTCCTGCGCGAGATCGACCTGCCCCTCGCGGTCATCACGGCGGTCCTGGCCACACCCGAGCCGGACCGCGGGCGGCTGCTGTCCGCCGAACGCGACCGGCTCGCCGAACGCATCGACCGCGATCGGGCCCGGCTCGCGCTCCTCGATCGGCTCGCGTCCGGTCTCGCCGAGCATGAGGTGATACGCACAACGGAGCCGGCGAGACGGTTCGCCGTCGTCCGGGCGACCGCCGATCCCGCTCGCATCGGACCGGCGTACGGCGAATGTGCCGGCCAGTTGCTCGCGGCGCTCGCCGGGCAGCCGTGGACACCACCGTTGTGGGGGCTGTACCCGCTGGACCTCCCGGACAGCGCGGCCGACGGCATGCTCGTCACGGCCGCCGCCGAGACGGCCGCGATCACCAGGCTGGAGACGGTGGACCTGCCGGCCGCCGACGTGGCCACCACCGTCCACCATGGACCGTACGCTGAGCTGCGTCTGGCGTACCACACCTTGTTCGCCTGGATCCACGAGCGGGGACTGACCCCCGTCGGCCCGGTGCGCGAGGCCTATCTGGTCGGGCCCGGCGAGGCCGAGCCCACCGACCTGCTGACCCGCCTGATTTTGGAGGTACGCCCGTGAAACCGGAGATCGTCGACATCCCCGAGCAGGAGTTCCTGATGGTCGACGGGCACGGCGACCCGGACGGGCCGGGCTACCCCGAGGCGGTCGCCGGCCTCTACAAACCCGCGTACGCGCTGCGGTTCGCCCTGAAGAAGGCGGGCGTCGAGCGGAAGGTGGCGCCGCTGGAGGGGCGGTGGTGGGCCGACGATCTCGCGGTCTTCGCCGCCGGGGGCGACCGGTCGCACTGGAAGTGGACGCTGATGATCGGGCTGCCGCCGGAGGCCGCCGGACTGGCGGTCCCGCTGCCCGACGGCGTCCGGCGCGAGCGGTTCGCCGAGGGACTGAGCGCACAGGCGCTGCACATCGGCCCGTACGCCACCGAGCCGGAGACGCTCGACGTCCTGCACGCCTTCATCACCGAGCAGGGGTACGCGATCAGCGGCGACCACCACGAGATCTACCTGTCCGACCCCCGGCGAGCCAAGCCGGAGCGGCTCAAGACGATTCTGCGTTACCCGATCAGCCCTCGGCGATGATCTCGGCGACGGCGCGGCGGCCCATCTCGGCCATGACCGGATTCGTCTCCCGGTAGTACGCGATACCGCCGACCCAGGTCATCGCCCAGCCCCGGGCTCGGGCCCAGGCCGCGTCGTCGAGCCCGGCGGTGTCCCGGAATCGGCGGCGCGACCGGATCGGCAGGCAGTTCCAGGCCACCGTCAGGTCGTAGCACGGGTCGCCGGCCCCGGCGGCGCCGAAGTCGATCACGGCGGTGAGGCGGCCGTCGCGTACCAGGAGATTGCCGGCCAGCAGGTCGCTGTGCGCCCAGGCCGGATCGCCCGTCCAGGCGGGCGCGGTCAGGGCCTCGTCCCAGATCCGCAGCACAGCAGACGCGTCCACCAGGCCGTCCGCCTTCGCCGCCCATTCGCGTACGTAGTCGTCGCGGTCGCTCAGTGCGCCAGTGCGGTACCCGCCTCGGGCTCCGGCCGGGTCCAGCCTGCGCATCGCGACCACGAAGGCGGCCAGATCCTCGGCCAGCGCGTCGGTGTCGCCCGGATCGTCGACGCTCGGGTGTTCCCCGTCGAGGTAGCGGTAGACGGCCCACTCGTGCGGATAGCCTTCGCCCGGTGAGCCGAGCGCCACCTGCTCCGGTACGCGTACCGGCAGGTGCGGCGCGAGCCGGGGCAGCCAGTCGCGCTCGAAGTGCAGCTGCTCGACCGCGTTCGCCCGCCGGGGCAGCCGGACGAGAAGGTCGTCGCCGAGCCGGTAGAGCTGGTTCATCGTGCCGGACAGCCCGATCCGGGTCAGCGGCAGCCCGGCCCATTCCGGCATCTGGCCGGCGAGCAGCCGGCGGACGAGTCCGGCGTCGGTGACGAACTCGTCGTCGTGCAGGCGAAGCGACGTCATCTGCGGTGATCCCCCCATTCGTAGGCGCGCGTCAGCGTACCGGCATCACGCCGAGGTCCAGGTGAGCCGGCCGGACTCGACGTCGTCGACGACCGATCGGATCCACTCCGCCTCGGCCGCCGTCACCGCGCGCAGGTACTCGAACTCCAGTAGCCCCACCCGGTCCAAGCCGTCGTCGCTCTGGTCGGCGAGCCGGGTCTCCATGTCCTGCAGCTGTTTCGTGAGCGTGGCCAGCCGGCGGCGAAGGTGGTCGGCTGTCTCGGCCGGCGAGATCATCAGCACGTGCGACAGGGCGGCCGGAAACCGGGGGAACTCGTAGCGCGCGTCGGCGAGCATCTCCCCGAGCCACGTGCGGGCCACCTCCCGGCCTGCCTCGGTGACCTCATAGACGGTCCGCTCGGGGTACGCCTGATGGCGTTGCGTCTCGCGCGCGGCGACCAGTCCTTCGTCGGCGAGCCGTTCGACCGTGCGGTAGAGGCTCGTCCGCTGACCGACGTTGACGACGAGATCCTTGCCCCATTCCTGGACGAGACGCTGGATGCCGTACATGTGCTGGGGCTTGTACATCAGCAGCGCCAGCACGGTCAGCGCGAGCGGGGAACTACGCACGGTCATGGCGCAACGATACTACTTGCAGAGCAACTAGTTGCTGTGACACTATCGCCCGCATGACGGGGAACATTCGAAATGCGTTGATCATCGGAGGCGGTGTCGCCGGACCGGCGCTCGCCATGGCGTTGCAGAAGGCGGGCATCGATTCGGTCGTCTACGAGGCGTACCCGGGCACGGCCGACGGCAAGGGCGGCGGCCTGAGCATCGCGCCCAACGGCATGGAAGCCCTCCGGGTCATCGACGCCGCCGAACCCGTACGCGCCCTGGGAAAGCCGATGACCGGCATCGTGTTGCAGGACTGGAAGGGCCGCCCGCTCGGCGAGTTCGGCAACCCGCCCGGCGTGGCGCCGATGCTGTTCATGTTCCGGCACGAGGTCTACCGGGCACTGTTGGACGAGGCCGCCCGGCGAGGCATCCGCATCGAGGCGGGCAAACGCCTGGTCGACGCGGTCGAGACGGCCGACGGGGTGACCGCGCGCTTCGCGGACGGCACGGAGGCGGCCGGGGACATCCTGGTCGGCGCGGACGGCATCCGCTCCGTCGTGCGTACGCTCATCGACCCGGCCGCGCCGGAACCGGCGTACACCGGGCTCATCAGTTTCGGCGCGCTCATCCCCCGCCCCGGCGTGCCGTCGACCGGCGGCAAGATGAACATGCCGTTCGGCAAGAAGGGCTTCTTCGGCTACCAGGTGTTCGACGACGACACCGCGGTCTGGTTCGTGAACCTGCCCAACCCCGAGCCCATGACGCTGGCCCAGGTGAGACAGACCCCGGCTGAGGAATGGCTCCGCCGCCTGCCCCCGCTGTACGCCGAGGACCACACCCCGGCCGCGGACCTGATCAGCCGCACGGCTCCCGACGAGCTGATCGTCGTCGGCCCGATGGAGAAGATGCCCCGTGTTCCGAAGTGGAGCCGCGGCCGCCTGGTCCTCGTCGGCGACTCGGTCCACGCGCCGTCCTCCAGCTCGGGTCAAGGCGCGTCGCTCGCCGTCGAGAGCGCCGTCGAACTCGCCCGCTGCCTGCGCGACCTGCCCTACGACGAGGCGTTCTCGGCGTACGAGAAGCTGCGGCGCCCGCGCGTGGAGAAGGTCATCGCGGCGACCGATCGCAAGAACAGCGCGAAGGCGGCCGGCCCGGTCATGCGGGTCGTCAACGCCTGGGCGATCAAGGCGTTCGCCCGGATGGCCAAGCCCGAGAAGATGGCGTGGGTCTTCCACAATCGCATCGACTGGGACGCCCCCGCCTGACGCTCGTGCTAGCGCGGTCGTGCTGCATGATCGACCGCATGATCCACTGGCCGCTGCGCGCACGCGAACGGGAATATGACGCGGTTCTGGGCGCACTGACCGGCACGGCGGGCGCGGCGATCGTGACCGGTCCGGCGGGCTGCGGCCGGACGCATCTGCTGCGGCAGATCGCCGACGACCTGGGCGCGCGCGGCCATTCGGTCGCCCGCGTCTTCGGCAGCCAGGCGGCCGCGTCGATCCCGTTCGCGCCGTTCGCCGCGTACCTGCCGGCCGGGGGCGACGCCGACCCCACCCGGCTGCTGCTTCTGCTGGCGGAGCGGCTGACCCGGCCGGTCGGCGGCCGACCGCCGGTCGTCGTGGTGGACGACGTGCACCTGCTCGACGAAGGCTCGGCCGCGCTCGTCCACCATCTGGCCGCCGCCGATGGACCGTGGCTGCTGGGTTCGGCACGCTCGGACACCGTCGTGGCGGCCACCGTGAACCGGCTATGGCGCGACCGGCACGCGCGACGCGTACCGGTCGAGCCGTTCACCGCCGAGCAGCTCGCCACAGTGCTCGGCGCGGCCCTGGGCGCGCCGGTCGACGCGTACACGGTGTCGCGCCTGCACCGGCTCACCGACGGCAGCGCGCTGTTGTGCCGGGAGCTCGTCGAGGCCGGGCTGGCGAGCGGGCACCTGAACGAGCGAGCGGGCGTCTGGCAATGGACCGGCGCGTGGCGGGCGACGGCGTCCATCGCCGAGATCTTCAGCGAGCGGCTGGCCGGCTGCACCGCCGAGGAACGCGACGTGCTTGCCATGGTCGCGCTCGGTGAGCCGCTCGGCTTCGATGTGCTCGCGCGCGCCACACGGCTCGAGGTGGTCGAGGCGCTGGCGGATCGCGGGCACCTCATGACGCCGCCGGGCAGCCGGCTGGTCACCCTGTCCACTCCCTTGTACGCCGAGGTGCTGCGGACCACGACGTCGGCCGCGACCATGCGCCGCGTCAGCCGACAGCTCGCCGAGTGCCTCGACGCGGACGGTGATCCCCTGCTGCGGGTGAAGCTGCTCGACGACGCCGGGGATCGGCCCGCTGACGCGGATCTGCTGGCTGCCGCGGTCGCGGCCGTGGAACGGGGCCGCTGGGACGACGCGGAGGATCTGGCTCGACGCGCGGCACCGGACCCGGAACGGAGTCGTGTGCTGGCTCGCGTGCTGACGCGGAAGGGACGGCACGAAGACGCCGCCGCCGAACTGCTGACGGTGCCGACCGGTACGCCCGATGAAGTCGACGTCGCCGCCGTGGTGGCCACGTACTGCCGCGGCATGCGGTCCGACCTGGCGTTGTCCTACCTGGACGGACTCCCGCCCCAGCCGTCGCTCGCCGTCCATCGCGCGTATGCGTTGAGCAGCGCCGCCCGGTACGAGGAGGCGATCGGCGTCTGCGCGGACGATCCGCTTTTACGGACGGTGCAGCCGCATCAGATGTGGGCGGTGCACATGCTGGCCGCCGCGAACTATCAGACCGGCCGGCTCGACACCGCGTACGCCCTGCTCGCGGAGCACGACACGGACGAGGTGGCGACCGAGGCGCGGGTGGCGATGCGGTTCGGCCGCTGCGGCACTCTGGCCGCGATGGGCCGCCTCGACGAGGCCGACGAGGTGGCGGCCGACCTGCTCGCCCTGGGCAGCGAGGTTCTCCGGCCGGACATGATGTGCATCGCGACCAGCACCCGGGCCGCCCTCGCCGCGGAACGCGGCCGCTGGGAGACCGCCGCCGAGGGACAGCGCGCGGCGATCGCCGTCGGACGGCTGCACGCCCCGGGCACCTCGCTGCACGGCATGCTGTGCCGTCTGGCCCTCGCCGAGGCGGCCGCCGGACGGACGCCCGCCGCGTTCAGCGCCCTGGCCGAGGCCGAGGCGTACCGATCCGTGCGGCCGGCGTACTGGGTCCTCGTCGACGAGGAGGAACGCAGCCACGGATTCGTGCTCGCCTGCGCCGGGCGGACGACGGAGGCAGTGGCGCGGCTCGGCGCGCTCACCGAGCGCACGATCGAGCAGGGGGCGTACCAGTTGGCGGCGGAGGTGGCCCTGCTGGTCGCCCGGATCGGGCAGCCCACCCGGGCGGCGCGGTGGCTGGACCGCGTACCGATCCGTCATGAGTACGCCGGTGTCCACGCCGACTTCGCCCGCACGCTGGCCGCACCCGAGCCGGAGGCGTTCCGCGCGTTGGCCGACGCGTACGCCGACAGGGGTGCGTACGGGTTGGCGGCGGAGGCGGCCGACCATGCGGCCCAGGGCTTCGCCCGTGCGGGGCGGAACCGGGCGGCGACGGCCGCCGCCGTCTGGCGTACGCGGGTGCAGGACGAGCACGAGGTGACCCCGTTGCCCTGGTGGCCGACGGCGACACGCGTCGAGCTGACCGCGCGGGAACGGGAGATCGCCGCCCTGGCCGCCGCAGGCCTGTCCAATCAGGAGATCAGCGATCGATTGACGGTTTCGGCCCGGACGGTCGAGAACCACCTCTACCGCGTGTACGCCAAACTCGGCGTACGCGGCCGCGCCGAGCTGGGCGAGGCGCTCGGCGCTACACCCTCTCGCAGACCAGTACGCCCTTGAGGTGGCTCTTGCGGCCTTGGAAGCTCACCACGTCGGCGTCGAGCCGGATCTTCTCCGGCGTGATCTCGAACTGGCCCTGCTTGCTGCCGGGGAATGCCACGTAGGAGTCGCCGTCGATGTTGAGCGCCAGCTTCGGCATCGAGTCGATCTCCACCTCGAAGGTGAACCGCGGTCGTACGCCGAAGTCCTGATCGCTGATGAAACTCCAGTCGGTCGCGTCGCAGACGCCACCCTTGCCGACGACGCGGGCGGCGAGGTCGCCCGTGATGCTCAGATCGGCGTTGATCTGCCCTTGCCGGGCGACCTCGCCGGTGTCGGCCTTCTGCGCCTGCGCGGCCGACACCGCCGGGGCTACCTCCGGGGTGGAGTCCGCGTCACAGCCGGTGACGGCGACGAGCACAGTGGACAGGACGAGGATGACGAGTCGGTTGGTCATGCCTCCACCGTTCCCGGTACCGCGACTATCCACATGAGTGGCGAGTACTCATCCGAGGAATAACCGATTGTGCCGACAATGGCGGGCATTCTCGACTTGCGCCAGACGACCGACGTATCGTCCATCTCGTGCTCACTTCATCGATCGAGCACGATTGGCGAGACGGAATCTGGCTCGTGAGGCTGATCGGGGAGTTTCCCGGCGATGGGCACGTGCACCTGCGGCGGATCATCGGCAAATGTCTGGCCGAGGATCCCGCCGGCATCGTCGTCGACCTCGCCCACCTGGCGCCGGGCGTCCCAGCCTCGCCGATCGCGCTCGCCACGGAGCAGCGCCGGACCGCGCGCAGCGGCGTGTCGCTCGTCTACGTCCTCGAGGAGGCGGCCGCGGCGGAGCTGAAGGCAACTGCGGCGGGACGGCATCTGGTGCTGTGCACCTCCATCGCGGCAGGTCGCTTTCTCGCCGCGCTGGTCACCCCGCACCGCTGGCTGCACGTAGCCCTCGACCAGGCTCCTTCGTCAGTGGCCGACGCCCGCGCCCGGACCGCCGCCGCGTGCCGGGACTGGGGACTGCCCGGCCTCCGGGAATCCGCCCAGGAGATCGCCGCCGAACTCGTGGCGAACGCGATCCGGCATACCGCCGGGGAGGTGCGGCTGACCGTGTCGCTCCAGGGCGACCTGCTGCGCATCCGGGTGTACGACCACAGCCCCCGGCTGCCGATCCAGCCGGTGACCACCGCGACTCCGGCCGTGGCGCACACCTCCGGTCTGGAGATCGTCGCGCA
Organism: Hamadaea sp. NPDC050747; assembly: GCF_040654195.1. Taxonomy (NCBI): domain Bacteria; kingdom Bacillati; phylum Actinomycetota; class Actinomycetes; order Micromonosporales; family Micromonosporaceae; genus Hamadaea; species Hamadaea sp. NPDC050747. The sequence continues at coordinate 477,314 of NZ_JBFAHM010000002.1, forward strand.
GCACGCCAATGCCTGGGGTGCCCGGATCTTCGACGGAGGCAAAATCGTGTGGGCGACGGTACGCGCTCGCACCACCGTCTCGGTCACACGGCGTCGGCCGCCCGTCGCCGAGGTGACTGAACCCGACCCCGCGATGATCCACGTCGGCGGCCTCAAGCTCGACGCCACGGGAGGCCGGGTCTGGCTGGACGGCCGGCCGCTACAGCTCACCACCCGAGAATTCGAGCTGCTCAGCTACCTGATGGCCCGCGCGGGCACGATCGTCAGCCGACGCGAGTTGGTGGCCGAGATCTGGCGGCAGCCACCCGATGCGGGCGGCCGGACGCTGGACGTCTACCTGTGCTGGCTACGCCGGAAGCTGGGCGAGGACGGCAGGGCGCCACGTTACCTGCACCGGGTTCGTGGCCTGGGCATCCGCCTGAGCGCCCCACCAGAGTGACCAAGCCTTGGCCGTCGGCCGCCTCGACGAGGTCGGCCGCCTACCGCAGGGTGGCACCGAGGTCGGCCAGGAACCGGGTGAGTGCCAGGCGTTGCCGGAACACGGCTTCGATCTCCGGTGTGGCCGGCGCACCGAGCAGCTCGAACGGCAACGAGGTGAACGCCGCCCGCGCGACCAGGCTGCCGACGTAGCCGTAGGTCACCTCGTCGGCGTCCGCTCGGCCGCCGTACGCCCGCAGCCCGGTCAGGAACGCCGGCACGAGGGCATCGTGGACGTCCGCGAGGAGGCCGACGTCGAGCAGCCCGGCGTGGGCGAGCCCGATGAGCAGTTGGCCGAGGTCGAACCCGACGGCGTGCGGGCCCTGGAACGAGATGTCGATCGCCACGAGCGCGTCGGGCTCGTCCCGGGGAATCAGCAGGTTCTGCGGACTGGCGTCGCCGTGCGGGATGGCCTGCGGCAGCGCGTCGAGCCGGTCCAGGATCGCCGGGAGTGCTCGAGCGAGCCGCCGCAGATCGTTTCGCAGGTCCGGGTCGGCCTCGGCGAGCAGTGGATGCCGCCAGAGCCCGTCGTCGTCGAGAAGCGGCAGCGCACCCTGCTGCACGCGGCCGGCGATGTATCCGCGCAGTCCCCAGCCGGGTGCGTACTGGTTGGCCGCGATCGCCTCGGCGGTGCCACGAAGTGCCGCGAGGCCCCCGAGCAACGTGGCGGCCCGCTCGAATCGGGGCAGGTCCCAAGCGCTGTCGGCGCAGGCGTCGATGTCTTCCATGTAGAGCATGAGGCGGTCGTCGCCGACGTCGGCGACACGGTAGAGGACGGGGACCCGGAGCCCGGCGGGCAGGCGCCCGGCGAAGCCCATGTCCCACGCCGCCAACTCCTGCCGCCAGGGGAACTGCGCTGCGAAGGAGTCGCGCAGGTACGCGGGCAGCAGGTGCAGTCGCGGCCAGTGCCGGGCATGCTGCACGAGCTTGACGAAAACGCGGAAGGTACGCCCGTCGGTCGTCGTGCCGTGCACCCGGAGCAGACCGCCAGTGGCCGGCGAGCCGGACTCGTACGCGATCTGCTCGCCCCGCCACTGATGGATCGTCACCGGCTCCGCGAAGATCGCGGCCGCCGCCTCGGACAGGTCGACTGCGCTGACATCCATGAGCCGACCCCCACTAGTAAGGTCACCTGACTACCTTGAGATAGTAAGGTAGCCTGATGACCTCCGTCAACGACGAGCCGCTCAGCCACGTGTTCGACCTGCTCGGCGCCGCCCTGTCGGTCGCGAAGCGACAGATGGAGGCCGAGGTCGCCGATGAACCCCAGCATCTGCGCGGCTCTCATCTGCGTCTGTTGTCGCTCACCCCCGCCGCGGGCATCCGGCCGACCGAGCTGGCCGCGATCATGGGCATGACCAAGCAGTCGCTGGGCGAGTTCGTCGCCAGTATGCAGAAGGCCGGCTTCCTCGACGTCAGCCCCGACCCGGCCGACGGGCGGGCGCGCATCGTCCGCCCCACCGCCAAGGGAACGCGGATGCAAGAGCGCATCTTGGCGATCTTCGCCGACACCGAACAGCGCTGGCAGGACGAGATCGGCGAGCACGACTGGACGATCTTCCGCCGAGTGCTCGCGCGGCTCGCCGCCGAGAAGTAAGCGGTCTGCCGGTTCGACGGCGTCAGGCGAACATGGCCGCCACCTGCTCGGCGATCTCCTCGGCAGGAACGTCGCGCAGATGGCGGTCGACGGCCCAGCGATGCCCGGACGGGTCCAGGAACTGCGCTGTGCGGTCACCCCAGAAGGCGTCGTGCGGCGCCTCAAAGGCCGTCGCTCCAGCGGAGATCGCCTTGTCATAGACGGCGTCCACGTCAAGAACCGGCAGATGGAACGCGGCCGGCGTCCCGCCTAGCGCCGCAGGCGTACGCAGGCCGCGGTCGGGCCACTCTCCCGCCACCGCCAGGACGGTGTCGCCGACCAGCAGCTCGACCGTGAGCGGACGTCCGTCCGGCAGCCTGATGCGGTTGATCTCCGCCGCGCCGAGTACCTCGGTGTACCAGGCGGCTGCGGCGTCGGGGTCGTTCACGACGAGATGTACGGCGACATGTGTCATGCGGAGGACCATACAGTCTGTCTGGTCGCCTTGTCCATACATGCTGTCTGGTACGCTTCACCCCGTGGCGACCCGACGCGAGAGCTCCATCCCCGGCCAGATTGACCTGCGCGAACGCATTCTCGACGCGCTCCGGGGATTGCTGAGCGAGCGCACCTTCGACGCGCTCAGCGTGGCAGAGATCATCAGTGCCGCCGGGGTGTCCCGGGCCAGCTTCTACTTCTATTTCACCGGCAAGCAGGCCGCGCTGGCCGAACTCGTACGCCGCGCCGTCGGAGCCGGTCACGAGGCGGCCGAGCCCTGGGTTCAGGCTGCGGCAGGCCCACATGAGACGCTGCGGGCGGGCATCGACGCCGGAGCCGCTCTCTGGTCGTCGAACGCGGCGGTGCTGCGCGCGATCGTGGAAAGCTGGCCCTCCGATCCGCTGCTCCGCGAGTTGTGGCTGGCCCAGATGCAGACGTTCACCGACGCCACGATCACCCGGATCGAAGCCGATCGGCGAACCGATCCAGCGGTCGCGGCGAGGTTGGCGAATGTCGACGTTCCCGCCCTGGCCGCGACGTTGACCTGGACGGGTGAGCGGCTGTATTACCTGGCCGCCTGTGGAGTGCCACCCTTCGACGACCGTGCCGTTCTGGTGGACACGCTGACCCACCTGTGGGTCTCCGCGCTGTACCACTGACCGACCGTCGGGTGCGACCACCCGGCGGCGGTCACCTGTCCCGGCAGCTCACGGCGGCGACCGTACGGCAATCATGACCGGGATCACACTAGGAGACCCCATCGGCGTGTGCCGACTTGAAGAAACGTTCAATTGCACATGTCAAGCATCTCGTGAGCTGGAGGGCGCGCGTGGTACCGCTGTATCAGAGGAAGGCGGAGTTCTTCCGCACCCTCGGCCACCCCGTCCGGATCCGGGTGCTGGAGTTGCTGGGCGACGGGCCGCTTGCCGTCCGCGATCTGCTCGCCGACGTGGAGATCGAGGCGTCGAGCCTGTCGCAGCAGTTGGCGGTCCTGCGCCGGGCCGGGATCGTGACCTCCCGCCGGGACGGCGGCTCCGTCGTCTACGAGTTGGCCGGACCGGACGTCGCGGATCTCATGGCGGCGGCGCGGCGCTTCCTCACCGAGATGATCGAAGGGCAGTCGGAGCTGCTTGAGGCGCTGCGCGACGAACCGGCCGCCACCCGATGAGCGCCCTCACCCGGCTGCTGCCCGCCCGCGCCGACCTGGCCCGCATGCTGCACCGTCCCCGTACCGATCTGGTCGCCGGGCTCACCGTGGCGGTCGTCGCGTTGCCGCTGGCACTGGGCTTCGGGGTGTCCTCCGGGCTCGGTGCGGCGGCGGGCTTGGCCACCGCCATCGTCGCCGGCGCCCTGGCCGCCCTGTTCGGCGGGTCGAACCTGCAGGTCTCCGGTCCTACCGGGGCGATGACCGTGGTGCTCGTCCCGATCGTGCACCGTTACGGGCCAGGTGGCGTACTCACCGTCGGGCTGATCGCGGGAGTCTTCCTGGTCGCCCTGGCCGTCATGCGCGCCGGTCGGTACGTCCGCTACGTGCCCGCTCCCGTGGTCGAGGGGTTCACCGTCGGCATCGCCGCCGTCATCTTCCTTCAGCAGGTCCCGGCGGCGCTCGGCGTCGAGGCGTCCGGTGGCGAGAAGGTCACCGTGGCGGCTTGGCAGGCCGTCGTCGGTTTCGCCCGCACGCCGCACTGGGCCGCACTCGGCCTGGCGCTCGGCGTCGCCGCCGTCATGCTCATCGGCGCACGCTGGCGGCCGACCATTCCGTTCTCACTGCTCGCCGTGGCCACGGCCACCCTCGCCACGGCGTTGTCGGGACTGTCCGTCGGCACCATCGGCGCTCTGCCGGCCACCCTGCCCGCCCCGACGCTCGGCTTCCTGGAGCCGGCCGCCGTCCCCGGCCTGCTGACGTCCGCGCTGGCCGTGGCGGCCCTGGCCGCGTTGGAGAGCCTGCTGTCGGCGACGGTCGCCGACGGCATGAGCGTCGGGCAGCGGCACGATCCCGACCGGGAGTTGTTCGGCCAGGGCATCGCCAACCTGGTCACGCCGCTGTTCGGCGGCGTGCCGGCCACCGCCGCCATCGCGCGTACCGCCGTCAACGTGCGGGCGGGCGCCCAGTCGCGGCTCGCGTCGCTCACCCACGCGGCGACCCTCGCCGTCATCATGTTCGCCGCCGCGCCGCTGGTGGCGCACATTCCGCTAGCGGCGCTCGCCGGGGTCCTGCTCGCCACGGCGGTACGCATGGTGGAGGTCGGTTCGCTGGCGGCGTTGGCGCGTTCCACCCGCTCCGACGCGGTGATCATGGCGCTGACAGCTGCCGCCACCCTGGCCCTCGATCTGGTCGCCGCCGTCGGCATCGGGCTGGTCCTCGCCTGCATCCTGGCGATCCGCCGCATCGCCCGCGCGACCACCCTGGAGACGGTGCCCCTCGACGTCACCGACCATCAGGACGAAGAGGCCGCCCTGCTGCGGGAGCACATCGTCGCGTACCGGCTGGAAGGCCCGCTGTTCTTCGCCGCCGCCCACCGTTTCCTGCTCGACCTGTCCGAAGTCGCCGACGTACGCGTGGTGATCCTGCGGATGTCGCGCGTGCTGACGATCGACGGCACCGGGGCGACGGTGCTCCGGGACGCCGTCGAACGCCTCGAACGGCGCGGTATCGCCGTCTACCTGTCCGGTCTGCGCCCCGGCCACGACCGGGCCGTCGCCGCCATCGGCATCCTGCCCCGGCTCACCGCGCAAGGCCGGGTCTTCCCCGACACGCCGCACGCCATCGCGGCCGCTCGCGCGTACCTCCAGGGCGAGGGGTCGAAGCACACCCTGGTCGCGGCGGGCGCACCGGTGACCGCCGAACCACGGTGACCGGTCAGCCGGCGGACGGCGGCGACGGCACGTCGCTGCGAACCGCCACCTGGCAGAGCTGCTCGCCCGCCAGCACGACCGAGTGGATCGTGCGGTAGCCGTCGCGGGGTTCGCGGCTGATCAGGAAGACCGGGTGGCCGTCGCCGACCGGCGTGATGCCGGGCAACTCCTTCTCGATCAGCGTGTTCCACCCGAGGACGTCCTGAAAGGACGGCTCGGCGACCGGATAGTCGAGGTGGTGCTGTCGCAGCCAGGTCGCGGCCTGCGAGGAGCACGATCCCCAGTACTCCCCCTCGAAGGAGTGGCGCGCGTTCGCGTACCCGCCGACGATCGGGCTGAAGTAGGCGTACTCATAGGGATAGATCTGGAGACTGGCCACGACGGCCTCGGCCTGCCCGACGATCGCAAGCCCGACGACGGCCGCGGCCCAGGCCAGGCGGCCGGAGCGGGCGACGGCTCGGACCACCGCGAGCAGCACGCCGGTGGCGATCAGGATCAGTCCGGGAACGATGTAGAGGAATTGCCGCAGCGAGTTGTAGAGGGTCGGCCGCAGCACGATCAGCAGGATCAGCGGCACCGCCACGTAGGCCGCCAGCACCAGATAACGCCCGTCGGAGGGACCACGCCGCCACCACGGCGCACCCGCCGAGGCCACCACGAGCAGGATCAGCGGCAGCGGCGAGCCGATGATCAACCAGAGGGGCGCGTAATGCCAGGGCACCTGGGGCGCGGGGACCATCGCGCCCAGGTAGAGGATCTCGTGGTTCCACTGGTACTTCGACATCGAAGCGACCGCGTCCAGCGCACCGGAAACCGGCCGGACGAGAAGGTACGGCCAGGTCAGCGACATCGCGAGGTAGCAGGTGGAGACGATCAGCAGCAATGAGCCGAACTGACGCGACAGTTCGGCCCGGACCGCCTCCGCCCCCTCGGGCCGGCGCCTGATCCAGAAGGCGGCGATCAGCACGGCCAGCACCACGAACCAGGCCAGCGCGTTGACCCGGATCGCCGCGGCGAACCCGATCGCCGAGCCGAGGGCGGCGTCCTGGAGCAGCTCGAACCGGCGCTCGCCGGACTGCCAGCGGCGGACCGTCCGCAAGACCAGCCACAGCACGACGATCATCGCGACCGTGAACGGGACATCCTTGGAGTTGTTGAAGATCGAGCCGGTATAGCGCGGATAGAGCGCCAGACCGACCGCCGCGGTGAAGGCGCCCCAGGGTCCGGCGACCTCCCGGCCGCACAGGGCGATCGCCAGGATGCCGAGCAGGCCGGTGACGCCGCCGATCACCGACCGCGTCCGCCACTGCTCGCCGGTCAGCTTCTGCACCGCCGCGACGATCAGCTCGTACGCCGACCCGTGCTGCGGCATGTACAGCTCGGGCGCCATCTCCAGGAACGACCGGTCCTGCCCCCAGCTGAGGTAGAAGGCCAATACGCGCTGGCCGTAGTCGTCCTGCATCCATTCGTCGAAGGCCCGGCCGTGGACCGCGTGCTGCGTCGCGACGAACACCGTCAGCAGACCGAACAGCACTGCGAGCAAGATGTACGGCGCGCGGGCGAACCTTCCGGCACCAATCCCCGTCGATGTCGTCACGATGACTGTCTACGGTAGAACGTGGTTTTCGGGAAGTTCCGTCCCACCTCCTAGACTCCGCTGAGCGAACACCGAGGTGATCGATGCCGCGCTCGCGCGGCCACCGGATCTCTGCCCCGACGACACAGCCGATTGCCCGAGCGAGACGTGGTCGAAACCCCCGCAAATGAACCTAGGCTGGACCTATGCCCGAAGCGCACAGGCCGCAGCGCCCCCGGTGGCTGGCCGCCGCCGCGCTGGTGGTCGCGCTGTGCGCGGTGGCGGTGATCCCCACTGTGCCCCAATCCGCGCAGACCGGCATATACCTCGCGTTCTCCTGGCTCGCCATCCTGCCCACGCTGTACGGCTTGCGGCACAGCCCGTCACGGCTCCGGAACCAATGGCGGCTGATCTTCGCCGCGATTCTGCTCGGCGCGGCCGGCAACACCATTCACCTGTGGCTGCCCAACCAAGGCATCATCGACGCCGTGGCCAGCCTGCTGCTTCTCACCGCCGCGGCCGGGCTGGTGATCAAACGCGGGGGCAACGACTACAGCGGACTGATCGACGCCAGTCTGGCCGCCTTCTCGCTCGGCGGGCTGATGTGGGTCCTGATCCTGCAACCGCGAATGGCCACGAGCGACTTGAACTCGGCCGAGGCGGCCGCCCTCGCCGCGATCGTGCTGCTGCTGTGCGGCACCTGGGGCGCGCTGATCCGGCTGGTCGAGACCGATCGGAACCGTACGCGCGCGCTGCGCCTGCTGCTGGTGGCGCTCACCTTCAACCTGGCCGGGTTCGTCCTGACGGGCTGGGGCGGGCAACCGGCTCGGATCATCGCGGTGATGTCGTTCATGGTCGCCTACATCGCGCTGTCCGTCGTCGGGTTCGACCCCTCGATGCGCCGGCTGGCCCGGCCCGAGCCCCAGCGCCACGACCGCCTGAGCTTCACCCGGCTCACCCTGCTGGGCCTGGCCCTCAGCGTGCCCGCCATCGTCAACGCGATCCTGCTGGCGATCGGCAAGCCGGTCGACGCGACCTTCAGCATCCTCGTGGGCGTGGTCATGGTGCCGCTGGTCATGCTGCGGATCGGCCTGCTGGCGGCCAACCGGGACCGGCTCGCCGCCGCACTGGCCGTCGAGGCCGACCACGATCCGCTGACCGGACTGCTCAACCGGCGCGCGTTCACCGAGGCGCTCGACAGGGAGCTGAAGTCTCCCCGCGACTGCACTCTGATCTTCTGCGATCTCGACGACTTCAAGCGAGTCAACGACCGCTTCGGGCATGCGGCCGGAGATCGCCTGCTCATCGAGATCGCCGACCGGCTCCGGCAGAGCGTCCGCGCCGACGACCACGTGGGCCGGTTCGGCGGCGACGAGTTCCTGGCCCTGCTGCGCAACTGCGGTCCAGACCGCGTAGCCGGCGCCGTGGAACGCGTGCGGTCGGCCCTCGCGCAACCGTTCGAAGGTTCCCTGGACGGGGTGAGCGTAGGCGCGAGCCTGGGCGCGGTCGTCAGCGAGGCCGCCACCCGGGACGGCACCGACGTCGACGACCTGATCCGGGCCGCCGACGAAGCGATGTACGCGCAGAAGCAGATCGTGCCGATCAAGGGCCCGATGGAGCAGCCGGTGGAGCGCACTTTTCCGAGGCCGTAGCCGCACCTCGGCGCGGCCGGTACCCCACGAAACCGCGAAGTTCTCGGTGTTCCGAATACGTCCTGGTCACGTGCGTGCCGAGGAGCTGGTGAGAACTACCACGTCCGCGACTGCCACGGCCGGCGGAAAGCGATCACTACAGTCCACGACCATGCGAAGCCTCAGATCTGTCTGCTCAGTCGTGCTCGCCGGGATGCTGGCGGCCGGTTGCAACCCCTTCAGCAGTTCCGCCGATTCCAGCGGTGACGCCGGCAGCAGCGGCGGTACGCCGTTGCCCGTGTCCATCACCGGACCGCAGACCGATGTCGTCGGCCGCGGCGACAGCGACCTGCTGCGGATCAAGCCCGCCCCGGCGGCGAGCGCACCGGTGCGGGAGAAGATCGAGCACGCCCTGCGCGAGGACGTCCTGTCGACTGTGCGCGTCCTCGGGACGACCAGCGCCACCTGCGCCGGCGGCATCACGATGAAGGCCGGCGCGGTCAGCGAGTGCGTGGTGACCTACCAGGGCGTCGACGTGCCCTACGAGGTCAAGATCAGCGACAGGTACACCGACGGGGCCATGGTCTTCAGCTACACCAAGAAGCCCACAAAGGGACTCCTCGTCGCCAAGGTGATCTACAACCTGATGAACGAGCGGTACGGGGCGGAGTCCGGGCGTACCGACGCCAGCAAGCTCGCGTGCGACGAACTGCCGGCGGCCAAGGTGATCGACTTCGGCTCCGACACCGGCTACACCTGCCAGTACTGGACCAAGTACGCCAAGGACGGCAAGCCCGGTTACGTCACCCTGAAGATCACGATGGGGAAGACGAGCACCAGCTTCGGCTTCGACGAGGTCCGTTAGCCGACCCCCGACGGGCGTCGTCGGCGGCTGCCCGCGACGCCCTAGCGCGGGCGGCTGATCCGCCACCAGTCGGCGGTGCTGGCGGCGTCCTGCGACCAGAATTCCAGCAGGTCGCCGGGCGCCAACCCCAGCGCCCGCTCGATCTCGGCGGCGGTCAGGCTCCGCAGCGACTCCGACAGCGACCGGGTCAGGTCCTGCCAATACCCGCGCAGCGTGGACTCGCTGACGAACAGCTGCTTGGCGACCTGGGCGTAGGTGAGGCCACGCGCCCGGCCGTGCAGGATCTGCCGCTGACGTTCGCTGAGCATGGTGATGCAGTCCCGGCGGACCAGCACCTCCAGAATGCCCACCACCGACTGCGGTACGACCGTGCCACCCGCCGCGACCTCCAGGAACATCTGCTGCGCCCGATCGGTCGGCAGCGCCTTGGACACGACGCCGCTCGCGCCCGCGGCGATGCACGCCGCCAGGACGAACCGGCGTTCCTCCTGGCTGTAGACGCAGATGCGATAGCCCCGAGCGGTCAGCGCCCGGATGGCCGCGATCCCCTGCCGGGCGTCCGGCTGTTGTTCGAGGTTGACCAGGTGCAGGTCGAGCAGCACCAGATCCACCGCCGGGGCGGTGGCCAGCAGGTCCTCCACCGTGGCCGTGGCCGTCACGACATCGAGGTCCGGCATCAGCAGCCCCAGCGACGCGCGGATCAGCGACGCGTCGTCGACGACCGCGACCGTCGGCCTCATCGGGCGTCCGCCAGCCGGTCGTGTCCCTCACCCTGATCCGACGGCGGGCACGATCCGCTGATCGTCACGGTAGTGCCCTCCCCCGGCGCGGAGGCGATCGCGACGTCGAGTCCCCGGTGCTGCAATTCACCGATGACGACATCGCGCAGTCCCACACCGGGCGCCACCGAGTCCGCGTCATATCCGATGCCGTCGTCGCTGACCGTCAAGGCCCACCGTCCGGGAGAGTCCTCGTCCAGGTGGATCACGACGTTATGGGCTTGTGCGTGGGCGCGGACGTTGAGCAGCAAGCTCTCCAGCGCGCTTTCGACAGCCTCCGCGTCCCCGGCCGGGAGCCGCACCGACGCGCCCAGGTCCAGCAGCGTATCGGCGTGCAGATCGGCGAACCGATCACACATGCGTTCCACCAGCGGAGCGAGAGTGACCGGGCCGCCGCCGTCCACCCGTTCGTCATCCTCCGTCGCAGTGGAGCGCCCACGCAGGTAGGCACGCATCCGCTGCACCTCCACCTCGGCGAGATCGGCCAGGCCGGAACGCGGCCCGCCGGGAGTCGAGTTCGCCAGCAGTTGCATGACCGCGACCCCGTTGTGCATCAGCACCCGGGCCCGGCGTTCCTCCTCGCCGCGAGCCAGCTCGGCGACCAGTGCGCGGGAGGCGTCGGCATCATGGGCGATGCGGCGGATGTAGTTGAACAACATGCGGGCCACCACGGCGTACACGACGTAGGTCAACTCGTTGCCCATCGCGGTGGTGGTCATCCCGGCGCCGTTGTCACCGAGGTACACCAGGTAGCAGACGACCACGCTGACCAGGCCGCCGGCCCAGAGCACGAGACTGCGTACGCCGCTGGCCGTGATGACGACCGACAACGCGTACCCGGGCTGGTAGGCGACCCAGGTGCCGAAGCGCTCCCCCGGCGCCAGGACGTGCGGCGCGAGCACGAGCAGCGTGCAGGCCAGCGCGAAGTCGGCGGTGGACGCGGCGGCCCCTAGCGGCCGTCTGCGGATCAGGGTCACGACGGTCACCAGGACCGACGCACCGGCCGCCGCCAGCCAGCAAGCCAGGTACGCGCTGTCGCGTGGCGAGGAGGCCAGGCCGACCTGGACCGCGGGGACCATCTGAGCGACCGTCCCCAACCGAACCCCGGCGATGAAGTAGGTGAACACCCGCTCGACGCCGACCTTGGTCGTCGGCAGGTCAGTGACACGCCATAGTGCGTTCCGCCCCGCCATCGCGCCCCCAAATGGCCGTCGGCCTCACCGGCCCAGCCCCGGCGAAGCGCGCCGTCAATGTACTGCAGGCGAGGGGGTGTTCGACAGGCTCAGCGGGACGACGCCGACTGCGACAATGCGATCGGCTGAATGCGCTTTCTCCATCAGCCGACCGGCCACCATCCCGCCCGGGGCCAGGCGAGACTCGCGGAGGATCAGCCGACGTCACCGGGTCCTGGTGCGGCCCTTTGCTTCCCGGCCGCACCAGGACCACGAGCATCACACCAGGTTCGCCAAGGCGCGATAGGTGTTCGTGCCCGGTACGCCGTCGAGCGGGCCGGTGTAGCCGCCGATCTGCGCCAGCCGCTGCAACGCGACATACGTCCCCGAGCCGGGCAAACCGTCGATCAGGCCGGAGTAGCCGGATCCGCGAAGACACGACTGGATGCCGCGCCAGCTGTAGGACCCCAGCACTCCGTCGACCGGCCCGCTGTAGCCGCCCAGCTTGGCCATGCGCTGCATGGCGGCGTACGTGGTGGCGCCGGGCACGCCGTCGATCGGCCCGGTGTAGCCGAACCGGCGTAGCACGGTCTGCACGCCCTTCCAGCTGTTGACACCCATCGCACCGTCGATCGGACCGGTGTAGCCGCCCGCGGCGGCCAGGGTCTGCAGGCCCTTGTAGGTGGTGGTGCCGGGGGCGCCGTCCAGCGGTCCGCTGTAGCCGTATCCGCGCAGCACCGTCTGGACACCCTTCCAGGTGTTGCCGCCGGGAACCCCGTCGATCGGGCCGGTGTACCCACCACCCACGGCGATCTTCTGGAGCACAGCGCCGTCCGCGGTCGAGATCGGCCCCGGCCCACCGCTGGTCACGGTCAAGTAGGTGCGCAGGGCCGCGAACGTGTTCGTCCCGGGTACGCCGTCGATCGGGCCGGTGTAGCCGTAGTCGGCCGCCAGCCGCTGCAGACCGCTGTACGTGTTCGACCCGGGTACGCCGTCGACAGGGCCGGTGTAGTAGCCGCCCGCAGACAGGACCGCTTGGACGCCCTTCCAGCTGTTGGCGCCCAGGACGCCGTCGACCGGACCGGTGTAGCCGCCCCGCTGCGCGATCTGCTGCAGCGTCTTGGCGTCCGCGGTGGCGATGCTTACGTTGCCGTCGACCTGGGACAGGTAGGTGCGCAGCCCCGAGTACGAGTTGGGGCCGAGGACGCCGTCGACCGGACCGGTGTAGCCACCGCGCTGGGCCAGCAACTGGAGTCCCTTGTAGGTGTTCGTCCCCGGTACGCCGTCGACCGGCCCGCTGTACAGGCCGAGCTGGGTGAGCAGCGTCTGAATGCCTTTCCAGCTATTCGGGCCGAGGACGCCGTCGACCGGCCCCGTGTACCCGCCGAGCTGCGCGATCCGTTGCAGGGTGACGCCGTCGGTGAGGGAGACGTCCGGCGCCGGATCGGGCACCGGGTTCGGTCCCGCCGGTGGCAGGGTCGCGCTGCCGAACGCGTCGGCCTTCGCCAGGTTCAGGTCGACGGTGACGCCCTTGACCGAGCCGGAGCTGCTGAACTGGTGGATCGCCCAGGTCGGATAGGCGGTCCCGATGCGCGGGCTGCCGGCCGGCGCTCCGTAGTCGGCGATCCACAGCTTCGCCCCGGTCGCCTGGGTCTGCGTCCAGGTACGCGAGGTGAGCAGCGCCGAATAGGTGTAGAGGAACGGCGTCGCGCCGAGACGGGCCTTGACGATGCCGATGAAGCTCGCCGTCTGCGCGTCCGTCCATACCGGACTCTGGTCGACTCCTTCGACGTCGATCATCAGCGGATCGCCGGCCCGGTAGTCGTGCAGGTGGCCGAGGAAGTAGTCCGCGTCGCCGGAGGCCGTCCCCCAGCCCGTCATCCAGTAGTGGCCGACGAGGAAACCGGCCGCCCGGGCGGCGTCGACCTGCCGGACGTAGTACGGGGACGTGTAGGGCAGATGGGTGCCGTCGTTGGATCCGCCGGACTTCACGACGCAGAACCGGAATCCCGCGCTGCGGGCGGCCAGGAAGTCGAGGCTCGCCTGGCTGGTGCCGACGTCGATGCCGTAGATCAGGCTGGTGTCGGGCGTGGGGCCCGGCGCGGGCGGCGACGACGGCGGATGCGCGGCCAGCCAGGTCGCCACGCCGCGAATCGTGTTGGGTCCGAGGATGCCGTCGATGGGACCGGTGTAGCCGCCGTCGCGAGCAAGGCTCTGGATCGCCTTGTAGGTGTTGGTGCCCGGTACGCCGTCGATCGGCCCCGTGTACCCGTAGCCGCGAACGGCGGTCTGCACACCTTTCCAGCTGTTGACGCCCATGACGCCGTCGACCGGGCCGGTGTAGCCGCCGCGCTGCGCCAGGGTTTGCAGAACCTTCTGATCTTCGGTCGTCAACGTATACGAGCTGCCACCCGTGCCGGGCGTGCCGACGTCCGCCATGCGGGAGCCGACGTTGTCGAGCGTCCAACCCAGGTAGACGAGTCCGGTCAGCGAGTTGTAGCGGGCCACGGACTGTGTGCCGATGCAGTAGCCGCCGGGTGCGAAGTCCTCGCCGCCGGACAGGTGGGAGGTCGCCATCAGGCAGCGGGTGCCGCCGCCGTCGAGGTCCAGCGCGACGTGCCCCGGGTCGCCCGGATCGCCCCACCAGTGGAACGCACCCCGGGGCGCGGCCGAGTAGTCGTGATTGTCCGGTCCGGAGGCAAGATATGCCTGGTACGCGGTTGGCGCGGAGCCGGCCAGGTCACAGGCGCGGAACATCAGCGCCTGGCACATGCCGGACCAGTTGTAGCCGTTGTAGAAGCCACCGCCACCGGCGTCGGTGACGTGCTGGCGGGCCCATGATTCGGCCCCGGCGACCGTTCTTGTCAACGCTCACTCCTAGATTCGCAGCGCGGCGACGCGCCTCGCGGGTTCGCCGCGAACGTCGTCATGGGTCAGGCCACCGAGATGCGGGCGACGGCGAGAATGGTCTCGGATCCGACCAGTTGGGCACGCAATACCGGGTCGGCGCCGGTGTTCCGGGTCGGCACCGGGCCGACGCGGAGCCGGTCGTCCAGGCGTACGCTCCCGGCGTCGTCCAGATCGAGATCGACGTATCCGTGCCGACGCGGCCGCTTCAGCCCCGCCGACGTCTCGAACCAGACGCTGGCCCGCACCGAGTCAGCGGCGCTGATCGAGAACCGGACCCGCTGACCGGCCATCGGGCGGCCACCCGCGGTCAGGGTGAACGTCACGCCGACGGCCTGGGCGCCCGCAGTGTCCGCCGGCTGCCACGAATAGTCGCCAGCGGAGAACCTTCCCCGTGGTCCAGGCACGGCCGCCGACGCGCCGGTGCCGTCGATGCCCAGGAGGAGCCCGGGCACGAGCGCACTGGCGCCGTAGAGCACGGCCCGCCGGGGTACGCCCCGCGGCCGGTCAGACGGGTCAGACATCCTGCCTCCAATCGATAGGCTGAGCTGGATAGCCGATGACGAGCCGGGTCGCACGACCACGGCCGACGATGGTCACGGACGGTCCCAGACGGGCGCTGCGCCAGATCCGCGCGAGTGTGCGTCTCATCCCAAACACCTCACAACTCGGTAGCCGAAACCAATGGCAGTCGATGTGTGAACGGATAAATCCCCTGGTCTTCGGCCTACTTGGCCGACGATCAGAGGGCAATGGGTGATCGAACTGCTTCATCGTCGCCCCTCGCGCGGGCGTCGTGACCCCACGAATCCGCGAAGTTTGCCGTGGACCCGGGTGACCGTCGCCAAGCGACCGATCTACATGCCTACATCCGCGCCCGAAGCACGTCGACCTCGCAGCCTGGCGCGGTCGGGTCGAAGCCGTGCTCGGACAGCCAGCGGATCGCGAGCAGACTGCGTAGCGACCACCACGCGCGGATCACGTCGAGATCGACGTCGGCGCCGTAGCCGACGAGGACGTCACCGAGGTGCTCCTCATGTCCCAGCGTCAAGACGGCCAGGTCGTAGAGGGCGTCGCCGGAGGCCGCCTCGGACCAGTCGATGACGCCGGTCACCTCGTCACCGTCGAGGAAGACGTGGCTGACCTGCAGATCGCCGTGGGTGAACGCCGGCGTCCAGGGTCGCAATGCCGCTTCGGCGACCTGTCGATTGCGGGCGACCAGGTCGGCGGGCAGTACGCCGCTCGTGACGAGCCACTCGCATTCGGCGTCCAGTTCGGACGCTATTCCATCGAGGCTCGGGCCTGGCCAGGGCGGCAGCGGCGCGTCGTGCAGTCGTCGCACGGTGGCGCCGGCAGCGGCCCACGCCTCCGGCGACGCGGTCGAGGGCTGCCCGAGTCGGCCGAGGGCCTTCCCCGGCACCGCGGCGAGCGCTAGCACCGGCGGCTTGCGCCATAAGACCGTCGGCGTCGGAAGCGGCGCCAGCGCCATCGCCTCGACCTCGACATCGATACGCGCCTGATCGGAGTCGATCTTCAGGAACACGTCACCGACGCGCAGGGTCGCCCGCTCGGCATGCGCCACGACGACCTCGACCTCAGTCACGCCGGTCATTATCGCGGCGACGACTTGCGAAGACACCCGAATTTGCCGCGGGCCCGCCCTGACCTGCCGACGCGCCGGCAGCCGGCCCAAGGACCGGCCGCCGGCGACAGGCTCACTTCAGGTGCGGCTTGACCTGCGAGGTGTAGATGCCTTCCAGTTTGGACCTCAGCTTGGCCATCTCGCCCGGGACCTCGCTGTTCTTGGTGAGGATCGCGGCGCACGCATTGGCCATCTCCTGGTCGGCTCCCGGCAGGAACACCCGGGCCCAGTCCTGATTGCGCGTGGCGGCGAGCTGGTCGATCGCCACCTTCGCCTGCGGCGCCTTGGCGATCAGCGAGGACGGGTCGGCCGACTTGCGTACCGGCATGTATCCGGTCGCCTGCGCGAACCGCAGGGTGTTCTCCGGCGACGTGAGGAACTTGATGAACGTCGCGGCGGCGAGCTGGTTTTCCGGCTTGATCTTCTTGGGGATGCCGACTCCGGCGCCTCCAGTCGGGCATACCGGTGTGGTCGCCGCGGGGCCGCCGGGCAGGAATCCGGCGCCGACGTCGAACTTGGCGACCTTGAGGATGCCGACGAGGCTGCCGGTCGACCCGACGGTCGCGCTGACGGCACCGGCCGACAGGTCGTTGGTCGAATCCTTGCCCGCCACCCCGGACCACTTGTTCTTGTAGACCGCGTCGGCGAGGAACTGCAACGCGGCGACGGATTCCGGCTTGTCGCACGTGATGTCGAAGGTGCCCTTCGCCGACCAGCTGCCACCCCAGCCCCAGAGGACGTTCTGGAAGCTCCAACCGGCGTACCCGGCGAGCGCGGGCAGCTGGAAGGCGTTCTGGATGCCCGCGTTGGCGGCCTTCAGCTTGGGCGCCCATTCGGCGAACTCGGTCCACGTCGTCGGCGCCCGGTCCGGCAGGCCAGCCGCCTGCCAGTGAGCCTTGTTCCAGTAGAAGAGCGGCGTGGACCGCGCCCACGGCATCGCCCAGGTCGCGCCGTCGTACTTGTAGTCGGTGAGCAGCTGCTCCCGGTAGTCGCCGGTATCCCAGTTGAGCGCGGTGAACAACGAGTCCAGCGGGATGATCGAATCCTGCAGGTAGTAGCGGAACCACCACACGTCCGACAGCACCACCAGGTCGGGCAGCTTGCCACCGGCCTGGGCGGCCTGGAACTTCTGGGCGATGTCCTCGTAGTTCGAGCCGGCGGTCACCAGCTGTACGCGGATGTCGGACTGGCTCTGGTGGAAGGCGTCGATGATCTGCTGCGTGATCTCCTGGGAGGACCCGGGGTTCGACGACCAGAAGGTGATCTCGCCGGCCGGCTTGACGCCGGTGAAGTCGATCTGCTGCGGCTTGCCGGAGGTCGGGCCGGACGACGTCGACGGCCCGCTGCAGGCGGACAACGCCGTCGCGGACAGTCCGGCGGCGGCCAGGCTGAGGAATCCTCTTCTGCTCAGTTCACTCGATTGCCGGGCGGGATGCGACGGGGACACGGTGCACCTCCTGGTTGGTGGACGGAATCACCCCTTGACGCCGCCTTGGGTCAAGCCGGTGACGATGTGGCGCTGCAGGGCGGCGAACACCACGAGGACGGGAAGCAGGACCATGACGGTGCCAGCCATGACGATGCCGTAGGAGGCGGCCGAGTTCTCACTGTTCTGCAACAGGGTCAGCCCCACCGGCAAGGTCATCATCTGCGGGTCCGAGACGATGACCAGCGGCCAGAGATAGTCGTTCCACTCGAACACGATGTTGACCAGGGCCACCGTGGCTATGCTCGGCGCGGCCATCGGCACCACCATGTGCCACAGGCGCCGCCAGTGCCCGGCCCCGTCGACCTGTGCGGCGTCGATGACCTCGGTGGGCAGGGTCAGGAAGCTCTGCCGCAGCAGGAAGGTCCCGAAGCCGGTGGCCAGTCCGGGCAGGATGATGCCCCAGTAGGTGTCCTGCCCGCCGAGGCCGCTGACGAACACGAAGTTCGGCACGACGCTGACCTGTGGCGGCACCATGAGCGTCGCCAGCACGGCCCAGAACACGTACTTGCGGCCGGGGAACTGGACGAACACCAGCGCGTAGGCGGTGAAGACGGCCAGCAGCACCTTGATCCCCGCCCCGACCACGGTCACGATCGCCGAGTTGAGGAAGAGGCGCGGGAAGGGCACGATCCGCGCCGCCTCGGAGTAGTTGGCCGGATGCCACGGGTCGGGGAGAACGACGAGCTTCTGCGTGATGACGTCGGCCGGTGCTTTGAACGACGACAGGATCAGGTACGCCAACGGCAGCACGACGACCAGGATGGCGAGCATGATTGGCAGGTAGTCGGCGACCAGCGCGGCGGCGAGGTTGCGGCGCGACAGCGGCCGGGATTCGGCGGTCACCGGTAATGCACCCGCTTCTCGAGGAAGACCAGTTGGAGCAGGGTCAGGATCACCAGTAACCCGAAGAGCACCGTCGAGAGCATCGCCGAATAACCTGCCTGGTTGTAGCCACCGAACGCCCGCAGATAGGCGTCGTAGATGAGCGTCGTGGTGCCGCGGCCCAGCGGCGTCATGACCCGGATCAGGTCGAAGGCCTGCAGCGAGTTGAGGGTGCTGGTCACCATGAGGAAGAAGGTCGTCGGCGACAGCAACGGGAAGACGACCGAGAAGAACTTCCGCCGCGCGCTCGCTCCGTCGATGGCGGCGGCCTCCAGGACGTCGGAGGAGATCGCCTGCAGGCCGGCCAGATAGATCACGGCGGCGTAGCCGAGGTTCTTCCAGACGTAGACGAGGACCACCATCACCAGGCTCAGCGTCTCGTTGTTGAACCACTGCGGGCTGGTGAGGCCGAACCCGCGCAGGATCGCACCGAGCGCGCCGACGGTGGGGTCGAAGATGTACTGCCAGGCGAGCCCGACGCCCACCCCGGACAGCACGAACGGGGAGAACACCGTGGCGCGGGCCAGCCCGGCCCCGCGGACCTTGCGGTTGAGGGCCAGCGCGACCAGCAGCCCCAGCGCCATCGACAGCAGCACGGTCGCGAGGGTGAACACCGCCGTCGTGAGGAAGACCTGTCCCGCTTCGGCGGACTGGAAGAAGTCGGCGTAGTTGGCCAGGCCCACCGGCCGGGCGGTCGGTGCGCCCAGCGTCCAGTCCAATGTCGAGTAGTACATGTTGAGCAAGAGCGGGCGGTAGGTGAACACGGCGATCAGCGCCAGGTTCGGCACGGCGAAGGCCAGGAAGATCGCCGCCTCACGGATCGCCCGGCGACGCCGTCCCCGCCTGGCCCGGTGGCTCGGCTCCGCGGCGGAGGACTCCAGCAGCGGCGGCTCCGTGCTCGGTTTGATCTCCGCAACCATGATCGGCAGCTAACCGACGCCAGATGTACGAACGATAACTAAAAGGTGAATATATAACATCGATGATCAGCAGTCTGGCCGTTCGCCTGTCGCGGCCCGTCCATCGAGCCTTGCCGTCCTGCCTGCCGGGGCGTTAGGATTTGGTCATTCGCCCAAGGCAGTTGCCCAGGGCGCACGCCCAAGTGGAGGACGGCGCATGGCGGAGACGGCGGCGGAGCGGGGACGCCTAGCCCGGCAGCGGCTGCTGACCGCGGCAGCTCAGCTGATCGGGGAGGTGGGCTGGACCGCGGTGAGTACGCGGCTGGTCGCTCAACGGGCCGGAGTGCTGCCCGGCGTCGTGCACTACCACTTCCCTTCCGTTCAGGCGTTGTTGTCCGACGCGGCGCTGGGCGCGATCGGCGAGATGGTCGACGGCATCGGGCCGATGCTGCAGCAGGCGACCTCGGCGGCCGACGGCGTGGACGCGATGCTGACCGTGCTCGGCGGGTTCACCGGCACGGACCCGATGTCGCTGCTGTTCGGCGAGACCTACCTGGCCGCCACCCGGGACGAGCAGTTGCGGATCGCGCTGGGGTCGCTCGTCGACCGGTTCCGGGCCGAGGTGACCGAGTGGCTGGCCGCTGCCGGGCTGGCCGATCCGGCGGCGATCGCCACCCTGCTCCTGGCGACGCTCGACGGATTCGTGCTGCACAAGGCGCTCAGCCCGGAGTTGACCGTGGAGGCGATCCGGCCGGCGGTGCGCCGGCTGGTGAGCACGGACAGGTGAGGAGACGACGATGCGGACAGTCGTAGTGGGGGCCGGCATCGCCGGTTTGGCGGTGGCGCACCGCCTGGCGGAGCTGGGCGCTCAGGTGACGGTGGCGGAGAAGGCTCCAGGGCCCCGTCACCAGGGCTACATGATCGACTTCTTCGGACCGGGATACGAGGCCGCGCAGCGGATGGGGCTGCTGCCCCGGCTCCGGGAGCTCGGATATCACGTCCAGCGGTTCAGCTACGTCGACGACCGTGGTGAGGTCCGGGCCAGCATGGACTACCAGCGGTTCGAGAAGGCCGCCAGCGGCGGCATCGTCAGCATCATGCGTCCCGATCTGGAGCGGGCCCTGCGCGAGGCCGTCGCCGATCGGGTCGACCTGCGCTACGGCACCAGCGTCACCGACATCGACAACCGCTCCGACGGTGTGTCCGTCGTCCTGTCCGACGGCACGACGATGGAAGCCGACCTGCTCATCGGCGCCGACGGGATTCATTCGGCCACGCGGACGGCGATCTTCGGGCCCGAGCGCATTTACCTCCGTTACCTCGGGTTCCACACCGCGGCGTACGTGTTCGACGATCCGGACATTCACGCGCAGGTCGCGGACGGCTTCTTCCTCACCGACAGCGTCGACGCGCAGATGGGCTTCTACGGTCTGCGCGACGGCCGGGTGGCGGCCTTCACCGTTCACCGGGCGCCTGATCCGGCGCTTCCGGCCGATCCTCGCGCGGCCATCCGGCATACCTATCGCGACTTGGGCTGGCTGACCCCGACTGCGCTGGCGGAGTGCCCGGAAGCCTCGGAGATCTACTACGACCAGGTCGCCCAGATCGAGATGCGGCAGTGGGTCGACGGCCGGGTCCTCCTGCTCGGCGACTCCGCGTACGCGGTGTCTTTGCTGGCCGGGCAGGGCGCGTCCCTGGCGGTGGCGGGCGCCTACGTTCTGGGCCGTCAACTGGCCGAGTCCGGCGACGTCGATCGTTCACTGGCCGAGTTCGTACGCCGCTGGCACCCGGTCGTGACCGAACGCCAGCGGATCGGCCGCCGGGGCGCCGGCTGGTTCCTGCCGGCCAGCCCGACGCAGGTGCGGCTCCGGCGCCTGGCCGTCAAGGCGATGCGGCTGCCGGGGCTGGACCGGTGGCTGGGCACCGCGCTGATCGGCAAGAACCACACGCCGATCGACACCATCGCGATCGGCACGGCCTGACCGGTGCACCCAACCTTTCCGCGGCCCGGTCGCGTTACAGAGGGTTGTGAGGTCTGACGACGGTTTCCGGGAGTTCGTGGTGGCGTCCTCGCCCGCGCTGTCGCGGGTGGCGTACCTGCTGACCGGCGATCATCAGCTGGCCGAGGATCTGCTGCAATCGGCGCTGGCCAGCACCTATCGTCACTGGCGCCGGATCCGCGACGGCAATCCGGCGGCGTATGTGCGCCAGGTGATGCATCGGGAGCAGATCTCCTGGTGGCGGCGAAGGCGACCGGCCGAACGGCTGTCCGGTGAAGCCCCCGAGCACAGGCAGGCCGGCGATCTCGCCGCCGAGGCGGTGAACCGGATAGCCCTGGTGCAGGCGCTGGCCCACCTGGCACCGCGCCAGCGGGCCGTGATCGTGCTGCGCTTCTACGACGATCTCACCGAGGCGGAGACCGCCCGGATTCTGGGTTGCTCGGTCGGGACGGTCAAACGGCAGACCCACGATGCGCTGGCCCGGCTTCGCACTCTGCTCCCGGCCGGTCTTCAGACGGAGGTGTCCTCGTGATCACCGAACTGCGCGACGCTCTGCGTGCCGAAGCCGGCGCCGTCCCGGCGTACGCGGTCTACGAGCGGGCGGTGCGCACCGCCCGCCGCCGTCGGCGTACGCGCTGGGGTGCGTGTCTCGCCGCCGCCGCCGTGCTGGCGATCCTGGCCACCTCCGGCGTTCCGGGCGCACTTCTGGCGGATCCGCCGCCGATCGGATCGGTCGACGGGCGGCCGTCCATCCCTGATCGGCTGGCGTTCCCACCCGCGTTCTGGCCGAGCGTCACCGGCAGCCCGCCGGGACCGGCGTCGGTGCTGTTCGGTGGGACAGGTTTCGCCGTCGACCGCCCGCTGCGGCTGCTGGACGACGAAGGCGACCTCGCCGTCGTGGGCGCGACCTCCGACGTGTATCGGATGATGCGCGTCGGATTCGAGGTGCACGCGGGCGAGGAGGTCCTGCTCTCCCCCGACGGCAACAGCCTCGCGGTGCCCTCGGGCTTCGGCCTGCGGGCCGGGATCCTCGACCTGAGCACCGGTGAGGAGACCCGGCTGACGGGGTTCTCCGACACCGAGTACGTGACACCGTTGGCGTGGTCGCCCGACGGGCACACCCTGGCCGTCAAGGTGGTTCCCGGCGGCGCGGAGTACCCGCAGTTCGGGCTGGTCGACCTTCCCGGCGGAGCGATCCGGAAGAGCCCGTCGCCGTTCGGCTCCGAATCGATGCCGGGCTTCGACGCCGCCTTCTCCCCCGACGGACGACTGTTCGCGTACGCGGCCGACGGTGAGATCGTCGTCGTGCGAAGCGACCTGACGGAGCTCGCCCGGATCGCCACGCCGGGCCGAGCCTGGCTGGCCGGAAAGGGCGCCTGGGCGCCGGACGGACGGCTCATGACATGGGAGATCACGGACGACACCTGGCGACTGCGCGGCGTCGACCTGGCCGCGAAACTTTCCGGTTATCCGCTGCTGACCAGCGCAGATCCCGAGTGGACGGTCACCGCTCCCGACCTGGCGGCCGTACGCCTGCTCGGCTGGACCGGCGGGCAGCCGATCGTCGCCGTCTACCAGCGGGAACCGAGCAGCACCGTCGGTCCACCAACGACGTACTACCAGGATGTCCACTCGGTCGCCGTGTGGCGGCTCACCGCAACCGGTCATCAGGTGCTGCTCACCGCCCCGCACAACCTCATGTCGATCGACATCGCCGACGCCGCTCTCGCCACCGGCGAGGTCCGGGCCGCCGATCCGCCCCGATTCGGCCTCGTCACCGTCCTCGCCGTCGTGGTGCCCGTTACTTTCGTGGTGACGCTCGGCTGGGCGCTGGTCCGTCGGGTACGGCGTACTGCCCGCAGACGCGGAATCCCGCCGATGTCGTCGTAAAACTGCGGCGGTCAGGCGCTTCGGACGATCTCGGCCAGGATCGCGACGGCCGCGGTCAGCTCGTCGGGCGTGTGCGCCGCGTAGCCGAGGACCAGACCCGGGTGGCCGTCGGTGAGCCGGCACGCCGACAGCGCCACCGGCGCCAGCCCGGCTCGGCGCGCGGCCGCCGCGACGGCCGCGTCGTCGACACCGGCGGGCAGTTGCAGCACCAGATGCAGCCCGGCGGCGACGCCGTGGATCGGCATACCCGGGAGGAACTCGGTGAGGGCGGCGACGAGGGCGTCGCGGCGCGTCCGGTACGTGCGCCGGGCACGCCGCAGGTGCCGGTCGTAGCCACCACTGCCCAGCAGGTGGGCGAAGGCGTACTGCTCCAGTGCCGGGCCACCGAGGTCGATCGAGCGCTGCTGGGTGCGTATCGCTGGAAGATGCTCGACCGGCGCGGACAGCCAGCCGAGGCGCAGCGCCGGAGCGAGCGCCTTGCTCGCGGAGCCGACGGCGACGGTGACGTCCGGCGCGATGCCCTGCAGGCAGCCGACCGGATCACGGTCGTAGCGGAACTCCGCGTCGTAGTCGTCCTCGATGATGAGCCCGCCGGTGCGACGGGCCCAGGCGATCACCTGCGTGCGCCGCGCGGGCGACAGCACGACGCCGGTCGGGAACTGATGCGCGGGCGTGAGCACGACGGCGCGCGCCGCTGAGCGCGACAGCTCGTCCACATCGATGCCCTGAGCGTCGACGGGCACCGGCAGCACGGGCAGCGCGGTGGCGAGCTGGTCGTGCACGCCGCGGCTGCCCGGGTCCTCGATGGCCACGCAGCGGTGCCCGGCCGCGGCCAGCATCCGGGACAAAATCGTGAAGGCCTGAGCCGCGCCCGAGGTCAACAGCAGGTCCGCGGCGGTCACCCGGGCCGCGCGGACGCGGCCCAGATAGGCGGCGAGCTGCTCGCGGACCGCCAGGGGTCCGGCGGGATCGCCATAGTCCAGGACCGCGTCGGTCATCGTCGTCAGCACCTGCTCGTACGCACGACGCCAGGCGCCGCGTGGGAACAGCCCGAGGTCGGGTACGCCGGGCCGCAGGGGACGCAGTCCCACCGGGACGAAGTCGACCGTCGCCGTCGCCTCCCGCATCGGGACGGCGGCCGCGACGGTGGTGCCCGAACCACGGCGTCCCACCAGCCAGCCCTCAGCGACCAGCTGTTCGTACGCCTCCACCACGACGCCCCGGGAGACGCTCAGGTCGACGGCCAGTTCACGGGTGGACGGCAGGCGGCTGCCGGCCGGGAGACGTCGTTGTTCGATCGCCGTACGCAAGGCGGCGGTCAACCGTCCGGCCACCCCGCGGCCCTGCTTGTCGAACTCGACGAGCGCCTCCAAGTGGTCCTCCAATTCTCCCAGCCATTGGTCCTTAATCGAGAACCACTTGCAGCCTACCGTCGAGATCATGACGTTCTCGGCCCGCACCGCGTACGCGCTGTGCACCCTCGGCATGGTCATCGTCGGCAGTTCCGTGGCGACCAGCCGGGCGATAATCGACTATCCGCTGCTGACCGGACAGGCGATGCGGTACGCCGTAGCCGCGGTCCTGTTGTTCGGACTCGCTCGGCTGTTGCCGCCGCCCACCCGGTCCCGGCCCACCGGCCGAGATCTCGGCCTGCTCATCGGGCTCGGCGTCACAGGCCTGGCCCTGTTCAACGTATGCGTCCTGGTCGGGCTGCGGCACGCCGAACCGGCCGTCATCGGAACCGCGGTCGGCGCCGCGCCGCTCGCCCTGGCCGTGCTCGGCCCGCTGATCGCCCGGCGACGACCCGCCGGCCGCCTCGTCGTGGCAGCCGCCGTCGTGGTGGCCGGCACCGCCTTGGTCGAGGGATTCGGCCGCACCGACGGCATCGGTCTGGCCGCCGCCGCGGGCGCGCTCGCCTGCGAGACGGCGTTCTCCCTGCTCGCCGCGCCCATGTTGGACAGCCTCGGCGCCGTCCTCGTCTCCGCGTACAGCTGTCTGCTCGCGGTGCCGGTGCTGCTGGCCGGAGCGCTGATCCTCGGGGAGACCGCCGCCTGGCGGCTGCCCAGCCCGAGCGAGGCTGCGGCGTTGGCGTACCTGGCGGTGTTCGTCACCGTCGCGGCGTTCCTCGCCTGGTTCCTCGGGCTGCAGCGGCTGGGCGTGGAACGGGCCGGCATCATCGTCGGCGTCCTCCCCCTCGCGACCCTCGCCACGACCGTCCTGATGGACCACCACCTACCACCGGCAGCCGCGACAGCGGGCGTCGTCATCGTCGCGGCGGGCCTGGCGCTCCCGCACCTGAAGCTCCGCAAGCCGTACGGCATGGGCGCCGGCGGCACGGGTAACGGAGCGAGATGCAGGCGAATGAACTGGTCGACCTCGAACGAGCAGGCTGGGCCGCGTTGTCCTCGACCGCGGCTGAGGCAACCGACTTCTACGAGCGCGTCCTCGACCGCGATGTCCTGATGCTGCTGCCTGGCGGACTGGTGCTCGACGATCGGGCCGCGATCGTCAAGGCGATGGCCGGACAGCCGTGGTCCTACTACGAGCTGCAGGACATCAGGGTCTTGTCACCCACTCCTGACGTCGGCGTGGTCACCTATGCCGTGGTGGCCCAGCGCACCGGCTCTCCGGCGTACACGGCTCTCTTGAGCAGCACCTACGTCCGGCGCTCCGAGGGCTGGAAACTCCTCTTCCACCAGCAGACCCCCCGGTGACCCGGAACTGCCGGGCGGGTACCGGTTTGCCTTCCGGTACCCGCCCGCAACTTTCGGCGCTCACGACGCCAGAACGTCCCTTTCGACGCCTCCGCCACTGACCGGAATTGGCTCGTTCGCTGGTCCGAACTGGTGGTTCTAGCTCTGTAAGCACAGCGGCGCAGCAGGTTCCACAGCTCATCCTCTTTCCGGAAATATTTCGGAATCCCCGGTTGCGAACCTCAGCGAAACCGTGGCACGATCCCATCGACGCACGCCCATGCGGCACGCGCTGCCGAGCCGCAGCGCAGACCTCGAAGGAAGGCCACGATGACAATCCGTCCTCCTCAACATGCCGAGTCCCCCGGCACGCCCACCCGATTCCGCAAGGCCCTGCTCATCGGCGCGACGAGCGCGCTCGCCGTCGTGACCACTCTGCTGGTCATCCCAGACGCGAACGCTGCGGCGAGCACGCTGGGTGCGGCGGCCGCCCAGTCGGGCCGGTACTTCGGGACGGCGATCGCGGGTGGCCGGCTCGGCGACTCGACGTATACGACGATCGCCGGGCGCGAGTTCAACATGGTGACGGCCGAGAACGAGATGAAGATCGACGCCACCGAGCCCCAGCGCGGGCAGTTCACGTTCAGCGCGGGCGACAACATCTACAACTGGGCCACCCAGCGCGGCATGAAGGTACGCGGCCACACGCTTGCCTGGCACGCCCAGCAGCCGGGCTGGATGCAGAGCCTGTCGGGTTCGACGCTGCGTCAGGCGATGATCGATCACATCAACGGTGTGATGGCGCATTACAAGGGCAAGCTCGCCGCCTGGGACGTCGTCAACGAGGCGTTCAACGAGGACGGCAGCCGGCGGCAGTCCAACCTGCAGGGCACGGGCAACGACTGGATCGAAGTCGCGTTCCGCACCGCTCGCGCGGCCGATCCGTCGGTGAAGCTGTGCTACAACGACTACAACATCGAGAACTGGTCGTACGGCAAGACGCAGGGCGTCTACCGCATGATTCAGGACTTCAAGTCCCGGGGCGTGCCGATCGACTGCGTGGGGCTGCAGACCCACTTCACCGGCGGCAGTTCGCTGCCGAGCAACTTCCAGACCACGCTGTCGAGCTTCGCGGCGCTGGGCGTCGACGTGGCGCTGACCGAGGTCGACGTCACCAACGCGTCCACGTCGCAGTACGCCGGACTCACCCAGGCCTGCATGAACGTGTCCCGCTGCATCGGCATCACGGTGTGGGGCGTACGCGACAGCGACTCCTGGCGGTCCAGTGAGAGCCCGCTGCTGTTCGACAGCAGCGGACGGGCGAAGGCTGCGTACTCCTCCGTTCTCACCGTGCTGAACGGTGCCGGCCCGACGACGTCGCCGACGACCTCGCCGACCTCGGCCAGCCCGTCGCCCACCTCGTCCGCGGGCGGCGTGAACAAGATCGTGGGTACGCAATCAGGCCGGTGTATCGATGTGCCGAACTCCTCACGCACCAACGGCACCCGGGTGCAGTTGTACGACTGCCACGGCCTGGTCAACCAGCAGTGGACCTACACCGCCGGTCGTCAACTGCAGGTCTACGGCACGATGTGTCTGGACGCCGCCGGTTCGGGCAACGGCGCGGCTATCCAGATCTACAGCTGCAACGGGCAGACCAACCAGCAGTGGAACGTGAACTCCAACGGCACCATTACCGGTGTGCAGTCCGGACGGTGCCTCGACGTCTGGAGCACGGCCAACGGCGCCCAGGTCCAGATCTACGACTGCAACGGGCAGGCCAACCAGCAGTTCCACCTCGTACGGATCTGATACCCCAACCACCTGACGCCGGGAGGAGGGGCCTGATCGGTCTCTCCTCCCGGATCAGCCGTCGGTGTCGGTCGGTTCGACGCCTGAAAGGTGGCGAGCGGAAACGGTTCAGGCAGGCCGATACGTGCCGATGATCACGCCGGTGGTCGTGGTCAGACTGTCGACCAGGCGCAGCTTCTCCACGGTGTCGTCGTCGGCGAACAGCCGGCGGCCGCTCCCCAGGACAAGCGGGTGGATCAGCAGCAGATACTCGTCGATGAGATGCCGCCGCATGAGTTGCCGCACGACGTCGACGCTCCCGATGACGCTCAGCGTGCCGTCTTCGCCGGCCTTCAGCTGGGCGACGGAGTCCAGCAGATCGCCGGACAGCAGCGTGGAGTTGGCCCACGGCAACGGCTCGGTGAGGGTTCGCGACGCCACGTACTTGCGGGTGCGATTCAGCTTCTCGGTGAACGGGTTGCCGTCGGTCTGCCGGGGCCAGAAGGCGTACAGCGCCTCGTAGGTCCGGCGACCGAGCAGGAGCGCTCCTTCGGCGGCCATGCGTTCCCCCATGGCCTGGCCCATGACCTGGTCGGCGTAGGGCGGCGCCCAGCCGCCGTGGCGGAAGCCGTCGCGCGGATCCTCGTCCGATCGGCCCGGCGCCTGCGTCACACCGTCGAGGGTCATGCTCATCGTCACTACGATCTTCATGGCATCAGTCCTGTCCGTGCCTGCCCGTGGTCGGCCGACCTCTGCGGCCCCTCACCTCCTATACGAACGAACCGGACCGGAATCGACACCGGCAGGCGGCTATGCGGCGGGGGACTGTGCGGCGGGCGGCTGCGCAGCGGCCAGGGCGGCTCGCAGCCGATCGAGTTCCGCCTCGGTGCCGATCGCCGCCCGTGCGGCCGGATGGTCGACGTAATGACGGATCGCGTTCGCGAGGAACGTGGGCTCGACGTCGACCGACAACGGAATCGCGTAGCGGGTGTAGCGCACCTGACCGGCGACGAAGAGCCAGATCTGGTGAGATCGCCTCGCCGGTGGCACCGGCCCGCCCGGCGCCAGCAGGGTCCAGGCGAGCACCGACTGGCTCCGGAACCGCTGGATCAATACGCCTGCCACCCCCAACTCCACCCGAGGACGCGACAGGAAGGGCAGCGCGACGCCGACGGCGATCATCGCGGCCACCAATGTCGCCGCGACGAGGAACATGGGCAGCGGGTCGGTGTACGGGCGCATCGCATACTCGTTCGGCACCCGCTCGGTCGGGATCATGCCGCCCGCGAAATAGAACAGCAGGATGGACCACGCGCCGAAGAGAAACGGACTCGACCGCACCACGAACCGGCCGTCGCGGAGGCTGAACGTCGTCGGCGGCCGCCGCTGTCGCCAGACGAGCACCTGATAGCCACCGAACGGCACGAGCAGGGCGACCACCATGCCCAGGCCGTACAGGGCGTAGACGGCCGTGAAGCGGAGATCGGCGGAATCGCCGACGCGCCACGTGACCGGCTGCCACCAGAAGGTGATTAGCAGCCGGAGCACGAACGCGACCAGCCCGAAACCCACGGCGGCGACGCGGAGCCCTTGGCGGGACATGTCCGCAGTGTAGAAGCCGGACGCTCACCGAGCGGCGTCGTAATCCGCCCGCGCCGCCAGCACCTCGTCCATATGCGTCTCGGCCCAGATCTTGACCGCGCGCACCACCGGCATCAGGCTCTCCCCCAGCGTCGTCAGCTCATAGTCGACGCGGACCGGCACGCTCGCGGTGACCGTCCGGGTCACCAGCCCATCGCGTTCGAGCGACCGCAGGCTCTGCGTCAGCATCTTCTGGCTCACCCCGGCGATCTGCCGGGCCAGGTCGCTGTAGCGCAGCGGTCCGTCGGCCAGCGCGGCGAGGATCAGGCAGACCCACTTGTCGCTGAGCGAGTCCAGCAGCTGCCGCGTCGGGCACAGCGCCAGGAAGGCGTTGTACTCGAACTTGGCCTGCTCACGACGTCGAGCCGCGGTCGTCGTCGGCATCGGTCCCCACCTTCCGGTCCCCTACGCACTTCTGGGTGCCTTCTTTCTGATGGAGAGTACCTCTCCTACGGTTGGTGACACCTCACCACGAAGGAGAATCTGATGCGTGCAGTCACCGTGACCAGTCCGCAGGGCTTCGACTCGATCGAGCTCACCGACCTGCCCGTGCCGCAGCCCGGCCCTGGTCAGCTGCGGGTTCGCGTACGGGCGAGCGCCGTGCACCCGGCCGACCTGGCCGCGGCGAACGGCGCGTTCGCACACCTCACGCCGCCGGGCGAACGCCGCGTACTCGGCTGGGATCTCGCCGGCACGGTCGACGCCGTCGGCTCCGGCGTCGACCGGTTCCGCCCGGGGGACGAGGTCGTCGGACTCACCTTCTGGCTCGCTGCTGGGGAAGGCGTACAGGCGGAGTTCGCGCTCCTCGACGCGTCGGCCGCGGCGCCCGCTCCGGCCGGCGTCGACCCGGCGTCGGCGGCCACGTTGCCGCTCAACGCGCTGACCGCGGCGTACGCGCTGGATCTCGCCGATCTGCCGCCGGGCGCGACGCTCGCGGTGTTCGGCGCGGCGGGCGCGGTCGGCGGGTTCGCCGTCCAGCTCGCGGCGGCGCGCGGACTGCGGGTCGTCGCAGTCGCGGCCGCCCACGACGAGCACCTGGTACGCGACTACGGCGCGACCTGGTTCGCCGACCGGTCGGCGGAGCCCGCGTCAGCGATTCGCGCCCTGGTCGACGGCGGCGTCGACGGCGTCTACGACCCGGCCTTGGCCGGAGCGGAAGCGTTGTCGGCCGTACGCGACGGCGGCGTCTACGTCAACGGTTACCCGGTCGCCCCGGAGTCCCAGCGGGGCATCCGCACCGAAGGCGTCCAGGTCGCCCCGGACGGCGTACGCCTGGCCGAGCTGGCCGGGCTCGTGGAAGCCGGCCGGCTCCGGCTGCGCCTCGCCGAGACCTATCCGCTGGCCGACGCGGCGTCGGCGTACAAGCGGCTGGCCGCCGGCGGTGTGCGCGGCGGCATCGTCCTGGTGCCGTGAGCACAAAATGGAGGGCCGGAGATCACTCCGGCCCTCCATTTGTGGCGCGCTCGATCAGGCGGCCGGCGGGTTGACCACGCTCACGGTCAGCACGTTGCCGGACTGAGCGGTGACCGTGGCCGTCACGCCGTGCCCGGCGACCTTGACGCTGTTCTGCGGGTCGGCGGAGCTGTAGTACGCCAACGGGTTGCTGTCGTCGAAGGTCGGCATGCCCGCGTTGGCGGCGGCGCACGCCGCCACGGTCTGCACGGTCTGCGACTTGCCGCTACCGGTCAGCACCTCCTTGTGGAGGCACGTCTCCGGCACCGATTGCAGGCCGAAGGTGGCGTCGAACGGCTGGCGGCGGTTGCTCGGCGCAGAGCCGTCGGGGTAGGTGAACGGCGCGGGCCGAGCGTCCACCGGCAGCGATTGGCCGGTGCCCAGGTGCGCCGAGACGTCGTTGTCCTCGACGGCGTGGTTGACGTACCAGACGAGCATGCCCGGCCGGAACGAGAAGAACTCGACCTTGTCCGGCGCGGTGTACGCGAAGCTGAACTGGTACGGGCCCGTCCGCAGCGTGTCGTCGTAGCCGACATACTGCCGGTTCTCCAGCAGGTAGTACCGGTCGGCGGTGGTGGTCACCGTGCCGGTGGACCGCTGCCATTCGCCCGTCGCCGTCCAGCTGCCCGGCTGCTCCGCGTCGTCGGTGAACAACGTGGTGCCGCCGGACTTGGCGACGATGTCGTCGAGGAACGCGCCCGCGAAGTGGACGCCGCCGTCGGTCTGGTAGCGGAACCGGAATCGGGTCGCCGCCCCGTTGGCGTCGTACGAGAACCGCAGCGAGGTCCAGCGGCCGCTGGACGACCCCGTGACCGACTGCCCGGCCGGCGACCAGGTCACGCCACCGTCGGTCGAGTACTCGCCGTAGAGGTAGTCGTACCCGGACTCGATGTCGTACCAGGCCTTGGCGGTCACGGTGACCCGCGAGGCGGCCGGGACGGCGTGCGACAGCGACTCGTTGAGCTGGTCGGCGCTGCCGGTCCACCAGGCGTACTGGCCGGACGACGGCGTCGTGTACGCCGTCGAGGTGGTGGCGTCGGGCAGATCGACCTTGATCGCCTGGGCGTTGGCCGCGTTCGAGTCCTGCGCCGGGTCGAGCTGGATCGTGCCGCTCTGGCCGAGCGCGACCTCACGGTAGTCGAGCCAGCCGAGGAACAGCTTCTCCTCCGGGCCCATCAACCCGGGCGTGGTGCCGATGCCCTGACCGGCGTCCGCGCCGTGACCCAGCCAGGAGCCGGAGCTCATGAGGGTCCAGAACGCGGTGCCGTTCTCGCCGCCGGCGGTGTCGTAGTAGTCCGGCAGGCCGAGGTCGTGGCCGAACTCGTGGCAGAAGACGCCGAGGCCGCCGTTCTCCGGTTCGGTGGTGTAGTCGCCGAGCCAGTAGTTCGAGTTGCCGATCCGGGAACCGCCGGACAGGTTCGCCTGCCCCGCAACGGTCGGGCCGGTCAGCCCGAAGTCGGTCGGGTTGACGTACCAGCGGTGCGACCAGATGGCGTCCTCGCCCTGCGCGCCGCCACCGGCGTCCTCGCCCTGACCGGCGTGCACCGCCTGGAAGTGGTCGATGTAGCCGTCGGGCTCGTCGTAGTTGCCGTCGTTGTCGAAGTCGTAGCGGTCCCAGACGTCGAACTGGGCCAGGTACGCGTTGATCTGGTCCGTGCTCATCGACTGCAGCGCGTTCTGATACCAGGCGTTGCCGGTGTCGGAGATGAACGCCCAGGAGCCGCCGTTGTCCTCGATGGCGTTGTCGCCGTAGTAGGACTCGTTGTAGGGCACCTGCACCCAGTCGCTGATGGCGTTGGTGACCGAGTACCGCCCGGACGACAGCGCCTCGTAGTAGCTCTTCATCGACTCGCCCGAGCCGTTGAACAGCTGGTCGTAGTAGGCGGGGTTGTAGTCGGCGGCCCAGGTGGTCGAGTTGTCCACCGACCGGTCCGGCTGGGGGATCTGGTTGTGCAGCGGACCCGGCTGGGTGCCGTACTTGCCCAGGCTCTGCGTGCCGAACTCGGACAGGATGGTGAAGATCTTGTCGGTCTTCTCGAAGGCGACCTCGACGACGTTGTCGGTCGAGGCGTCGAGCGTGACGTT
The DNA here is from genome assembly GCF_040654195.1 of Hamadaea sp. NPDC050747. Taxonomy (NCBI): domain Bacteria; kingdom Bacillati; phylum Actinomycetota; class Actinomycetes; order Micromonosporales; family Micromonosporaceae; genus Hamadaea; species Hamadaea sp. NPDC050747. The sequence goes on from NZ_JBFAHM010000002.1 coordinate 510,115, forward strand.
GCCCTTCGCGTCGACGTGGGCCTGGCCACGCGCCACCTTCTCGAGCGCCGCCTTGCGCTTGCCGATCCACTGATCCGTACGCGGACCGGGGCGGTTGTCCGGTCGCTGTGCAGCCGTGTCGGCCGGAGCCGTGGCCGCGGCGGCGGTCAGTGCCGGCGCCGCGCCGGCCGGCCACTGCAGCGCCGCCAAGACCACCGCGACGCCGACGGCACCGGCGACGGCGGGGATGGTGAGCTTCCTCATCGTTGGTCGCCTCCCAGGAGCGGAGAATGGCAGGGCGACGATGCCCCACCACCTGCGGAGTCTCACAGAGACCGCCGAGTCATCACTCAGCCGCCTGGGCAGTCCTTACACGCACGGCTGACAACGATCGGTTCCGCTTGTCAGCCGTTACCTCCGCCTGTCGTACGCGGCCGGTTTCGGCGCTGGTCCGGCCGGGTAGCTGTATCCGGACCACCGACCTGGGAGGTCCCGATGCGACCTGACTCGATCCCACCCGACGACGCTCCGTTCAGGGAGCAGACACCGGAGGAGTTCGCCGAGGAAGAGGAGCGGCCCTTCGAGCGCAAGCTCCGCGAGGACCGCGAACGCGAGCAGCGCGAAGGTCACGCCGAGCCCACCGAGCCGGCGGAGTAGGTTAACTGTCTAATGTGGCCGTCGAATCTATGATGGCCGCCATGACTGCTGACAAGTATCAATCGGATCGCCGCCGCGTCGTCGGCGCGGCCTTCGCGGGCATCGCCTCCGGCGTCGGCCTGGCCGTGGGCACCGGCGCGACGGCGCCGTCTCCGGCCAGCGCCGGCGTCGGAACCGGTTCCCGGCCGCTGCGCATCACGGTCGCCGCGGTGGACGCTCCCGCCTACATCAAGGCGGACGCGAACTATGTCTGCACGGGGACCGACGACCACGTCGTCATCAACGCGGCCATCGCCGAGGCCGCGACCGGGCCGGTGGCCGGCAGCTCGGAACGGGCGCTCAACGCCGTCGAGCTGTCCGGCGGACAGTACTACTGCTCAGGGTCGGTGCTGCTGCGCTCCGGAGTCGACGTCATGGGCGCGGGCATATACGCCTCGGTGCTGCGCGCGGTCGGCATCACCACCGCCACCGGCGCCGGCGCCCGCGTCGCGCTGGTCAAGCTGTTCGACCTGAATACGCACGGCTGCGGCCTGCACGGGTTCACCCTGGAGGGCGGGGGCACCGGCGGCGGGACCGCGGACGGCCTGGTCTACTGCAATGACGGCTCGGCGAACCCGAGCGGCTATCCGTACACGTCACCGGACCCCGACTGCTACGCGTACAACTTGTTCGTCCGGGGATTCCGCACGCCGGGCGTCGGCGGCGCCGGCCGCAACGGCCTATACGCCGAGACCGACATGCGGGGCACGTTCTTCCACAGCTGCAATGTCCGGGACTGCTCCGGTGACGGCGTCGTGCTCAACGGGACCCCCGACTCGCACGTCGACCGGATTCACATCGGCGGCATCGACGGCTACGGCGTCAACGTCTCGTCAGGCAACAACAAGGTGACCAACTGCAAGGCCTACTACTGCAACATCGCCGGGATGCGGCTGGCCGGCAACCGGGGCACCTTCACCTGTCTGGAGGTCCAGGACTCGGTCGTCGGCTTCGACATCTCCGGATCGCCGGCCGTCATCGCCGGGCTGACCGCCGACACCTGCCGCGACGACGGTGTCATCGTTCAGGCGACCGGCGTGTCTCTCGACGGCTTTCAGGTCTTCTGGCGCTCCGGCGGCCGATACCCGTCCCAGCTTCGCGGAGTGACCTTCACGGGCTCGCCCGCCGAGGTGACGGCGGTCGGCCGGGTCGCGACGAACGGGATCACCACGAAGGTCTCCGGTGCCCCCGGCGCGAACTCGTTCGTCCGCGTCGCCGGCGGCGCCATGTACGCCGTCGGCTGAGTATTCCGCCGGACCGGGCGGTGCGCTGGTCGCCCGGCCCGGCAGGTCTGTTCAGTTCGGCGCGGTCGGCAGGCGGAGGATGCACCGGCCGAGGTCGAAGGTGAGCAGCGAGCCCGTGGCCGAGGTGGTGGTCCACGAGCTGTCGGTCGAACTGATGACCAGACCCAGCTGGTGCCCGGCCTTGATCACCTGGTCGGTGGCGGCCAGCCGCAGGGTGACGGTCTGCCAGGTCAACGCCGGCATGCCGGTCGGGCTCGACAGCGAACCGCGATGGGCCAGGTCGAGCCAGCCCCGGCTGAGCACGGAGACGCCGGTGTTGATCACGTTCTTGGTGACCTTCTTGTAGCAGCCGTCGTCGGCCGCGCTGTTGTCGCCCCAGCAGTCCTCGACCACGCCCGTCGTGATGCCCTGGCCGGACTCCCAGTTGACCCGCGTCTGGTTGCCGTAGTCCACCAGCCGGGCGGTCAGCGTCGCGGTGGACAGCGTCGACTGCATGCGTACCGTGACCGTGGCGCTGCCGGCTAGATGGAGATCCTGGGGCAGGGCCGGGGTAAGGAACACCCAGCGGCCGAGTTTGGCCAGCTGCGGGCCGGTGGTCGCGGTGGACTCCGACAGCGCCAGATCGGTGATCGCCATCGAGCCGCCGTTCGGCCCGGCGGTCGACAGTTCGCCGGTCACACCGTTGCCCGGACGCAGGTAGTACACCGGGCTCGTGGTGCCGGCCGGGGGCCACTCCGGCAGATCCACCCAGGTGTCGGCGGCCCGCTCGACAGTGGCCTGCGGCTCGTCCATGATGCCGGTGTCGAGGCCCTGGAGCCACTGGTCGAACCACCGGTGCAGGGTGTCCACCCAGACCGCCCGGCGGAAGTCGAACGGGTCCACGTGCTGTTCCTGCGACAGCCAGAGCTTGCGGGGTACGCCGGCCGCGGCGAGCTGTTCCCAGAGCCGGCCGAAGTTCGAGCTCTTGACGTTCAGGTCGTTCATGCCGTGCACGAGGAAGACGCTGGCCTTGATGTTCGCCGTGGTCGCCACGTAGTCCCGGTCGGCCCAGAAGGGTGAGTAGTCCAGCCCGTTGTTGGCGACCAGCGAAGCCCGGGTGGCCGAGCAGGAGGCCGGCGGCCGGGACGTGTAATCGTCGTGCAGCCCGACGGTCGAGTTGACGTTCGACCGCACCGCCCCGTTGAGACGTTCGTAGTCGTACCAGCTGGTCACCGCGCTGATCGGCACCACCGTCGCCAACCCCGGTACGCCGGTCGCGGCGACCCCGGTGACCATCGCGCCGTCCCAGGATTTGCCGATCATGCCGGCCTTTCCGCTGAACCACGTCGCGAAGACCTGCTGGCCCATCGCGTTGTGGGCGACGGCGTTGCCGCCCAGCCAGTCGATCACCGCCTTGGCCCCGAATACCTCCGCCTTGCCGCCGACGTCGAGGCAGCCCGTCGAATGGGTGCTGCCGGACAGGTCGACGCCGAGGAACGCGTACCCGCGGGGCACGAAGTAGTTGTCGTAGTAGAGCGGCATCTTGACGATCGGGCTCGTCGGGTCGTTCGGGTTGAGGTAGAGCTTCTTCTCCAGCTCGTTCCCCCGCCCGAGCAAAGTGTAGTAGGGGGAGGCCTCGACGATGGCGGGCACCTGCAGACCGGGGTTGTCCGGGTCGACCGGCCGGACGATGTCGACCGCGATCCGGTCGGGTCCGGGTTCGGCGTCGCTGTCGACGCTGCTCTGTACCCAGACCACCTCACGGATCGCGGAGGCGTAGTCGTAGACGGGAACGGTCTGGTTGCCCTGGATGTGTTTGGGCGGGAGCGCGTACGCGGTGACGGCGCCGACCGGCAGGGTGGCCAGGGCCAGCGTCACGGCGAGGACGGTTCGTCGCATCATGGCGGGGACCGTATCGACTGGCACAACGCATTTAGATGTATCTGTCGGAAGGGCGTCGCTTGAAGGAACTTTCGGTGATGCTCACGTGCCGCACCGGGCAGCCGCGTACCGTCGGAAGGGTGGCGGACGACGACGTCAAGATCACTCCGATGGGCCTGGAACACCTCCGGCAGGTACGCGACCTCGGCCGTCAGGTATACGACGTGACGGTCAAGCCCTACACCTCGTGGTCGCTGACCTCGATCGCGGAGCACCTGGACACCGACGAGGGCGCCTGCTGGGTGGCCCTCGTGGACGACCGCGTCGTCGGCTTCGTCCTCGGGTCGATGACCTTCGAGCTACGCGACGACTGGGCGTACCTGGAGTGGATCGCCGTCGCGCCGGAGCAGCAGGGCAAGGGCATCGCCCGCCGGTTGGTCGATGTGTGCTGCAACGCCCTGTTCGCCGCCGGGGCGACCCGGGTCGTGACCGACGTCGAGGAGACCAACCACGCCTCGGCCGCGCTCATGGAACGCAGCGGGTTCACCGCGGCGACCACCGTCACGCTGTTCACCCGGGCGAATCCCGAAGGCCCCGACGAGCCGGCCGGAGTCGCACCCGCGGCGGGCAGCCGCCGGACGCTGATCCGCTCCGGCCGCCTCGTCGGCGACAAGCGCTCCTAGACGGCGGCCGCGCGGCGGGAGCGCTGCAGGACGGGGTCGGCGACCGGCGCCGCTGCCAGCAGCCGCTGCGTGTACGGGTCCACCGGCGAGCCGAGCACGACGTCGGTGGGGCCGGTCTCGACGACCCGCCCGCGATGCATCACCGCGACCCGGTCGGCCAGTTGCTCCACGACGGCGAGGTCGTGGCTGACGAACAGGCAGCCGAATCCGAGGTCGCGGGGTCGTCAACGACTGGCGGTCTGGTTCCTGGTGCTGGCCTTCGTCAGCATCGGGATCGAGTTCCGGATCGGCGCGCTCAAGGAGGCCGGGTGGCGGCCGGTCGCCGTCTTCGCCAGTGCGACGGTCGCCAACCTCGCCCTGGGCCTGGCGTTGGCGAGCCTGCTGTTCGCCGGGTTCACCCTCACCTAGCCGGGCATCGGGTCGTCGCGCAGACGGGCGTGCACATGCATGTCGTGCCACCCGTCCGCGTGACGGCCCGCCTGCCGCTGCGTCCCCTCGACGGCGAAGCCCAGCTTGGCCGCCACCCGGCAGGACGCCTCGTTGGCCGTCGAGTGCGACAGCTGCAACCGGTGCAGCCCCACCTCGCCGAAACACCAGGCGATCACGGCTTCGGTCGCCGCGACCGCCATCCCCCGGCCACGCGCTTCCGGCCGCACCCAGTACGACACGTGGGCATGCCCCTCGAACAGGTCCACCTGCCGCAGTCCGACCTGGCCGAGCGCCACGTCGTCCGGGCCGGTGATCGCCCAGCTCGCGGCGCGTTCGGCCGACCAGTACCGGGGCCAGCTCTCGATCCAGCCGAGCGCCTCTTCGCCGGTCATCGTGCGTACGTGCCAGCGTTGGACGGCCGGATCGGCGTACGCCGCCACGACGGCGTCCACATCGGACTGCCGCCACGGCCGCACCACCACATCCGCGGTACGCAGCACCGGCTGGGGCTGATCACGCAAGATTCCCTCAGGACAGGCGGCGGTCGCAAGCAGTGGCACGCGATCATCATGCCGCAGCCGTCAGGCCGCGGCGACGGCCGCCTCAGCCGCGCGGGCCGCGGCGAGCGCACTCGACGACGCCGGGACGAGCGGAAGGCGTACCCCTGGGGTCTGCAGACGGCCGCTCGCGTGGAGAACGGCCTTGATCACCGTGGGGTTGGGCTCGGCGAACAGCGCGGCCGAGAGCCGGGCGAGGCGGTGGCCGAGGTCGGGCCGCCAGTCGGCGACGAGGTCGGCGAACGACCGGGTGGCCAGATGAGCGCTGGCGAGGATCCCGCCGTGCGCGCCGAGCGCGAGCATCGGCGAGATGAACTGGTCGTCGCCGCCCAGGACCGCGACCCCCGGGTCGGCGAGGAACTCCACCGTGGTCGCGTCGATGCCGCCGGCCGAGTACTTGAAGCCCGCGACATTGGGGATCGCCGCCAGCTCGCGCAACACGGCCGCCGACAAGGGCTGCCCGGTGCGATAGGGGATGTGGTAGATGACCAGCGGAACCGGGCTCAGCTCGGCCATCCGCTCGAAGTACGCCACTACCCCTCGCTCCCCCGGCCGGACGAACGGCGGCACAAGGATCAGCGCCGCGACGGCCTCCGGCCGGTCGGCCAGCCGACGCAGTTCCTCCGGGGTGTTGGCGCCGACGATCATCGGTGCGCCACGGTCTCGGCACACCGCGCTGAGCGTGTCGAGGACTTCCCGCTGCTCGGCGGCGGTCAGCGCGGACGGCTCGGCTGTCGTCCCGAGCGCGACCAGACCGGTCGCCCCGTCAGAGAGGACTTGGTCCGCCAGCTTCGCCAGGCTGGCGAAGTCGACGGCGTCGGCGTGGTCGAAGGGAGTGATCATGGGCAGGAAGAGGCCACTCAACGTCATGCCTTCCAGCGTGGACAGGACGACTCGGTAGCACCAGTTCGGCTTTCTGCGGTGATGCGTAAGCTGAGCTGATGCTTGACGTCCGGCGTCTGCTCCTGCTGCGCGACCTGGCCCGGCTCGGCACCATCGCGGCCGTCGCCGAGGCGCACTCCTACACCGCCTCGGCGGTGTCGCAGCAGCTCACAGCGCTGCAACGGGAGGCGGGCGTACCGCTGATCGAACCGGCCGGCCGCACCGTGCGGCTCACCGCCGCCGGTCACGTCCTCGCCGAGCACGCCGAGAAGGTGCTCGCCGCGCTGGAGGCCGCCTCGGCCAGCGTCGCGGCCGTGCAGGGCAGCCTGCGTATCGGCGCTTTCCCCTCGGCGGTCCGCACTCTGCTCCCCCGTGCTCTCGTCGCGCTGGCCGACCGCCATCCGGGCTTGGACCTGACCGTCCACGAACTCGACCCGGCCGCGATGGCCGTCCAGTTGCTCGACCGGCGCCTCGACGTCGCCTTGATGCAGAGCTACGACCTGCTGCCGCTCACACCGGAGGCCGGACTCTCCACGGTCGATCTCTTGGCCGAGACGGTCCACCTCGCCGGCTCGGAGTCGCTGGCCGACTGCGCCGACCGGGTCTGGATCGCCGGCAGCCCCGGCACGCTGTGCCACGCGGTGACCCTCCAGGCCTGCCACCTCGCCGGGTACGCCCCCCGCATCCGCCATCACGTCGACGACTTCACCGCTGTCCTGGCCCTCGTCGCCGCCGGACGCGGCGTCGCCCTCGTCCCCGCGCTCGGCGTCGTTCCCACGCCGGGGGTGACGCTCACTCCGTTGCCGCTGCGTCGGCGTACGCACGTGGCGTACCGCACGGGCTCCGACGCGCATCCGGCGGTCGCCGCCTGCGTCGCGGCGTTGCGCGCGGCCGCACCGGCCGACACCGTCGCGCCCGGGTCAGCACACCACCGGTGAGGTCACAGCGTCGCGATCGGGTTCACCGGCGAACCCGTCCCGGACGGGAGCCGGAGCGGCGCGACGACGCAAAGGAAGGACCATCGATTCTCCTGCGCGCAGAGCGCACACAGATCGTCCAGCAGCAGATAGTCGATCAGATGGACGCCGAGTGCGTGGATCGCGAGCACATGGATCGGAAAGTCGACCCCGGTCGGCGGGGCGGTGTCGTTGTTCCCGTCGCTGCCCAGCACGGCGACCTTGCGGTCGGCGACGAACTCCAGCGCGGCGGGGTGCAGTCCGGCCCGCGCCGAGGCCGTGTCCCACGCGCCCAGGGCCGCGCGGCGACGCCGGTGTCCGACATGGACGAACAGCAGGTCGCCGGGCCTGACCTGGACGCCCTGGGCCGCCTCCGCCATGGCGAGATCCGCCGCGGTCACGTCGTCGCCCGGGTCGAGCCAGCGCACCCCCCGAAGACGCGGAATGTCGAGCAGGACGCCGCGGCCGACGATCCCGTCGCGGACGACGTCGATCGTCAACGCGGGCAGGCCGTCAGGCTCGACGAAGTCCGCCGGTACGCCGTTGTAGAGAGTCCCGTCGTAGATGACGTGACAGAGCGCGTCGAGGTGGGTGTCCGCGTTGCCGTGAATGTTGAGCGCCAGCCGGTCGAAGGCGAAGTTCAGGCCGTCGTCCCCGCGATGCTCCGCCGGTGAACTGATCATCTCGTGGTTCCAGGGATGCGGATTGTCGACGGAGGCGTCCGTCTCCACCGGAACGGCCAGGGACACCGACCGGCCGAGCCGGACCTCCTCCATGGCGGCGCGCACGGTCGACGGCGTGATGTAGTTCAGCGCGCCCCGCCGGTCGGCGCTGCCCCAATCAGCTTGCCGCCGTAGCCGCGCATACAGTGCGGCGAATCCGGCCTTGTCCACGGGCGCGGTTCGGACTGATGCCTTCGTGCTCATGCTGATTGCCTCCGCCCTGCAGCGACCCGTGGTGAGACCGATGTGTGCGCCGGCTGACCTCAGGCGCTCATTCCGTGAACGGCGAGCGAGCGTTGTGCGTGCTCGTGCAACGCCAGATCGGCGGAGATGTCCGCGTGCGGATCGATGTCGAAGACGACCTGCCTGATCCTGCCGGTGAACGCGAACGGTGACCGGTCGGCGTAGTCTCGGTCGACGGGCAGCCCGTTGTCGCAGCCGATGTCCATGCCCGCGTACCCGGAGAACCGCACAGGCACGGTGCGCTCCATCCGCCCGCCGCCCACGACGCGGTCGTTGACGAGCAGCGTCACCTGCCCGCCGGTGGCCGGCCGGGCGGCGTCGGCGGCGAAGACGAGGGCGACGTGGACGTCGCCGGTCGGCAACGGCTCGCTCGCCGCCTGGCGGTAGACCTCCACCCCCATCATCGAATAGGTGTGCTTGAGGATGCCTCCGTCGACGAACAGCGCGAACCCGCCCAGGTGGTCGGCCTCGGCGACGATGACGCCCTCGCCGCCGCCCTCGGGGACCACCAGGTCGGCGCTGATGGTGTACGAGTGGTTGTAGATGCGCGGAATCATGCCCGACGCGATGTTCTGCACGCCGGAGTAGAAGGTGAACCGGGTCTGGCTCGGCATCGGCGGGACGATGCCGAAGTAGATGCTCATGCCGCCCAGCATCGGCAGCACCCGGTATCGCTCGGCCTCACGCCAGAACAGTTCCTGGAGTTCTTTCACCTTGTCCGGATGCTGGTCGGCCAGGTTACGTGCCTGGGTGAAGTCGTCGGGCAGGTAGTACAGCTCCACCGGATCGGCGTCGGGGTCCCAGACGCCGGGCGCGAACCGCTTCATCGTCTCCGGGGTGGCGTCCCACGGAATGCGGGGCATCATCATCGACAGCCACCAGCCGTCGGCGTACATGGCGCGATTGCCGAAGATCTCGAAGTATTGCCGGGTATGGCGTTCCGGGGCGTTCGCGTCGATCAGCGAATCACCGAAACTGACGCCGTGCATCGGCTCCTGCTCGATGCCGTCGACGTGCGTGGGCTGCGGTATGCCGGCCAGTTCCAGCACCGTCGGCGCGATGTCGATGACGTGGCTGAACTGCGAGCGCACTTCGGTTCCGGCGGTGTGGCCGGGCCAGTGGACCACCATCGGGTCCCGGGTTCCGCCCAGGTGCGAGGCGACCTGCTTACCCCACTGGAACGGCGCGTTGCCGGCCCAGGCCCAGGCCGCCGAGAAGTGCGGCGAGACCAGGTCGGTCCCCCAGACGTCGAGGCCGCCGTACTGCTGCACCAGCGCCAGCTGCTGCTCGGAGCTGAGCGGGATGCCGTTCTGCATGGTCAGCTCGTTGAACGAGCCGGTGATGGTGCCTTCCATGCTGGCGCCGTTGTCCCCCCAGATCCAGATGACCAGGGTGTTGTCCAGCTCGCCCATGTCCTCGATAGCCGACAGCACCCGGCCGACATTCCAGTCGGCGTTCTCCTGGAAGCCGGCGTAGACCTCCATCTGGCGGGCGTACAGCTTTTTCTGCTCGTCCGGCAACGAGTCCCAGGCCGGGAACGCCTCGTGGCGTGGCGTCAGTTCGGCGTCGGGCGGGACCACGCCGAGTTCCTTCTGCCGGGCGAACACCTCTTCCCGGTACGCGTCCCAGCCCTGGTCGAAGGCGCCCTTGTAGCGGTCGGCCCACTCCTGCGGCACGTGATGCGGCGCGTGCGCGCAGCCGGTCGAGAAGTAGACGAACCACGGTTTGTCCGGTTCCTGGGCGCGTACGCCGTGCAGCCAATCGATCGTGCGATCGGCCATGTCGTCGGGCAGATAGTAGGGCCGGCCGTCGGAACGCTCGGGGACGCCGACGGTGGTGTGGTTCTCGGTGATCACCGGATCCCATTGGCCGGACTCGCCGCCCAGGAATCCCCAGAAGTAGTCGAATCCCCATCCGCTGGGCCAACGGTCGAACGGACCGGCCGGACCCTGCTGATGGTCCGGCGTCAGATGCCACTTGCCGAACGCGGCCGTCGAGTAGCCGTTGCCCTGCAGGATCCGGGGCAGCGGCGCACAGTCTTGCGGCAGGAATCCGGTGTAGCCGGGGAAGCCGCTCGCCAGCTCGCCGATCGAACCGAAGCCGACCGTGTGGTGGTTGCGTCCACTCAGCAACGCCGCCCGCGTCGGCGAACACAGCGCCGTGACGTGAAAGCGGTTGTAGCGTACGCCGTTGTCGGCCATGCGCGTGAAGTTCGGCGTACGGATCAGGCCACCGAAGGCGTCCGGCTGCCCGAAGCCCGCATCGTCAATGAGGACGAGCAGCACGTTGGGCGCGCCCTCGGGCGGCCGCACGTGCCCGATCTGCGCCCAATCGGGCGCGGAACCGGCCAGAGTCCGGTTGATCGTCCCGGAGAAGCCCGGCCGCCGGATCGGAAGAACCTTACGGTCCTCGGTGTCGCTCGCCATCTTCGCCGCCCCCCGAATCGTCGTCTGCAGGCGGCTGCTGACGTGGAGCCGGCCGCCGGCAGACGTCCGGTAGACACCGTAACCGACGGAAATGTCCGGCGGAGCGGCTATCAAGGCTTCGACATTCATGCGCCGCCCGGTGCGGTGATCATTGCGTCAGCCATGCTGTTTCGGCGGACAAATCGCCACGCGAAACGACGTGGCTGACGCAATGATCAGCACGATCGAGCCGACCGGGTCAGATCGGGTCGGACTGGCCGAGGGGCGGGCCGGTGAAGTCCAGCCAGTTCGCCCACCCAATCTCGGCGATCCCGGCCGGGCCGACCGGTCCGGCCGACTCGGCGTACTGCTCGAAGAACCGCTCGATCCCGGACGGCGTGGTGATCACCAGCAGTCGTCCGGGCTCGTCGCCGACGTTCTGGAAGGCGTGCGGCAGGCCCCGCGGGCCGAAGGCCAGACCGCCGGCCGACGCGGACAACATGTCGTCGCCCGCCTTGAACCGGAACTCGCCCGCGAGCACGAACCACAGCTCGTCCTCGCGCAGGTGACTGTGGAGACCGGGCCCGGCCTTGGGTGGGACGTGGAAGTCGAGCACCGTCATCGAGCCGTTGGTCCGCCGGGTGTCGGCCTTGATCGTCACCTCGCCGCCGATCGGCGCGGGCAAGGTCAGGCCCTCCCCGGCGGCCACCGCGAACGCACTCGTCATGACCTCAGGCTAGGCCGCCGGACGGCTCAGGAGCGGGCGATCCGGTAGCCGACACCCGGGGTGGTGCTGATGACGGGCGGGTCGCCGAGCTTGCGCCGCAGCCGGCCCACCGTCACGGTGACGGTGTTGGTGAACGGGTCGGCGTTCTCGTCCCAGACCCGCTCCAGCAGCGCCTCGGCGCTCAGGAAGCCCGGACTCGCCCGCAGCAGCGCCTCCAGCACGGCGAACTCCTTGACCGACAGGTCGAGCGCCCGGCCGTCGCGCACGACGGTGCGGCGTACCGGGTCCAGCTCGATCCCGGCCACCCGCAAGCTCCGCGGCCGGGCGTCGGGCTGCCGCCGGGCCAACGCCCGGATGCGCAGCACCAGCTCCGGGAAGTGGAAGGGCTTGGCGAGGTAGTCGTCCGCGCCCAGGGTCAGGCCGCTCACCCGGTCGCCGGGCGCGCTCGCCGCGGTCAGCATCAGCACCATCGGGCGCTCGGCCCGCTCGGTGATCATCTGGCACAGCGTGTCGCCGTGCAGTCCGGGCAGGTCTCGGTCCAGCACCACCACGTCATACGCCGTGAGGTCGAGCTTGGCGGCGGCGGACAGCCCGTCGTCCGCCCGGTCGACGGCCATCCCCTGGTCGCGCAGTCCCTCGGCGACGACTTCGGCCAGCGCCGGGTCGTCCTCCACGACGAGGACTCTCATGCCGCGACCAACGCCTCGGCCGCCGACGGCAGGGTGACCGTGGCCCGCAGGCCGCCGCACTCGCGGGCCGCCAGGGTCAGCCGGCCGCCGTGGGCCGCCGCTACCGCCGCCACAATGGACAGCCCCAGCCCGGACGACCCGGTACGCTCGGCGCCCAGCCGCTCGAACGGGCGCGCCAGCCGGTCGACCTGGCCCTGGTCGAAGACTTCGCCGCCGGTCTCCACCACCAGTTCGGCGACGCCGTCGAGCGGCCGGGCCGAGATCGAGATCCAGCCTGAGGGCTGGTTGTGCACCACCGCGTTGTCGACGAGGTTGCCGACCAGCCGGGCCAGCAGGGCCGGGCTGCCATCGACCAGCACCGAGGCCGGCACGTCGACCGTGACGGTGAGCCCGTCGGCCGGACGAGCGGCCAGGGCCGCCGTCACGAGGTCGTGCATCGAGACCGCCGCCGTGTCGGCCAGCGCGCCGTGCTGCGCCCGGGCCAGCACGAGGAACCCGTCCAGCAGATGGTCGACGCGGTCGAGCTGCGTACGCATCCGGTCGGCCAGCACGACGGTGGCGGTGGGCACGTCCGGCTTGGCGACCGCGACGTCCAGTGACGCCCGCATCGTGGCCAGCGGCGTACGCAGCTCGTGCGAGGCGTTGGCGACGAACCGGCGCTGGGCGTCGAACGAGGTCTCCAGCCGTCCGAGCAGTTCGTCGATGGTGTCGGCGAGATCCTTCACCTCGTCGGACGGGCCGTCGACGGCCAGCCGCCGGTCGAGGTTGTCGGCCGAGATCCGTTGGGTGGCCGCCGTGATCGTCCGCAACGGCCGCAGCACCCGGCGGGCCAGCGCCCGGCCGAGCAGCACCGAGACGACCGCCATCACGATCATCGCGATCAGCGCGCCGACCAGCAGCTGCCGATTCTGCTCGGCGTGCACCGCGGCGAGCTCTTCCTCAAGCGCCCGGACGCGCTCGGGCACGTTGTCCACCGTCGCCGTCCCGCCGGGCGCCTGCTGCGTCTGGCTGACCCCGCCGGCCAGCAGGACCGTCAGCCCGAGCAGCGCGGCTCCGGACACGAGGAACACCACCGCGTACAGCAGGGTGAACCGCACTCCCACGGTGCCGCCGCGAAACGCTCTGCGCAGCCTGATCATGCTCCAAGGATGCCTCGTCCGACCTAACAGCGGCATGACAACGCCGGTTCGCCCGGTGTTACGGCGTACTCCGTAGAACCGTCGCCATGACGAAGAAGACACTCCTCGCCCTGGCCGCCGCCGGGCTGAGCGTGGTGGCCCTGGGCCTGCTGTACGCCTTCGGCAACCAGTCCTCGTGCGACGGCCCCTGCCCGGTCGCGGCCCGGAGCAGCGACGGCTCGATGGTCAGCGACCGGTTCTGGTTCCGGCACCGGGACCTCGGCCGGACCGGCGGCATCACGGTCCGGCTGACCTCGATGACGGGGACGATCACCTATCCCCCGCCGAACCACGACGAGATCGTTCCGGGTCTGACCCCGTGGGCGAAGGTGGGGATCATCGTCAAGGACGGCGTACGCCCGGGGTCGCCGTACGCCGCGCTCGTGATGACCGGCGGCCACGGCGTCCGATTCCAGTACGCCTACACCGGCGACGTCGCGGGCACACCGGGGCTGGGAAGCGAGGTCACCGAGCGGTCCCCGCGCTGGCTGCGCCTGACCCGCGACGGGGACACGATCGCGGGCTACGAGTCGGCCGACGGCGTGAGCTGGCGCAAGGTCGGCGTGGCGACGCTGACCGGCCTGCCCGCGACGGCTCAGGCGGGGTTCCTCGCAACCTCGCCAGGTGACCTGACGCTGCGGGAGATCGGGCTCGGCGGCGCGATCGAAGAAGTGCGGTTCACCCAGGCGGTCGGCGTGTTCGACAAGGTCACGACCGAGGGCACCGGCGGCGAGTGGCAGAGCGCGGCGGTCGGCGAGATGAACCACACCGACTGGGAGAAGCTCCACCGGGCGGCCGAATCCAGCGAACAGGACGGCGTCGTCACCATCGCCGGCACCGGAGACATCGGCCCGGTCTCCGAGGACAGCGGGATCACCGCCGGCCGAACCCTGTCCGGGCTGCTCATCGCACTGATCATCCTCGTGATCGTCGCGGCCCGGCATGGCGCACGGGCGGCCCGCGACGACACCGGCGTACGCCGGGGCGCGCTGCGGATCGGGCTGGCCGCGTTCGCGACAGCGTTGCTCGCCATCGGCGTGACCATGCCGGTGAGCCTCGCGATCCTGGCCGCCAACGACATTCCGGTCGATCGGCTACCGGTGCTCACCGGCGTACGCGTCGTCCTGGGGCTGGCGGCGGTGCTCGGGCTCGCCGCGGTGTTCGCGTACGGGCTGGGCGTCGTGCTGCGGCGCGCCTGGGTCGCCGCGCTCGTCGGGTTGACCCTGGTGGCATTGCCTTACGCCGTCACGGTCGTCCCGTTCCTGCCGGACACCGTCGGCGTCTGGCTGCTACGCCTGACTCCGGCGGCGGGCTTCGCCGTCCAGCAGACGGCGACGGCGTACGCCCAGGTCACCGCGCACTACACCCCGGCGAACGGGTACTACCCGCTGCCGGGGTGGGCCGGGCTGGCGGTGCTGTGCGCGTACACGGGGATCGTCCTGGGATTCGCCGTGCGCAAGCGGACCACCGAGCCCGGCTGGCGTTAGCCGGTCAGCTCGCTTCGCGGAGGAAGGCGACGCCGTCGGCCTCCGCGAGGTGCGCCGGGTCGAGCGGGAAGTAGCCGGCGGCGGCCGGGACCCCGGTCCGCGGCGCCACGTCCGTCAGTGCCGCCGCCAGCCGCGCACCGTTCAGCAACAGGCGATCCGGGCCGAGCGCGGCCAGCTGTCCCTCCACAGTGGCCGGATCGGGCGCGCCGATCTCCCGGTCGGGCAGCGATCCCAGGGCCGTAGCGATGTAGGCGTAAGCGTCGCCAAGCCGCGTGGCGGCGATCGCCCCCGCGCTCCACCAGGCGAGTTTCGGTCCGGCCAGCTCCCACCGGCTGAGCTGTCGCTGGAGGTGGGCGTTGGCGGAGAACACGAGCGTCGGGCCGCGCCGCGCCTCACGTTCCACGATGGACAGCAGATTCTCCGCCATGATCGCGTCCCGCAGCGCCATCAGCCGGTTGACCCGGCCGGGCCAGTCGTGGGCCAGCGCCGCGTGGTACTGCAACAGCCGGGCAGCCATCCGCGCGTGCAGCTCCGCGCGCCACCAGGCGTCCGCGGAGGTCGCGGCGATCAGACTCGGCGCGGCCATCAGCAGCCCCGCCCGCAGGTCGTCGGCGAGCACCCGCAGCCGCGCCACCTCGGGCTTCGATCCCACGCCCCGCGCCGGCTCCATCGCCGCCGCGGGGTCCTCCCAGCGAGCGTCGTCGCCGCACAGGCCGTCGATCTCGGCCCGGTCGCCGGGCAGCAGGTCCGCGTCCATTTCCGCCAGATAGTCGTACGCGTAGAGCAGCGGCCCGCGTGGGCTGCGTGCGTACATGGTCTCCGTCGGCGCGTCGAACCCGTAGAACCGCACCTCCTCGTCGCAGTCGCGCAGCCACTCGACCAGTTCCCGGTTGGCCGGGTACGCCCCCCAGCCGTGGCTGATGCCGTGGGCGAGCACGTCGTCGAGGTCTCCGGCGCCGGTGCGGACGTAGTCCTCCACGAGCAGCCCGGCCAGGCAGTCGCTCTCGATCGCGATCGATCGGTAGCCCGCGTCCGCCACCAGGTGGCGCAGGATCTCGTTGCGTAGCCGGGGCACGGTCTGCTGCCCATGGGCCGGTTCACCGAGGCCCAGCAGCCGGGGCCGGCGGGGCAGCGTGTCGAGGAAGTCGAGCAGACCCTCCCGGGTCAACGGGCCGGCCGCAGCGGCAAGAGTGTCACGATCCATCATGCATTCAACCTTATCGTTGAACCGTCGGTTGAGACTTTTGCCCCCGCTGACGTCGCCACCATGCCAGTAAGCTTCAAACCGTGAGTTCACCCCGATGGCGGCCGGTCGACCTCGCGCGCGAGCACGGGCTGTCCACGCAGGCGGTCCGCAACTACGAGGAGGCCGGCATCCTGCCCCCGGCCCGCCGGTCGCCGTACGGCTACCGCGCCTACTCGGAGACCCACGCGCAGGCGCTGCGGGCCTTTCTCGCCCTGATCCCCGGCTTCGGGCACGCCACCGCGACGGCGATCATGCAGGCGGTCACCGAGCAGCGGATCGAGCAGGCCCTGGAACTGATCGACGCCGGGCATGTTCAGCTACGGCAGGACCGGCTGACCCTGACCGCCGTCGAGCACGCGTTGCGCGACCTGGCCGCACCGGAACCGGCGACCGGCAGCAGCTTCGTCGGCCCGCTCGCCCGGCGGCTCGGCGTACGCCCGGCGACCCTGCGCAAATGGGAGCGGGCCGGTCTGCTGCGGCCCCGCCGGGACCGCACGACCGGCTACCGGGTGTACGCCGCCGCCGACGTCCGCGACGCCCAGCTGGCCCATCAGCTGCGCCGGGGCGGTTACTCCCTCGGCCGCATCGCCCTGCTGCTCGACCAGGTACGCACTGCTGGCGGCGTCGAACCCCTCGAAGCCACCCTGGCCGACTGGCGTACGCGGCTGACCCGGCGCGGCCGGGCGATGCTGGCCGGCTCGGCGGCGCTGCACGCCTACCTCACCGAAAGCTCCTCGCTGCGCGGGTAGGCGGCGAAGACCACCGCACCGGAATCGCCCGTCAAGGCGACAGCGCTGCGCGTACCAGATCACGAAACTCGCTGTCGTCGATCGCGGCCGCCGCCTCCGGACGGAGCTTGATCGTGCCCTTGCCCGAGCGCAGATCGGGGTGGCGGGCCAGGAATCCGCCGTCGCGGTCCCCGCCCCACCCGTAGAGCGAGACGCCGTGCTGCCAGGACCCGACGTAGAGCCGGCGCTTGCCGACCCGGTAGGTCGGGATGTCGTAGGAGATCGTCACCTCGGCGTCCGGATGCTCGGCCGTGATGATCGCGTGCAGCCGGTCGAACAGCGGGCGGTTCGGAGGCGGGATGGCCTCGACGTAGGCCCGCACGGCAGCGTCCACGCCAGCCATTATCCCCGCCTATCCTGGAACTGTGAGCGAGTCTTTCCAGGTCGTCGTCGATGTCGAGGCGACCGCGCTCGATGCCGCCGGGCTCGCCCGGTCGGTGCCGGAGGACGCCTTCCCGGACGCGGAGATCGTCGCCGAGCCGACCGTCTTCGACGCCGGGCTGGGCTCCGGGCCGCCGATCTGCCCGTTGTGCGGCGAGACCGGCGAGGTGCAGTTCTCGTCCTATCTGGAGGCCGTCGAGAGCTGGTGGGACGGCGACGTCGTCGACCCGGCCTGCGTGGTGTGCGGGCAGTACGTCGGCTTGAACGACTGGGACTGGCCCGGTTCGCCGTGGGCGGTGGGCAACTTCGGGCTGCGGTTCTGGAACCGGCCGCAGTTGACGCCGGCAGAGGTCGCGGCGATCGGCGATCGCCTGGGCCATCGCGTGGTCCTGGTCTACGGCCGCGGTTAGGCCAGCACGGCGCTCGTCACGAGGCGGAGCATCGGCCGTGGATCGTCGTTCGCGCCGCGTGCGACCCGATGCAGGATCATGCCCTCGCACATCGAGATGAGTGCGCTCGCGCCGGTCACCGGGTCGGGCGCGCCCAGGTCGGCCAACACCGACTCGACCCAGACCCGCATCATCTGGTGACCCCGGGAGACCGCGGCCCGAACCTGGTCGTCGTGCGCGGCTTCGCTGAACAACGCGAGCCGGGCGGCGGTGAGCGTACGGTTCGGCCCGGTGGTGAAGTCGAGCAATCCGGCCAGCAGCTCCACCAGGTCGTCCCCCGTTCGCGGGGAGAACGGCGGGGTCAGCTCGGCCAGCTCCTTCTGCGCCATCCACTCGACCAGGCCGACCGTGAGGGCGTCGCGCGTACGGAAGTAGTTGGAGGTCGAGCCCTTGGGCAGACCGGCGCGCGCGTCCACTTTGGCGTGCGTCAGCGACCGCAGTCCCTCGGTGCCGACCAGCTCGATCGCGGCGTCCAGGGCGCGCTGTCTCGTGCTCGTCACGTGATCACTATAAACATAGTGACTTCCTACTATGATCGTAGTAGCCTGGGGTTATGACCAGCGAGTTTCCACACCCGATGCCGCAGCTGGCCGGGGTCGGGCACCGCTACCTCGACCTGCCGGGTCTGCGGATGCACGTCGCCGAGGCGGGCCAAGGCTCGCCGGTCGTGCTGCTGCACGGCGTACCGCAGCACTGGTGGGAGTGGCGGGACGTGATCCCGGCACTGGCCCGGGACCACCGCGTGATCGTCCCCGATCTGCGCGGCGCGGGCTGGACGGAAGCGCCGCGTGCCGGGTACGACCGGGAGACGCTGGTCGGCGACGTCCTCGCCCTCCTGGACGCGCTCGAGCTGGACAGCGTACGGCTCGTGGCGCACGACTGGTCCGCGATCGCCGGGTTCCTGATCTGCCTGAACCATCCCGAGCGGATCCGGTCCTACGTGAGCCTCGCCATCCCGCACCCCTACTTCCGGTTCGGCCTGCGCATGATCGGCCGGATGCGGGCCAGCTGGTACCAGGCTCCGCTGCTGACGCCCGGCGTCGGCGTACGGGGGTTGTCGGGGGGACGGCAATGGCTGGCCCGCGCGATGCTGAGCTATTCGGCCCGGCCGGACGCGATCGCGGGCTCCGATCTGGACGCCTTCCTGGGTCCGCTCCGCGATCCGGCGTACGCCCACGCGGTGTGCCGGCTCTATCCGGGCTTCATCCTGCCGGAGGCGGTACGCATCATGCGCCGCAAGTTCGACGGCTTGCGGCTCACCACGCCGACGCTGCTGCTCACCGGGGAATCCGATCCGGTCATCCGGGCCGATCTCCTGGCCGGGCACGAAGGGCACGCCGACGATCTGGAGATACGCGAGATCCCCGGAGCGTCGCACTTCCTCGTCGACGACCAGCCCGACCTGGTGGTGAAACACCTGGTGGAGTTCTTCGCCCGGCACTGATGTCATACCCCCTCGATACGTTGGGCGGATGCGCTTCGGGATCTACGTCGCGATCCTCGGCGACCTCGCCGACCCCCGGAAGACGGTGCAGCTCGCCCGGACGGCCGAGGCGGCGGGCTGGGAAGCCCTGTTCGTCTGGGACCATCTGGCCTTCGCCTGGGGCACCCCGTCCGCCGACGCCTGGGTCACGCTGTCGGCCGCGGCGACGGTGACCGAGCGGCTGCTGCTGGGACCGGCGGTGACCCCGCTGCCCCGGCGCCGACCGGCGATCGTCGCGCAGACCGTCGCCACCCTCGACCTGCTCAGCTCCGGGCGTGTGGTGTTCACCGCCGGGCTGGGCGGGATGGCAGCCGAATACGCGGCGTTCGGCGAGGACGTGTCGGCCAAGACCCGGGCCGCCCGGCTGGACGAAGGTCTGTCGATCCTGGACCGGTTGTGGCGCGGCGGTCCCGTCACCCACGCCGGTAAGCACTACACAGTGGACGGTGTGACGCTGGCTCCGCTGCCGGTCACCCGGCCCCGGGTGCCGATCTGGATCGGCGGATACGCCCCGGCGGCACTGCGCCGGGCGGCCGCCTGGGACGGCTGGGTCGGCGGCGGAGACGACGAGCAAGGCCGGATGACGACGACGCCGGAGAAGCTCCACGACATCGTCCGCGAGATCGGGCGGCACCGGCCGACCATGGCCGGCTATGAGATCGCGCTGTCCGGCGTCAGCACACCGGCCGACGGCGCACTGGTCTCCGCATACGCCGACGCCGGGCTGACCTGGTGGCTGGAGCACCTGCACGGCTTCCGCGGCGACTTCGACGCCCTGCTCGACCGGGTGGCCGCCGGTCCACCCCGCTGACCCGCACCCGCCGCCAGCCATAGCGCATCTGCGAGGTTGAGCGAGCTGTACAGCTGGCATCTGCAAGTCATAGGGTATCGGTCATGAGATTCCGCGCGCTCGTCGCGACCCTGGCCGCCGCCCTCGCGCTGACCGCCTGCTCCGGGGGGAGTGGTGACGCCGGGACGTCCGCCTCGTCGGGGACGCCCGGCGTCACCGGTGAGGTCACCGTGTTCGCGGCGGCGTCGCTGACCGAGTCGTTCAGGCGGATCGGCAAGGACTTCGAGACGGCGTACCCCGGTGTGAAGGTGACCTTCAACTTCGCGGGCAGCTCCGCGCTGGGCACCCAGATCACTCAGGGCGCCCCCGCCGACCTGTTCGCCGCGGCGAGCCCGGCGACCATGAAGACCGTCACCGACGCCGGACTGGCCGAGGGCGAGCCGGTCACCTTCGTGCGCAACCAGCTCGTCATCGCCGTGGCGAAAGGGAACCCGAAGGGCATCACGGGCTTGGCCGGTCTCACCCAGCCGGGGCTGAAGGTCGCGCTCTGCGCCGAGCAGGTCCCCTGCGGCGCAGCCGCGAAGAAGGCCTTGGCGGCGGCCTCGGTCCAGCTCACCCCCGTGACGCTGGAGCAGGACGTCAAGGCGGCCCTGCAGAAGGTCAAGCTGGGCGAGGTCGACGCCGCGCTGGTCTACCGCACCGACGCGCAGGCCGCCACGGCCGACGTCGCCGCCGTGGAGTTCCCCGAGTCGGCGACCGCGGTCAACGACTACCCGATCGCGGTGGTGAAGAACGCGCCCAACAAGACCGCCGCACAGAAGCTGCTCGAGTGGATCCGCTCGGACAAGGGCATGGCGGTGCTCACCCAGGCCGGTTTCCAGACTCCGTGATCCGGCATGCTGATCTCGTGAGCGAGGCACGAAGGGGCGCCCGGGCACCGATCGCGCTGCTGATCCCGGCAGCGCTCGGGCTCGCCTTCCTGGTGCTGCCGCTGGCCGGTCTGCTGATCCGGACGCCGTGGCGCAGCCTGCCGGAGCGGCTGACCGCGCCCGGTGTGCTCGCCGCGTTGCGGCTGTCGCTGCTGACCGCGACGCTCGCCACCGTTGTGTGCGTACTGCTGGGTGTGCCGCTGGCCTGGCTGCTGGCCCGGACCGAGTTCCCCGGCCGCCGCGTGGTCCGGGCGCTGGTCACCGTGCCGTTGGTGTTGCCGCCGGTGGTCGGCGGCGTCGCGCTGCTGCTCGTCTTCGGCCGCCGGGGTCTGGTCGGGCAGTGGCTGGACTCGGCGTTCGGGATCGCCCTGCCGTTCACGACGGCGGGCGTCGTCGTGGCCGAGGCGTTCGTCGCGATGCCTTTCCTGGTCATCGCGGTCGAAGGGGCCCTGCGCGGGTCGGACACCCGCTACGAGGAGGCGGCGGCGACGCTCGGCGCCGGCCGCTTCGCGGTCTTCCGCCGCGTCACGCTGCCGCTGGTCGCCCCCGGAGTGGCGGCCGGAGCCGTCCTGTGCTGGGCACGCGCGCTCGGCGAATTCGGTGCGACGATCACCTTCGCCGGCAACTTCCCGGGGCGTACGCAGACCATGCCGCTGGCCGTCTATCTGGCCCTGGAGACCGACCTGGACGCCGCCCTCGTGCTCAGCCTCATCCTGCTGGCGGTCTCGGTCGGCATCCTGGCCGCCCTGCGGGACAAATGGATCACGAGCCCATGACCGGCCTGGACGCGCAGCTGATCGTGCGCCGCACCGGCGGCTTCCAGCTCGACGTACGCCTGACCGTCGCCGCCGGAGAAGTCGTGGCGCTGCTCGGCCCGAACGGGGCCGGCAAGTCGACCGCCCTCCGGGCGCTGGCGGGGCTGCTACCGCTCAGCGACGGACACCTGACGCTCGACGGCCGGGTGCTCGACCGGCCCGGTGACGGCGTCCTCGTGCCACCTGAGCGCCGTCCCATCGGCGTGGTCTTCCAGGACTACCTGCTGTTCCCGCACTTGACCGCGTTGGACAACGTCGCCTTCGGTCCCCGTCATCACGGCCGGAGCACGGCCGAGGCCCGGGCGACCGCGGCCGTGTGGCTCGACCGGGTCGGCTTGGCGGCGTACGCCCGGAGCAAGCCGCGCCAGCTGTCGGGCGGGCAGGCGCAACGCGTCGCGTTGGCCCGGGCGCTCGCCGTCGAACCGGCGTTGCTGCTGCTCGACGAACCGCTGGCCGCCCTCGACGCGCGTACGCGCCTGGAGACCCGGGCCCAGTTGCATCGCCATCTCGGCGATCATCCCGGGGCGACGCTGCTGGTGACGCACGACCCGTTGGACGCGCTCGTCCTCGCCGACCGGCTGATCATCGTGGAGAACGGCGTCGTCGTGCAGGAAGGCGACGCCGCGGCGATCACCGCCCGGCCGCGTACCGACTATGTCGCGCAGCTCGTCGGCCTGAACTTGTACCGCGGGCACGCCGACGGCCACACCATCACCGTGCCGGGCGGATTCGCGCTGACCGCCGCCGACACCGTCCGCGGCGACGCGTTCGTCGCGTTCCCACCGAGCGCGCTGGCCCTCTATCCGACGCGGCCCGACGGCAGCCCGAGCAACACCTGGCCCGCCACCATCACCGGTGTCCAGCAGCACGGCGACTACCTGCGCATCCAGCTCTCCGGACCGATCGAGGCGGCCGCCGACATCACCCCGGCCGCTGCCGTTCGCCTGCATCTCGCCCCCGGCCAGCCGGTGTGGGCCGCTCTGAAGGCGACCGAGACGCGAGCGTATCCGGCCTGATCGTTGAATCACTTCTCGCTGAAGGTACGCGTCTCGGCGACGATCGAGGCGGTCACCTTGTGCATGCCCTTGCCGGCGCTCAACGCCCGCCGCTGGCGCTCGGCCGACGTGCCCCGCTTGGCGAGGTCCAGCAACGCCTCGTCGACGTACGCGTCGTCGCCGGAGGCCTCCAACGCCGGGCGGACGTGCCGGACGAAGCGGCGTACCAGGTCCTTGGAGGCGACGGCCTCGCCGGCGACGGCGTCCACCAGCTTGCCGCGCAGTCCCGAACGGGCGGCCCGCCACGTCGCGCCGCGCAGCAGCTCGTCGGCGACGTCGGGGATCGGATCGCCGCGTTCCTCCTCCTCGGCCGCGGTGACCACGAGCGCCCGCGCGAGCGCGGCGATCAGCAGCACGTCGTCGAGCAACGGGCAGGCGTCGGCGATGCGCAGCTCCAGCGTCGGATACCGCTGCGAGGGCCGGACGTCGTAGTAGATCATCCCGTAGTCGCCGATCACCCCGGCCTCGATCAGCTTGTCGATCCGGCGGTGGTATTCGGCGCGGTCGGCGAACAGCGGCATCGGGCCCGACGTCGGCCAACGCGAGAGCACCACCGCCCGATAGGAGGCGTACCCGGTGTCCTGATTCTGGAAGAAGGGCGACCCACCGGAGAGCGCGAGCAACACGGGCAGCCAGCCGCGGATCCGCCGGATGAGATGGAAGGCCAGCTCCTCGTCCGGTACGCCCACCTGCACCTGGCACGCGCAGACCTGCTGCTCGACGGCGAGCCGCCGGTACTCGTCGGAGATGCGGCGGTAGCGCTCGTCGGGGTAGACCGGCGCGGTGACGATGCCGCAGTCGGGCACTGTGCCGGCTGCGGCGATCCAGAGACCGACCTGATCGCCGGCCCGGATGAGGGTCGTCCTGGTGGCGACGAGCGCCTGCCGCAGCTCGGTCAGGTCGTGGCAGACCGGTGTCGCGGTCTCGACCATGGCCTGCTGGAACTCCTGGTTCGGCAGGCCGAACACGTCGTGCGCCCCGAAGGCCGCCAGCAGCTGCCGCGCGCCGGGCGCCAGCCGGCCCGTGGCCGGGTTGAGCAGGTGGAACTCCTCTTCCACCCCGAAGGTCAGCCCGACGCCGCGGTCCATGAGCTAACCATGTCAGGTGTGGTCGCCCTGTTCACGCCCAATGCCGGATTCATACGCGATAACCAGCTTTTGTGGTATTGATGCGCCCTCCCCAGGAGACGGCGACGCCGGCGGCCGCCCACTCAGCGGCGGCACGCCGGCGTACACGTCAGTCCATTGAGGATACATTGACGTTCGTCACATTACAATTGCACGCTCACGGTCGGCTTCGGGCACGACGATGGCCGGAGGCGCCACGGCCGGCATCGCCGCCAGGCGACCCGCGTACGCGAGGAAACCCAGCCCGCACAACAGGAAGCAGTTCGCGACCGCGGTGACCCAGCCGTGCCAGCCGTACTCCCCGGGCCCGCCGAAGTGCGGAGTCCACCACATCGGCGCGAGCACGAAGACCGCGTACGCCGCCGCAGCCGCGACCCGGGGCGCCCGGCCACCCCGGAGCAGCACCGCCAGGGCCGGCACCACCCAGACCCAGTGGTGCGCCCACGAGATCGGCGACACCAGCAAACCGGTCACCCCCGTCGCCGCGACAGCGGCCAGCCAGTCCCCGCGCCGGGCCAGCCGAGCCGCGATCACCAGTCCGGCGACGCCGATGACCGCCGGGATCACCGGATACCAGGCGTCGATGCCGGGATCGTTGGTGAACAGCCGCCGCAGCATCCCGTACGGCGACTGGTTGCTGATGTACGGCGCGCCCACTCGGGACGTGTCGAAGAACAAGTGCAGCCAGTACAACCGGGACGCCTCCGGCGCCACGAGCAATCCGAGCAGTCCGCAGCTCACGAAGGTCACGACGGCCGTCACGGCGGCCCGCGTACGCCCCGCGGCCAGCAGGAACACGATGAAGATCGCAGGCGTCAGCTTGATCGCGGCCGCGATCCCGATCCAGACCCCGCCGGAGCGCCCCCGCGACACCAGCCACACGTCGAGCAGGATCATCCCGAACAGCAGCAGGTTGATCTGCGCCTGGAACAGCGAGTGGTAAACCGGCTCCAGCAGCAGCCCGGCCGCTACCGCCGTCGCCAACGACAGCCGGGTGACGGGCCGCCCGGCCAGCCGCATGACCACGGCACAGCCCCCGGCGAACGCCGCCACCGACAACAGCTGCCAGAGCAGCCGCCCGAGCGTCAGCGGCAGCACCGACCACGGTGCGAACACGAGCGCGGCGAACGGCGAATACGTGAACCAGTGGGCCAGCGCCTGCTCGGTGTAGAGCCGGGCGTCGTCGGCGACGGCCTGGCCGCCCCACATGTAGACGGAGAAGTCGAGCGACTCCCAGAGCAGGGTGAAGACGACGAGGGCGACGACCTCGATTGCCAGGGCGGCGTAGACGGCTCGCTTGATCATGCGGGCCACCCTACACCGCGCGTATACTCTCAGCGTATACGCGGGAAGAATAATGCCCTGACCAGCTGGTTCGCTAGATCAGGGCTGCTCGGTGAGGTGGTCAGGCCGCTTCGTCGTCCACGAGTCGCTGGAACAGCAGGTGATCCTGCCACTCGCCGTCGATCTTGAGGTAGCGCCGGGCGACGCCGATCTCCTCGAATCCGTTGCGCCGCAGCACCTTCTGCGATCCGGCGTTGTGCAGGAGCGTACCGGCCTCCAGCCGGTGCAGGCCCAGCCCGCCGAACGCGAGGTCGACGACGGCCGCGACGGCGGCGGAGGCGACACCGCGGCCGTTGGCCGCCTGGGCGACCCAGTAGCCGAGATGCGCACCCTGGACCGGGCCGCGTTCGATCGCGGTCAGCGAGATCATGCCGAGGATCTCCCCGGTCGCCTGGCTCGTGATGACACGCCGGTCCTCGATGCCGGCCGCCCGGGCGGCTTCGCCGACCGCGAGCCGTGCCTCCTGGCCATCCTTGGTGAAGAACGTCTCGTCGCGTACGGGTTCGAAGGGCCGCAGGAACTCGCGGTTCTCCGTGTAGAGGCGGCTCAACTCCGCGGCATCGGCGATCACCGCCGGACGGATCCGGATCATCGGCCGACGGTACCCCGCAGCTCCTCCGCGTACGCGTCGTGCAGGCCCTGCCAGCCGTGGTCGAGTGCGGCCCGGCCCCGGATCGGCGGGACGGGATCGCCGTCGAGCAGGCGCTCGGCAACGTCGAGGCACAGGTGCCAACCGGCGGCGGCACGAGGCAGGTCGTCCGTTCCGGCGACGGTGTGCCGCAACGTCAACCGGGTCCCGGCCGGCGTCGGGGTCAGCTCCCAGCGCAGCAGATCCTCGCCCCAGGCGTACTCCAGCAGGGACGGCGGTTCGGCGCGCAGCACGGTGGCTGGAAGCTCCACGCCGAGCTCACCGTCGATCATCGTAAGCGTTGTGGGACCCGGTTCGCCGAGGTCGCGCTCGGCCCGGAACGGCGCCCACTCCCCCAACTGCGCCGGGTCGGTCAAGGCCGCCCACACCCGCGCCGGCGGATGGGCCAGGTCACGGACGAACGCCAGGGTCCACCGGCCGTCTTCGGTACGCACCGCGTCGGCTTCGCGCAGCGGGCCGGGTTCGAAGGTGCTCATGATTCCTCCAAGGCTTTCCGGTCGAGGTGGCGCTCCAGCGCGTCGAGGTGCCGGGGCCACAGCTCGCGATAGGGCGCGAGCCATTCGTCGACGGTTCGCAATGGCGCCGCCTCGATCCGGTAGACCCGGGTCTGCGCGGCGACTTGGCTCGTCACGAAGCCGGCCTCCCGCAACACCTTGAGGTGTTTGGAGACCGACGGCTGACTGATCGCCAGCGTGCCGACCAGGTCCCCGACCGTGCGGGGCGACCGGCGGAGCTCGTCCAGGATGCGGCGCCGGGTCGGTTCGGCGAGAACGGCGAAGGCGTCAACTGCCACGCCTCCTAATATGCCTCCCGCGTTATATGCCTGTCAAGGAATGCTCCCTGTTGACCATGGAGTTTCCGGCCTCGACACACCGTCGAGACGACCGTTGACTCCATGATCAACGGGGCGGGGTGACCTAGGGGGTCCAGATGACGTTGGGGTTGATGTGGCCGGTCCAGTTGAAGATGGCCATGTTGTCCCACTGGTTGCCGGTGCCGTTGATGTTCGCCGGGTCCCAGCCGTTGCCGGCGACGGCGTACCAGGTCGGCTCCCAGTAGAAGACGCCGATGGCGCCCGCGTTGCGGGCGGTGTTCTGCACGTGCGTGAACTCGGTGGCCTGCCCCGACCAGGACGCCGAGTAGCCGCTGCAGGGCGCCGATCCGCTCACGGAGTTCGCCTCGCTGTCGGCATTGGCGGAGGTGAACGGGTACGCCGTCTCCATGATCGAGACCGGCTTGCCGTACCGGGTGCGGGCGTCGACGATGACGTTGTACAGGTTGGTCAGCGAGCCGTGCCAGAAGCAGTAGTACGACAGGCCGGTGATGTCCCAGACGACGCCCTTGGCCGTGATGCCGTCGTAGAACCAGCGCATGTTGGCGTCGCTGTCGGCGTCGGCGGTGTGGATGATGACCTTGGTGCCGCTGTTGCACGCCTTCGTCGCGTTGTAGCCGGCTTTCAGCAGCAGGCTCAGGTTGGTGAAGTCGTTGTTGACCACCTTGCCGTCGTTCCAGAGCATGCCGACGTTGATCTCGTTGCCGATCTGGACGCTGTCCGGTGTGGTGCCCTGCGCCTTCAGACTGTTGCAGACGTCGTAGGTGTAGTTGTAGACGTCGGTCTGCAACGCGCTGATGCCGTGGCCGGCCCAGGCCGCCGGCTTGTACTGCTTGCCCGGGTCGGCCCAGGTGTCGGAGTAGTGGAAGTCGATGAGCAGGCTCAATCCCATGGCCTTCACCGTCTTCGCGTACGCCAGCACCTTGGCCTTGTTGTTGTAGCCGCTGGCCGGGTTGTTCCAGATGCGCAGCCGGACGTAGTTGACGCCGAGCGCCTCGAGGATGTCGAGCGGATCGCGGGCGACCCCGGACGCGTCGTAGTAGGGCGCACCGAGGTCGATCGCCCGCTGCACGGACGAGACGTCCGCGCCGCGCATCGTGAGGGTGTTGGCCGCCATGGCGGGGGCCGGTGCGGTGAGCGCTCCCGCCGCGACGGCGACGGCGGCCGTGGCGGCGGAAAGCGCGCGAGCGAGAGTGGGTCGGAGCATACGGGGGACTCCTCGACAGGACGGGCGACGCCTCCCGGGCAGGAGGCTTCTGTGAACGTTCACAGTCAAGGAACCAGGGTGGTAGACCGACCCCTAGAAATCAATACCGATTTACCTGCCCAAATAAAGATCGGTTTCTGTGCACGTTCACAGAAATGCACAGAGGCCCCGCGTCGCGCCGACGACGGCGAAGTCGATCAGGATCCCCCGGAGTCGATCAGGGTCCCAGGGACACGACACGCCGGTCGATCACGACCATAGGTTCATGATCGCGCGGAAAGGGGCGGGGCTAGGCGGGGATGGTCGCCACGCCGCCTGCCGGGACGGTGACGCCGTAGGCCGTGACCTCGGCTGTTCCGTGGTTGACGAGGAACCGCTGCGAACCGCGTACGACGACTTCCAGGGTGTCGGGCAGGCCGACGGGCACTTCCACGCCGGCGGCGTCGAGCACCGACCCGAGCAGGTCGCGCAGGTCCGACGGGGCGGTCGCGACGTACCAGGCATGGCCGTCGCCGACGGCGTTGCGGGTCACCGCCGGGCGGCCGGCGTCGGGTCCGCTCGCGAACGCCTGGATCTCCGACGCCCCGTCGAGGTGCACGTGTTCGGACCAGATCCGGCCCACGCCGCCGCCGGACAGCGCCACCTGTTCGGCCGAGCGCAGCGGGTGGAACTCCTCCACCCACAGCCCGAGGGTGTCGCGCAACGCGCCCGGGTACGGCCCGGCCGGCACGGTGTCGTGCTCGTCGACGATCCCGGAGAAGTAGGAGACGACGAGCGTGCCGCCACTGTGGACGTAGCCGTGGAGGTTCTTCGCGCCCGCCTCCCCCAGCAGATACAGGCTGGGCGCGACGACGACCTTGTACGCCGTCAGGTCGGACTCGGGGTGGACGAAGTCGACGGTGACGTGCTCGCGCCACAGCTCGGCGTAGTACGCGTCGATGCGCTCCCGGAACCTGAGATCGACCGACGGCCGCCAGTCCAGCTCGAGCGCCCAATAGGACTCGAAGTCCCAGACGATGGCGACCTCGGCCGGGACCTGCTCTCCGCGTACCGCTGAAAGAGCCGCCAGCTCGCCGCCCAGCGCGACCACGTCCCGCCACACCTGCGTGCGTGTCCCACCTTGCGGGACCATCGCCGAGTGGAACTTCTCCGCGCCGAAGCGCGAGGCGCGCCACTGGAAGAACATCACGCCGTCGGCGCCGCGCGCCACGTGCGTGAGGCTGTTGCGGCGCAGCTCGCCGGGGCCTTTGGCGAGGTTGCGCGGCTGCCAGTTCACCGCGCTGGTCGAGTGTTCCATGATGATCCACGGCCGGCCGCCGCCCACGGAGCGCGCCAGATCGGCGGACATCGACAGGATGATGTGGTTGTCCGGCTCCTCGGCGTTGAGGTAGTGGTTGTTGGAGACCACGTCGACCTCGCGTGCCCACTTCCAGAGATCCATCGACTTGCAGTTGGTCGTCATGAAGTTCGTGGTCACCGGCACGCCCGGGGTGATCCGGTGCAGGATGTCACGCTGCAGCGTGTAGCAGGCCAGATGCTCGTCGCTGGTGAACCGGGCGAAGTCCAGGCGCTGCGCGGGATTCACCGCCGTGTGATTGTGGCGCGGCGCGTCGATCTGCTCCCAGTCGGTGTAGCGCTGGCTCCAGAACAGCGTCCCCCACGCGTCGTTGAGCGCCTCCAGGTCGCCGTAGCGGTCGCGCAGCCACGCCCGGAACGCACGCACGCTCGCCGGGCAGTAGCACTCGCCGAGCGGCGCGCCGTACTCGTTGTGCACATGCCACAGGACGACCGCGGGATGGTCGCGGTAGTGCTCGGCCAGGGCGGTTGCGAGGCGCGCGGTGGCCGCGCGGTAGTCGGGCGAGCTAGGGCACGAGTGTTCCCGCCCGCCGAATCCGACTTGTACGCCTTCGCGGGTGACCGGCAGACTCTCCGGGTACGCCTGGACGAACCAAGCCGGCGCGGCGGCCGTCGGCGTGGCGAGGTCGACCGCGATCCCGTTGGCGTGCAACCGATCCACGATCTCGTCGAGCCAGCCGAACTCGAAGCGGCCCTCTTCCGGCTCCAGCAGCGCCCACGCGAAGATCGCGAGGCTCACGAGATTGACCCCGGCCTCACGCATCAGCTCGATGTCCTCCAGCTGCACCTCGCGGGGCCACTGCTCCGGGTTGTAGTCGCCGCCGTAGGCGATCCCCGCGGGGCGTGCCGGAAAACGTGCCGTCACGGCACCCTCCCTCGTGTCGAGCACTGCTCTGTTCTGTGAACGTGCACAGTAGCGAACGAGCCGCTCGGACGGTAGATCAGGTCGGGGCCTCCCAGCTTATCTTGGGCTTGAGCTGCGAACTTAACGGCTTCGCAACGCCCGCTTGACTCGGCCGAAGTGATGACACACACTGTTCGGCACCTGTGAACGTTCACAGACGCGCATTCTGGCTTCGCATATCCCCAAGCCCCTCTCTCATGCCGGAGGAACAATGCCCCACGGACTCCCCCGCCGTTCTGCGCTGGGCCTGCTGCTCGGCGCCGCGGGCGCGGCCGCCCTCGGTGGCGTAGCCGCCTGTTCCAGCGACGACGACGCCACGACGGCGACCCCCGAGGAAACCGGCCCGGTCGAACTCGTCTACTGGACCTGGGCGCCGAACATGGACAAGATCGCCGAGGTCTGGAACAAGGCGAACCCCAACATCAAGGTCACGATCAGCAACCAGGGCGGCGGCAACGAGTCGGCGGCGAAGTTCCTGACCGCGGCGAAGGCCGGCAACGCGCCCGACATCATGCAGGCCGAGTACCAGATGCTGCCCTCGTTCGTCGCAGCCGAGGCGGTCGCCGACATCAAGTCGCTGGTCGGCGGGGCGAAGTCGGCGTTCAGCGACGGCCTCTGGGGCCTGGTGACACTCGGCACCGACGCCGTCTACGGGCTGCCGCAGGACAGCGGCCCGATGGGCCTGTTCTACCGCGTCGACCTGCTGGAGAAGTACGGCGTCGCCGTCCCGAAGACCTGGGACGAGTACGCCGCCGCCGCCCGCAAGGTCCACGCCGCCGACAAGTCCGTCTACTTCGGCGGCTTCTCCAACAAGGACGGCGGCTGGTTCGCCGGCCTGTCGCAGCAGGCCGGCGGCCAGTGGTGGTCGATCGCCGGCGACACCTGGAAAGTCGGCATCAACGACGCCGCCACCACCAAGGTCGCCGACTTCTGGGGCGGGCTCGTCAAGGACGGCGTCGTCGACACCCAGGCCTGGTGGTCCAACGAGTGGAACGCCGCGTTCACCAACGACAAGCTGCTCACCTGGTGCTCGGCCGTCTGGGCGCCGGGCGTGCTGTCGAGCAACGTCCCGAGCACGAAGGGCAAGTGGGCCATGGCCCCGCTGCCGCAGTGGACCGCCGGCGAGAACTACAGCGGCTTCTGGGGCGGATCGGCCGCCTCGATCTCCGCCTCCTCCAAGCACAAGAGCGCCGCCGCCAAGTTCCTCACCTGGCTCAACACCGACCCGGCCGCGGTCGACCTGCTCGTCAAGCAGGCCCAGATCTACCCGGCCGCCACCGCCGGGCAGTCCTCCCTGACCACCCCGCCGGACTACTTCGCCAACCAGGCGAGCTTCTGGAAAGACGCCGCCGCCATCTCGGCCAGCGCCCGGGGCTTCACCTTCGGCCCGAACGTCAACGCCGCCTACACCGCGTACGAGGACTCGTTCGGCAAGGCCATCCAGGCGAAGTCCTCGTTCGCCGACGCGCTCACGTCGGTGCAGCAGGCGACGATCGCCGACATGACCAAGACCGGATTCAAGGTCGCCTCGTAGATGAAGCACCCGCCACGGACCGGCGCCCGCCTTCGGGCGGGCGCCGTGCCCTACGTCTTCCTCACTCCTGCGATGGCACTGTTCGCCGCATTCTTCGCCGTCCCCATCGGATACACCCTCTACCTGGGCACACGGGGGACCAAGGTCAGCGGCCTCGGCCTCGGCAAGGGCTCGCGCCACGAGGTCTCGGTCGGCTTCGACAACTACCAGGCCACCCTGACCGACCACGAGTTCTGGGCCGGCTGGCTGCGCGTCCTCGGCTACGGGGTCGTGGTGCTCACCGTCATGCTCGGGCTCGCGGTCCTCTTCGCGCTCCTGCTCGACTCCGCCCACGCACGGCTCAAGCGGGTGTCCCGCATCGCGATCTTCCTGCCGTACGCCGTGCCGGGCGTCGTCGCCTCGTTGCTCTGGGGCTTCCTCTACCTGCCCAGCCTCAGCCCGATCCATTCCGTGCTGCACCTGTTCGGGGTGCAGGTGGACCTCTTCGATCCCGACGTCGTGATGTTCTCGATGGCCAACATCGCCGTCTGGGGCGGCACCGGGTTCAACATGCTGGTCCTCTACACCCACCTGAGGTCGATCTCCCCCGAGTACTACGAGGCCGCCCGCCTCGACGGCGCGAGCGAATTCCAGATCGCCACCCGGATCAAACTGCCGATGCTGGTGCCCTCACTCATCCTCACCACGGTCTTCTCCATCATCGCCACCTCGCAGGTCTTCACCGAACCCATGACGCTCCGGCCGATCTCCAACACCATCAGCTCCACCTGGAGCCCCCTGATGATGGTCTTCACCGAAGCGTTCAAGAACCTCGACCTGTACTCGGCCGCCGCGACCTCGATCGTGATCGCCGCCATCTCCCTGGTGTTGTCCTTCGGCTTCCTGCGCGTGGTCCGCAAGCGAGCCTTCAGCGAGGAGTCCTGATGCGCCGCCGCCTCGGCCTCACCCCGACCGTCCTGCTGCTGATCGGCGCGGTCTACAGCCTGCTGCCGGTGATCTGGGTACTCGTCGCCGCCACCAAGTCCCGCGCCGAACTGTTCTCCAGCAACGCCTTCCAGCCCGGCACCGGACTGTGGGACAACCTCGTCGAGCTGACCAACCACCGCGACGGGATCTTCTGGCGCTGGACCGTCAACACCGCCCTCTACGCCGGCGTCGGCGCACTGCTGTCCACCATGGTCAGCGCGATCTCCGGCTACACCCTGGCGAAGTTCCGGTTCCCCGGCCGCAACCTCATCTTCAACCTCCTCATCGGCGGCATCCTGGTGCCCTCGGTCGTCCTGGCGATACCGCAGTACCTGCTCCTGGCCAAGATCGGCCTCGCCGACACCTACTGGTCGGTGCTGCTACCCGGCATCCTGCACCCCTACAGCATCTACCTGGCCCGCGTGTACGCCGGCGCGGCGATCCCGGACTCGATGATCGAAGCCGCCCGCATCGACGGCGCCGGCGAATTCCGGCTGCTCAACCGGATCGCCCTGCCCATGATGGTGCCCGGCCTGGTGACGATCTTCCTGTTCCAGTTCGTCGCCATCTGGAACAACTTCCTCCTGCCGTTCATCATGCTGGCCGACGACACGAAGTTCCCGCTCACCGTCGGCCTCTACACCTGGCTGGCGACCGGCGCCAACCAGCCCGCGCTATACACGCTCGTCATCACCGGCGCCCTCATCTCGATCATTCCGCTGATCGCACTGTTCCTGACCATGCAACGCTACTGGCGTACCGACCTGACGAGCGGAGCTGTGAAAGGCTGATGCACGTGAGCCCACGCGCCTCCCGTCCCACCATCCACGACGTCGCCCGCGTCGCCGGAGTGTCCCGCGGCACCGTCTCACGGGCGCTCAACGGCGACGCGTACGTCAGCGCCGCCGCACTGGCCGCCGTCCAGCGAGCCGTCGCCGAGACCGGCTACGTCGTGAACCGAGCCGCCCGCAGCCTGGTCACCCGCCAGACCGGCTCGGTGCTGATGGTGCTCTCCGAGCCGCAAGAGAAACTGTTCGAAGACCCGAACTACAGCACGCTCATGCGGGTCGCCATGCGCCGCCTCGCCGAACGAGACATCTCCCTGGTCATGATGCTGTCCGGCAACGACGGCGACCGCGACCGCGTGGTGCGCTACGTGCGCGGCGGGCACTGCGACGGCGTACTGCTGGTGACGACCCACTCCGGCGACCCGCTGCTCGACGAGCTCAGCCGCCAGCACATCCCCGCCGTGACCTGCGGCGAAATCCCCGGCGGCCGCCACCAGGTGCCGTTCGCCGCCGCCGACGACCGCGGCGGCGCCCAACGCGTGACGCAATACCTCGCCGACTCAGGCCGCCGCCGGATCGCCACCATCACCGGCCCGCTCGACACCCCCGGCGGACTGCTCCGGCTCGAAGGCTTCTGCGACGTCCTCGGGCGCAAAGCCACCAAGAAGCTCATCGCGTACGGCGACTGGACCCGCCGCAGCGGCGAACTAGCCATGACCGAACTGCTGGACCGCTCGCCCGACATCGACGCCGTCTTCGTCGGCAACGACCTCATGGCGGCCGGCGCGCTCGCAGCGCTCCGGGCAGCCGGCCGCCGCGTCCCCGAAGACGTGGCGGTCGCCGGATTCGACGACTCCTCGGTGGCCATGTCGACGCATCCGCTGCTCACGACAATGCGCCAGCCGCTGGAACAGGTCGCCGAAGAAACCGTACGCCTCCTCCTCGAACTCATCGACGGAGCCGAGAACGTCGACTCCGTCGTCCTGCCGACCGAGCTGATCGTCCGCGAATCCGCCTGAGCCGTACTGCCCTGACACTCCTACTGCGCTGACACTCCTACCGCCTGCGCGGCTCGACCAGCCAGTCGAAGTACGGCCATTCATCGTCGCCGACATCGATCGTCCTCGAGTGCCGCCACCGCAACAGCTCACGACGATCCTCGAACGGCAGATCGCTGACCTCGTCCCCGGTCCTGCTCATCTGCGGATTCAGTCGCAGGTCGACGTTGTAATGCAACTCGTCGCCGACGACGTAGTCGCGCCGGAATTCGGTGCCCCACTGGGAGTTGCCGCCCCAGCCGTGGGACAGATCCCGGACCAGCCGATTCCGCCGCCACCAAGCCCAGTAGAGGCAAGACTTCGCCGCGACGACCGGATCGAGGCGGTTCGCTCCGGCCCGCACGACGACGCCGGAGCGAACCAGCACCAGGCCGCCGACGACCGCGCCCGGCCACAGCTGCTCCACCAGCGACGGCGGTTCGTCCGGGTCGTCGGCCGGCACGACACAGACCACCTCATGGAAGAACGGATGGAAGGAGTCCTCGGCGATCTCGACCGCCCCGAGCGCTGGCCAGAACTCCGACCACGCCGTCGCCGACGGCATCGGACCCGACCACCACGGCTCCCCCGTCGTCCAGGCCAGCAACTTCGGATCGCCGTCGACCGGCTGAAACGGCGCGATGAGGATCTCCACCAGGCGCGACAACGCGTACAGCCCGAAGGAGACTTCATCGGAGACCGGTCGCCGGTGACTGTCCGGGCGGCCGATCTCGCGCAGCTCAGTGACGATCTCCGGACGCTCCGCCAGCCACGGCAGCAACACCTCAGCGCCGAAGCCGGGCGCACCTTCGTTGCGCAAGCCCCGGATCAGGAACTGCGCCTGCCACAGATGGGTCTCCTCCACGGCCGACACGCTATTCGCCCGATGCGTCGGTGGGCGCGATGTTTTCGGCGCGGTGATCACCATCGCTATGGCGTCCTAGGAACATGGGCCGGAACCGTTCAAGCGACTGTCCGATTCGGACGGGTCAAGGGTTTGATAGTCGTCGGCATCTTGTGTGCCGGATGGCTTTTCCCCCGGTTAGTGGTCCGACAGGTGTTCTAAACTTGATCTCATGGGCACGGGGGTGTTGGCGCAGGTGGAGGCGGATGTCGCCGAGCTGCTCGCCGGTCCCCTGTGGACGCTGTCGGACGCCGAGATCACCGACGAAGTCCGGCGCACGTTCGCGTTGATCCAGCGCCTGTCGGGTCGGTTGGCGGCGTTGATCGCCACCGCGGACGGGCGTGAGGTTCCGCATAACGCGGGTGCGACCGGGACGGTGAACTGGCTGACGTTTCTGTTGGCGATGCGGGACAGGGACGCTCGTGCGTGGGTGTCTCTGGCGGCGATGCTGCCCGCTGTTTCCGTGGTGGAGTCGGCGTTGTCTTCGGGGCAGGTCAACGTGGAGCAGGCGCGGGTGATCGCCAAGACCGTCCACGACCTGCCCTCCGCTGTCGGTGAGGTCGGCAAGGCGAAGGCCGCCGACGCGCTGACTCGGCTGGCTGTCGACGACCACCTTCGCCCGGAGGTGTTGGAGAAGCACCGGTCGCAGATCCTGGAGCTGGTCGCACCCGAGATCGCCGAAGAACGCCTGCGCAGGGAGTTGGAACGGGCCGAACGATCGGCGCATGATCGGCGCGACTTCACCCTCGTGCCCTATGGCGACGGCGAATACCGGGTACGCGGCGTCCTCGACGCGGAAATGGCAGCGATCGTCCGCACAGCATTAGATCCGCTGTCCGCGCCCCGCAAACCCGCCCCGACCGCCGCAGCCGCAGCCGGATCCGCGTCCGGCGCGTTCGCCGGTCCCGGTCGCGCGAGCGGCGAGACCGCCGGTGCTGGCGCGCCGAGCGGGAACGGCAGCGCGAGCGGAGACGGCGGCGCGGGCTGGGAAGGCAGCGCCAGGTGTGAAGGCGACCCGAGCGCAGACGGCGCGGGCAGAAACAGTGCTGCGGGCTCAGCTGGCCGGGCTCTGCCCGGCGAGGCGGATCTGCGTTCGGCTGGTGCAAGGCGGGCTGATGCGCTGGTCGAGCTGTGCCAGCGGATCCTCAACGCCGGCGAGCTGCCGGACAACGGTGGGGAGAAGCCGCACCTCACGGTCACCCTGCCCTGGGACGCCCTGCAAGCCAAAGTCGGCGCCGGCCTGCTCGACACCGGTGACCTGCTCACCCCCGAGACCGTGCGACGCCTCGCCTGCGACGCCATGATCATCCCCGCCGTACTCGGCGGCGACGGCCAAATCCTCGACGTCGGCCGCGCCCGACGCCTCATCGACGGACCCCTGCGGCGGGCACTCGTGCTGCGCGACAAGGGATGCGCGTTCCCAGGATGCGACCGGCCACCCCAGTGGTGCCACGGTCATCACCTCAAGGCATGGGCAGACGGCGGAAACACCTGCCTGGCCAACAGCGTCCTGCTCTGCGGCTTCCACCATCGCGAAATCCACCACGGACACTGGCAAGTACGCATCCGACCCGACGGCTTCCCCGAATTCCTCCCACCCACCTTCATCGACCCACAACGAAGGCCCGTCCGCAACACCCTCCACCGAAGATGCTGACGCGCCAGCCGCGCAACCGCCGCAATGCGCCCTACATGTGCGATCTGAGGCCGGGTCGCCGCGACATTCACCCTCCCTATGCGCAAAACCGGGCCTGAGCGCACACCCACGGCAAATGATCCCGAGAAACGGGCAGAAATCGCATACCGAGGGCACACCACGGCAACTCCTGCGCCGACCCACAACGAAGGCCCGTCCGCAACACCCTCCACCGAAGATGCTGACGCGCCAGCCGCGCAACCGCCGCAATGCGCCCTACAGCTGCGATCTCGGGGCCGACCGCGGCGACATTCGCCCTCCCTGTGCGCAAAACCGGGCCTGAGCGCATACCCAGGGCGAATGATCCCGAGGAACGGACAGGTATCGCAGATATAGGGCACGTGGGCACCACATGATCGTGTCGCGCACCGTGGACTGTGAGGAATGGGGTTCAGCCGCGCGGCGGGCTGAGCTGATAGTCGCCCACGTCCGGGTTCCAGCTCAAGCCGATGACGCCGCTGGTCGCGGCGGCCTGGCAGAACTGCAGGAAGCTTCGATAGCCGAGCTTCTTCTCGCTGAAGTCGGGGCGTACGCGGCGCAGCTGGTTCTTCAGACCGGACAGCGCCACGGCCGAGCCGCCCCGGGACAGGTCGCTGACGACCGTCCGGAGCAGCGCGAACGCCTCTTCGCGGTCGCCGTGCTCGGGCAGCGACACTTCGGGATCGCCCTTGGCCGGCCCGTCGGTCAGCTCGACGATGTCGTGCTGGGCCAGGAAGCGCAGCAGTTCGCCGAAGGCCCGGAAGCCGTAGTCGGCTTCGTTGAAGGTCGGGTCCTTGCGAAGCAGCGTCCGCTTGAGCGTGGAGGCGGTGACCGAGCCGCTGCTGCTGCGCTGGAGTCCAGCGACGGTCTGGGCGACCTGCACCGACAGGGAGTCGATGTCCCGCGTCGCGGGTTCGGTCTCCGTGGGCTCGGATTCGACCGGCTCGACGGGCTCGACCGGCGCGGCGGCCTCGGCGGGCTTGGAGGGCGGGGCGGCCTTGGCGGGCGCGGGTCGCGTCGGGATCTCCACGCCTTCGAGTCGGTCGTAGAACAGGAACTCGTCGCAAGCCGGTGGCAGCAGCGCCGAGGTGGTCTTCTCGACACCGACACCGATCACGCGTTTGTTGAGTTCGCGGAGCTTGTGGACGAGAGGCGTGAAGTCGCTGTCACCCGTGCAGAAGACGAATGTCGAGATGTAGTCGCGCTCGAACGCCAGCTCCATGGCGTCGACCGCCATCTTGATGTCGGCCGAGTTCTTCCGGGAGGCACCCATGCGCTGGGGGATGTCGATCAGCTCCACGTGCTGCCGGGTCAGCCGTCGCCGGTCCTCGTCGAAGTAAGACCAGTCCGCGTACGCCCTGCGCACGACGACGCGGCCGCGCTCGGCCAGGGCGTCGGCCACGGGCTTCAGGTCGAAGGCCAGGCCGCCGAGGTGGTCGCGGGCGCCGATCGCGAGGTTCTCGTAGTCGAGGAACAGCGCGATGCGCTCTTCTTGATCCAAAGCCGCTCCAGAGGAATCACAGGCCAGAAGACCTTTGTACCAGGTGAGGGCGGACTCCGCGGCGAACCGTCAGTAACCGATCGCGGTGGCGGCCACGGCACGGAGGTGAGCGGCGACGTCGGCGGGCAGGTAGAGCTGGGCGAGATCGCGCGGGGACGTGGCGAACACGATCCCGAAAAGGGTGACGGCATCCAGGTAGACGGCGTTGTCGTTGGGGTGCTTGCCGTCGGCGACGATCAGATGGGACACGCCCCTGGTCGCGATGATCTTCTCGAATTCGTCGCCGATCGGAGCGAGGAGGTTCGGCGTGCTGAGCGCGGCGGAGAGGGCCGCGTAGTTCGCGTCGATCACGGCCTTCGCCGCCGCTCGGGATCGGAACGGCGCAGGGTTCGCCAACGCCCAGTTCTTGAACAGGATCACCCGGCCACCGGGCTTGAGCGCACGCCTGAACGTCGGCGCGTACAGGGTGAGGAGGGTGTCTCGTGCGGCCGGCAGGTTGGTGGCCACGAGGGTGCTGTATTCCTGGAGCACGATGAAGTCGTATTGCCGCGTGCCGTCGAGCGCCGTGGCGACGAGGCCGTCGTTCCAGGTGTGGCGCAGGCTGTAGCCGAAGTGGATGACCTTGGTGACGTTCAGCGGCCGGCCTTCGAGAGCCGCGAAGTGGCGTACCAGGTCGGGTGTGTCCTCGCGGGTGGTCTCGGTCGCGGTGCCGAGCAGGCTGTTGCCCACGAACAGCACGTCCAGGGGACGGGCGTCCGCGGAACCCTGGGTGGCCGCGACGGTGAACCGGACGGAAAACGCGGCGCCGATCGGCGAGCCCGTCGGCGTCGCACCGGTGAACGCCTGAACAGTCAGGGTGTAGACGTCTGGCGTGGTCAGCAGTGGGCAGTCCACATAGTCTCCGCATAGGAAGAACGGCGCCCGCGACTCGATCCGGGCGATGCTGCCGCCCTTCGTTCCCTCCATCGTGAAGGCGACGCTGCCGGGCTTCTCGCCGGCGGCGATGACCGCCTGCAGGCTGATTCGGCGGTGAGGCAGCCGCCGGAGGTCGACGACCGTGCCGTCGGTCACCGGGCTCAGGCCCAGAATCGGCCGGCGGCTTACGTCGTTGACGACCTGAACAGCGCTGATGACAGGGGTGTTGCCGCCGCCGCTCGCGGAGACGCGCGGCGCCACCCACACGAAGGCGGCGGCCACGATTACCAGCGCAATGACGGCGCGCAACCGACGGGCACGGGGCATTTCCGTAGTGACTCCCCCGAAACGGAAAACCGAACTGTGCGCTCAGGGTGAGGATCGCGGCGAGGACTGTCAAGCAGCTGGTCAGCCCGTCGTCCGAATCACGGCGTTGTCAGTCCGTTCATCGGATCTACCATCGGGTCATGCGACGGGGATTGACGATGATCACCGCAATGACGCTGACCGCCACGCTCACTGCCACGCTGGCAGCCTGCAGCCCGGCGGTCGACGGCGTCGGGGGCGTACGCCTCGACAGCGCGGGACGGCTGGTCGCCGTGCTCGCCTGGTGCCCGGAGTTCGGCCGTCCCGCGACGGTGATCCTGTATCCGGCCGAGTCCGGCGGGCGCGTCGGCGAACCGCTGCTACGTCTGCGGCGTACGGGCGAAGACCCGGAAGGCGGGCTGCTGGAGCTCGCCTTGTCCGACCCGGGTCCGGACTGGCACACCGACGATCCGGCGCCGACTTTGGTTGACGGGGACCACTACGAGGTGCGTACCTGGGACGAGTCGGGTGAGCATCGCCTAGCGTCGTTTCCGTTCACTCCGGCCGAGCTTCGGACCGCGCCTTCGGACCAACCGGTTCTGACCAAGAAGTACGCCGGCGACGGCCGCTACGACACGGAGTTCCTCAGCGTGCCGGAGCTACAGCAGGCAGCAGCCAACGAGTGTGATTAGCGCGCTCAGAAGGTGGCGATCGGGTTGACCGGGCTGCCGGAGGTCCCCGCGAAGCGGACCGGCGCGACGGCGAGCTGGAAATCCCATTGGCCGAGCTCCGACGCCGTCGCGGCACACGTCTCCAGGTCGCAGTTGTCGAGCAGCCACAGACCCATGGCGACGAGGCTGACGGCGTGCACCGGCATCAGAATGTCGTCATATCCCGAGGGTTGGACGTCTTGAGGGGTGTCCGCCCCGATCAGCGCGACCTGCCGCTCCCGCAGCCAGGGCAGGCAGGATGCGTGCCAGCCCGCCTGAGTGAAGCTGAAGGCCGCGCCAGACTCGTGCCGGACGCGGCCGTAACCGGTCCGCAGAAGTACCGCGTCGCCGGATCGCACCCGAACCCCCTGGCGACGCTCGGCCTCCTCGAGATCTTCGGGAAAGACCGGCTCACCCGTTTCCAGCCACGGCACGTCGCGTACGGCTGCGACGTCGAGCAGGACACCACGCGTGACGATCCCGTTCGACGCCGCCGTGACGGCCGCCCACGCCGATCCGGTCTCGGCGTCGACCATCGAGTGTGGCCGCCCGTTGTACATCCGGCCGTCCCAGTAGAGGTGGCACGGTGAGTCCAGGTGCGTGATGGTGTTGCCGTGGAACATGATGCCGAGCCGCTCGTTCGAGAAGCCCCAGCGCCGGTCGTTGTGGAAGGCGGGAACCGGGATGTTCTCGGCACCCGGCATGTCGGCGGCGCACGGGCACGTGTTGGTCGCCCGCTCCATCTCGTCCGGTACGGCGATCTCCCAGCCGCACGACACACTTCGGCCGTGGCGTACGGCGCGTGCCGCCGCCAGCCGGACGTCGTCGGTGATGTGGTTCAGCGTACCGAGCTCGTCGTCGTCACCCCACCGTCCCCAGTTCGAGAGCGTGTCGAAGTAGGCGAGCACCTCGTCCTGGGTGGGTAACGGTCGCTCCGCCGTCATCGCAGTCTCCACTCCTCCGGTCAGCCGGTTCGAGGCACCGCAGGCAGCGTATCCCGCTCGCGGGTGGGCAGTGCCCAGGCTCGCTTCACGACTTCGCCTTGCGGGGGGCCAGGGTGTAGCTGAACGAGATGAAGAAGTCGACGATCACGACGACGCCCCATCCGCCCATCGGTCCCCACATGGGCAGCACCCGCTCGTAGTCGCCGACCAGCAGGGTGAACAGGCCCATGACCCCGGCTGCGATCGCGTACGCCAGCAGGTGGCGCAGCCACTGCCGCCGTTCGTAGGCGGCGTGCGCCGCGCCGTGCTCCGGAGGGCGTACGGGAGCCGGTCCGCCTGCGAACCGGTGGGCGAACCGCTGGTCGGCCCAGCGTACGAGCTGGCTGCCGAAGGCGACCGAGACTCCGATGTAGATGGCCGCCAGTCCGTGCGCGATCGTGGCCGTCCCGCCACCGCGCAGATCGATGACCGACGCCGCCAGCAGCACCACGTCGACCAGCGGTACGCAGATCAGCAGCACGGTGCTGAGCGTTTTCGCCTTGAGCAGGTAGCGAGCGGCGAGACCGGCCAGCAGCAGGACCCAGAAGCCGACTTCGCAGGCGATGATCAGCGGAATCACGACACCCTCCCCCGGTGTTTTAACACGACCGTGTCATAATAGCGCGGTGCCCAAAATCGTGGATCACGAGCAGCGTCGCCGGGAGCTGGCGGCGGCCGTCTGGCAGGTGATCGCCGAGCACGGCGTCGACGAGGTGTCGATCCGGACGGTCGCCGCCGCCGCGGGGTGGTCCGCCGGCGCCCTGCGGCACTACCTCGCGACCCGGGGCGAGCTGCTGGCCTTCGCCTGCGAGCAGGTCATCGACGAGGTCACCGCCCGCATCCAGTCCCTGCAACTGCCGGCCGACCCCGTAGGCGCGGTCCGGGCGATCCTGCTGGAGACGATGCCGGTGGACGAACGACGGCACACGGAGGCGTCGATCGCGTTCTCGTTCCTCGCCCTCGGCCTCGGTGATCGCGAATTGGCCCGGGTGCAGCGGCGTCACTTCAGTTCGATGCACGACTTGTGCCGTCAAATGATCGAGGGGCTCGCCGCGCGCCAGGCGCTCGCGCCGACGCCGGAGAACGTCACGACGCTGGCGCGCCGCCTCCACGCGGTGGTCGACGGGCTCAGTGTGCACGTCCTGGCCGGCCACCTGACGGCGGACGAGATGGTGGCCGAGCTGGACGCGTACCTGTCCGGGCTGACCGGGCAGGCGTGCGAGCCAGCCGGCGCGACGGAGCCGGACATTGGACGAACTCCGCGCCTGCCGTAGATTTGCGCGGGTGAATTCCACCGTGCGCCGCTTCTGGCTGGCCGGAACCGCTGGCGTCGTGGTCTTGGCGCTGCTCGTCTTCGCGCTTGTGAAGCTGGCCGCGCCGAGCCCGGGTGTCGCGTCCGCCGCCGTCGACGGATCGCCGTCGGCCGCACCGGGCGGCGAAGCGACGCCCACGGCGACAGCGTCAGCGAGCGCGAGCGCCAGCGTGAGTCCACATGCGACGCCCCGCGGGACCAAGGCGACCGTCCCCGCCGGGGCCGGCCTGGACAGTCCGGCGAAGAAGGAGATCGCGATGAAGCTTGTCTCCAGCGCCGAGAACTCCTCACTGAACTGGCGTGCGCAGTACAAGTACATCGAGGACATCGGGGACGGGCGGGGCTACACCGGCGGGATCATCGGCTTCTGCTCGGGCACGCACGACATGCTCGAGCTGGTGGAGCTGTACACCAAGCGCAAGCCCGGCAACGTCCTCGCGAAGTATCTGCCCGCGTTGCGGGCCGTCGACGGCTCGGACTCGCACGCCGGCCTCGATCCGGGCTACCCGGCCGACTGGGCGGCCGCCGCGAAGGACAGCGCGTTCCAGCAGGCGCAGAACGACGAGCGGGACCGCGGCTACTTCATCCCGGCCGTCCGCCAGGGCAAGGCCGACGGGCTGCGGGCGCTCGGGCAGTTCATCTACTACGACGCCATCGTCATGCACGGCCCCGGCTCCGACCCGGTCAGCTTCGGCGGCATCCGGGCCGCGGCCCTGCGCAAGGCCAAGACACCCGCTCAGGGCGGCGACGAGTACGCGTACCTGATGGCCTTCCTGGACGCCCGGAAGGCGGCGATGCTGACCGAGGAGGCGCACGAGAACACCGACCGGGTCGACACCGAGCAACGGGTGTTCCTCAAGGCGCGCAACTTCACCCTGGCCACGCCGCTTCGGTGGTCCGTCTACGGCGACTCCTACGTGATCAACTAATTCGCTTGCGGGCGCCGACCGCAGCGCCAAGGCTGGACCGCATGACGGAAGAACGGCAGTTCGGCTGGTCCAACATGTTCGTCGCGCCGGAGGACGACCCGCGTAGTCAGGAAGGCTACCGGGGAGAGCGCGCGGTGCTGGTCGGCTACCTCGACGACTACCGCAAGACGCTGGAGCTGAAGTGCGCCGGCCTGGACGCCGAGCAGCTCGCCCGGCGGTCGGTCGAGCCCTCGACCATGTCGCTGCTGGGCCTG
Source organism: Hamadaea sp. NPDC050747 (assembly GCF_040654195.1). Lineage (NCBI taxonomy): Bacteria > Bacillati > Actinomycetota > Actinomycetes > Micromonosporales > Micromonosporaceae > Hamadaea > Hamadaea sp. NPDC050747. The sequence goes on from NZ_JBFAHM010000002.1 coordinate 554,021, forward strand.
ATCCGGCATCTGGCCGGCGTCGAGCACTACTGGTTCCGCATCCACATGGCCGGCTACGACGGGCCGCGCCTCTACCGGTCCGGTGACGATCGCGACGAGGACTTCAACGGCGCGGTCGGCGATCCCGAGGTCGTCCGGGAAGCCTGGGAGACCTGGCGGGCCGAGGTGGCGTTCGCCGAGGAGTATGTCGCCGCGGCTCCGGACATGGGCTTCACCGGCGCCAAGGGCGACGAGCTGCGGGGCATCCTCGTCCACATGATCGAGGAGTACGCCCGCCACATGGGCCACGCCGACCTGCTTCGCGAGCGCATCGACGGCCGGGTCGGACAGTAGTCCGTTCCTCCCCAAGTTGCACGAATCCGGACCAAAGCGGAGATCTCGTCAGTAGAGTCACGGGCAGCGGAAGGGGCCCGTGCGTATGCAGGTCGAGACGAAGCCGGCGGCTTCCGGCGCTCCGGCGTCGGTCAAGCTGACGTTCTGGACCATGACGTCGATGGTCGTGGGCTCGATGGTCGGCGCGGGCGTGTTCTCGCTGCCCCGCCGGTTCGCCCAGGCGACCGGAGTGGCCGGCGCGCTCATCGCCTGGACGGTCGCCGGCACCGGCATGCTGATGCTCGCCTTCGTCTTCCAGATGCTCGCCGTACGCCGGCCCGCCCTCGACGCCGGCGTGTACGCGTACGCGAAGGCCGGATTCGGCGAGTATCCCGGCTTCTTCTCGGCCTTCGGTTACTGGGCCAGCGCCTGCGTCGGCAACGTGACCTACTGGGTGCTGATCATGTCCACCGTGGGCGCGATCGTCCCCGCGCTCGGCAACGGCGACACGATCCTGGCGATCGTGCTCTCCTCGGTCGGGCTGTGGGCGTTCTACGCGCTGATCAGCCGGGGTGTCAAAGAGGCCACCGCGATCAACCGGATCGTCACCGTGGCCAAGCTGGTGCCGATCATCGTGTTCATCCTGCTGGTCCTGTTCTACCTGGATCCGAAGGTCTTCGCGGAGAACTGGGCGGGGGCCGACTACGCCGGGTCGCTGTTCAACCAGGTCAAGGGCACGATGCTCGCGACGGTCTTCGTCTTCCTCGGAGTCGAGGGGGCCAGCGTCTACTCCCGGCACGCCAAGCGCCGTGAGGACGTCGGCCGGGCCACCGTCCTGGGCTTCCTCAGCGTCTTCGCGATCTTCGCCTCGGTCACCATCGTCTCCTACGGCATCCTGCCGATGAGCGAGATCGCCGAGCTGCGCCAGCCCAGCATGGCCGGCGTACTCGAAGCGGCCGTCGGCACCTGGGGCAAGGTCTTCGTCAGCGTAGGGCTGATCATCTCCGTGCTGGGCGCGTACCTGGCTTGGACGCTGATGGCGGCGGAGGTGCTGCTCGTCGCGGCCAAGGACGACGACATGCCACGCTTCCTGCGCCGGACCAGCCGGGCGGACGTCCCCATTCCGGCGTTGATCATGTCTACGGCGCTGTCGCAGCTCTTCCTCGTCGTGACTTACTTCTCCGAGGACGCGTTCACCTTCGCTCTCGACCTCACCAGTGCGCTGACGCTGATCCCGTTCCTGCTGGCGGCGGCGTACGCGCTGAAGGTGATGCTGGGCTGGGACGGCGAGCGAAGACGCGGCTCCGGCGGGCAGGTCCTCATCGCCGCGCTGGCCACCGCGTACACGCTGTTCCTGCTGTTCGCGGCCGGGCTGAAGTTCGTGCTCGTCTCGTTCATCGTGTACGCGCCCGCCACGGTCCTGTTCGTGATGGCGCGCCGGGAACAGGGCCGCCGGCTCTTCTCCCCGGCGGAAATCGTGTTGCTGCTGGTCTCGATCGCGGGCGCGGTGCTCGGCGTCGTCGCGCTCGCGGCCGGGTGGATCAGTCTGTAGAGCTGGGAGATCGTGATGACCGATTCGGGCAAGCCCGCCTCCGCCGCCTACGGCGTGCACTCCGAGGTCGGCAGACTACGCAAGGTGCTGGTGTGCCGGCCCGGTCTGGCGCACCGGCGGCTGACCCCGACCAACAGCGACGACCTGCTGTTCGACGACGTCATGTGGGTCGAGAACGCCCAGCGCGATCACCTGGACTTCGTCAACAAGATGCGGGCGCGCGGCGTGGACGTCGTCGAGCTGCACGATCTGCTCGCCGAGACCATGGCGCTCGGCGACGCCAAGACCTGGCTGCTCGACCGCAAGATCACGCCCAACGAGGTCGGTCTCGGACTGGTCGAGCCGACACGGGCGTACCTGGACAGCCTGGACCCGGCGAAGCTGGCCGAGCATCTCATCGGCGGCCTGGCCACGGCGGACCTGCCGGACGAGTTCCGCTCCCCCTACCTCGCCCTGGTCCGCGAGTCGACCGGCGCACGGGACTACCTCATGCCGCCGCTGCCGAACACGCTGTACACCCGGGACACGACCTGCTGGCTCTACGGCGGCTTGACGATGAACCCGCTGTACTGGCCGGCCCGGCACGACGAGACCATGCTCATGAAGGCGATCTACACGTTCCACCCCGACTACGTCGGCTCGAAGGTCTGGTGGGGCGACCCCGATCAGTCCTGGGCGCAGGCGACCTTCGAGGGCGGCGACATCATGCCGGTCGGCAACGGCGTGGTCCTGATGGGCATGAGCGAGCGCACCTCCCGCCAGGCGATCACCCAGGTGGCGGCGGCCCTGTTCGAGAACGGCGCGGCCGACCACGTGGTCGTGGCGGGCATGCCCAAGCTGCGCGCCGCAATGCACCTGGACACCGTGTTCACCTTCGCCGACCGGGACGTGGTCACCCTCTACCGCAACATCGTCGAGTCCATCCACTCGTTCTCGCTGCGGCCCGCCGACAAGGCGCCGAACGTCGAGGTCGTCGACCACGGCGACGAGCCGTTCGTCGACGTCGTGGCCAAGGCGCTCGGCCTGCCCAAGCTCCGCGTCATCGAGACGGGCGGCGACGTGTACGCCTCGGAGCGCCAGCAGTGGGACAGCGGCAACAACGCCGTCGCGCTGGAACCGGGGGTCGTGGTCACCTACGACCGCAATACGCAGACGAACACGCTCCTGCGTAAGGCCGGCATCGAGGTCATCACCATCGTCGGCGCCGAACTGGGCCGGGGCCGCGGCGGCGGCCACTGCATGACCTGCCCGATCGTCCGCGATCCCGTGGAGTTCTAGCGTGGACTTCTAGCGCGGAGTTCTAGCGCGGCGTTCTAGCGTGGCGGTTCCCGCCGGGCGACCGCCGCGGCCGGGAGGCTCAGCGACCGGTTCCAGCGCAGAGACAGCACCACCGCGGTGACGGCGAGCAGCGTACCGAGCAGGACGAACCAGACGCTGATCTCGACCTTCTTGAGTTGGCCGACGAAGTTGCCGGGCAGGTCCGTCAGCACGTCCTGAAGCTGATCGGCGTCCTCGGCCCGGAAGTACTCACCGCCGGTGATCTCGGCGACCTTCTCCAGGGTCTCCTCGTCGATCTGCTGGACGCGGCCACCGCCGCCCCCGAAGCCGCCGCCGAACCGCCCGCCGTCGGAGCCGAACGCCGAACCGCCGCTGATCTGGTCGGGGCTGCACACCATCGGCGCAGGCTGGGTCGTGCCGAAGCCGATCGTGTAGACACGCAGACCACGCGCGGACGCCTGCTCGGCGGCGGTCACCGGCTCGACGCCCTGGGTGTTCGCGCCGTCGGTCAGCACGACGATGGTGTCGGCCTGATAATCGGCCGGGGCGCCCGAAGGCGTCGGCGACGCGCCGTCCGGCGAGGTCACACCGGTCGGGGGAACCGCCGGATTGGTCTCGGCGATGGCGTCGATGGAGGTCAGGATGGCCTGCCCGATCGCGGTTCCCCGGCCGGTCTGCAGCCCGTCGATCGCCTTCAGCAGGGCCTCCTGGTCGGTCGTCGGTTCGACGAGCATCGCCGCGATGCCGGAGAAGGTGACCAGGCCGATCTTCGTCTCGCCGCCCTGAGCCTTGATGAACTCACGCGCGGCCGCCTGGGCGGCCGTGATCCGGTTGGGCTGGACGTCGGTGGAGCACATCGACCGGGACACGTCGAGCGCGAGCAGGATCGACGTGGCGTTGGCCGGTACGCGTACCGAGGCCTGCGGGCGCGCCGCCCCGACGGCGAGGAACACCAGCGCCGCGGAGAACAGGATCACCGGGATGCGCCGCCGCCACGCCGTACGCCCGGGCACGGCGGCCCGGATGAGCGCGACGCTGGACACCCGGACGGCGAATCGGCGCCGCCGCCGGTTGGCCCACCAGCGGGCCAGCAGCAACAGCGGGACGACGAGGAGGGCGGCGAGCGCCCACGGCCAGCTGAGCGACATCAGACGATCCTTCCGTGCCAGCTGATCATCAGCAGGCCGCCCGCGGTGAGCAGCACGAGCGCGGCGACGGCCAGGACGCCGGTCAGCTCGACGGTCTCCGGGCGGGTGGTGATGCGCAGGTCGATGGAGCGGTGGATCTCATTGATCTGGTCGGCGTCGGAGGCGGGATGGTAGGAGCCGCCGGTCGTCGCGGCGAGGTTCGTCAGCACGTCCTCCCGTAACGCCGTCGCGACCTGGTAGCCGTCCGCCTCGACCGTGGCGCCCTGGGCGGTGCCGATGCCCACGGTCTCGATGCGTACGCCGGCCGTGGCGGCCAGGTCGGCCGCGGTCTGCACGCCACCCGCGCCGTCGCCGCCGGCTCCGCCTCCTCCGCTGCCTCCGCCCGAGGAGTCCTCGCCGTCGGAGAACAGCACGATCGTCGCCGACCCCCAGTAGCCGAGATCCGGGGCCTGGCCGTCGGCGGGCAGGGCGACCGGCTTACCCACGATGGCGGTCAGCGCGACCAGGATGGCCTGCCGCAACGACGTCCCACCGGCGGCAGAGGCGCGATCGATGGCGGCGAGCACCGCGTCGTGGTCGGCCGTGGGCGCCTGGGTGGCCAGGCCGTCCTGGCCGAACACGACCACTCCCATGTCCACTGTGCTCGGTTGAGCCGCCACGAATCCGGCGGCGGCGGTCTTCGCCGCCGACAGCCGGTTCGGTTTCACGTCGTCGGCGGTCATGCTCTGCGACACGTCGAGCACCAGGATGACCGTCCCGGAGACGCGCGGCACGTCGACCTCGGCCGCCGGCCGGGCCAGGGCCAGCAACAGCAGCGGCAGCGCGGCCAGGAACAACGCGTACGGCAGATGGCGCCGGCGGCCGGACGGACGGGCGAAGGCCGCCAGGTCGAGCCCAGTCGCCCGCAACGCGGCGGATCGGCGGCGCAGCAACACCACGTACGCCGTGATCGCGGCCGCCGTGAGCAGCACCGCGACGACCACGAGAACCGGGTACACGACCGTCATGGGCGTCTCCGATGCGAGTCCTGAACCATCTCCACCAGTGCCCGCAGCAGATCGGAGTCGGTCGTGACCCGATGCGCGGTGACCCGTGCCTGCCGCATCGCCTCGGTCAGCGCCGACTCCCGCGCCGCCACCTCGGCGGCCAGCCGACGGCGCAGCAGCGGATCGCTGGTGTCGACCAGGATCTGCTCCCCCGTCTCGGCGTCCTCGACGAGGACCAGCCCCACGTCTGGCAACTCGAGCTCGGCCGGGTCGACCAGGCGTACCACGACGACCTCGTGCCGGTGGGCCAGCTGGCCGAGCGCCCGCTCCCAGCCCGCCTCGCCGATGAAGTCGGACAGCACGAAGACCAGGCTGCGCCGCCGGGCGGCGGTCGCCACCGTACGCAGCATCGCCGCGAGGTCGGTCGTCGTGCCCCGGGCCGGTCCCGCGTCACTCCGGTCCAGCTCGTGCGCGATCCGCAAGGCCTGCGTACGCCCGGTCTTGGGCTCGACGACGCGCTGGAAGTGGTTGTCGTAGAAGACAGCGCCGACCCGGTTGCCGTTCTGCGACAGCAGCCGGGCCAGGCAGATCGCGAGATCACCGAGGACCGCGTCCTTGCCGGGACCGCCGCCGCCCCGCATCGAGGCGGACCGGTCGAGGACCAGCCACGCGGTGAGGTCGCGTTCCTCGGTGTACTGCCGGACGAACGTCTCGTCCATCCGGGCGGTCACGTTCCAGTCGATGTGCCGGACGTCGTCCTCGGGCGTATAAGTCCGCAGGTCGGTGAAGTCGATCCCGGCGCCGTGCCAGACCGTGCGGTTGGCGCCCTGCAGCCGCCCGTCGAGCTTGCGGACCACCTGCCATTCCAGGCGTCGCAGCAACCGGTCGGAGGCCAGGCTCATGACTACCGGACCTGCATCGCGATGTCCGGCACCGGCAGCGCCAGCAGGATCTCGGTGAGGATCACGTCCGCGCTCACCTCGTCGGCCAGCGCCTCATAGGACAGCACCAGCCGGTGCCGCAGGATGTCCAGGGCCAGGTCGGTCAAGTCCTGTGGCACCGCGTAGTCGCGACCGCGGAGAAACGCCAGCGCACGAGCGGCCAGCACCAGGTTGATCGAGGCCCGAGGGCTCGCCCCATAGGTCACGTAACGGCTCAGCTTGTCCAGCCCGACGACTGCGGGCGTACGCGTCGCGGTCGTGACGCGGACCGCGTACTCGATCAGGGCCGGGTCGACGTAGACCTGATCGACCTGCTGCTGCAGCGCCACCAGGCGGGCGGGGTCGATGATGCTCTGGATCGCGGCGGCCGCCTTGAGCGCACGCTCGACGACCACGAACTCCTCGGTCGCGCTCGGATAGCCGACCAGCACCTTCATCATGAACCGGTCGACCTGCGCCTCCGGCAGCGGATACGTCCCGTCGGACTCGATCGGGTTCTGCGTCGCCATGACCAGGAACGGCTCCGGTACGCGATGCGTCTCGCGTCCGATCGTGACCTGCCGTTCCTGCATCACCTCCAGCAACGCGCTCTGCACCTTGGCCGGAGCCCGGTTGATCTCGTCCGCCAGCAGCAGGTTGGTGAAGACCGGGCCGAGCGACACCTGGAACTCGCCACTGTGCTGGTGGTAGATCCGGGTGCCGACGATGTCGGCCGGAACCAGGTCCGGAGTGAACTGGACGCGGTGGAACTGCCCGCCGATCGCCTCGGCCAGCGACTTGACCGCGAGGGTCTTCGCCAGACCGGGCACGCCCTCGACCAGGATGTGCCCCCGGGCCAGCAGCGCGACGACGAGTCGCTCCAGCAGGACGTCCTGGCCCACGATCGTCTTCTTGACCTCGTAGAAGACCTGTTCGACGAGGGTCGAGCCGGGCGCTGCGGAACCGTTGGGCTGCAAAGCTTCCTCCTGCCGTGGGACTGCTAGATCTGGGGCGGCCGCTCGCCGCCGGCGCCGACGGCGGTGCCGATGGGCACGGCGAAGCCGATGCCGATGAAGGTGCCGTCCTTGGTCGGATTGGCCAGCGCGACGACCACGCCCACCACTTGGCCGACGCCGTTCAGCAGCGGTCCGCCGGAACTGCCCGGATTGACCGCCGCGTCGAACTGGATGAGGCCCTTCAGCTCGGCCGCGCCTTGGCGGGTCAGCGACCGGTTGAGGCCCGAGACGACGCCGGTGGTCGTGCTCATGGTCAGCCCGAGCGGGTTGCCGATGGCGATGACGTCGTCGCCGACCGCCGCGCCACCGCCGAGCACCGCCGGAACCACGACCGACGGCAGCTGGTCCGGCAGCAGCACGGCGATGTCGGTGGCGGCGTCGGACGCGGCCAGCTGCGCTTTCGCTTGCGTGCCGTCGGCGAAGACCACCTGAATCGCCGTGGCGCCGTCGACCACGTGCAGCGCGGTCAGGATGTTGCCGTCGGCGTTCACGACGACCCCGGTGCCGGAGGCGCTCCCCGATTTCGAGACCGAGGTGATGGAGACGATCGAGGGTGCGACCGCGGTGTAGACCTCGTTGACGGTGGGCGGGGCCGTCGCGCTCGGTGACGCCGACGGCCGGGCCACCGGTGGCTCGTCCCGGTCGGCCGCCCCCCACCGGTACGCGAGCACGGCGGTTCCCACCAGCGCCACGACCAGGATCGCAGCCGGCAGCGCTCTGCCGAGTCGCCCTCGCATCCTTCGAGACTAGATCGGCGACCTCAAAGCCCGGTAGGAGGCGGCTTTGCCAATTACAACCGCGGCTTACGGGCGATGATCATTCCACGGGGGATGTTCTCGCCCTCCTGCGTCTTGCGGCGTACTGTGATGTGCACGTCGAAACCGTTGCGCTCCAACGCTTTCGTCATCACCTCAGGCGAGCGGAAGTAGTAGTCCAGCGCGAAGGTGAGGCCGAACGCCTCGGTCCGCAGGACATGCTCGTCTCGATCCATGAAGAAGAGCAGCAGCTGACCGCCGGGCCGCAGCACCCGATGGAACTCCGCCAGCACGCCGGGCAGTTCGCCGTCCGGGATGTGGATGATCGAGTACTGCGCCGCGATGCCCGCCAGCACCTCGTCCGCGATCGGCAGCGCCGTCATCGACGCCTCGGTGAACGACAACTCCGGATAACGCTCGCGCGCGAACGCGAGCATGCCGGGCGACAGGTCGACCCCGAATACATCGAGGCCGAGTTTGCGCAGGTCCGCCGTGCCGGTGCCGGTGCCGCAGCCGATGTCGGCGACCCGGCCGGATCCGGCCGACCGCACGAGCTCGGCGAAGACCCCGAGCAGGGCCCGTTCGACGGGGATCCCGTCCAGCCCGTCGTGGAACTGCTCGGCGTACGCCGGAGCGATGGTGTCGTAGGCGGCGCGGGTGCTCTCCAGAAACGTCACCCGGCGAGCCTAGTGAAGACCCCCGACGGCATCATGTCCGGATGATCTCCGCCATCGTCGTACGCCAAGCCGAGCTCACCGACACCGACGGCGTCCGCGCCATCGGCCTCGCCGCGTGGCCGCCGACCTACACTCCGCTGACCGGGCCGGAGTACGTGGAGTGGGGCTTGGCGACCTGGTGGTCAGTGGAGGCCACCGCGCGCGGCATCGCTACGGGCAACGTCCTCGTCGCCGAAGTCGACGGGCGCATCGTCGGCATGGCCGGGCTCGGCGAAAAGGACGGCGTACCGGTGTTGTGGAAGCTGTACGTGCTGCCCGAAACGCAGGGCACCGGCGTGGGCTCGGCCCTGATGGCGGCGGTGTTCGACCGCGTACGCGGCCAGGGAGCCGACCGCGTACGCCTGGAATACCTGGACGGCAACGACCGGGCGGCGGCGTTCTACCGCGCACAAGGGTTCCGTGAGATCGGCCGGACCACTGATCCCGACCATCCCGGTCTGCCGGACGACGTGTGGATGGAGGCCACCTTCTAGTCACGGCAACGGCCGGCTAGTCAGGGCAACGGTCGGCTAGGCAGGGCAGCGGCCGGCGTCGAGATTTGTGGCCCGCTGTGTCGGTGGACCCCTCCGACGCGCCGGGGTTCAATGAGGGGCAAGGAGGTGCCCGTGCACGACGTCCTCATCGTGCTCCACGCCGCCGCCGGGGTGATCGCCTTCGTCCTCGGCGTGATGGCGTTGTACGCGACGCCACAACGATCCTGGAGTTTCGCCGCATACGCGGTCTCGCTGGCGGCGATGGCGATATTCCTGCTGATCGTGGTAGCGACGGACTGGCCGGATCTCGACGGCTCGGCTCGGGGCGTCTACGCCGGGCTCTTGGTGCTCGCCGCGTACATGCTGTATCGGTGTTGGCGTGCGTGGCAACGGCTGCGCCGGCAGGGCAGCGGCCAGCGCGGCGCGTACGCCGACGACATCGGCTTCACACTCATCTCGCTCTTCGACGGCTTCGTGATCGTCGCCGCCATCGACCTCGACGCGCCGGTCTGGCTGGTCGTGGTGATCGCCATCGCCGGCGTCGCGGCGGGAATCGCCGCGGTAGGCCAGGTCAAGCGACGTCTTTCGCCCGAATGGTGAGCACTCCGGCCAGGTCGATGTCGTCGGACCGGCCGCCGAAGCCGGACTCGGAGACCAGGCGCGCCCCCAGCACGGTGCTCCAGAAGGTGCGCGTCTCCGCCTCGGGCGTACGGTCGATCACCCAGCCTCGCCGGGACAGCACCCCGGTGAGATAGCGCTCGGCCTGCCGGAACAGGATCGCCAGGTTGTGCTGCGCGACCGGGCTCAGCTCCGGGCGGCGGCCTGCGATCGACATCGCCTGCACTGCGAGCGGCACGGTGGGCAGGGCCAACGCGGCTCGGGCCAGCACGATGCGGAACGTCTCGGGTGTGCGCTGGCGGCGGCCCAGCGGCTCCAGGCGGGCCGCGTCCCGTAGCAGCAGGAGGAAGGCGGCGTGCACGAACAGGCCGTCCTTCGAGGTGAAGTAATAGGTGATCTGGTTCGGGTGGGCGCCGGCCGCCGCCGCGATCTCGGCCACGCTCACGGTGTCTCCCCCGCGGGCGGCGAACAGCTCGGCGGCCCGTTCCAAGATCTGCGCCCGGGTACGCCGGCCTCGGGCTCTGGGCGGTTCGCCGACCTCGGGCGGCCTGTTCGCGGTGGACATGCCATAGTTGTATGCGATACAACTATCGCGACGCAACCACAACTCTCGGACGCGACACCACAGGTCGGAGGACACCACGATGAACGCACCGGACGTCGTCGTCACCGGGCTCGGCGCGACCACCCCGCTGGCCGGAGACGTCGAAGGACTCTGGGCGGGCCTGCTCGCCGGGCGGTCCGGCGTACGCCGCATCGACGACCTGCTCGAAGGCGCGCCCTTCGGCGATGAGATGCCGACTCGCATCGCCGCGCCGATGGCGGTGTCGCCCGACGGAGTCCTGCCACGCGTGCAGGCCCGCCGGATGGACCGCTGTCAGCAGGCCGCCCTTGTCGCGTCCCAGCAGGCCTGGGCGGACGCGGGCAAGCCCGAGGTCGACCCGGTACGCCTCGCCGTCGTGTTCGGCACCGGCATCGGCGGCGTCGGCACCCTCCTCGGCATGGACGACCTGCTGGAGGAGAAGGGTCCGGGCCGGATCTCGCCGTTGACCGTTCCCATGCTGATGCCCAACGGTCCCGCTGCCTGGGTGAGCCTGGAGTACGCCGCCCGCGCGGGCGTCTACACGACTGTGTCCGCCTGCGCCTCCGGGGCCGAGGCGCTCGCCCTGGGCGCCCGGTTGATCCGCGAGGACGAGGCCGACGTCGTGATCGCCGGCGGCGCCGAGGCGGCCATCAACCCCTTGACCATCGCCGGGTTCGCCCAGGCGCGTACCCTCTCGAAACGCAACGACGACCCCGCACGGGCCTCGCGCCCCTTCGACGTGGAGCGGGACGGGTTCGTGCTGGGCGAGGGCGCGGGCGCGATGATCCTGGAGCGGGCCGACTTCGCCGCGGCGCGCGGTGCTCGAGTGCTGGGCCGCCTGGCCGGATTCGGCATCACCGCCGACGCGCACCACATCACCGGCCCCGACCCGACCGGTGCGGGCCAGATCCGCGCGATCCGCAAGGCGGTCCGCGACGGCGGCCTGGAGCCGTCTGATGTGGACCACGTGAACTGTCACGCCACGTCGACCGTGGTCGGCGACGTCTACGAGGCGGTCGCGATCCGGGAGGCGCTCGGCGACCGGCCGGTGCTCACCGCCCCGAAGTCCAGCCTGGGCCACCTGGTCGGCGCGGCGGGCGCGGTCGAGGCGATCATCACGCTGCTGTCGGTCAAGCACGGGCTGATCCCCGCGACGCTCAACCTCGAGGAGAAGGCGGCCGACGTCGACCTGGACATCGTGACCGGTACGCCGCGGGAGATGACCGTCGACGCGGCCATCTGCAATTCGTTCGGCTTCGGCGGCCAGAACGTGTCGCTGCTGTTCACCCCGGCGTGACGGCTCACCGGCTCCGCGTTCCGCCCCGCCAGCTCGGCGCGACAGCTCGCCGGTTCAGCGTGACGGCTGGTCAGTTCGGCGTGACCGTCTGCAGCAGGCCGTGCACGAACCGGTAGTCCGCGTCGCCGGTCTCCACCAGCCAGTGCGCGGCTGTCTGCGGATCGACTTGGCGTGCGTCGGGGTGAGCGGCCAGGACGTCGCCGATGACGCTGCGCCACGGCTCGATCGGCGTCGTCAGCTCGTGCGCGGCGTCGGCGACGAGCCGCTCGTGGCCGACGAATGTGCCGGTCCGGACGAGCTGACCACGCAGGACGAAACCCTCGTGCCCGGTGATCGCCTCCCACGACAGTTCCGGCCACAGCCCGCCGAAGTGCCACAGATGCGCCGTGACCTCGGCGTCGCCGACGCTGATCAGGCGCGCCGAGTCGGCCGGGCCGAGAACCGCCCGCAACAGCTGGAGCCCCTGCGGAGCCGTACGCGATCGCAGCATGCGTTGCCAGCGGGTGTGCGCGTCCAGGTACTCCCACCGGGTGGCGCCCAGCCGGGGATAGGCATCCTCGACCAGGTCAGGCCGCAGATCCGCCATGCGGCGCAGCAGCATCAACTGGAATTCGCGGCGTGCGTACCCGATCACCTGTGCAGCCTATGAGTGCGTTGCCCGGGTTCACTACCATGCTCCGCATGTCACGGACACTCCGCGCGGTAGCCGCGCTGTCTTTGCTCGCGATCGTCGTCAGTGGATGCTCGAAGAAGGACGAGCCCACGCCGACGCCGTCGGCGAGCACTCTGCCCAACGGGGCCACCCTGCTCACCGAGGCGGCCGTGGCGATGGCGACCGTCAAGACGGCCCACTTCACCCTGAGCGTCGACGGCGACATCGAGAACCTGTCGATCAGCAAGGCCGAGGGCGACCTGACCCGGGAGGGCAACGCCAAGGGCACGGCCACCCTCACCCAGAGCGGGCTGAAGGTCGAGACCGAGTTCGTCATCGTCGGCCAGGACGCGTACCTGAAGGGCCCGACGGGCGGCTTCACCAAGGTGCCGCTGTCGTTCGCCGCCACCGTCTACGACCCGTCGGCGATCCTCGACCCGAGCCGGGGCGTGGCCAACCTGCTCAAGGTCGCGAAGAACCCGCAGACCGTGGCCCAGGAGGGCACCGCGTACAAGGTGACCTTCGAGCCCGACGCGACCGCGTTGCAGGCCGTCGTCCCCACCAAGGTCACCGGCATCACCGCCGCCGTCTGGATCGACTCGGCGACCAAGCAGGTCACGAAGGGTCAGTTCACGGTGCCCGCCTCCGGCGGCAAGCCCGGCGGCACGATCAACGTCACGTTCTCGAACTACGACGCTCCCGTGACGATCAGTGCCCCCTGAGATCGTGCGACCCCGGCTGACGCTCGCGGCCGGCGGCCTGGCCGTCCTGCTCGGCGCGCTCGACGCGTACGTGCTGGTCTCGCTGCTGACCGCGGTCGTCACCGACCTCGACATCCCGATCAACCACCTCGAGCGGGCGACTCCGGTCATCACCGGATATCTGCTCGGATACGTGGCGGGGATGCCGCTGCTCGGCCGGTTGTCCGACCGGTACGGCCGCCGCGTGGTCATCCTGGCCTGCCTGGGGGTGTTCGCCCTCGGGTCGGTCGCGACCGCGCTCGCGACCGGGATGATCCAGCTGGTCGCCGGCCGGGGGCTGCAGGGCCTGGCCGGCGGCGCGCTGTTGCCGGTGACGATGGCGCTGGCGGCGGACGTCTTCGGCGACCGCCGCCGCGCCACCGCGCTCGGCTGGGTCGGCGCCGCTCAAGAACTCGGCGCCGTCCTGGGGCCGCTGTTCGGGGCGGCCGTCGGCGGCTGGCTGGGCTGGCGCGGCATCTTCTGGCTCAACGTTCCGCTGGCCGCGGTGTGCGCGCTGGCGGTCTGGTTCGCGCTCCCCGCCCGGCTTGCGGGCGTCCCGGCACTTGCGGACGCTCCGGATCGCGAAATCCGGGATAACGCTGCTTCCCGGCGCGACGAGGCCGCGTTATCCGGCATAACGCGCCACGACACGCCACCAGCAACGCACGAGAGCACGCCGCGGGTCGACGTCGTGGGGGGCGTACTGCTGGCGATCGCCCTGGGACTGCTCGTGGCGGGCCTCTACAACCCCGATCCCGAGCACCAGGTGCTGCCGTCGTGGGGCCTGCCCGCCCTGGGTGCCGGGGTGCTGGCGCTGATCGGGTTCGCCGTCTGGGAGTCCCGCGCGAAGGTGCGGCTCGTCGACCTGACCGGAGTGCGGCGTACGCCGTTCTTCGGGTCGCTGCTGGCCAGCCTCTGCGCGGGTGCGGCGTTGCTCGTCACCCTCGTGGACGTGCAGTTGGTGGCGCAGACCGTCTTCGGCGAGTCGGCGTGGGACGGCACGCTGCTGCTCACCCGATTCCTCGTGGCGCTGCCGATCGGCGCGGTGCTCGGCGGCCTGCTCCTGCGCTTCGCCGGGGAACGTCTGGTGACCGTCCTCGGGCTGCTGCTCAGCGCCGGGGCGTACATGCTGATCGCGGGCTGGCCCGCCGACGCGCTCGCCGCCCGGCATCCGCTCGGCCTGCCCAGAGTCGACACCGACCTGGTGCTCGCCGGGCTCAGCCTCGGGCTGGTCATCGCACCGCTGTCGGCGGTCGTCCTGCGGGTGGTCCCGGCCGCGCAACGAGGTGTCGCCTCGGCCGCGCTCGTCGTCGCCCGGATGATCGGCATGCTGCTCGGCGTGGCGGCGTTGTCCGCCTGGGGCTTCCACCGCTTCCGGGAACTCACCGCCACGCTGAACACGCCGCTGCCGTTCGGGGTGTCCGAAGAGGACTTCCAACGGCAGCTCACCGCGTACGAGCAGGCATTGCGGGCGGCGCTCCAGACCGAATACCGCGAGATCTTCCTCGCGACCGCGGCGATCTGCGTCCTCGGTGCGCTCGGCGGCCTGCTGCTCGGCCGCACGGAGCGCAGCACGCCCAGTTCGTAACGGCCGTCGCGTGATCCATGCGCCGTCGCGGAGATCCACATCCTGTTCTGTGTCGAAAGGAGCCCGATTCTGACACGCGACAGGATGTGGATCATCAAGCTCAAGGACGGGAACGCAGCACCTTCCACACCATGCGCGGCTTGAACAGCACGCTCGGCGGCAGCACCAGATGTTGTACGCGGTTGAACGTGACCCGGATGTCGGGGTCGCGCATCGCAGCGCGGAGCATTCGTCTCGAGTACCCGTTCAGCAGGTCGATGAGCGGCGGCTTGGGTCCGGTCGTCTCGGGGAAGGCGAAGTCGCCCCCGGCGGCGAACCGCCACGGCACGGCGAGGATCCCCGCTGCCCGCTTGTAGTACTCCCTGGCCAGTCCGGCCGAGACCGTCCCGTGCTTGTCCAGCACGGAGCCGAGTTCGGCAGCCTCCAGCGCGGCGCAGGTCATGCCCTGCCCGTAGATCGGATTGAAGCTGCACAACGCCTCACCGAGGGTGACGTAACCAGCCGGGTGCCGGTCCAGCTTCTCGAAGTATCGGCGGCGGCTGGCCGGGAAGGTGTGCACGAACACCTCCGACAGCGGCTCCGCCCGGCCGACGAGGTCGGCGAAGGCCGGATGCGGCAACGCCTTCATGTGCTCGGCGAAGCCCGCCTCGTCCCGGGGGTACGCGCCGTGCCAGGCTCCGGCCATGACGAGCCACCGGTCGCCTTCGATCGGGAGCAGCAGCCCGGTGAGGTAGGCGTACGGGGGTGTCGGGAAGGCGAACACCGCTTCGCCGTCGGCGACGTCCCCCGGCTTGCGGGGGTACACGCGGGTGGCGTATCCGACGCCGACCTTCACCTCAGCCGATTCCGGGGTCGGGAAGCCCAGCTCGCCGAGCCAGCGGTCGGATCGGGAACCCCGGCCGGAGCAGTCGGCCACCAGTGACGTCTCGAGAACCTCGCCGGTGTCCAGGCGTACGCCGTCGACCCGGCCCGAACCGGTCAGCCCGGACACCGCGACGCCGTCCCGCACCTCGACGTTGGGCCGCAGGCGGTCCCGCAGAGTGTGTTCCAGCAGCGGCCGGCTGAACGAGACCAGCCGCAGCCCGCTGTCGACCCGGGGCCACAGCTCACCGAACCGGTGCACCCGCAGGTCGAGACCGGGGTCGAAGGGCACCGCCCCGGCCGCGACGAGGGCGTCGGCGAACCCGGGGAACAGTTCGGTCAGCGCCGCCTGCCCGGCCGCGAGCAGCACGTGCCCGTGGCCGCCCTGCGGCACTCCGCGCCGGGTCTGTGGTTCGTCCGGCAGGGTGTCGCGTTCGATCAAGGTGACCCGGCCGAACCGGCCGGCGAGCGCCTGGGCGGCGGCGAGGCCTGCCACCCCCGCTCCGATGACGACGGCGTGCTCCTCCGCGAACGACACGACCTCACCGTACCAGGGATCGACCGTCCGAGATGGACTGCGACTATCGTGAGGACATGGACCTGGTCGAGCGCGTACGCGCGCTGTTCATGGCGTTGCCGGAGGTGACCGAGAGGCCCAGTCACGGTGCGCCGACGTGGTTCGTACGCGACAAGAAGTCGATCGCGACGCTGTGGCCGGAGGGGCACCACGACGACGACTTCCCGCACCTGTGGGCGGCCGCGCCGCTGGGGGCCCAGCAGGAGCTGATCGCGATCGACCCGGACCGCTACTTCCGGCCGCCCTACGTCGGCCACCGCGGCTGGGTCGGCGTACGCCTCGACGGCGAGATCGCCTGGGACGAGCTGGCCGAGATCGCCGAGGACGCGTTCCGGGTGGTGGCGCCGAAGTCGCTCGTCGCGAGACTAGACGCGCGCTGAGGCCAGGACGGCGTACGCCTCCTTGGGACGCCAGGTGCCGTCCGGAAGCGCGGCGACCACGCCGTAGCCGGCGGTGTCCAGGTTGTGCTCGGGTCGGTCGTCCCATGGGTAGAGGTAGCTCGCCCAGGTGAAGACGAAGGCGCCGTCGACCGGCTCCTCGCGGTAGATCGCCAGCAGCTCGGCCAGCTCGGTGGCCTGCTCGGTCTCGTCGCGCACGATGCCGTCGGCGAGCCGGGCCGGCGTCGTGGACCGATCGAGCGCCGCCCAGCCCATGCCGCCGCGATCCGCCGCGCCGCGATAGGTGCAGCAGCCGAACTCGGTCAGGATCACCGGCTTGCCGTGTTTGGTGGAGTCACGGAGCAGCTGCCGGTACTTCGTGCGGTTCTTCGCGCTGCGGTAGAGGTTGACGCCGACGAGGTCGAACGGGGTCCAGTCGACCCGCTCCCAGGAGCCGCTCGCGTAGGTAACCGGACCACCGAACCGTTCGCGGATCACGGCAACCGCCTTCGCCAGGTACGCGTTGAGCCGCTTGTGCGGATCGCCGGTACGCAGCATGCCGAGCAGCAGCCGCACCGGCCGGGAGGCGAGGGTGATCCGGTCGAGTGTGGTGTCGCCGGGGAAGAACCCGTGCTGGAAGAGGGTGGCCTCCAATCCGGCCACGAAGACGACCTCGCCGGTGGCGCGCAGCTGTTCGGCCAGCTCGGCCGTCTCCGCCACGTACGCCAACGCCTCGGCCTCGCGCAGGTTGCCCCGCACCGGCGACAGGTAGACGGCCATGCCGAGCTCATGGGCGATCCGGGCGGCGGTGGCGAGCCGGTGGGGGTCCTCGCCCGAGATGCGGACCGCGTCGCAGCGCAGATCAGTGGCGATCGCGGTCAGTTCAGCACGGGCGGTCGCCTCGTCGAAGGCGGGCCGCGACAGCCGACCCGCGATCATCTCGGCTCCCACGTCGTAATTCATGCCCCGGATCCGCATCACCGGTCCTCCAATCCGATACACCGTATCACTGCGATACACTGTATCGCATGACTCTGGTGTGGGAGCGGCCGGTCGCCGAGCGCCGCCGCAGCGTTCCGCTCGATCGCGACCGGATCGTGGCGACCGCGGTCGCGCTCGCCGACCGCGACGGCATCGACGCCGTGACCCTGCGCCGGGTGGCCGCCGCCCTCGACGTGCTGCCGATGCGGCTCTACACCTACCTGGCGACCAAGGACGACCTCTTGGACCTGCTGGCCGACTGGGCATACGGGCTGGTCGAGCTGCCCGGTCCCCGGACGGCGTGGCGGCCGGCGCTGCGGAAGGTCGCCCGGGAACTGCGCACGATCGCGGCCGGCCACCCTTGGGTGATCACGCTGCTCGGCACGCGCCCGCCGTACGGCCCGAACGGCCTGCGGCTCGTCGAACGGGTCTGGGCGGCGCTCTACGATCGAGCCCTCGGCCCGGCGAGCGCGGCTGCGGCGTGCACCGCCTTCATCGGCTACGTCACCGGGGCACTGGCCCAGGAGGCGGGGGCACCCGACTCCCCCGAGGTTCAGCGGTACCTCGCCACGGCGGTCGGCGGTGGGGCGTACCCGACGCTCGCGCGCGCCTTCGCCGACCTCGGGCCGGCGGACACCTTCGACGGCGGGCTCGACGTCGTCCTGGACGGCATCGCCGCCCGCCTCACCGGGCCGGCTGCCCGGCGGGGCGGGTGAAGAAGAGGGCGGCGAGTTCCGGGGCCAGCAGCAACGGCAGCACGAGGAAAGCGGCGTACTGGAGTGGCCAGGCGGCCAGCACCGCCACCGGGACGCCCGCCACGGAACCGCCCGGCCAGTTCGCGTACGCCCAATGGTGGTGCACGGCGTTCTGGACCTCCATGAGCACTCCCAGGACCGCCGACGCCCCGGCGATCGCGGCCGGCGGAGTCCAGTAGCCGCGCCGGATCGCGCCGAGCAACGACGGGCGGCCCCGCCGGGACAGCAGCGCCTCGGCCGTCGCCCCCACGCCTCCGAAGGCGACCAGGGCGTACCAGAACGGGGGCGCGTGGCCGACCGGGTGCTGGACGGCCAGCACATAGCCTTGTGCGTACCAGTGGAGGTAGAGCAGGACCGCCACGAGCAGCGCGGAGCCCCCGATGAGCAGCAGTGTCGCGGACCGCGGCGCGGCCACGGAGCGTGACGGGCGCGCGAACCGGTCGAGGACGGCCTTGACCGCCAGATAACTCTCCACGATGGACAGCCAGTAGAACGCGAAGCCGGGCACGACGATCAGCGCGTAGAGCCAGACCGTCCAGTAGGGATAGCTCCAGAGCCGGCCCAGCCACGCGGCCACGACCTCCATGACCAGCCCGGCCGCCGCCCCGGCCAGCAGGACGCGGGCGAAGCGGGCCGGATCGCCGACGGCGAGCGTCCACAACGACGGCGCACCGAGCCGGCCACAGATCCCCTCGCCCAGGAGGACGACCCCGGTCGTGAACAACGTCGCCGAGAAGCCCAGCACCACCACCGGGACGATCGGCAGTCCGAAGACGACGTCCGTGGGCTGGGTGTAGACGCGCGACGGGATCAGGAACTGGCCGCAGGAGGCGGTCAGGCAGCACAGGCCGGCCCAACTGGCGGCGGTCATACTCACCAGTCTGCTCCGGTTTGGGAGCGGTACCCCGCTCATCTCCTGCAACAGTTAAGTTGGAGCGCAGAACCAGTGGAGGTGACGATGCGTTACGAAATGGCGGAGAAGCTGGAGCAGCCCCGGCTCGATCAGGCCTGGAAGACGTACTCGGCCGCCTTCGACGAGCTCCGGGCGGCCACCGTCGAGCGAAACGTCCTGTACCGGCACGAGTTCGACGTCGTCATGCTGGACAAACGGATCGAAAAGCACTTCGCGGTCGATCCCGCCCACGACGAGGTCGTCGCGCTGGCGACGTTCACGAACGCGCTGGACGCGCTGACCTGGTTGTCCCCGGAGTACTTCGCCGCAAGATGGCCCGACCAGTTCGCCAAGAAGCAGATCTGGTACCTCGGCTTCTTCGCGATCCACCCCGACTACCGGCACAGCGGCATCTTCGAGCAGGTCATCTCGCAGATGTGGCGGCCGATCCAGGCCGCCGGCGGCGTCGCCGCCCTCGACATCTGCGGTGTCAACATCTCGCTCGGGCTCGCCGGCGCCATCACCCGGACGCTCAAAGACCTCACCCCGGCGATGGTGACCGAGGAGATCGACGTGCAGACCTACTGGGCGTTCAGCCTCGACGCGCCGGCCTGAATCCGCACCGGCGGCGCGACCGACCAGCGTCGCGCGAAGTCCCCGGCGCTCACCGCGTGGCCCCAGAGCCAGCCCTGGCCGTAGCTGACGCCGATCCGGGACAGCAGGTCGCGTTGGGCTTCGTCTTGCACCCCTTCGGCCACCACGGTGAGCTGGAGCGCCTCGCTCATCGCGGCCACCGCCCGGACGATCGCCTCGTCCTCGGGGTTGTGCCCGAGCCCGACCACGAACGACTTGTCGATCTTCACCCCGGTGACGGGATAGTTCCGCAGATAGCCCAGGGCGGAAAAGCCGGTGCCGAAGTCGTCGACGACCAGACTCACCCCCAGTTCCCGCAACGCGCGGAGGGTCTGGTCGACGGCGCCGGACGGCTCGATCATCACCGACTCGGTCAGCTCGATCGCCACCGCCGACGCGGGCAGGCCGTACTCCCGGAGCGCCGCGCCCACCTCGCCCGGCAGCCGGGCGTCGCGCAGCTGCCGCGGGGAGACGTTGATCGACAGCCAGAAGTGCTCGGCGACCACTCCCTCGGCCCGCCACTGCGCGAGCTGCCACAGCGACTCGTGCATCACCCAGCGCCCGAGCTCGATGATCAGCCCCGACTCCTCGGCGACCGGGATGAAGGTGGCCGGCCCGATCAGGCCGCGCTCGGGATGCGTCCAGCGCAGCAGCGCCTCGGCGCCGACGATCTGGCCGCTCGGCATGTGCGCCACCGGCTGGAAGGCGAGGTGCAGCTGGCCCAGCGCCATCGCCTCCCGCAGCGCCAGGTCGATGTCGATCCGCTCGCGGACGCGGTCGCGCATGACCGGGTCGAAGATGACCCAGCCGTCGCGGCCGTTCGCCTTCGCCTGATACATCGCCGTGTCGGCGTCGCGTAGCAGATCCTCGGCGGTGACGGTCGCCGTGTCTGCACCGGCCGGCTCGCCGGCCTTCGCCGCGGCGTTCTCGCCGGTCGCGGACGCGGTCTCCGCCCTCGTCGCGGCAGACCGGGTCGAGCTGGAGATGCCGATCGAGACGCTCACGACGACGTCGGCGGCCGGCATCCGCAAGGTCTGCCGCATCGTCTGCAGGATCACCTCGGCCAGCGTGAGGGCGTCCTCCCGGCTCGCCCGGTACGCCACCACGAACTCGTCGCCGCCGATCCGGGCGATATGGGCCGCCGCCGGGGCACACGCCCGGAGCCGACCGGCGACCTCGGCGATGACCTGGTCGCCCGCCATGTGCCCCCGGGAGTCGTTGACGTACTTGAAGCCGTCCAGATCCAGGAAGTAGACCCAGACCTCCTGGCCCTCGATCGGGTGCGCCAGCAACTGGCGTACCTCGGTGAACCACAGCGACCGGTTCGCCAGCCCGGTCAGGGAGTCATGGGTCGCCTGGTGCTCGTACCGGTGCTGGGCTGCTGCGTACCCGCGGACGGCGGAGACCGCCCGCGCGAGCAGCAGCGCCACGATGGCCGCCCCGCCGACGGCCAGCAGGATCCGGTCGAACGCCGTCGGCTGCTCGATCAGGACACCGAGGACGAACGGGACGGCGAGCGCCGGAGCGATCAACAGCAGGCGGCGAGCCGACCACGCCTGGATCGGCAGACTGGCCTGCCGGCCGATGTCGGCCATCGAGGGGTGCAGCCCCGAAGCGCCGATGAGCGTGAAGCCCAGGAGGAACGGCAGGTCCAGCAGCGGCGAGCCGACCAACTCCCCCTCGGTGCCGATGATCGCGTACGCGACGTCGCCGGTCAGCAGCAACGCCATGCAGCCCAGCAGCATGGTGAACGCCGGACCCCGCCGGGTCGCGAAGGCGAGATTGGCGACCAGCAGCACGAGGATTCCGTCGAGCAGCGGATAGACCCCGGCCAGCGCCGAGACGGCCGCCTCCCGCCCGCTGATCGAGGCCGCCGGCACGGCGAAGAACATGGTGAACATGATGGTCACGCCGACCCCGATGAGCAGGCCGTCGATGACCGCATGCCGCTTGTCGCCCACCCGGGCCCGCAGGAAGCCGCCGAGCGCGAGGAACATGCACAGGTAGCCGGGAATGGTGAAACAGTCCGGCAGCACCCCGCCGAGCCCGGAATGCTGGTCCAGCATCGTACGCAGCAGTGCCCCGGCCAGGAACAGGAAACAGGCGGCCGACAGCAGACGCCAAGGCCAGGACGGCCGCGGCCGGTAGCGGCGGATGCCGAGGACTATCGCGACACCGGCACCGAGGCCGACCGCACTGAACGCAAGCCCGCTGACGATCGGGTTCGGGACGAAGGCGTACAACGCCGCTGCGACGAGCCCGCCCGCCAGGAAAACCCTCCAGGCCTGCGTCGGAGACTTATGGGGCATGGGCACACCCCCCTGCTGGGATGCTCGCGGCGCGGCGGATGAGAAACGATATCAACGTCCGCCCAACGATAGCGAGGGTTCCAGCAGTCGGCGCAAATACGACATTTCTCCCTCTCCTGCTCAGCCCCGCTCGCGGACCCGTTCCTGCCAGCCCCGTTCCCGCCAGCCCCGTTCCCGCCGGATCACGGTTATACCTGCGATCTTGGTCCAAGATCGCAGGTATATCCATGATCTGGCCGGAAAAGCCGCCGGAAATCCCGTCGGCGTACTGTCGATCCCGGCGATCCTCGCACGTCGGAGTTTCGAACGACCCGATTCCCGGGTCACCGATCGGAAGGGCCACGACCATGGCCAAGTACCTCATCCTGATCCACGGCGACGAGCAGGCCTGGGAGAACGCCACGCCGGCCGAGTTCGACGCCATGATGACCGCCCACAACGCGTTCGCCGCGAAGCACGGGCCGGCCATTCTCGGCGGCGAGGCGCTCCAGTCGACCAAGACCGCCACGACCATCCGGACCGACGGCACCATCACCGACGGTCCGTTCGCCGAAATCAAGGAGGCGCTGGGCGGGTACTACCTCATCCAGGCGGCCGACCTCGATGAGGCGATCGCCGTCGCGAAGGACTGCCCGATGCCCGACGGCGGCGTCGAGGTGCGCCCGATCATGGAATTCGAGTAGGACATACCCCGTGACCGCGATCCGCTTGCCGGCTCCGGCCGAGGTCGCGGCCGCCGTCGCCGACGCACACCGTCGCGAGTGGGCCTTCGTGCTCGCCGCGACGGTGCGCGTCACCCGCGATCTCGATCTCGCCGAGGAGTGCGTCCAGGACGCGTACGCCAGCGCCTTGTCGGCCTGGCCCACATCGGGGGTCCCCGCACGGGCCGGCGCCTGGCTCACAACCGCCGCCCGCAATCGTGCGCTCGATCTTCTCCGTCGCGATCAGACCGCCCGGCGGCATCTCCCGCTGCTCCTGGATGATCCCACGCTCCCCGGCCCGGAGAGCGCCTTGGACACTCCGGACATCCCCGACGACCGGCTACGGCTGATCTTCACCTGCTGCCACCCTGGTCTCGCGGTCGAAGCCCAGGTCGCGCTCACCCTCCGACTGCTCTGCGGGCTCACCACGGCAGAGGTCGCCCGCGCCTTCCTGGTCAGCGAGCCGACCATGGCCGCCCGGATCACGCGTGCCAAGAAGAAGATCGCGAACGCGCGGATCCCTTACCGCGTACCGTCTTCTGCCGATCTCCCGGCCCGCGTCGAGGCCGTGCTGTCCGTCGTCCACCTGCTCTACACGACCGGTCACACCGCGCCGTCCGGCACCGGTCTCATCCGCGCGGACCTCGTCCAGCGCTCCCTCGACCTGGCCCGCATGCTGCGCGAACTCCTGCCACGCGACACCGGCGTCGCCGCCCTGCTCGCGCTCATCCTGCTCACCGACGCGCGCAGCGGCGCCCGGACCGATCCGGGAGGCCGGCTCGTGCTCCTCGGCCAGCAGGACCGCTCCCTTTGGGACCGCCAGGCCATCTCCGAAGGAACCCAGCTGGTACGCGAAGCGCTGCGCAGCCGCCCACCGAGCCGGTACGCCCTGATGGCCGCCATCGCCGCGGTCCACAGCGAAGCCCCGAGCTGGGCGGCGACCGATTGGGCGGAACTCGTCGGCCTCTACGACCTGCTGATGGCGACCTGGCCCTCCCCCGTCGTCGCCCTGAACCGGGCCGTCGCCGTGGGCTTCGCCCACGGTCCGCTCGCCGGACTGCACGCGCTCGACGAGCTGAGCGCCGAACCCCAACTCGCCCGGTACGCATACCTGGCAGTGGCCCGCGCCGAGTTCCTCGAGCGGCTCGGCCGGATCGTCGAGGCGCGGCTGGCGTTCACCGAGGCGCTCATGCTCACGGAGAACGAGGTCGAACGTGCCTTCCTCGAAGAACGCCTCGCCGCGCTACCCGACTAGCCCTTGCGAATGGCGGTTACCTTCGGGGATATGACGTTGTTCGCCCCGTTCAGCGGGACGCTCTACCTCCCCGACAAGGAGTTCCTGAACACCAGTACGCCGGTCCTGCTGCCGGACGGCCGCCCGATCGCCGGGATCGTGTGGCACACCTGGACCCAGCGTTTCGAGATCACCGACCTGACCGGCTCGATCGTGGCCGAGTGCCGGCCGGAGGGTCTGTTCCGGCGGCGGTTTCCGGTGCGTACGCTCGACGGACGGCGCGTCATCGAGCTGACGCCGGGCGCGTGGCGGCCGTTCAACGGGGCCGAGCTGATTCTGGCGGCCGGCGGTCAGTTGGCGGTGCGGCAGGTCAGCGTGTGGTCGGACCGGAGGTTCGAGTTCTACGGCCGGCATGGTCTGGTCGGCCGGATCCAGCCGACCACGGGCACGTTCACGTTCCGCCCCGACTCGTACGCCTTCGAGCTGCTCGCGCCGGTGATGTCGGCGCTGGAGGCGATCGCGATCGCACAGGCGCTGCGGTTGGTGGCCCGGGGCAACCGGTCGGCCTCGGCCGCCGCGTCCAGCGTCTAAGGGCTGTCGCACCGGTCTGTCATAGTCGGCGGCGTGGAGTTGACGCCGCGTGAGTTGATCGAGGCGGAGTGCCGTCGCCGGGGCAAGGCGGCGGTGCTCGCCGACTGTCTGGCGCTGCTGCGGGGCGAGACGGATCTGCGGCTGTTGCGGTCGGTCGCCGGGCGCGGGGCCGACAAGTACTTCGACGGCGAGGAACATCACGACACGTACTGGTTCCGGGTCTGGGCCATGCGAGGGCTGCTGTGGTCGTGGGACGACAGCGCCACTGCCGCGGTGATCGGGGCGTTCGGCGACGAGGCGTGGCGCGTACGCGAGATGGCGGCGAAGGTGGTCGCGAGGCATCTGGTGGCAGAGGCCGGGCCGGCCGTGGCCGAGCTGCGGGACGACCCCGTTCCCCGCGTACGCGCCGCTGCCGACCGGGCGGTCGCCCGGCTGATCTCGGCTCAGGCATGATCACCGGCGTGCGGAGGATCCCCTGGCTGACCGGTTCGGTCTTCGTCGTCACCGCTGTCGTCAACCTGTGGGCCGCCGCTGACGGGGACGTGCTGCGGGCGTTGGAACGCGATCCGGCCGGCTTCTCGGCGGGCGGAGCCGGACGTCTGGTCACGGCGTTGCTGGTGCAGTCAGACGGCTGGACGCAGCTCGTGTTCAATCTGCTCACCCTTGCCGTCTTCGGGTACCTCGTCGAGGCGTACCTGGGGCGTTGGCGCTGGTCGGTGCTCTACGTGGGGGCCGGCCTGGTCGGGCAGGCGCTCGGCTACGCCTGGGAGCCGCCCGGTGGCGGCAACTCCGTCGCGGTCTGCGGCCTCGTCGGCGGACTGGCCGCGGCCGTGCTGCTGAACCGGGCGACGCTGCCGCCGAACGCCGGTCTCTTCGCGACGCTGTACGCCGTGGCGCTGACCGGTACGCACTTCGGCGGCTGGATCGCCGTGGTGATCGGAGTGGTGGTCGTGGTGGCGGTCAACGGCGTGCTGGAAAAGACCGGCCGCGGCACCCGGATTCTGGCCGTCCTGGTGCCGCTGGCCGGTCTGGTCCTGCTGGTGAGGCAGGACCATCACGGGGCATCTCTGTTGTTCGGCGTCGCCGCCGCCGCCGTCATGCCGGGGCCGGCTCCGCGGTCCGCTCCGGCGAGGTGACCTGGAAGTCGAGCTTGCCGTCGGCCACGCCGACCGTGGCCGTGTCACCCTCGGTCACCTGACCCGACAAGACCATCTTCGACAGCGGCCCGTCCAGCTCACGCTGCAGTGCCCGGCGTAGCGGGCGGGCGCCGTACTCGGGCTGGTGGCCGCGTTCGGCCAGCCAGTCGACCGCGTCCGGAGTCACCTCGAGCGTGATGTCCTGCGACTTGAGGCGGCGTCGGGTGCCGTCGAGCAGCAGCTCGGTGATCTGCCGCAGCTCCGTCTGGGTCAGGCCGGTGAAGATGATGACGTCGTCGATCCGGTTCAGGAACTCGGGCCGGAACCGCTGCCCCAGCAGCTCCATCAGCTCGTCGCGCAGCGCCGACACGTCCTTGCCTGCCGTCTGCGCGGCGAGGATGCGGTCCGCGCCGATGTTGCTGGTCATCACCACGACCGTGTTGCTGAAGTCGACGGTACGCCCCTGGCCGTCGGTCAGCCGCCCGTCGTCGAGCAGCTGCAACAGGATGTTGAAGACGTCCGGGTGGGCCTTCTCGATCTCGTCGAACAACAGCACGCTGTACGGACGCCGGCGGACCGCCTCGGTCAGCTGCCCGGCGTCGTCGTAGCCGACGTATCCCGGTGGCGCCCCGACGAGCCGGCTGACCGTGTGCTTCTCCTGGAACTCGCTCATGTCGAAGCGGACCATGCCGTCCTCGTCGCCGAAGAGCGCCTCGGCGAGCGTACGGGCCAGCTCGGTCTTGCCGACCCCGGTCGGTCCCAGGAACAGGAAGGAGCCGTCCGGTCGCTTCGGGTCGCCGAGTCCGGCGCGTGCGCGGCGTACCGCCTCTGCGACCGCCGTCACCGCCTCGTCCTGCCCGACCACGCGCTGATGCAGGTGCTCCTCCAGCTTGAGCAGCCGGTCGCGTTCCGCCTCGGTCAGCTGCGCCACCGGAATCCCGGTACGCCGGGCCACGACGTCGGCGATGTCCGGCACGCCGACCTCGGGGACGGCGCCCGTCTGCCCCTTGAGCCGGGCGAGGTGGTCCTCGGCGTCGGCCATGGCCGCCTTCAGCTGGTCCGCCTTGGCGTACTCCTCGTTGCGGACGGCCGCGTCCTTCTCCCGCTGCAGCTTCGCCACCTGCTCCTCGGCGTCGCGGGTGTCCGGCTTCGGCATGCGCGACCGCAGGCGTACGCGCGCACCGGCCTGGTCGATGATGTCGATCGCCTTGTCCGGCAGGAATCGATTGGTGATGTAGCGGTTGGACAGGTCGGCCGCTGCGGTCAACGCGGCGTCCAGGATGCGTACCTGGTGATGCGCCTCGTAGCGGTCGCGCAGTCCCTTCAGGATCGCGATCGTGTCGTCGACGGACGGCTCTGGGACGAGCACGGGCTGGAACCGCCGTTCGAGCGCGGAGTCCTTCTCGATGTGCTTGCGGTACTCCTCCAGCGTGGTCGCGCCGACAACGTGCAGCTCACCCCGGGACAGCGCCGGCTTGAGCATGTTGCCCGCGTCCATCGCGCCCTCGCCGCCGGCGCCCGCCCCCACGACGGTGTGCAGCTCGTCGAGGAACAGGATCACGTCGCCGCCGGCCGCGCGTACCTCGTCGATGACCTTCTTCAGGCGCTCCTCGAAGTCGCCCCGGTACTTGCTGCCCGCCACCATGCCCGCGAGGTCGAGGACGACCACTCGCTTGCCGGACAGCGTCTCCGGCACGTCGCCGTTGACGATGCGCTGCGCGATGCCTTCGACGATCGCGGTCTTGCCCACGCCGGGGTCGCCGATCAGGACGGGATTGTTCTTGGTACGCCGCGAGAGGATCTCGATCGTGTCCTGGATCTCGGCTTCCCGCCCGACGACGGGATCGAGTTCGCCGGCCTCGGCGCGGCTCGTCAGGTCCTGCCCGTACTCGTCCAGCGTCGGCGTCTCGCTCGGCGGTTTCGCCCCCGGCGGCTGCCCTGGTGTGGCCGGAGTGACCAGCGTACGCAGCGCCTGACCGGCGACGGTGTCGGGATTGGCGGCGATTCCGAGCAGGATGTGCTCCGGCCCGATGTAGGAGGAGCCCGACTGCCGGGACTGGGTGTGCGCGTCCAGTAGCGCCCGTTTCGCGGCGGGCGTCAGCTGCGAGGCCGGACCACCCGACGGACCGCGCTCGTGCGCCTCCGCCATCTGCTCGGCGAGTTGGTCGGGATCGGCGCCCGCCGTGCTCAGCAGCCGTCGCGTCGGATCCTGCTGGGTCGCCGCCCACAACAGGTCCGTCACGTCCATCTCGTGCGAACCCCAGTGCCCGGCCTGGGTGGCGGCCAGCTCGACCAGCTCCCGGGCCTGGTCGGACAGCAGACGCGAGAGGTCCACCCGCTGGACCGGCCGGGCCGCGAACGGGTCGCCGCCGAAGAACCGGTTGATGAGGTCGTCGAAGCCCCGGCCGGTCAGTCCGGCCATCCCGTCGATCGACATGTCACTGCGGGTCGTTCACGCCGTGCGCCAGCTCGGCGATCGACTCGGTCATCGGCTCCGGCGCGTTCATCTGGACGCCGGCCGCCTCCGCGCCGGACGTCTCCGAGTCGGCTCCGGACGAGCCGGCCGGTGGCGCGGACGCGATACCGAGCATGGTCTCCTCGTCGAGCATGCCGCCGTCGCTGTTGCGGCGGCGCCGATAGGCGAGGTACGCCGCCCCGGCCGCCAGCCCGGTGGCTGCGACCCCGGCGACCGCCATCTTCCGGCCCCGGCCAGAGGCGGGGGCTGCCTTCTTCATGGACTTCATCGCCGACTCCCCGTTAGCTGATCGATCCGCGTAGCCGATCGACGGACGCCGTACCGGCGCCCTCGTCCTCACGCTAGTAGCGCGGCCGAATGATCGTGTCGAATCCGGGATATCCGGAAAACCGGCAGATAATTCCCCATACGCTGATCACATGAGTCAACATCGACTGCCGAGCGACCGGGCGGACCAGGTCGGCTCGGGCGGCTTCGGCGAGGCGATGTTCGCCGTGACCCGGGTCGCCATCGGGTTCATCTTCTTCTGGGCGTTCCTGGACAAGCTCTTCGGCCTCGGCAAGTCCACCCCCGAGGAGAAGAGCTGGATCAACGGCGGCTCGCCGACCAAGGGCTACCTGTCCGGGCTCAAGGGCACCTTCGCCGACACGTTCAACGACCTCGCGGGCAAGGCGTGGGCGGACTGGCTGTTTATGATCGGGCTCTGCGGCATCGGCCTGGCCCTCATGCTCGGCATCGGCATGCGGATCGCCGCCGTCACCGGCACGATCCTGCTCTTCCTGATGTGGCTCACCGCGTTGCCGATCAGCAGCAACCCGTTCCTCGACGACCACCTGATCTACGCCTTCGTGATCATCGCGATCGCGGTCACCGGAGCCGGGCTGCGGTACAGCCTCGCGCCCTGGTGGCGGCGGCTGACCGCCCAGGCCCGCTGGCTCTGGTAGGGGCTTCGGTAAGGGCTTCGGTAAGGGCTCTGGTAAGGGCTCTGCCGGGCGGGCCGACGCGGCGAACGATCCGGCGATCGAAAAATTTAAGTGTTGCCAGGAGATTTCCGGTCGGCTATGTTAACGCTCACATGGCCGGACCGCCGTCCCCAGGACCGACCACCTTTGCGCGGGTGAACCGAGCCCAACTCACGGTTCGCCCTCCACCGCCCCGCAAGGAGGTCACCACCCATGGCCCTATTCGGCCGTCCACGTCCCGCCGTCCTGGCCCTCACAGCCGCGGCGGCACTCGTCGCCAGCCTGCTCACCGGAGGCGGCACCTCACAGGCCGCCACCACCGGCCCCTGCGACATCTACGCCTCCGGCGGCACGCCCTGCGTCGCCGCCCACAGCACGACCCGCGCGCTCTACGGCGCGTACAACGGTTCGCTCTATCAGGTACGCCGCTCCTCCGACAACGCCACCCTCAACATCGGCCTGTTGTCCGCCGGCGGATACGTCAACTCCGCCCCGCAGGACTCCTTCTGCGCCGGCACGTACTGCGTCATCTCCGTGATCTACGACCAGTCCGGCCGGGGCAACCACCTCACCCAGGCCCCGCCCGGCGGATTCAGCGGGCCGGCCGCGGGCGGCTACGACAACCTCGCACCCGCGACGATGGCGCCGATCATGGTCGGCGGGCACAAGGCGTACGGGGTGTTCGTGTCGCCCGGCACGGGATACCGGAACAACGCCACCAACGGCATCGCCAAGGGCGACCAGCCCGAGGGGATGTACGCCATCTTCGACGGCACGCACTACAACGCCGGCTGCTGCTTCGACTACGGCAACGCCGAGACGAACAGCCGCGACAACGGCAACGGCACCATGGAGGCGATCTACTTCGGCAACATCAAGGCCTGGGGGTACGGCACCGGGAACGGCCCGTGGATCATGGCCGACCTGGAGAACGGCCTCTTCTCCGGGGTGAACGCCGGATACAACGCCAACGACCCGTCGATCAGCCACCGGTTCCTGACGGCGATCGTCAAGGGCGAGCCGAACCACTGGTCGATCCGGGGCGGCAACGCACAGTCCGGCTCACTGTCCACCTTCTACAACGGCGTACGCCCCAACGTGGCGGGCTACAACCCGATGAAGAAGGAGGGCGCGATCATCCTCGGCATCGGCGGTGACAACAGCGTCAGCGCCGCGGGCACGTTCTACGAGGGCGTCATGACCTCGGGCTACCCGTCCGACGCGACGGAGAACTCGGTGCAGGCCAACATCACCGCAGCCGGGTACGCCACCGCCGCCCGCGTCGGTCCCGCGAACGGGTCGGTCGTCTCGCTGCGCGCCACCACCGCCTGCTGCACCACGCGGTACATCTCCCACTCCGGCGCGACGACGTTGACCTCCGTGGTGACCTCGTCCAGCTCGGCGACGGACAAGGCCAACGCGACCTGGATCGTCCGGGCCGGCCTGGCCAACAGCGCCTGCGTCTCCTTCGAGTCGCGCAACACCTCGGGCAGTTACCTGCGGCACCAGAACTACCAGCTGTACCTGCACGCCAACGACGGCAGTCTATTGTTCGCCAACGACGCCACGTTCTGCCCGACCACCGGAGTGAACGGACAGGGCATCTCGCTCCAGTCCTACAACTTCTCCAACCGCGACCTGCGCCACTACAACAACAGCCTCTACATCGCCAGCTACGGCGGCTCCAACACGTTCGACGCGACCGCGCTGTGGGGCGACGACTCGAGCTGGGTCGTCACCTCCCCGTGGACCCCGTGACGCACTGACACGCCCCGTTGATCATGACGCCGGCCGGCGCACTCCCGTCGGCCCGCTCAATGTGGCGCTGGATCAGGGATCTCGGTCGAATCTTGCGCCATGATTCGACCCAGATCCCTGATCCAGCGCCCCAACGACACCCTGGGGCTATTCGGACAATCTGCGTACAACAGGGGCATCGACCCGCCATGATCGGAGCATGACCGCTGCCACGGCCGAGACCGCCGCGGGAAGCGCGCCGCCGCTGACCTCCCGTCGGCGGAACGCGATCTTCGCCACCATCGCGCTCGGCATGCTGCTCGCCGCGCTCGATCAGACGATCGTGAGCACGGCGCTGCCCACCATCGTCGGCGATCTCGGCGGCGCCACCCACCTGTCCTGGGTGGTCACGGCCTACATGTTGGCGGAGACGATCGCGACGGCGATCGCGGGCAAGCTGGGCGACCTGTTCGGACGGCGGTTGATCTTCCAGGTCAGCGTGGTCGTGTTCGTGGTGGCGTCGGCGTTCTGCGGGCTGGCCAACTCCATGATCTGGCTGATCGTCTGGCGGGGCGTGCAGGGCATCGGCGCGGGCGGCCTGATGGTCACCGCGATGGCCCTTATCGCGGACTACATCCCGTTGCGGCAACGCGGCAAGTACCAGGGCGCGATGGGGGCCGTGTTCGGCTTGTCCTCCGTCTTCGGCCCGCTGCTCGGCGGCCTGTTCACCGACCATCTGTCGTGGCGGTGGGCCTTCTACGTCAACGTGCCGCTCGGCATCCTGGTCATGATCGTCTCGTTCACGACGATGCCCGCGGTCGCCCGCGGCGCCCGGCCCATCATCGACTACCTCGGCATCGCCGTCATCGCCGCCGCGTCCAGCGCCGCGATCCTGCTGACCAGTTGGGGCGGCGTCGAGTACGACTGGGACTCGCCGATCATCATCGGGCTCGGCATCGGCGCCGTCGTCGGCTTCGCGCTCTTCGTACTGGTTGAACGGCGCGCCCGGGAACCGATGCTGCCCCTGAGACTGTTCGCCAACCCCGTGTTCACGGTGTGCGGCGCGCTCAGCTTCCTGGTCGGCTTCGCCATGTTCGGCGCGCTCACCTATCTGCCGACCTTCATGCAGTTCGTCCAGGGCGTCTCGGCGACCGAGTCCGGGCTGCGCATGATCCCGATGGTGATCGGCCTGTTCATCACCTCGATCGCGTCCGGCACGATCGTCGGGCGGACCGGCCGGTACAAGCTGTTCCCGATCGTCGGCAACGCGGTGACCGCTGCCGGGCTGTTCCTGCTCTCGACCATGAGCGCCTCGTCGTCGATCATCACCGTGTCGCTGTTCCTGTTCATCCTGGGCCTCGGCATCGGCCTCAGCATGCAGGTGCTGACGATCGTCGTGCAGAGCGCCGTCCCGTACGCCGACCTGGGCGTGGCCACCTCCGGGGTGAGCTTCCTGCGTACGCTGGGCAGCTGCTTCGGCGTCGCCGTCTTCGGCACGATCTACAGCAACGCCCTGTCGGACAAGGTCGCCTCGGCGTCGGCTCAGCTCCCCACCGGCGTGAATCCGCAGTTCCTGTCCACTCCGGAGGGGGTGCACGCACTGCCCGAGCCGTTCAAGTCGCTCGTCGTCGACGCGTACGCCTCCTCGCTGCAGACGGTGTTCCGCTGGGCGGTGCCGGTCGCCGTGCTGGCGGTGCTCATCGCACTGCTGCTCAAGGAGGTGCCGTTACGAGACACCGCGCGGGCGGCCGCGGGCGACCTCGACGAGGGCTTCGCGACGCCGCGCAGTTCGGACCGGGTGCCGATCCTGGAGAAGGCGATCTCCCGGATCTGGCTGAGCAAGGGACCGGCCGCCGCGCCCGGCATCGTCGCGGCGTCCAGCAGCAGCCTCGACACAGCACAAGCGTGGTGCGTGGCCCATGTGGCACTGTTCGACCAGCATCGCGGCGGCGCCCGGATCTCGGCCATCGCCCGCAGTCACGACCTGCCGGACGCGATCCTGGAGCCGAGCGTGCGCGACTGCGTCGAAGCCGGGTTCGTCACAGTGGACGGCGACGACCTGGAGTTGACGCCCATCGGCCGAGCAGAGTTCGAGCGGCTCGCCGAGGCGTGGGCGGCGTGGCTGCAGCGGGAGGTCGGTGACACCACTGTGGTCGATGAGATGACCGAGGACGAGTTCCGCGCGGCACTTCGGTTGGCCGCCCGCGAGTTGGTCACCAGCGATCAGCGCGACGAGCTGGTCCTCTCCGGCCGCTCCTGACCTGCGGAAAGCCGCGTTAGCGCCGGTCACATGGGTGGCAAACTTTGCCAAGTATTGCCTCCGTCCCTTCCGACTCATGAGTAACAACAGCACACTCGATGACAAGGGGGAGGACCCATCCACTAAGCGATCATCGTCGCCACTCCCCTTCGGATTGTCAGTCGAGGAGGGAGAATGCGGACCTTCTATCGAGGCCCCTCGGTACACGTGAGCGACGAGGTCTTCCTGGTACGCGAGACCGCCGTGAAGGCCTTCTCGATCAACCAGTTGCGCGACGTCTTCGTCGAGATCCACGGGCGGCGCGGCCCGGTCTACGAATTGCGGGCCGTCTACTACGGACAGTTGATCAGCCTGTTCCGGACCACGGATCAGCGGCTGTTCGGGCAGATCAAGCGAGCCCTCATCCGGGCGCTGGAGAACAGCGACCGCGTGTGACGTCCCCCGTTCGAGCCCGGCCGGCAGCGGCCGGGCTCGAATCATGGGCGAAGGCCGTGCCTTGGCGTCAGCCGAGGATCTGGTACGCGAACTGCACCTCCAGGTCGCTCGCCGAGGCGGCGTTGAGGACTCGCAGCCGCAGGCGGAGCGGTGTGCCGCTGCCGTCCACGGTGAACGGGGTGCTCAACGCCGTCGTCTGCGAGGTCGTGGTGACGCCGATCGCGTTCCCGCCCGCGCTCTGGCTGTCGGCGTCGAGGCGTACGTCGGCGGAGCCCGCGCCGAGCTTCCGGGTCACCTTGACGATCCGGATGCGCTGGCCCTCCAGGTAGAGCAGGTTGCCGAAGTCGTACAGGCCGTCGGCGACGGCCCCACCGACCCGGGCGACGAGGCGGCCGTCGATCTGCTCGACGCCCTTGTTGCCCGTGAACCGGGTCTGCCCGGTGATCGAGCCGACGATCGAGTACGGGCCGGTCACGTTGCCGTTCAGGTCGTTGTCGGCGACCAGGACGTCAGGCGAGGCGCTGACGATCCCGTAATCCTGCCGGTTGATTCCGTCGGCGAGCCCGCCGATCGCGTTGCCGACCACCACCACGCGGGTGGCCGCCGACCGGAGGTTGATCCCGGCGCCGTGCCGGTAGCTGCTGCCGCCGCCGGCGTACGCGTGGGCGAACTGCACCGGGATCTCGAAGGCGGTGGGGTTGACCACTTCGATGGCCCACTTGCCGTTGGCCTCGGTGGTGCCCGTGACGTCCAGGACGCTGACCCGATCGCCGGTCTCCCAGCCGTGCTCGACCCCGGTGCTGAGCCGGACCTTGCCGCCATTGCCCGACGAGGCGCCGGTGATCGTCCGGGCGAAGGCGGGGTGCGCCGTGCGCCCGTTGTTGCCGATGACGCAGCCGGTCACGGTGACCCGGGTCGACGCGATGTCGAGCCCGTTGTGGCCACAACCGCGGACGATGCAGCCGGTGAAGGTGGCGGTGCTGGTGAAGCCCTCGGTGATCCGGACGTTGCTGAGCTCATTGTCGGCCGAGATGTAGACGTTGGCGAACTGGGCCTGCGCGCCCGCCTCCAGCAGCACCGGATATCCGTGGCCGTTCTCGAACCCGCCGCCTTCGAAGTAGAGGAACTTCGGGTAGGAGCCGCCGGTGGTGTTCTTCAGCCAGATGCCGTGTCGCCCGAAGAGGACGGCGACGGCGAAGAACTTGATCGACCCGCCGAGCCCGTCGATCACGATGTTGTCGACGCCGGTGTTCGCCGGCCCGGCCGCGATGCCGCACTGCACGAACTCGATCGGGTCGGCCCGCGAACTGTCGCCGACCCCGTTGAGCAGGAGGACGTACTGCCCGTTGAACCCGTTCCAGACGCAGTTGCGGAACCGGATCGTGTTGCACGAGCGCAGTGTCATGCCGTTGTAGCCGTCCTTGAATCGGACGTTGATGAAGGACACCATGTAGTTGCGATCGCTGCCGGCCGCCTCGGTCGCCACCAGGCTGCCCCCGGTCAGCCCTAAGCCGCGCACGACGAGATCCCGCATCCCGCCACCGTGGACGTTCTTGAGCCGGAAGCCGTCGGCGTTCCCGGTCGCCACCACGTACTGCGTCGAGTAGTCGTCGACGTCGGTGGCCCCGGCTCCCTGGAAGAGGATCGGGATGGAGGTGATCTCGATCGTGGACTCCAGGCGTACCTTGCCGGGGCCGGTCTCGATGATGCCGCCGGTGGGCAGGGCCGCCACCGCCGCGCGTACCTTGGGTGAGTCGTCGACGTCGCCGACTCCGGTCCAGCCGAACCAGGCCAGGTCGACCCGGGCCTCGACCGGGCGCTTCCACCGTCCGGCGGCCAAACCTGCCGGTGCGATGACGGTGCCGCCGTTGTCGGTTTCGGTCGCGTCGGCATCCCAGTAGAAGAGGCCGCCGCCGACCCCGGGCCGGTCGGCGTGGTAGCCGACCAGGTGGACCTGCTGGCCGTCGACGGTTCCGGGGTTAGTCCGCAACTCGGCGACGCTGCCGTAGCCGTCACCGGCGTCGAGCTTCTTGGGCGGCCCGGCCTGGGCGATCCCGGGCAGGGCCTGGCCGCCCGCCAGCGCGGCCCCGGCGAAGCCGAGCGCGGCGAGCGCCTGCCGGCGTCCGGTCCGGCGGTTCGCCGTGGACTCTGGGGTGAGAGCCGCCTCGACGGCGGCGAAGGCGTCCGCGGCAGGCGAGCCGGCTGGGGAGCGGTCGTGCATGAAAGCCTCCTTGACGTGGGCAGGCGTCAGCCCGCCGGGACGGATGGCCCGGCCGGGTGCGACTGCGCGGGGGTGAGCGGGGTCAGCCCTTGACGGCGCCGACGACCACGCCCTTGGCGAAGTGCTTCTGCAGGAACGGGTAGACCAGGCAGATGGGGACGAGCGAGACGACCAGGATCGCCATCTGCAGGGACTGCTGCGGCGGGACGACCTCGCCCGGCAGGTCGGTTCCGACGGCCGCGTTGTCGACGACGTAAGTGCGCAGGACCAGGCTCAACGGCCACTTGTCGGGGTCGTTGATGTAGAGCAGCGCGTTGAAGAACGCGCTCCAGTAGGCCACCGCCTGGAACAGGCCCACGACCGCCAGCACGGCCTTGGACAGCGGCAGCATGATCCGGGTGAGGATCTGCAGTTCACCGGCGCCGTCGATGCGGGCGGCGTCGATGATCTCGCGCGGCACCTCCATGAAGAAGGCGCGCACGATGATGACCTGGAAGGCGGAGACCGCGGGCGGCAGGATCAGCGCCCACCAGGAGTCGATCAGCCCGAGCTGTTTGATGAGCAGGTAGTTCGGAATCATGCCGGCGTTGAACAGCATCGTGATCAGCACCAGCATGAGCAGCGGCCGGTGACCGAAGCTGCCCGGCCGGGACAGCGAGTAGGCCAGCAACGCGACGACCGCCATCGACAGCAGCGATCCCACCAGAGTGACCCCTATGGAGACGAGAGTCGCCCGGGTGACCGCGCCACCCCGGAAGATCGCCGCGTACGCGTCGAAGGATGGATGCGAGGGCCATAGGACGTAGCCTCCGGCCTTCGTGATCTGTTCCTGGCCGGCCAGCGACGTCGAGATGACCCCGATGAACGGGATCGCCACGGCGGCACAGCAGATGAGCAGCACGATTCCCTTGAGCCCCCGGACCACCGGGTTGGGCGCGGGCGCGCCGTTGACCAACCGCGGCTTGTTCGCCGCACGCCGGACCGTCCGCGGACGAGAAGCCAGAGTCACCATCGCGAGTAGATTCCTCTCTCCCCGAACAGGTGCGCGACCTTGTTGGCGATGAGCACGAGCGCCAGCCCGACCAGGCCCTTGACCAGCCCGACCGCGGCGGCCATCCCGAAGTTGCCGTCGAGGATGCCGCGGTTGTAGACGTAGGTGTCGAGCACCTCGGAGACGTCCTGGCCGACCGCCGCCTGTTGCAGATAGATCTGTTCGAAGCCGACCGAGAGGACGTCGCCGAGGCGCAGGATGAGCAGCAGCACGACCACCGACCGGATAGCCGGGAGGGTCACGTGCCACAGCTGGCGGAGCCGTCCGCCGCCGTCCACGGCGACCGCCTCGAACAGTTCCGTGTCGACGCGGGAGATCGCGGCGAGGAAGATGATCGTGCCCCAGCCGACGTCCTTCCAGATCGCCTGACTGGTGATCAGCGGCAGGAAGAGGTCGGCGTTGCCGATGATGTGGAGCAGCGGCAGGTCGTGGACGCGGGCCCAGGTGTTGTAGAGCCCGGCGTTGCCCAGCATCTGCTGGAACAGCGCGACCACGATCACCCACGACATGAAGTGCGGCAGGTACAGCACCGACTGCACGACCCGCTTGATCTTCTCCGAGAGCAGGCTGTTCATCAGCAAAGCCAGCGCGATCGGGATGGGGAAGACCACCACGACCTGGATCAGCGAGATGATCAGCGTATTCGTCAGGGCGTTGAGGAACGCCGGGTCACCTTCGTAGATCACCCGGAAGTTCGTGAAACCGACCCAGGGCGCTTCCCAGATCGTCAGGTAGGGCCGGTAATCCTTGAACGCGATGACGTTCCCGGCCAGCGGCACGTAGTGGAACAGCACCACCAGCAGAATGCCGGGCAGCCCCAGCATCAGCAGGAACCAGTCCCGCCGCAACCGTCGCATCATCGTCGTCCTCACCCGCCGTTTCGCCGACGCTCTACTTGGTGGTCAGTGCCTTCTCGTATTCGGCTCGCGCGGCGTCGCCGCCCGCCTTCTTCCACGCGGCCACCGCCTCGTCCCAGTACGCGGCCGGCTTACGGCCCGAGACGATGTCGAGTTCCGCCGCATCGATGATCTTGCTCATCTCGCCGGCCTTGTCCACCGCCGTCGCCGAGTAGAGTCCGTCGGCCGGACTGCGCAGGAGCGTCGGGACGATCTTCTCCTGGTACGCCCGCTGAGCGTCCACCCGCGCCCGGTCGCCGGGACCGAGGATGGGCGGGGCGTCGATGATGTACTCCAGCGGCAGCTTGACCTCGACCTTGCCTTTGTCGGTCAGGGCCGGCCGGCCGTTCTGCATCGTGTAATGGGTGCCCTCGACGCCGAACTTGCGGAACATGTACTCCGTCGTCCCGAGCGGGGCCGCCAGCCAGTCGCAGATCTTCAGCAGCTGCTTGATCCGGGCCTTGTCGCCCTTCTTGAACGCGGTGATGGCGAACGCCGCCGCTCCGGCGGGGTGCTGAGCGATGCCGCCACCCTCGGCCTTCGGGGCCGGCATCGCACCGATCTCCACCGACTTGTACGCGGCGGCCATGGTGTCCCAGGCGGCGTACCCGTCACCGTGCAGCGCGATCGTGCCGTTGCCGAACAAGTCGCGTACCTGCAGTTTGTTGCCCAGGCTGTCCGGGTGGAACAGCCCCTTGGCGTACAGCTCGGCCGTACGAGCGACCGCCTCCTTGCGCTGCTCCGTCTCGAACTCGGAGACGAACTTGCCGCCCTCGACCTTCCAGGTGTTGGGCACACCCAGCATGGTTCCGACGAAGACGAGCACGCGCTTGACGCCGCCGAACGCCCATCGGTTCGCCTTGGCGTCGGTCAGGCCCTCTGCCAGCGTGACGAACTCGGCGTAGCTGGCCGGAGCGTTGTTCAGGCCCCGGGCGCGGATGAGGTCGTTGCGCGAGAAGAAGATCGTCCCGGCGATGCCACGCGGGATCGGCACGCCGTAGATGCCGCCCCCGTACGCCGCCGGCAGCCAGGCGTCCTTGGGGATGTTGGCCAGGAACGGGTAGTCCTTGACCGCCGAACCCGAGACGAACTCGCTGAGATCGGCGCACATCCGGGTCAGCACATCGGCCCGGTGGGCGAGCTTGGCCGAGATCAGTGTCATGTCGGGCAGCTCGCCACCGGCGATGACGGTGGACAGCTTGCTGAGGTAGTCGGCCGACGGCGTCATCGTGATGTCGAGGGTCGCCCCCAGCCGGTTGTTCACCTCCTGCCAGTACGCGTTCGACCCCGCGCTGGGCGGCACCGGGTTGAACATGTTGGTCAGGACGGTCACGTTCCCGAGGCCCTCGCCGGGCTTGCTCGTGAACGCGGTCGCGAGGTTTGCCGGGTAGTCGTAGAACCCGGCCATGACGCCGTCGGCAGTCGCGGGCAGATCCGGCTTGACCAGGGTCGCCGGGGCGTACTCGGGGAAGGTGACGCTGCCGGCGCCGCCGGTCGTGGGCGTGGTCGAACTGCCGCAGGCCGCGAGCAGGCCGGACCCGGCGACGGCCGCGGCGGCGCCGCCGGTCAGGGCCAGGAATCGGCGTCTGGTGAGAGCGCTGTTTGCCATGATCAATCCTTCGGGGTGTCCGTCGGGAAGGGATGCACAATCAGCGAGACGACCTGCCATGGTCCGATGCCGACGGCTGGGAGGCCGTCGTCGTCGCGGGGCAGCGGGCCGATCTCGCGTTCGTCGGCGGTACACGACATGACGTCTCCGGCGACTCGCAGCGGGATGCGCACCGCCTGGCCGGAGAGGTTTTGCAGGCGCAGCAGCAGTCCGTCAGCGGTCTGCGGCTGGGCGACGGTGGCGTGCACCGTCTCCGGCAGGTCCAGGTCCAGCAGCGATCCGGTGACCGGCAACGGCCGCGGATCGACGTCGAACTTGTCGAGCCAGGTGATCTCGGTCGCGGTGGCGGCCGCGCGTACCTCCCGGCCGAAGCGCCCGGCCGCCACCGGGTCGAACGCCGGCAGTGGCGTGAAGGCGTACCGGAGGGTCAGGGTTCCGTCCTGCTCCGGCGGGGTGTTCGTCGGCCAGTAGTTGTTGAGGACCCAGGAGAAGAGGGCCGACGCCGGCCGGAACCGCTCTCGCCAGTCGCCGCGAACGATGTCGCCCACGGTGAACAAGGGCGCGTCCGCCGAGCTCCAGGCGACCGCCGGACCGTCTCCCTCGGTCACGACGACGGCGTACTGCGTGGTGAACCAGTCGTGGCAGGCGCCGGGCGCGGTGTCGACCGCCGGATCGATCCAGCCTTGCTGACGGTCGTAGCGCAGCACCGGATCGGTCCCGGCGAAGGGAAACGCCACGTACACCGATTCCTTGGCCAGCACGCGTACTTTGTCGAACTCGACCGTGACGTCGACCCGGTCGGAGTCGTCCCGCAGCAACACGTCAACCTCGACCCGGGGCAGACTCGGTCCGCTCCCGACCGTTCGCAGGCGCCAGCCGTCGTAGGTGCGGCGTAGCCCGATCGGCCGCATCTCGGCCGCGGTCACGGTGAGCTCCGGCGGGTCCGCCTTCGGACGGCGGCCGAACAGCGTGCTGCGGGGCGCGGGCTCGTGCCGATGCGGCTCGCCCGAATGCCGATTGCGATCCGGGTGAGGCGGGTGGTCACCGCGCGTCAGCGACACCGGGCCGTCGAGGACGTACAGAACCTGGCCGAGCGTCCACTCTCGACTGTCCAGCAGCTCCCGACCGCTCGCGCGGTGGCGCAGGCCGCGGATCGCGCCGGTCCCGGGGTCGAGAGCCACCTCCCACCGCACGGTGGTCAGGCTCGCGGGCACGGTCTGCCACTCGTCCCGGCCCGCGGCCGACTGCCCGGTGGAGCCGTCTTCTTCGCCAGGCGTGAGCGTACGCCCGACGCCGAGCCCCAGCGCCCGATAGCCGAAGGGGGGCACCCCGGCAACGGTGACGCGCACTCGTTTGAGGCCGTTACAGTCCGCCATCACCTCGCCGGACAACCCGTCGGGGCTGCCGTGCAGAGTCTCCAGCTCGACGTCGACGTCCCGCGCCCAGCCGAGCGGATTGTGCACGAGCAGCGTCGGCCCGGCCGTGCTGACCAGCTCGCCCAGCTGGCTGAGCGCCCGGCGGGTCTCGTCCGTCGCGATCCGGTACGCGGTGTGCACCTGATGCCGCTTCCAGTCGAGCTGGTCGCCGACCTGATGGCCATGCGGATGGGCGTTGCCATGAGCCCACGTCCAGGTGTGCTCGCAGCCGTAGAGCGCACCTTCCCAGGCGGCGTCGAGGGCGGCCCGGTGTGGCCGGTAGCCGGGTTCGGCGAGGCCGACCAACGCGGCGAGCCCTTCCGCGGCGGGCAGTGCGGACTGCGTACGCCGATGCTCGGCGGCGACGGTGGCTCCGGTGCCGACACCGTCTTCCCAGTAGGAGCCACCGTCGCCGCGCCACACGGGCAGCCGATCCGCCAGCGGGCGTACGGCGTCGAGGTATCCGGCCATCGTCGACACGACCAGCCGCGGGAACGCGTACCGCTCGTTCCAGCGGGCGGCGAACCCGGCGTCGCCGTCGCCGAGATCCTCGTTGTCGGCGTGCGTGCCGATGACGGCCAGGTCGGCCGGGAGGTAGTCGGGCCGGTCGTAGCGGGCGAGGAGGCGGCAGAACGCGTGCGCTCCCCCGGCGACGGTCTGCGGGTCGCCGACCATGAATCGCAGCTGCGAGTATGTGTCGGAGAAGTGGGTCAGCACGCGGGAGCCGTCGACACCTTCCCACATCACCGGGCTCGCCAGGTGCTGGGCGTCGCTGTCGGCGTTGCCGCCCCGGTGGTGGTTCTCAATCCCGACGAAGCCGTCGATGCCGAGCGCGTGCAGCATCGACGGGATCGCCGCGGAGTACGAGGGAACGTCGGTGAGGTTGGCGTACTCGATCGGGACACCGTGGTCGGCGCGCAGCCGCGCCGCCGCGTACGCCGCCCGGTAGACCTCTTCGAGGCTGGCGACGCCGGACAGGAACAGACTGTGGAAGGCGTTGACCGACAGCCGCCCCGACCGCAGCGCCGCGAGCACCTGCTCAGCGCGCTTCGCCGACCGCGTCGCGAGGTACTCCCCCACGATCAGCGAGCCGTCCACCGAGAAGGCGAAGCCGGGCTCGCCGGGGCGGCCGGCGAGCGCGTCGAGCGCCCGATCGAGGTTGCGGCTGTGCAGCTCCAGCACCTTGCCCTGCACGTCGGTGTAGCCGACGTCCAGGTGCACATGTGGGATCAGGTGCAACGTCCACTTGCGCGCCGGCCGCAGCTCGAACGACGTCTCCGATCCGCCGTCGACGTTGACCGTCGCCGTCACCGGCTCGGTGAACTCCGGCACCGGGAACCGTACGCGGACGTCGCCGAAGTCGCGGTCACCCCGCTGCAGGTCGACCGGATACGTCTGCTGCTCCACGCGTACCACTGCGTGGTCGGCAGTGCACTGCGCCGGAACCGAGACGGTCAGCTCGACCAGTGTGGAGCCGTCGTGCAGGTAGAGCGGGGTGGCGGTGAGCGCGACGTCCGACGTGGCCGGACGGTCCGCGGGCCGGAGGGTGATCTCGTGCCACATGATCCCGCTGCCGAAGTGGTGGCCGAACTGCTCGCGGTGACGCGGACGCGGACCGTCCTCGGGCTGGACCGGACCGGTCGCCGCACCCTCGTCGAGCGTGGTGGTGATCGACAACCGGTGCTCACCGACGCCGAGCCAGGCGGCCGGCAGCCACACGTCGAGCGTGACCTCGCCCGCGATGGGGCCGTGCCGGTAGGTCTCCGAGCGGTCCTCCCGGCGCACGCGAGGGTGGAAGAACCCGCGATGCGTCCCGTCGACCACGATGGACAGATCCGGGCACGGACCGTGACCCGCCGCGAACTCCAGGCGCAGCAGGCATCCTTCGTCCGGCACCGGCTCTCCGATGTGGACCGGAAGCTCGACGGTATGCGGCTGCCAGCCGGACGAGGCGTCGAGCGGACCCGGCTGGAAGGCCGGATCGGGCGGGGCGAGCGTGATCGGCCGCACGGCTACTCCAGCCCCGGGAGGGTCAGGACGCTGCCGTGCTCCCGCAACGCCGCCGCCAGCTGGGGATAGTCGTAGTCCTGCACGGCCCGCCCGGTGCCCAGCGACTGGGCGGCCAGTTCACCGGCGGCCTCGCCGAGCATGCCGTAGTTGGGCTCCATGCGCGGTGAGCTGTAGCCGACGTGACTGGCCGAGAAGCACAGCGGGACTGTGATGTTCTCGACGCCGCCCCGCGCGGGGAAGAGCACCTCGGCGGGAATCTGGTAGAGGTCGACCGGCGGGTTGCTCTCGGTGCCCGACAGCGTGCCCTCGCCGACGATCGTGTCGTCGCCCTCGGCATAGTACTGGACGATGTGACTGTCCATGCCGTACTTCCAGCAGCAGACCGGCGTCGCCTTGGTGTTGTTCGGCTTGAGCAGGTCGTGCTGGGTGAGCACGTACGCGCCGAGCAGCCGGCGGGCCTCCCGAATGTAGAGCGCGTGCGGGAAGCCGGTCCCGTGTGGACTGTCCACGAACTCGTCGGGCGGCAGGCCGAACGTCCGGGTGTCGGCCCGGAAGCTCTCCGGCAGCGAGGGGTCGTTGGCCAGCCAGTACAGCATTCCCTGATGCCAGCGGA
The DNA here is from genome assembly GCF_040654195.1 of Hamadaea sp. NPDC050747. Lineage (NCBI taxonomy): Bacteria > Bacillati > Actinomycetota > Actinomycetes > Micromonosporales > Micromonosporaceae > Hamadaea > Hamadaea sp. NPDC050747. The sequence goes on from NZ_JBFAHM010000002.1 coordinate 597,408, forward strand.
CGTGCTCGGCGATGACCTCGTCCCGCCGGGCCCAGCTGCCGTCCGGATAGCCCCAGGAGGCGCCGGGCAGGTCGAACCCGATGAACAGCGCCTGATTGGTCTGGTACTTGCCGTTCGGCAGCAGCGCCGTGTGGGTCACGATGTCGGACAGCCCCTGGACGCCCCGCTGTTTCAGGAGTTGTCCCAGGTACGCGTAGAGCTTCGGATCGTAGTCCTCGGGCTTCGGGAACGGCAGCCGGTCGGGATCGGTCGAGAGCACGCCCCGGAAGTTGTAGGCCTGCGTCTTCTCGTCGGCCTCGCCCGCCAGCTGGGACGGGACCGGCTTGACCGGATAGAGATCGGTGGGCCGGAAGCTGCGCCGCCGGTACGCCTGCACCGGCTGGAACCCGGCGAGGGGCTCGCCGTATTCGTCGTGTCCTTCCCGCCCGTACGCGTACGGCACGCCGGCCGCGGCCATGAGGTCGCCCTCGTAGGAGGCGTCGATGAAGAAGCGCGCCCGGATGCCCTTCACTCGTTCGATGCGGCCGGCCCGCATGTCGACATCCGACCGTCCGTGAATCCGCTCGCCGGTGAGCACGGTGGCGCCGGCCTCGGTGAGCAGATCCCAGGCAACCCGCTCGGCCACCTTCGGCTCGAACCGGTACGCCGCCCCGTCTAGTCCGTACGCCCGCCCGACGCCCTCGAAGAACCGGGTGAGGGTGAGCCCCGCCAGCGCCTCGATGACGTTCGGGCAGTCGGACTTGACCAGGCCACCCGCGACGATGCCGCCGACGTGCCGGGTCGGCTCAAGGATGACCGTGCGATAGCCGCGCATGCGCAGTCGCAAGGCCGCCATGATCCCCGCGAGGGTCGCGCCGTAGACGACGACGTCGGTCGGCTCACGCCGGGTCGTCGGATCGCCGGTCATGACGTGGCCTTCACACGGCGTTCGGGCATGGCCAGGAGCGGCGTCGAGTTCTTGGACGCCTGCGAGGGGCGGGTCCGGCGTACCTCGTCGGGCCAGGCGATCGGGATTCCGAGCGTCTGCGTGAGCAGGCTCTGGTAGTCCTCGGTGAGCCGGGGCGAGTCGGCCACCGCGTGCGGCTCGGTGCCCTGCCGCAGGCAGTATGCCGCCAGTGCCCCGACGGCCTCGCCGATGCTCCACTCCACCGGGTGCAGCCGATAGCAGCCGTTGGTGATGTGGGTGGTCCCGATGTTCTTGCAGGCCGGCAGGAGGTTGCGCAGGCGTACCGGAATCAGTGCGCCCAGCGGGATCTGGAACGGGTAGCACTCCAGGTTCACGTAGTTCACACCCGCAGTGCTCGGGTGCAGGTCGATGTTGTAGTGCCCGACGCCGACCGCGTCCGCGAACAGCTCCGAGCCGCCGCCCTCGGGCCGGTCCACCACCGCGACATGCTGCTCCAGCACCGTGAACCGCGCCTTGATCCGGCGCGACTCCCGAATGTAGACGTACTTCGCGAGGCCGTCGTCGGTGCCGGTGAGGTCCGGGCGGAGCTTCAGACCGGGATAGCCGTGGCCGCCGTCGTGCCGGGGCGCCTCTGTCTGCATCCAGTGCAGATAGGACAGCGACAGCTCCTTGCACCGCTGAAGTGCGCGGCCCCGAGCGGCATCGTCGACCCCCGGGCCGATCAGGGGCGCTTCCCAGTAGTCGATGTTGGGCCAGTTCACCAGCGTGACGTCGGTGTCGACGAGGTCGCGGCGGAACTGGCTGCGCGCCCGGATACGCCGGAAGTGCCAGAGGTCCGGCAGGCGTACGCCGTCGAGGTCGCCCTCGAAGATCCGGTTCTCCTTGCCCGCGTTCGTGTGGATGTCGATCTTGAACCAGGACAGCTGCGGGCCCGGCCAGAACGGGTCGACGTGGGTCTTCCAGTGGTCGTAGGAGGCGGGCTTGTCGATGACGTGGTCCTCGCCCGGCCGGTACTCCAGTGGGAAGCACCACGTGATGGACTGTTGATCGGTCCAATCCGGTTCGGGCGCGGCGAAGGGCTCGCCGGTCTGGTCCTGCGACTCCGCGCCGATGACATGCTCGGCCCCGGCGAGCTCCAGGAGGTCGCCGAGTTCGGTGGCGTCCGCGACAAGCTTCGCCGTGACCGTGCGTTGCTTGCCGGACACCTCGTCGCGCAGCGTGACGGCCTTGACACTGTCGCCGTCGGTGTGAGCACTGACGGGCACGTGGCGGTACAAGATCGTGATGCGCCCGGCCGACACGTATCCGGCCAGCATCTCGTCGATGACGGCCACGCCGACCCGGGGTTCGTGGCAGAGCCGGCTCACGTTCCCCAGCCCCGGGTTGAGCGTCGGATCAGCGGCCGCCTCGGGCAGCAGCGGGTAGTTGCGACGGTAGTAGTCGCGAACGCGTTCGCGCAGCTCACGGTACCCGGGCGAGATCAATTCCGTCTCGATCCAGGGGTGCTCGTCGGACGGCACCGCCTGCGCGGTGAGCTGGCCGCCCAGCCAGTCGGTCTCCTCCGTCAGGACGACGCGGCGGCCCAGCCGCGCGGCGGTCAACGCCGCGGCGACGCCGCCCAAGCCTCCGCCGACCACCAGAAGGTCGGTCTCCAGCTCGGTCGCCATGCTCATGCCGGTGTCCCCTAACTTGCTAATATATTGGCGGCCATCACGCTCGCCCAAGATTGCGGCTACGTTACATCGCTTCATCTCGGTGATGTCAAGACGTTGGTACGCAGCAGCTTTGGGCACGATTCGGTTGCGCAGAATTAGCAAATATTAGCTATGTACAGCGCTCGGACAGAGATGTTAGAAATCCGGGCATGACCTCGCCGCTGCCCGGACTGCGCTATCACCTCCCGTCCGCCGTCACGTCTCGCGAGACGTCCGCGGACGTGGTGGTGTACGGGGCGACCTCCGGCGGCGTGACGGCGGCCGTCCGGGCGGCCCGCGACGGGCACTCGGTGACCCTGCTCGCCTTCGACGATCACGTCGGCGGACTCAGCAGCGGCGGACTCGGCGAGACGGACGTCGGCCGGGCGTCCACCGTGGGTGGTCTGGCGCTGGCCTTCTACCGCGCCGTGGGTGACGCGTACGGCACGGCCGAAGTGCACTGGCGCGTGGAGTCGCACGTCGCGGAGTCGGTTTTCCGGAAGTGGCTGACCGATGCCGGAGTGACTGTGCTGCACCGGCAGCACCTCTGCGGCGTCGCCATGTCCGGTGGCCGCCTGGTCGAGGTTCGCACCGATGACGGCGGACGGCACCGCGCCAAGGTCTTCGTCGACGCCTCCTACGAGGGCGACCTGATGGCGGCGGCCGGGGTGTCGCACGTCACGGGCCGGGAGGCGTCGGCGGTCTACGGGGAGCCGCTCGCTGGTGTGCAGCCGAGCTCCAGTCACCAGTTCACCATGCCGGTCGATCCCTACGTCGTGCCGGGTCAGCCCGCCTCCGGCCGGCTCCCCGGGGTCTCCGCTGACGCGTACGGAAAGATCGGCGACGGCGACGAGCGCGTGCAGGCGTACAACTTCCGGCTGCAGGTGACCGACACCGCCGATCGCCTGCCCTATCCCGAGCCCGACGGCTACGATCCCGGCCGATACGAGCTGCTCCGGCGCTATGTCGAGGCAGGAGTCTTCGAGCTCTACGGGCGGACGACGCGGGTCCACGGCGACGTCTACGACATGAACAATCACGGCGCCTTCTCCTCCGACCATATCGGAGCGAACTACGCCTGGCCGGCGGCCGTGTCACTGTCCTCGGCGTCCTCGCCGGACGATCAGGCGGCGGCCGCGGCGGCCGGGTACGCCTTGCGCGAGGACATCTTCGCCGATCACGTCCGCTATCAGGCCGGTCTGCTGCACTACCTGTCCTTCTCCCGTTCCCTGCCGTCCGCCGTCCGCTCGGCGGCCCAGGCCTACGGGCTCGCGCCCGGCGAATTCGGCGAGACGTCGCACTGGCCACACCAGCTCTACATCCGCGAAGCCCGCCGGATGGTCTCCGGCTACGTGATCACCCAGCACGACGCGTCCACCTTCTCGGAGGTCGACGATCCGGTCGCGCTCGCCTCCTACGTGATGGACTCCCACAACGCCAAGCGCGTGGTGGTCGACGGCCGGCCGGTGAACGAGGGCAACGTGCAGCATCCGCTGGCCGCGCCGCTGGGCGTGCCCTATCGGGCGCTGGTTCCGCGTACCGGGGAATGCTCGAACCTGCTCGTGGCGTCGGCGATCTCGGCCTCACACGTCGCCTTCGCCTCCGTACGCATGGAGCCGGTGTTCATGATGCTCGGCGAGGCGGCCGGCTGCGCCGCCGGACTGGCGGCGGCCACCGGATCCGGCGTACGCGACGTCGACTATGAGACCCTGCGCAAGGAGTTGCTCGCCGGTGGAGCTGTGCTGTCGGCCGACTCGGTGGGAGGAGTCCGGTGAACGGAGAACGCGGCATGATCCGGCAGGCCGACATCGCGCGCGAGGCGGGCGTCTCGCAGTCCACCGTGTCCCAGGTGCTGCGGGGGGCCGGCGACCTGAGCCGGATCTCCACCGAGACCCAGCGCCGGGTGCTGTCGGCCGCCAAGCGGCTGCGCTACACCACGAGCCCGCAGCAGCGTTCGGCCGTCGAGAAGCGCCACGCTCCCCCGCTGCTGGGCGTGCACACCTTCGAACCCATCTTCCCGACCAGCGCCGGGGACTACTACTTCGAGTTCCTCCAGGGCATCGAGGAACAGGCGAGCGTCGAAAGCTGCAACCTGGTGCTCTTCACCGCCGCGCGCGACGAGGCCGGCGTACGCCGGATCTATCGGGGTGACGTCAACGGGCTCGGCCAGGCGGCCGGCAGCCTGATCCTCGGCCACCGTGCCCACCAGGACGACCTGGCCCGCCTCGCCGCCGACGGACACCCATTCGTCTACATCGGACACCGTGAGGTTCCCGGCTTCGAGATCAGCTACGTCGGCGGCGACTACCGCTCGGCCACCGGCCGCATCGTGGACGACCTGGTCGCGCTCGGCCACCGAACCTTCGCGTACCTCGGCGAAGCGGTCCGCTACGAACCTCAGGCCGATCGGTGGGACGGCTTCGCCACCGCGCTCGACAGGTTCGGGCTCACCGTGCCCGTGCCCGCGTACACCCAGCCGGAAGAGCTGTCCGCCCAATGGCTGGACAGCGCCCTGGCCGCCGGAACGACCGTCGTCCTCGTGGAATCGGTCAGTCTGCTGCGGGTGCTCCACGCCATCATCGGGCTGCGTGGGCTGTCGGTCCCAGAAGACTTGTCCGTCGTGCTGCTCGTCGACGACACCGGCGGCCCCGGGACCTGGGCGTCGATGCACGTGCCCCGGAACGCCATGGGCCGCCGAGCGGTGCGATTGCTGACCGCGCTCCTCAGCGACCCCGCCGGGGACTACGAGCGGCAGATCCTCCTGCCGTGCACGCATACGCTCGAACCGTCGGTCGCCACGCCCCGTTCCGGCCGCTCCACCCGCTGACCCTCCCCCTCACCTCCCTCCCATGCCCAACGCCGTTGGCGCCACAGTCTCCATAATCAACTCCGCCGCGTCGGCAGCGGATCAGACAGCGAATCAGGCGGTGCGGCGCCAGAACTGGCGCGGGGCGTACCCGTCTTGGCGGAGCCAGTGTTCGGTGTAGACGATCCGCTCCGGCTCCACGACGACGAGCGGGTCGGCCGGCGGCTCGGTCAGCGGGCGGCCGCGTTCGGCGTGCTCGTTCTCCCAGCGGAACGACGGCCAGTAGCGATCCCGGTCGGGGTCGCCCGGTTCGAGTACGCGAGCCGCCCCGAACAGCTGCGCGCCACGGCTGCTGGCCAGACCGACGAGGGGCGCGAACACGCCGATCGACACGCGCGGGTCGGCGGCCAGGTTCCGCATCTTGGGCGACTTCGGCGACGCGGTGAACATGACGGCGAATTCGTGCGCGTAGAACCGCACCGGTGTCGCCAGCGGCCCGTCCGGGCCGGTCGTGGCAAGTACGCACATGTTCTGCGTACCGAGCAGGTTGCGGATGCGCTCCTCGAGCCGTTCGCGGGGAAGCTTGCGGGTGGGCGTGGGACCGGTCAGCCAGGAGTGCGCCATCCGGGGAGGATAGCGGGGTGGACTACTACGTGATCAACGGAGCTGAGCTGCACGCCGAGGAGTTCGTGCTGGCCGACGACCACACCGCCGTCGCGATCGACTGCACCTCCGCGGAGACGGCGCTTCGCATCCGCCGCGAACCGGCCCTGGCGCGATCGATCTCCCGCGACGAGGCCGCGGCGGCGTTCGGTGCGCTCCCGGCGCACTTACCCGACCGGCATCCGCTGCCCGTCGCACCGCTCGTGCTGGCCGAGGCGGAACCCTTGTACCGTACGCTTTTCGCCGGTCGTCCGTCCGCCATGGAGGCACTGATCGCCGCGTGGGCGATGGCTCCGTCGGACGAACCCAGGGTGGCCGGCGTGGCGCGCCGTGGGAATGCGCAGTGGCGGCTGCGCGACGTCGGCCCGGGCGTCGCCTGGGCGGTCGACCTGACCGCTCCACCGCAGGTCGCCGCCGATCTGCTGCCGGAGATCCGGGCGACCGGACGCCGCTTCGGGCTCATCCCGGTCACGGTCGAACGATTCTCCTGACGGCGTGTCTGACGCCACCGTCGCCGACCCCGTGCCGTTAGGTGATCGGAGGTAATCATCCGAAACGGGGTTTTCATTATGCATCGTTCCTTACGCCGGGTCGCCGGTATGGCGTTCGCCCTGCTCTGTCTGGGATCAGTCCTGCCGGCCACGCCCGCCGGCGCCCAACCGGCGACGCCGAAACAGGACTCGGCCATCGTCCTGCCCGGGGCCACCTCGGCCGAAGGCATCGCCCGCGGTGCCGGGAACACCTTCTTCGCCGGGGACCTGTTCGCGGGCGACATCTATCGCGGGAACGTGCAGACCAAGACCGCGGCGCTGTTCATCGACGCGCCCGCCGGGCGGATGGCGCTGGGCATGAAGGCGGACCTTCCGCACCAGCTGTTGTTCGTGGCGGGCGGGTTCACCGGGCACGCTTACGTCTACGACATCCGGACCCGGGCCACCGTCGCCGACTACACCTTCGGCCCGGCGAACGGCTCAGTCGTCAACGACGTCACGCTGGTGCCGGGCGGCGCCTGGTTCACCGACTCGGTCCAGCCCAAGCTGTACTTCGTACCGGTCGACGCGGCCGGCCGGCCGGGCCCGTTCACAACGCTGACGGTCACCGGCCCGGCGGCCGCCCTGACCGGCGATTTCAACCTCAACGGGATCGCCGCGACACCGAGCGGCAAGACCCTGATCGTTGCGCATACCGCCAACGCCTCGCTCTACACGGTCGACCCGAAGACGGGCGCCAGCGCACTCATCGCCGGGGTCAGCGTGCCGAACGTCGACGGCATCGTGCTGCGCGGTCACCGCGTCTGGGCGGTGCAGAACTTCTCCAACCAGATCAGCCGGTTCAAGCTCAGCGCGGACTACTCGTCGGGCACGCTGGAAAAGGTCATCACCAGCCCGCTGTTCGAGGTGCCGACCACCGCCGCCCTGTTCGGCGACCGGGTGGCCGCCGTGAACGCCAAGTTCGACACCGGGCTTCCGCCGACCGCCTCGCAGTACGAGGTTGTGGTGACCCGGGCCTGAGGTCACTCGGGGCGGACGATCGAGTCGAGAAGCGTACGCAGCCGCGCGGTGTCGTCGGCGGTCCAGCCGTCCGGCGGCACCAGCGCGGCCCAGCCGTCGGCCACCCCGGAGCCGTAGAGGTGCCCGTGACCCGGTGGGACCTCGTTGGCGAAGGCCAGGTCCAGCATCGTCTGCCAGAACGTGACGCCTGGGTACCACCGCATGCGCTCCGGCACGTCCGGACCCCGGGGACCGTGGAGCCAGGCGGGCGGCCGAATCAGCAGCTCGGGGCTGAACCAGACGACGGGGTCGGAGGAGTTCTGGAGGTACACCACCTTCGGGCGGACCGGGGCGATCGGCGTACGCAGCTCCTCCGCCTCGTCGGCGAACCGCACGACCGATCCGTCGCGGTAGACGGGATCCCAGACGGGCGTGCCGGGGTCGCGATGGCGGACGAGGTCGCCCCAGATCGGGTTGGCGAACGGCGGCCCGACCAGCAGCGCGCCGTCCGTCCCGGCGGCGAGCGCGTCGAGACTCCCGTACGCCGACTCGATCCCGTACGCGCCGAGGCTCTCGCCGAAGACGACGAGCTTGGGCCGGGTCTGCTCGGGCATCGCCGCCCAGCGGTCGTGGACCGCCTCGACGAGTTCCCGGGTGGTCTGGCGGACCTTCTCCTGGTCGACCACGAACGACAGCCAGCTGGGCAGGTAGGAGTACTGCATCGAGACGAGCGCGGTGTCGCCGCCGTGCATGTACTCCAGCGCGTCGGTGACGTTCTCGTCGACCCAGCCGGTGCCGGTCGCGATGACGATGCCGAGCACGGCCCGGGTGAAGGCGTTCGTCCGGTCGAGTTCGCGCAGGGCGAGCTGTGCCCGCTCGTGGGCGGTGGACGCGGAGTCGAGCCCGACGTAGACCCGGATCGGGTCGACGGCCGGAGCGCCGGTGAACGCCGTGATCTGCTGCCGGGTCGGGGCGGTGCCGATGAACGACCGGCCCTGCTTGCCCAGCGCGTCCCAGGCGACGAACGAGTTCGTCCCGCCGGATCGCAGGCCGGACAGCGGCCGGTCGACACCGGGCGCGGTCTCGCCGTTGGTCAGCGAGGCCGCCTGGCTGATGACGTTGAACGTGCCGTCGACGAGGAAGTTCTGCACGATCCCGACCGAGGCGTACGCGACGACGAGGCAGCCCGCCGCGACCGCGATCGGCCGGGGGATCCAGCGCCCGAGCAGCTGGGTGAGGAATCGGGTGATCAGGCGCAGCCCTCGCGCCACTCCGAGCAGGACGCCGAAGGTGGCCAGTCCGACGGCGACGGTCCCGAGGACGTGGTGGACGCGGACCGGCTCCATGTCGAGCCGTTGCCGCAGCGTCTGCTGCCATGAGGCGCCCAGCCAGAGGAACACCGCCAGCGAGATCGGCCCGAGGACGGCCAGTACGCGCCACGCGATGCGGGCCGGCACGAGCGGCGGCCGCCGCCATGCGAGGCGGGCCAGCGCGCCGAGGGTCGCGCCGACGGCGTACCCGGTGGCCGCGGTCAGCCCGCAGGCGACCCCTTGCAGCGGCCACGGCCGGGGCAGGAGCGAGGGCGTGAGCGCCAAGCAGGCGAAGAGCACGGCCAGCGCGGTGCCCGTCAGGCCCAGCGTCCGCCGGATCAGCCGGGGCCGCGAAGGCGTCCGTTGATCACCGCTCATCCTGATCATGCTAAGTGGTCTAGACAGCTTGTACTGGACAAAGTGGCCGCCATCACTACACACTGCATTTCCCGTAGTGACTCACCCGTTTAAGTGCGGTACTTTGTCGCGCGTGACTCCGACCGTGATCGCGCGGGGCGATCAGCTCCGGGCCGCTGCCAAGGAACTCCGCGAAGAAGTGGGACCTGGCCTCAGGGCGGCCCACGAGAAGATTCGGGACGACGCCACCGAGGGCGGCTTCGGGCCGACCGCGGCTCCGGTGGCTCAGCAGTTCCTGAACGCGTGGCGAGCCGAGCTGAAAGCCGTCCTCGACGCGGTCGAACAGCTCGCCGGCTCGCTGGAGCAGGCCGCGGCCGGATACGACGCCGCCGACAAGACCGCGTCCAACCGCGTCCACAATCTCCGATGACAGGGACGGTGACCGCATGAGCGAGCGCGAGACGGCCGCCAAGCTGGCGGGGCTGAAGAACGACATCCACTCCAGCTACGGCTTCTGGGGCGCCGACGACCTGGAGGACGCGGTCAACGACGCCTTGGGCGTGGCCGGGCCCCCGGGGCAGCCGAGCACGATCTCCTCCACATCAGACGCCGTACGCAACGCCCACATCGACGTCGACAAGGCGCTCACCGTGGTGCAGAAGCTGCGCAAGGCGAAGCTGCCGGAGGCGTGGAGCGGCGAGGCGCACGTGGCCGCCGACTGCGCGCTGCAGGCGCTCGAGCGGGAGCTGGAACGGGTCGGCGACGCGTTCTACGAGGCCCGGGGCGTGTTCTTCGAGCACGCGCAGAACTTGGCCGACGCGCAGAAGACCGACGCGCACGGCATGGGGCCGCTGGAGAGCGCCCGGGACAAGCTGCGCGGCCACACCGGCTGGTTCACCTACGACGGCGACGCCGTCACAGCCGCCCACCACGAGGCGATGGCCGGCATCGACGACCGCAGCAAGGCCGCCGACCAGGCCCGGGACGCCGCCGAGCGGGCCGAGAAGCTGCTGCGCGACCTCGCGGGGGCGGCTCGGCTGTCGCATCTGTCCGGCTCCAGCCTCGACCCGATCAGCGAGCTGGCGATCGCCGACGCGGGCGGCGGCGGTGACGCCGACGAGCTGATCCTGACGCCGCTCATGGCCGACCGGGCCCGGGAGGCGATCGACAAACTGTCCCCGGAGGACCGCAAGAAGCTCGACGCGCTGCTCGCCGGAGCCAAGTCGCCGGACGAGCAGGCGTACATCCTCAAGGCGATGGCCGCCGGCTATCCGATGGACAAGGTCGCCGAGTTCGACAAGCTGATCCACGACCACGGCGACGACCCGCAGTGGCTGCACGAGCACCTGGCCCCGCTCGACGTCAGCGACGCCTCGAACGACACGCGCGGCCAGCACACCGACACCTTGACCATGGGCAGGGAATGGACGCAGGGGCAGTACCCGACCTGCGTGGCCTCGTCCAACGTGATGGCCCGCAGCCAGGTCGACCCGTTGTACGCGCTCCAGCTGACCACGGGCGGGCATCCCGGCGATCCGGCGTACGACAATCCGGACGCGTTCGCCCAGCGACTGCGCGACGAGCAGGAGCGGGTCTATGACGACGGCCGCAACTGGACCCAGAAGCTGCCGCTGATCGGGTCGGACGGGATGAACTCGGGTCAGTCGGAGTCGATCGCCAACCAGAACGTCGCCCCGCACACCGGGGTCGAGTACGACAACCACGACCTCGACAACGCCGACGACCGCCGCGACGCGCTTCGCAAGGCCGAACAGGCCGTGGACCAGGGCGTACCGGTGCCGTTCGCGTCCCGCGACAGCAGTGGCGGCCATGAGATGCTGATCGTCGGGCACGACGGCGACATGGTGCAGATCTACAACCCGTGGGGCTACACCGTCTGGGTCAACGAGGACGACTTCATCAACGGGCACATGGAAGCCGTGCAGCAGGGCGTACCCACGACGCCGGCCACCATCCGGCTGCCGAAGTAAGGACGAGCGATGCAGCGCAGCCACCCCACCCGCGGCCACGAAACCCGCACCGACGCCGAAGTGCTCGGCCTTGACGTGCCCGAACTGCTGCGCTCCGGCCTGCCCCAGGATCCCAAGTTGTACGCCGAGGGCGCGATCGCGGCGGCGCTGGCCGCCGACCGGCTGGGTGTCCTGCCCCGGTCGATCACCTTCCTGGCCGAGATCGTCCGGCGCGGCGGCCTCGAGTACGCCCGCTCGCTGCCCGAGCCGTTGCCGGAGCCGGAGCAGGCCGCCCTGGTCCGGTCGTGGCTCGACGCGGCGGCCGAGGTGCGGTGGGCGGATGCCTTCGAAGGCGGCGACGCCGTCGCGCGGTGGCTCGACGCCGTCGCGGTGGTGCTCAGCTCCCGACGGTCACAGACCAGCTGACCGTCGACGACGCGGCGCGGCGGCGGTCGTTGTCGCAGCCCTGGAAACAGTTGGTGAGCGTGATCGTGGTGGTGCCGGGGGCCTTGGCCTTGAAGGTGATCAGCCGTTCGCCGGCGCCACCGCCGTCGGCCGGGCCGAAGACGCGGTCCGACAGGCTGTCGGCGACCAGGGTCGACCCGATCTGCTCGGCGATCGCCGGGTCGGCGACGGTGGCGGACCAGTTGTCGCCCACCGACGCGCCCCGGTCACGGACCACGAGGGTGAAGACCGATCCGTCGGAGACCGCCACCGCGGAGTGGCCGGCGTCGTACTGGTCGCCGTAGGTCACCTTGCGATAGACGGCCACGCCGCCGACCACCGCGCCCACCAGAACCACCACCGCCACCAAGGACCACACGAGCCAGCGTCGCATCGGGGCACTATAGCGAAGCGACGGCGCCCGTTCAGGGGCGCAGCCCGGCCAGCACGAAGTCGGCCAGCTCGTCGGCGATCTCGACCGCCTTCTTCGGCCCGTCCGGACGGAACCAGGTGGGCATCGAGGTGTTCACCCCGAAGATCGCCCAGGAGATCACCTCCGGCGACGCGTACGCCGCGAAGACGCCGGACTCCTGCGCGTCCCGGATGATCCCGCGGACGGTGTCCTGGTAGCGCCGCCACTCCGCGCGCAGGGTCTGCCAGCGTTCCTCGTCGAGCCGGGAGGCTTCACGGGAGAACACGGCGACCGCGCGGGAGTTCTCCGACGTGGTCTCGGCCAGCGATCGGATGATCTCGCGCAGCGTCGTGGCGGGATCGGCTCCCTGAGCGACGATCGCGTCCAGGCGGGCCAGCTGGTCGGTGAGCAGCGAATGGTAGATCTCGAAGAGGAGGTCTTCCTTCGCGCCGAAGTAGTGGTAGAGGGCGCCCTTGGTGACCCCGGCCCGAGTCACGACCTGCTGGACCGAGGTGGCGTCGTACCCGTTCGCCGCGAACAGCTCCACCGCGCAGGCGAGAATGCGTTCGCGGACCATGCGCACATCAGAGCGCAGCCCCGGGTCCGATGTCAATTCCGACCGGTCGGTATGCCGCTCGGGACACCGCGTCAGGACGCTCGGACCGCCGCGTCAGGAGGCGTGTGCCGGCACGGCGGGCGAGTCGATCGCCAGATCTCCGCCGCGAGCGTCGACCACCACCCGGGACCCGGGGCCGACCCGCCCGTCGAGCAGCATCTCCGACAGCCGGTTGTCGACCTCCCGCTGAATCGTGCGCCGCATCGGCCGGGCCCCATACGCCGGTTCGAAGCCGTGCGCGACCAGCCACTTGATCGCGTCCTGGGTGAACTCCACGGTGACGTCCTGCGCCCGCATCTTCCGCCGGGTCTGCTCCAGCATGAGGTCGGTGATCTGTTCGAGCTGCTCCTCGTCCAGCCGGTGGAAGATGACGATCTCGTCGATCCGGTTGAGGAACTCGGGACGGAGCTGGTCGCGCAGCCGCCGCAGGACCTGGTCGCGGATCCGCTCCTCGGCCCGTCCGCCGACCTCGCCGTCGGCGGTGAAGCCGAGCCCGGGGCCTTCGGCGGTGATGAACTCCGAGCCGAGGTTGCTGGTCATGATGAGCACGGTGTTCTTGAAACTGACCGTACGCCCCTGGGAGTCGGTCAGCCGTCCGTCGTCGAGCACCTGCAGCAGCAGGTTGAACACGTCCGGGTGCGCCTTCTCGATCTCGTCCAGCAGCACCACGGAGTAGGGCCGCCGCCGGACGGCCTCGGTGAGCTGCCCGGCCTCGTCGTAACCGACGTATCCGGGCGGGGCGCCGACGAGCCGGCTGACCGTGTGCCGCTCCTGGTACTCGCTCATGTCGAGGCGGATCATGCGATCCTGGCTGCCGAACATCGCCTCGGCCAGCGCCCGGGCCAGCTCGGTCTTGCCGACGCCGGTCGGGCCGAGGAACAGGAAGCTGCCGATCGGGCGGTTCGGGTCGCCGAGGCCGGTCCGGGACCGCCGGATCGCCTGCGCCACCGCGCGTACCGCCTCGTCCTGGCCGATGAGCCGCTCGTGCAGCCGCTCCTCCAGGTGCGACAGCCGGTGCTTCTCCTCCTCGGTCAACTGCTGCGCGGGGATGCCGGTGGCCCGCGCGACGATCTCGGCGATGTCCTCCGGGCGTACCTCGGGGACCCGGGTCCGGTCGGTCGAGGCCCGCGCGATCTCCTCGCGGATGGTCGCGATCTCGTCGCGCAGCTCGCTCGCGCGCTCGAACTGCTCGCCCGCGACCGCCTGGTCCTTGTCCCGGCCCAGCTGCTCCAGCCGCGTCTCCAGGTCACGCACGTCGGCGGTCCCGCCGTGACTGCGCAGTTGTACGCGCGCGCCCGCCTGGTCGATGAGGTCGATCGCCTTGTCCGGCAGGAACCGGTCGGCGAGGTAGCGGTCGGACAGCTCGGCCGCCGCGATCAGCGCCTCGTCGGTGAACCGTACGCCGTGGTGCGCCTCGTAGCGGTCGCGCAGCCCGCGGAGGATCTCGATCGTGTCCTCGACCGACGGCTCCGGGACCAGGATCGGCTGGAACCGCCGTTCCAGCGCCGGATCCTTCTCGATGTACTTGCGGTACTCGTCGAGCGTCGTCGCCCCGACCACGTGCAGTTCACCCCGGGCCAGCGCCGGTTTGAGCATGTTGGCGGCGTCGGCCGAGCCCTCGCCCTGTCCGGCGCCGACGACGGTGTGAACCTCGTCGATGAAGATGATCAGCTCGTCGGAGTGCGCGCGCACCTCGTCGATGAGGTTCTTCAGGCGCTCCTCGAAGTCACCGCGGTATCGCGTGCCGGCGACGAGACCGGTGAGATCCAGCTGCACCACGCGCTTGCCCCGCAGCGTACGCGGAACGTCGCCGTCGGCGATCCGTTGCGCGAGCCCTTCCACGATGGCGGTCTTGCCCACCCCGGCCTCGCCGATCAGGACCGGGTTGTTCTTGGTACGCCGCGACAGGATCTCGACGCACTGCTCGATCTCGCTCGCGCGCCCGACGACGGGGTCGATCTCGCCCGCGCCCGCGGCGGCGGTCAGGTCCCGGCCGTGCTTGTCGAGGGTCGGCGTGGGTGAGCTGGCCGGCTGCTGCTGGCCACCGGCCATCCGTTCGACCGCCGCCTGCTGGAGCTTCTCGACGGTGACGCCACGAGCGGCGAGCAGGCGGCCCGCCTCGGTCTCCTTGTTGAACGTCAAGGCCAGCAGGATGTGCTCCGGCCCCAGGTAGGAGGCGCCGACCGCGCGGGAGATCTGATGGGCCTGCAGCAGGACGCGCTTGGCGGCCGGCGTCAGCGCGGGCATCTGCTGCGAGGCTTCGCCCCGTTTGCCGATGCTGGTGATCTCCTCCGCCATCGAGTCCGGATCCGCGCCCGCACCGGTCAGCAGCCGGCGCAACGGCGGCCGCTGCGTGACCGCCCAGAGCAGATGCTCGGTGTCCAAGTCGGCGCTGCCGAGGTCGGCCGCCTTGACCGCGGCCTGTTCCACGAGTTCGCGCGCGTCCTGGCTCATCAGGCGACCCAGGTCGATGCGGCGTGGGCCGCCGGCCGGAGCCGAGCCGAAGAAGCGGTTGACGAAGTCGTCGAACGGGTCGGAGCCGGACGGCCCCCAGTAGCCGGTGGTCACAGCGATCTCCCCCCAGACGATGCGGGCAACCTGCGTCGGCTACCCCACCGTAACCGGCCTCAAACACCGAGGTCCGCCGTTTGGGCGGGGCCGTTTCGCCCAGGTCGATGCGGGTACGCGACGCCCATGGACGATCGCTATCCGGCGACTCCCCCGCTACCCAGCTCGCTTCAGGTGGAGATCACGTCCGCCTGCAACCTGCGGTGCGCCATGTGCCTGGTGAGCTATCGGGCGCCGGTGAACAAGCTGGCCGGGGCGATGGGGCCGGACCTGTTCGAGCCGTTGGTCGACTCGCTGCCCGAGCTGGACACCCTCACCCTGCAGGGGCTCGGCGAACCGCTGCTGTCGCCTTACCTGCTCAGGCACATCGGGTACGCCAAAGAACGTGGTGTTCGCGCCGGCTTCAACTCCAACGCCACGCTGCTGACGCGGGGCCGGGCCGAGGAGCTGGTCGGCTCCGGAGTCGACTGGCTGCACGTGTCGCTGGACGGGGCGCGGGCGGAGACGTTCGAGGGCATCCGGGCCGGTGCGGACTTCGATCGGGTCGTCGGCAACCTGTCCGGCCTGGTCGAGGCGAAACGGTCGGCGGACTCCCCGAGTCCGTGGATCCGGGTCGTGTTCGTGGCGATGCGCCGCAATGTCGGCGAACTGGCCGCGCTCGTCCAGCTGCTCGGCGAGGTGGGCGTCGACGAGGTGCGGGTGCAGAACCTGTCGCATTCCTTCTCCGACACCGACCCGTCCGGCCAGTACGCCGGAATCCGCGACTTCGCGGCCGCCGAGGCACTGTGGACGGGCGCGGACTCCGATCGCGTGGGCGAGGCGTTCGCCGAGGCCCGCGACGCGGCCCGGGACAACGGCGTACGCCTGCGGCTGCCGGGCCTGACGCCGGCTCCGTCGCGGGATCCGGACCGGCCGGGCTGCACCTGGCCCTGGGATTCGGCCTACGTCACCAGCGCCGGTGTCGTCCAGCCGTGCTGCATGGTGATGGGCGACGACCGGGTGCACCTGGGCGACCTCACCGAGCAGACGTTCCCGGAGATCTGGCACGGCGAGGCGTACCAGGAGTTCCGGCGGCAGCTGACCACCGAGGAGCCGCCCGAGGTCTGCCGCGGCTGTTCGCTGTATCAGTCGACCTTCTGAGCGCCGCCCGGTGGCCGCAGCCCGTCCAGGACGACCCGGACGACGCGTACGCGGGCGGCCGGGTCGTCGCTGAGGTGCTCGACCGCACGGGACGTCCCGACGAGCAGCCCCAGCAGATCGGGCAGCGTCACGTCGGACCGCACGGCGTCCGCCTCCTGCGCCCGCGTCAGCAGTACGCCCAGCGCCCGCCGGACCCATTGCCCGACCTCCGGGCTGTCGGTGGTCACGCCGGCCCGGGCCAGCGCGTCCACCAGGGCGTTCTTCGTCGCGGCACCCTCCACAGTGGTCGTGAAGAACTCGGCGAAGGCGGCGCCCGGATCGGCGCTGGCGGCCAGCTGATCGGCGAGGTCGGCCAGCCGGGCGAGCCGGGCGTGGTAGACCGCCTCGATCAGCTGTTCCTTGGTCGGGAAGTGCCGGAACACGGTGCCGACGCCCACGCCGGCCGCGCGGGCCACATCCTCGGTCGACGCGGTCACGCCCTGTTCGGCGAAGACCTGCTCGGCCGCGACCAGCAGCTTTTCCCGGTTGCGACGGGCGTCGGCCCGCAACGGCGGATCGGGAGTCATCGCGACCCCCTCGACAACCGGAGTCGCGACTCCGTATAGTTGTTAACCGGAGTGATCACTCCGATAGTGTACGGCGAAAGGACTCCGTCTTGACACCCCAGGAGCTGTGGCACGAGCGTGTCCGGATCATCAACGAACACCGCTGGGCCGACCTGGCCGGCCTGTACGCCGACGACGCGGTCGTCGAGATGGCCTTCGCGACGCCGGAGCCGTTCCGGATCAGCGGCCGCCAGGCGCTGGCCGACCGGCTGACCTCGATGGGGCAGGGACCGCTCCGGTTCGAGGTACGCGACGCCGTCATCCACGAGACGGCCGACCCGGAGACGATCATCGTCGAATACCGCTATCACGGGACGAACACCGCGACCGGGCAGACCGGCGAGATCAACAACATCCAGCTGTTCCGCAGCCGGGACGGCAAGCTCGTCGAGACCCACGACTACCACGACCACCACGCGATCGGCGTACTGCTCGGACGTTGAGGCGGGCAATCGGCCGGTGATCCGCTTCCGGCGGGGCGGCCCAGGGACGACACTGACGGAATGACGATCGACGAGGTCAGCCGACCCGGCCGCCTGGCCGCTCCGGGCGAGGCGATCAGCTCCGAGGAACTGGCGCTGGCGGCCCGCAACCACGGGCTGCCGCTGGAGGCGCTGCGCTGGGAGATCACCCCGCCCGGCCTGCACTACCTGCTCGTGCACTACGACATTCCGGCGCTCGACGCGGACGCCTGGCGGCTGCGGGTCGGCGGCCTCGTGGACACCCCGCTCGATCTCGACCTCGCCGCCCTGCGGGCGCTGCCGGCCCGGACCGTCCGCGTGACCATGGAATGCGCCGGCAACGGCCGAGCCCGCCTGGAACCCCGCCCGGTCAGCCAGCCGTGGCTGGTCGAGGCGGTCGGCACCGCCGAGTGGACCGGCGTGCCGCTGCGGGAGGTGCTCGACGCGGCAGGCGTACGCCGGGAGACCGTCGACGTCGTCTTCACCGGCGCCGACCACGGTGTCGAACGCGGGGTCGAGCAGGACTATCAGCGGGCGCTCTCGCTGGCCGAAGCCCGCCGCGACGACGTGCTGCTGGCGTACGCGATGAACGGCCAACCCCTGCCGCCACAGCACGGCTTTCCGCTGCGGCTCGTGGTGCCGGGCTGGTACGGCATGGCGCACGTGAAGTGGCTCGTCGGGATCGAGACGATCGACCGGGAGTTCGACGGCTTCCAGCACACCGTGGCGTACCGGATGCGGCAGTCGCCGGACGACCCGGGTGAGCCGGTGACGCGGATCGCCCCGCGGGCGCTGCTCGTCCCGCCGGGCCACCCCGACTTCATGAGCCGTACGCGGATCGTCCGCCCGGGGCCGGTGACACTCGAGGGGCGAGCCTGGTCAGGCCGGGGGCCGGTCGAGCGCGTCGAAGTGAGCGCCGACGACGGACGCACCTGGTTCGAGGCCCGGCTGGAACCGGCCGGCGAGCATCCCTGGGCCTGGCGACGGTTCACCGCCGAGTGGCAGGCCGAGCCGGGCACTCACGTGCTCGCCGCTCGAGCTGTCACGGCCGACGGTGAGGCGCAGCCCGCCGACCAGGTGTGGAGCCGGGGCGGATTCGCCAACAACGCCGCACAGCGGATCGACGTGCTCTGCACCAGCTGAGAAGTCTTCGGCAAGTCGTGGCATAGAACTCGGCCTCGGGGTAATACTTACGATATCGGAGTTTACGTCCCGATAAAGGGGGGTGCCGCGATGGCGAGCACACCGAGTTACGCGGAGTTCATCCGGGCCGATCGCCAGGCACGAGCCGCACGACACGTCGACGGTGAACAACTCAGCATGCCGACCCTCGACTGGATCGACTTCCTGCTCCGCGCAATGGTCACCGCGGTCACCGCGCCGGCTCGGTGGGTGTCGCACTCACGATAGGGGCCCCCGGGAGTTGACCGATCGGCCTACCCTCTGCGCATGCAGCGGGACGAGATAGACGGAGTTACCGTCGTCTGGCACCCGGCCCCCGGCCAGCTGTCGGCGACCCTGACCTTCGGGTGCGGGCTGCGGGACGAGGACGTCGACCGGATCGGTCTGACGCACCTGGTCCAGCTGCTCGTCACGGACGCGGTGGGCGTACCGGTGGACTCGATGGCGTCCACGATAGACAGTCACTTCGCGGTCGCCGGGCCGCCCGAATCGGTCGCGCAGCGGCTGACGGCCGTCTGCGAGGCGCTCACGAAGCTTCCGCTCGACGCGCTCGACGACGTCGCCGCCTCGGCCGACCCCGGTGACCGGTTCCTGGACCTCGACATCGACGACGCCACCCGCGACCCGTGGGGGTCGCTGCTCGCCCACCGGCTCGGCCCGGCCGGACTCGGCCTGGTCCGGTGGGCGCCCGTGGCGTACCAGCAATTCTCGAAAGACGAGATCCGCGCGCATGTGGCGCGCGGCTTCACGGCGGGCAACGCGGTTCTCGCGCTCAGCGGCCCGCCGCCGGACGGCCTGCGGCTGCCCCTGCCCAGCGGCCCGCGGACCTCGGCCACGCCCTCCGCCCTCCCGGCCGTCACGACGCCCAGCTGGTACGCCGATGAAGTCGTCGCGCCCGGCATGGCGTTGACGGCGACCCCCGGACCGGAGTCGCTGGCCGTCGTGTCCCTCTTGGACGCCCGAGTGTCCTCGGCGTTGCGGGCGCACGGACTGGACTACTGGCAGACTTGCTGGTACTCCCCCGTGGACGCGAACCGCGTCGAGATTGGACTGAGCCTGCACGCCGTCAAGGGCCGGCGCAAGGCCGACTCGGCCTACGCCGCCGCGACGCTGTGGCGGGAGCTACGCCGGTTGGCGCGCGGCGACCTGACCGCCGACGACCTGCGCCCGATCGCGGACGGTCGCGCACGCTACGACGACTTGGAACGCACCGCCAAGGCAGCCTTGTTCGAGGTCACCGACGAGCCGACCAGCAACCAGCTCGCTGCGATCGCCACGCTGTCGCCGACCGCGGTCGCGACCGCGGCGGTCGGCTGGCTGCGGTCGGCGACCGTCGTCGTGCCGTCCGGAGTCGCCGCGGAACTCGACGGCCTGACCGAGACGCGCTGCCCGACCTCCGAGGTTGTGCCCACCGGCGAAGTCATGCGGCCGTCGCGGTGGCGGCGCTGGCGCGGCGACGACGACCGTCTCGTCGTAGCGGCCGACGGCTTCCACGTCGTGTCGGCCGACGGCCGGGTGCACTCCTTCCCGCTGGCCGACACGATGGTCATCGAGCGAGGCGAGGAGCTGCTCCTCGGCAACCTCCGGCACGGCTGCGTCGTCGA
This sequence comes from Hamadaea sp. NPDC050747, assembly GCF_040654195.1. NCBI lineage: Bacteria > Bacillati > Actinomycetota > Actinomycetes > Micromonosporales > Micromonosporaceae > Hamadaea > Hamadaea sp. NPDC050747. The sequence goes on from NZ_JBFAHM010000002.1 coordinate 617,637, forward strand.
CGTCAGCGCGTACGCCGGAGCCGAGCTGCTCGGCGATCTGCTGCCCGCCCGACGCCGCCGCCGCGCCGCCGACTGACCGCCTGCCCACATCGCCGCAGGCTGCAACGCCCAATGGGACGAACGCGCCATCGTTCGAGATCACGAAGATTGTCCGGCTCGGTACGCCCTCGGTTAATTCAGCTGCCTCAATCGCTCACACGAACCGTCCTCTGGCGAGTGGCGACGCACCCGACTTCGCGAGACGCGGACAGCCGCACCGGACTACGCAACCCATCGTCGATCGCGGGTCAGCAATCCGCTCCAGCTCGGACCACTAGGCTCCTAACTCCTTGGCCCAGTGCTGGTAACACACTTCTCGTTCGGCAGCAGCATCCCCCAGGAAGGCATATCCGACCTCGCTGGTGTCCCCGCGGACCACGAGAGCCGCGAGTGAACGCTCGTCATGGTCGATGCAGTCCTCGGAGAGGACGTCGAGGGCATCGCCCAGCACGCCTTGGTAGGGGTAGTACCGACGGTCCAGCGCCACCGACAGTTGCTTGTAGGTAATGGTCTCCTTACGCAGGGCCACCTGGATGAGCACACCTCGCATCACCGGCAGGGTCTCCAGCATCAACTCAGTGATGCAGATGTCCTTCTTGCGCGCGGTGCTGTGGACCTTCTGGCCGATGTGGTAGCGGAAGTGGCTGGACTGGCCCATGTCGGTGGCTCCTCAAGTGTGACGCGCACAGAGTCTAGCCAGCCGAACTCGCGAGGAACGCCGCTGCAAGGTCGGGCGGTTCAGCCACAGCGCTCCTGCTCGGGTGTCAGGCGCCAGTCGGCGACTCGGGTTCCAGGCGCGGCCGTGATGACGATTCCGGACGGGTCATCGGATACTGCGGCGAGCCGTGGGGCTCGGACCTGCTGTTCAGGGCCTGTTCGATGGCGTCCAAAACCATGGGTTGAAGGCAGTCTCGCGATTGTCCGATTGGGACGAGTCAAGGGCTTGATCGTTTGTCGGCATCTTGTGTGCCGGATGGCTTTTCCCCCGGTTAGTGGTCCGACAGACGTTCTAAACTCGATCTCATGGGCACGGGGGTGTTGGCGCAGGTGGAGGCGGATGTCGCCGAACTGCTCGCCGGTCCCCTGTGGACGCTGTCCGACGCAGAGTTGACCGATGAGGTGCGCCGGGTTTATGCGACGATCCAGCGTTTGTCGGGTCGGTTGGCGGCGTTGATCGCTACCGCGGACGGGCGTGAGGTTCCGTATAACGCGGGTGCGACGGGGACGGTGAACTGGCTGACGTTTCTGTTGGCGATGCGGGATAAGGACGCTCGTGCGTGGGCGTCGTTGGCGGCGATGCTGCCCTCGGTTCCCGTGGTGGAGTCGGCGTTGTCTTCCGGGCAGGTCAACGTGGAGCAGGCGCGGGTGATCGCCAAGACCGTCCACGACCTGCCCTCCGCTGTGGGTGAGGTCGGCAAGGCGAAGGCCGCCGATGCGCTGACGAGGTTGGCTGTCGACGATCGCCTGCGCCCGGAGGTGTTGGAGAAGCACCGGTCGCAGATCCTGGAGATGGTCGCACCCGAGATCGCCGAGGAACGCCTGCGCAGGGAGTTGGAACGGGCCGAACGCTCCGCGCACGATCGGCGTGACTTCACCCTCGTGCCCTATGGCGACGGCGAATACCGCGTGCGTGGGGTGCTGGACGCGGAGATGGCCGCGATCGTCCGCACCGCCCTCGACCCGCTGTCCGCGCCCCGCAAACCCGCCCCCACCGCAGCAGCCACATCCGCATCCCCGTCCGGCGATCGTGCCGGGCCTGGTCGCGCGTGCGCCCGTGCTGGCGCGCCAAGCGGGAACCGCGGCGCGAGCGGGAACCGCGGCGCGAGCGGGAACCGCGGCGCGTACGGGAACCGCGGCGCGTACGCGAACCGCGGCGCGAGCGGGAACCGCGGGGCGGGAGGGGAAGACAGCGCGAGCGGCGATGGCGGCGCAGGCTGGGAAGGTAGCGCCGGGTGTGACGACCGCGCGAGCGGAGGTGGCCACGCAGGCTGGGAAGGTAGCGCGGGCTGGGAAGGTGGCGCGGGGTGTGAAGGTGGCGCGGGCGGAGGCGGCGGGGGCAGAAACGGTGCTGCGGGTTCAGCTGGCCGGGTGCTGCCGGGCGAGGCGGATTTGCGTTCGGCGGGTGCCCGGCGGGCTGATGCTTTGATCGAGTTGTGCCAGCGGATCCTCAACGCCGGCGAGCTGCCGGACAACGGTGGGGAGAAGCCGCACCTCACGGTCACCCTGCCCTGGGACGCCCTGCAAGCCAAAGTCGGCGCCGGCCTGCTCGACACCGGCGACCTGCTCACCCCCGAGACCGTGCGACGCCTCGCCTGCGACGCCATGATCATCCCCGCCGTACTCGGCGGCGACGGCCAAATCCTCGACATCGGCCGCGCCCGACGCCTCATCGACGGACCCCTGCGGCGGGCACTCGTGCTGCGCGACAAGGGATGCGCCTTCCCCGGATGCGACCGGCCACCCCAGTGGTGCCACGGCCACCACCTCAAAGCCTGGGCAGACGGCGGCGACACCTGCCTTGCGAACTCAGTCCTGCTCTGCGCGTTCCACCATCGCGAAATCCACCACGGACACTGGCAAGTACGCATCCGACCCGACGGCTTCCCCGAATTCCTCCCACCCACCTTCATCGACCCACAACGAAGGCCCGTCCGCAACACCCTCCACCGAAGATGCTGACGCGCCAGCCGCGCAACCGCCGCAATGCGCCCTACATGTGCGATCTGCAGCCGGATCGCGACGACATTCACCCTCCCTATGCGCAAAACGAGGCCTGAGCGCACACCCACGGCGAATGATCCCGAGAAAAGGCCAGGAATCGCATACCGAGGGCACACCACGGCAACTCCTGCGCCGACCCGCTCCCAAGGCCCGTCCGCAACACGCTCCACCGAAGATGCTGACGCGCCAGCCGCGCGACCGCCGCAATGCGCCCTACAGCTGCGATCGCGGGGCCGACCGCGGCGACATTCACCCTCCCTATGCGCAAAACCCGGGCCTGAGCGCACACCCACGGCGAATGATCCCGAGAAACGGGCAGGAATCGCATACCGAGGGCACACGACGGCAACTCCTGCGCTGACCCGCTCCGAAGGCCCGTCCGCAACACCCTCCACCGAAGATGCTGAGCAAATCAGGCACTCGTGCGCCCGACATCCGCGATCTCGGGCGATCGCCGCGACGTTCGCCCTCCGTATGTGCGAAAGGCGCTCCGAGCGCATACACAGGGCGAACGAATCACCCTTCGCCGGACGTCGGGCACCTCCACTCATCCTGTGCGCGGGCTTTCGACCTCGACAGCCTCGGCGTTGCGGCCAGTCGCCGGAGAACCCCGGCAACGCTCTCGTGCGCTGTCTCTGGTGTTTCCGGATGGCTGCCACCCCACGTCGCCACACCCCGCTCGAAGGTATCCGGCAGGACTTCCCGCGCTTCTCGCACGTGGTCCGCGCGGGCGAGCATCGCGCCGAACGTATGGCCCGATCGGAGGGTGGTTCCCAACTCGGTTTCGCCGGATCGCGGCGACGAGGACGGCCTCGGCCCATCGGCGTACCGCTGCCGGGCCGGACCAGCGCCTTCTGAGCACTTCTCGTGTGAGCCGGTGCAGCTGAACGACTTCACGGCCCACCTTGGCCAGCCCAAGCTGGCCGATCGCGGCGATCGCCACCGACAGATCGAGTCCTGACGCGGCTGCGTCCCGCAAGCGTTCAGGAAACTCCGGTGCGTCACCGACGAGGCTCGCGATCGCGTCGGCTTCCGCTCCAGTGATGTTCGGAGCGAGTCGCCATAGCAGGTCTGTCGATTCCGACCGGGCGGAAGACGTCCACCTCCACGACGTGTGCGGCGGTCCCCAGCCGTGGTCCCGCGACGTGATGAGCACATGACCAGGTCCTCCCGGCAGCCAGGGCATGATGTCGGCGGGGGCTTCTACGTTATCGAACACAAGCAGCCATCGTCGCAGCTGACGCAGGCGGCGCCCGGACTTCACGAGCCACGGCAGGCACGTTCATGTCCCCGCCGGGGCCGTGCAGCGCCAGCACGGCAACCCGGTCCATGAGGGTCACGGAACTCGTCCGCGTCGTGGCGGGGTCAGCCCGGCAGGCGGAGGCTTACCAGGCCGAGGTCGGTACCGACGACGAGGTGCGCCGCGTCGCGTACGGCGACTGCGTTGACCGTCGCGGACAGCCGGACGCGGGCCATGTCGACTCCGGCGAGCGAGCGTACGCACAAGGTCTGGTCGGTGCCGCCGCTGACGAGGATCGGCCGGTCGCCGAGGCGGCCGAGGGCCACGGTGTGCACCCAGCCCTGGTGCACTGTCGAAGGTGGACCGATCGGTTCGCCGGCGGCGGCGTCCCAGGCGCGTACGGTGCCGTCGTTGCTCGCTGTGGCGATGACCAGACGGTCGCTCAGTTCCGCGCAGGAGACGGCGTTGACGTCGTCGGTGTGCCCGATCAGTGGGTCGCCGACGGGCTCGCCGGTCTCGGCGTCCCAGATTCGGACCACCTGGTCGTGGCCGCCGGTCACCACGACCGGCCGCCCGGCGAGATGGGCGAACGCGACGCCGCTCACGTAGCCCTCGTGTGCGGCGATCGGCGGGCACACCGGCTCGTGGTCGTCCGGATCCCAGATCCGCACCAGGTGATCGTTGCCGCCCGAGATCACCACGGGACGCCCGGCCACGTGGCCGAAGGCCACCGCGTTGACCACGCCGCGGTGGCCGGTGAACGGCTCCCCCACTGGTACGCCGGTCGCCGGGTCCCAGAGGCGTACGGTGCGGTCGTCGCCGGCCGAGGCGATCAGCGCCCGGCCGCCCCACTGTCCGTACGCGACTGATCGGACGCCGTCGGCGTGCCCGGTCAGCGGCGGACCCAGCTGGCGGCCGGTTCCGGCGTCCCAGCGGCGTACGGTGTGATCGGTGCTGCCCGACACGACGACCAGCGAGCCGTCGAGGCGGCCCAGCGCGACGGCGGTCACCGGGCCGGCATGGCCGTCGAAGGGCGCGGCGACGACCTGCCCGGTCGCGGCGTCCCAGGCGCGGAGCACGTGATCGGCTCCCCCGGCGATCAGCAGCGGCTGCGGTCCGGCGAAGGCGACCGACCGGACGCCGGCCGGGCCGGCGTACAGGTCGCCGACCCGTTCGCCGGTGCCCGCGTCGGCGATGCGCACGTACGCGTCGGCGCCCCCGCTGACGATCACGGGTTCCCGGCCGAGGTTGCCGAACGCGACCGCGTGGACGGCCGCCCGTTCCACCGCCGGATCGTCCAGCGCCTCGCCGGTCTCGCCGTCCCAGAGGCGTACGGTGCGGTCGAGTCCGCCCGAGGCGACGACGGGCTGCCCGTCGACGGTCGCGATGGCGACGCTGGTGACGACGTCGGTGTGCCCGGTCAACGGTTCGGCGATCGGCTCGCCGGTGGCGGCGTTCCAGAGGCGTACCGTGTGGTCCGCTCCACCTGAGACGATCACGGGACCGCTCTCGGCGTCGCCGACCGCGACCGCGGTGACCGGCGCGTCATGGCCGGTCAGCGGCGCGTGCACGGGACGGCGTCCGGCGGCGTCCCAGACCCGCACCGCACCGTCGTCACCACCCGCCACGATCACCGTATGCTCGCCGGCCGCGCCGATCGCGACGGAGCGCAATGGCGTCCCGGCGTCGACCGGTTCCCCGACCGGCTCGCCGGAGGCGGGGTCCCACAGGCGTACGGTGCGGTCGGCGGCGGCCGACGCGATGACGGGCTGCCCGTCGATCTCCCCCAATCCGACGGCGGTCACCGCGGCGGTGTGCCCGGTCGACGCCGGGCCGAGCGGCTGGCCGGAGACGGCGTCCCAGCGGCGTACGGTGTGGTCGGCCGAGCCGGAGACCACGACGGTCTCACCGTCGGCCGCCCCGGCGGCGACCGCCGTCACCGCGCCCGTGTGACCGGTGAAGGGTTCGCCGATGGGCTCGCCCGACGCCGAGTCCCACAGCCGGACGGTCTCGTCCGCGCCACCGGAGGCGATCATCAGGCGGCCTTCGCGGGTGCGGCAGGCCACCGACAGCACCCAGCCGGTGTGCCCGGTGAACGGCGCGCCGATCAGGGCGCCCGTCTCGGCGTCCCACATCTGGACGGTCTGATCGTTGCTTCCCGAGACGATCACCGGCTGCGTGCCCCGATGGCCGTACACCACCGCCGTCACCGCGGCGGCGTGACCGGCGTACGGCGTGGCGAGCAGGTCGCCGGTCTCGGCGCCGCGAATGTGGACGCGATGGTCGTCGCCACCGCAGATCACCGCCACCTCGTCGCCGATCCGTCCGAACGCGACGGACCGGATCCTGCCGTCGTGCTCCAGCGGTTCGCCGATCGGCTCGCCGGTCAGCGCGTCCCAGAGCAGGACGGTGCCGTCGGCTCCCCCGGCGGCCACCGCCGTCCGATCCCGCACGCGGCCGACCGCGACGCAGTACGCCCCGGCGGCGAGCCCGGTCAGCGGACGCCCCACGGAACGGCCGGTAGCCGCGTCCCAGACGCGGACCGCCTCGTCCTCGCCGCCGGACACCACGACGGGACGGCCGTCGAGGCGGCCGAACGCCACGGAGCGGACCTCGCCGGGATGGCTGCGGCCGCCGGGACCGGGCAACGGGCGGCCGGTGACGGCGTCCCAGCGGCGTACAGTGCCGTCGTTGCCGCCCGAGATCACGATCGCCCGGTCGTCGACCTGCCCGAAGGCCACGGTCGTCACCCAGTCGGTGTGCTCGGCCAGTGGCGGCCCGAACGGCCGTCCTGTCGTGACGTCCCAGAGGCGTACGGTGCGGTCGGCGCTCGCCGAGGCGATCACCGAGCGTCCGGTGACCTCCCCGATCGCCACCGCGGTCACCCAGTCGCGATGCCAAGTGAGCGTCTGATGTGGAGGATGCTGCCGCAGGGAGGCCCAGTGCGTCGCCCAGGGCAACGGCAGTCCGCTGGCGGAGATGTCGTCCGCGAGGTGCGGCGCGCGGGCGCTGCGCGCCGCGAGCTGCAGGTACGCCGCCTTCTCCCCCGGATGCGCCTGCATCCGCCCGGCCGCCCGCCGGTACGCGTCGGCGGTGGCCCGGGCGCGCGGTGTGCGTACGTGGTGCAGGACGGCCAGCAGGGGGCCGGGCGGGGTCTCGGTCAGCAGGCGGGGCTCGGCCAGCAGCTCGTCGAGGCGATCGGCCGGGGCGGCGTGCCCGGCGACGGCCGCCGCGGTGTACGGATGCGCCCGCGCCCAGTCGCGCGTACCGTCCGGCAGCCGGGGCACCCGGTCCAGCAGCACGTCCACGATCGCGCCGTGGTCCGGGCCGGCGTCGCGGCCGGTGCGCAGGTGGGCGCCCAGCGCCGCGTGATACAGCCGGTACGCCGACCCGCGGTTCAGCCGTGTCTCGACGACGTAGTACCCGGCGTGCTCGATGAGCCAGTCGAGGTCCCGGTTGCCGCACCTGCGTCCGGTCAGCCGGGTCACCAGCGTCGGCCAGACGTCCTCCCAGGGCAGCCCGGTCGTCTGGGCGTACGCCAGCGGCAGCAGCAGGTCCCGCGCCCGGTCGGCGGCGGGACCGAGGCGTCCGTCGAGGTCCTGCCGCATCGCCTCGGCCGCCTCCCGGGGCAGCGACGTACGCCAGCCCGCGTCGTACGGATCGGCGACCGGATCGTCTCGCAGGGCCAGACTGCGCGCGGTGATCAACGCGACCAGGAAGGAGTCCCCGGCCGCCTCGGCGATCGCGTCCACCAGGGCGTCGAGGTACGCCGGGCGCAGCCCCCGGTACGGCGAGGACTCGACCAGCTCCGTCAAGCACGAACGCACATAACGTCGCAGGCTCGGGCGGTCGGCGTACCGCCGATCGAGATGGACCACGTCGAGCGGTGCCCCGAGAGCGCCGATGAGATGGCTGCGCGTGCCGATGAGCAACCGCAGCGGGACCCGCGTCGCGGCCTTGACCAGCGGGGCCAGGACCGTGTCGACGAGCGCGAGTCCGGCGGCCTGGGTGTCGCCCGGTTCGCCCGCCGCCTCGTCGAGCCCGTCGATCACGACGGTGACCGCCTCGTCCCGGTCACGCAGATACGAGACCAGGCCCCCGGCGGTGTCCACGGCGGCGACGTCGTCCACGCCGCAAGCCTCGGCGAGCGCCGCGAGCAGGCCCAGGGGCGTCAGCCCGCGGGCGTGGACGAACCGGGTGATCGACCCCGGCGCCGGAATGGTGTCCGGCGGCAGCGAGTGGATGTTGGGTATCCGGGCGCTGCGGGCCGGATCGGCGAGCATGTCGAGCCGGGCGAGTAGGGCGGACTTGCCCGAACCGGGGTCGCCGGTGATCACCATCGTGGACGGTCCTGCTCCGGCGAGCCATGCGGTGGCCTGCCGCAGCGCCGCATGCCGCCCGGTGAACAGCCACAGGTCGTCCCGTTCGACGAAGTCCGCCAGGCCCTGGGCGGACAGTCCGGCGGCTTCGCGGTCGCGTTGCCGGGCATCGCGTTGCAGCCGCAGATCCCGGGTACGGACGTCGATTGTGGAGTACCACTCGTCGTAGCGCCGGTTCGGGAAGAACTCGGCGGCCCGCTCACCGACGAACAGCAGCCTTGCGGCCTGATCGGCGACCGCGCCCCCACTCGCGGCCATCTCCGCGTTGATCTGGGTGACGAGCGGGTCCAGCGGGATGTGCCGGACCTCGTTCCCGGCCAGCGCCCGTTCGCGGACGGCGCGGGCGAGCGCCTGCGTGAACGTGCCGACCCCGGCCTGCTGATAGTCCCGGGCGCCGACGATCACCGCGACCGCGGGCCCGCTCGCGGTACGCCGCAAGCGGTTGACGAAACCGACGGCCCCCGCCGCCAGGGATCCGCCGCCGGCCCCGGCGTAACAGGTGTCGAGGATGACCAGCAGTTGCTGACCGACCAGCTGGCCGGGCTCGTCGCTGTCGAGCAGGCGTCCGGTGAGGTCGCCGGCCCGCAGGAAGGTGAACGACCGGTCGTGGGTCGCGTCGGCCATGGGCAGCAGGAGCACGTCCCGGGCCGATCCGGCGACCTCGCCGTGCCCGGTGTAGTAGACGACGATCACGTCGTCCGGCCGACGTGCGGCGTCCAGCAGGAACTCCCGCAGCCGGTGGACGAACTCGACAGACGTCAGGTTCAGCCCGAAGCCGGGCACCGACTCGTACCCCAATTCGGTGAACAGTTTCGTGGCCCGGTCCAGTTCGGCGGCCAGCTCGGGCAACGAGGCCAGCCCCGTCGACGGGGCGTACTCGGTGGTCGCCGCGCCGACGAAGAACCGTCCCGCCACGCTAGATCTGTCCATTCAGGAGCGCCGTGGCGACGGCGACCCCGGTCGGCGCGGCCGACAGGTACCGCTCGACCTCGTGGGCGCTGATCCCGTTGGCGATCTCCACATCCATTACCTGGTCGCCGTAGACCTCCCGCAGCCTGGGCCGCAGGGCCACGAAGTCGCCCGAATCGGTGATGTTGCTCCAGCGGGCGACGTTCGGCCAGCTGCCGACGGCCGGGACGAGCCGGTGCAGCACGATGTGCGGCACACCCAGCGGCGACCCGAGCGTGACCAGATCGGTGACCGGCCACTCGGGATGCCCGCACAACGCCTCGTACGCGACGACCGAGCCGAGCGAGTGGGCCACCACCACCCGGGTGTCGGCGGAGATCGCGGCGGCGAACCGGTCCTGCACCGCCGCCCGGATCACCGGGTCGGTGAAATAGGCGGTGACCTGCTTGAGCCAGAAGATCAGCAGGCGCTCGGAAATCCGCGCCAGGAACCGCGAACCGGCCAGGGCCAGCACCGCCGCCCGCGCGGTCGCCTTGGGGCCGAGCGTACGCCCGTCGGGTGACGGCACCCCGGGGTCGGTCTGCGCGGCCGCCGCCCACCAGGCGAGCAGCAGATCCAGCTCCGGGCCGTCCTCGACGTCGTCGGCGGTCAGTGGCGGCACGTCACCGCTGAGCCGTCGTCCGGCCGGGCGGAACAGGTCGCCGTAGAAGACGCATTCGACGTCTCCGGCGGCGACCTCGACCGGTGCGGTCAGTCCTTCGAGGACGGCGTTGTCCACACCGCCGCGCAAGGCGGGGATCCATCGATCGGCCATCTGGGGACGGCTCGCGTACGTGTTGTTGATCCCGTGCACCATAACCACGCGCGCCATAGCGGCAAATCTATCCGCTGTCGACAAGTGACGCGGAGTGTGCGACCCGGGCATCCGACAACGCGTGTCGATGGCGCGGGAGTACGTCGCGTCGATATGCTCGCGTCGGGTCCCACCGCCCACCGCCGACGGTTCTCCAGAAGCGAGCCACGCGTGCAGATCAGCAGACCCGGTTACGACGCGGTTCCGCCGGGATCGTTTCGCGACCTGGTTGACGGGTTGCACGACCTCTACCTGCTCGCCGGCGGTCCGTCCGCCCGTACGATCAGCTCGGCCATCTACAAGAACCGGGCGCTGGAGGCGGTCTCCCATGAGACCTATCGAGCCGCGCTCAAAGGCTCCTATCTGTTGTCGTGGCCCAAATACCTGTCGATCGTCGTCGAGCTGAACCGGCGTACGCCGACGCCTCGGGCGGAGTCGGAGATCCTGGCCGGATTTCAGGCACTGTGGACGCTCGCCCAGCAGGACTATCGAACGCTGCGATCCGGGCGCGGGCTGCCGCCGCCGCCCCGGGCGGAGAACGGCTCCCGGCCGGTACGCCGCCTGCCCGACCGCAACACCTGGTTCACCGGCCGCCGGGCGACGCTGATCCGGCTGCGCAACGCGTTCGAGCAGCACCCGACGGCGACGGTCGTCCTGCACGGCGTCAACGGCACCGGCAAGACTCAGCTGGCCGCCGAGTACGCGTACCGCTATCCCGACGACTATCCGGTGACGTGGTGGATCCGCTGCGCCAGCGCTGATCAGGCGCGGGCGGATCTGGGCGACCTCGCGACCGAGCTCGGCCTCGGCGACGGCGACCGGTCGCTGGCGGCGCTGAAGGCGTACCTGAGCTCGCCGAACCTGCCGTATCTGCTGATCTTCGACGGCGTGGAGGATCGGCAGGTACGCGGCCTGATCCCCAACGGCGGCGGGCACGTCCTCGTCACCACGACCGACCGCGAACTCGCGTACGACACCTCGATGATCGAGGTCGAAGTGCTCGACTTCGGCCCGGACGAGGCCGCCGAGTTCCTCGAACGCCGGCTGCCCGACAGCACCGACTCCCAACGGGCCGAGATCATCGACCTCACCGGGCGGCTGCCGCTCGCGCTGGACATCGCGGCCCGGGTGGATCTGGAGACGTTGCGCAACTCGCACGCCCCGTCCGGTCCCCTGGTCGGCACGGTACGCGCGGTTCGCGAGATCCTCAGCGCCGACCATCGCCGCATCCTCGACCTGTTCGGCTGGTTCGGTGCGGCCCCGGTGCCGATGGCGCTGCTCCAACGCGACGGCACGGTCGACGGCCGGGTCGGCGAGATCCTGGCGAACCCGATCGAGCTGCGTATCGCGCTGCGTGAGCTGGCCAACTACGGTCTCGTCCGGCTGGGCGCGGTCCAGGTCGAGATGACGTCCCCGGCCCGGCAGGCGCTGGTCGAGATCATCCCGGCCGGGGACGCCGAGGTCGCCCGGCGGCACGTGCACGAGATCCTCGCCCGAGCCCGGCTGGGCCCGCCCGGTTCGGCGCTGGCGCAGGGCTACCGCGACATCGACGCCCACCTGCAACCGGCGCGCCTGGTCGAGTCGGCCCACCCGAACGCCCGGCAGCTCATCATCGACCAGGTCCAATTCCGGGCGCTGGACGGCGACCTCGCCGGCGCGGCCGACCTGGCCCGCTCGGCCGTCGAGGAATGGCAGCGGCCCGGCTCCCTCGGCCCGGATCACGAACTCGTGCTGCGCGCCCGCGTCGAACTGGCCGCCGCGCTTCGGGGACTGGGGGCGTACGCGGAGGCTCGGGCGCTCGCGACGGCCGCGGTGCGGCATCTGCAGACGAGCCCGGCGTACGGGCCGGAACACGAGCTGACCCTGGCCGCCGAGGTGGGTGCGGCGCTGGACCTGCTCATGATGGGCCGGTACGCCCGCGCGGTCGACGCCCAGCAGCAGGCGTACGAACGGTCGGTGGCCGCGCTGGGGTCGGCCCACGCGCGTACCGTGGACTGCCGCCGCCACCTGGCCGCCAGCCTGCGCCACGCCGGCCGGTACGCCGAGGCGGCCGATCTCGACCAGCACGACTTCGACCGGCTCACCGCCTCCGACGACGCGATCGACGCCGTCCGGGTCGCCTTCGCGCTGGCCGACGACCTGACCGGGCTCGGGCAGTACCAGCCGGCGTTGGACCTGCTCGACCAGTACACCGCCCAGGGCGCCCGGCTCATCGGCGACCATGATCCCGGGGTGCTTGCCGCGGGGCGTACGGCTGCGATGGTGCGCCGCCGCCTCGGCCGGACCGGGGCGCTGGACGAGCTGGCCGGGCTGCACCTGCGCTGCCGGGAACTGCTCGACCAGGCCGCTCCGCAGGTGCTGGCGGTCGCCCTCAGCTATGCCAACGCGCTTCGCGAAGCCGGGCGGACGGGCCAGGCCGAACAGCTCATCCTCGACGCGATCGCGGCCTACGAACGGCGGCTGTCCGACCGTCACCCGCTCGCGGTGGCGGCCCGGGTCAACCTCGCCGCCGTGCACCGCGCCCAGGGCCAGTGGCCGGTCGCCCGGCAACTCGGCCAGCGGGCCGCCGAACACCTGCGCCGTACGCTGGGCGCCGACCATCCGTACGCGATCATCGCGGCGGTCAACCACGCCACCGATCTGGCGTTGACCGGCGACCGCGCCGGAGCCGTCGCCGCCTCGCGATCGGCGTACGCGGTCGCGGAGCGTGTTCTCGGGCCGGAACACCCCGACACGCTCGCGGCGGGCACGAACCTCACCCTCGATCTGCTGGCCGTCGGCACCCCGGACGACCGCCTCCGCGAAAGCATGCTCACGGGCTGGACGAAGCTGTTCGGCGAGCACGAGCAGGTCGCCCGGCTGGCGCGGGGAAACCGGGTGGAATGCGACCTGGACCCCTGGCCGATGTGACCGCGACAGACGGGTGGATCCGCAGGTCAGCCCGGCACTGGCGGGGTCACCCGAGCGGCGTCAAGTTTTGCCAAGTTCGAGGGTTTCCGCTGGGGAATGATCTCCACGCATCCTATGGTGAATCGCCGGACAAGCCCGTCCGGGAAGGACAGAACACGCACCCAAGCGGGAGCTTATGGTGAACGCCGCAACTATGTCGGAACCGACGTCGGGCGAATGGTCCCCGCTCGTTGACCTTTCCGACCGTCCACTGCTCGACGTGATCTCCGGTGGTGACGACGCCCTCGCTCGGGCGGCCCGCCGGGTCATCCGCGCATTGGACGACCCGGACGGCATCATCTCCGCCTTCCAGTCGTTCACCTCCTCCTGAGCCACGGCCGGATGACGATGACGCCGGCCGGCGGGCTCAGCCTGCTCCGGGACGCGCAGCGGGTGGCGGCGCCATGGCCGTACGCCGAGCTCGACCCGGAACGGCTGCGCGCCGCCGGCTGGCGTCCGGCACCGGTCCGCGACGTGATCTTGAAGGTCCACCAGCGCTGCAACCTGGCCTGCGACTACTGCTACGTCTACGAGTCGCCCGACCAGAGCTGGCAGGACCGCCCGGCGGTGATGTCCACGGAAGTGTGGCAGGCCGCCGTCGACAATCTCGCCCGATACGCCGCCCGGCATCGCCTACGCCGGGTGCAGGTGATCCTGCACGGCGGCGAGCCCTTGCTCTTCCGGCTCGACCGCATCGAGCGGCTCGTGGCGTACCTGCACGCGAAGCTGCCGTTGAGCACCCGCGCCGACGTCGGGATGCAGACCAACGGCGTCCTGCTGACCCGGCGTACGCTGGAACGGCTGGTCGCCCTGCGGATCGCCGTCGGCGTGAGCGTCGACGGGACCGAGGCCGACCACGACCGCCATCGGCGTACGCGGTCCGGCCGGGGAAGTCACGCCGCCGCCGCCCGGGCGCTGGACCTGTTGCGGGAACCGGAGCTGCGCCCGGCGTACGCCGGCATCCTGTCCACTGTGTCCCCCGAGTCGGATCCGATCGCGACCTTCGAGACGCTGTCGGCGTTCGACCCGCCGATGATCGATTTCCTTCTCCCCCATGCCAATTGGGGCACTCCGCCGCCGCACGCGCGGCCCGGGGCGACCCCGTACGCCGACTGGCTGATCGCGGTCTTCGACCACTGGTACGGCCGGAGCGATCCGATCCGCGTCCGGCTGTTCGACGACATCCTGGCTTTGCTGCTGGGCGGGGCGAGCGGCTCCGAACAGGTCGGCCTGAGCCCGGCCGGCATGCTCGTCGTCGAGTCCGACGGGGCGATCGAGCAGGTGGACGCTCTGAAGTCCGCCTATCCCGGTGCTGCCGCGACCGGGCTCGACGTTCGGCACGACGATCTCGAGGACGTCTTCGACGACCCGGGTGTGGTCGCCCGTCAGCTGGGCCGCCGGGCGCTGTCGGAGACCTGCCTCGGCTGCCCGGTTCGCGACGTCTGCGGCGGCGGCCATTACGCCCATCGCTACCGGCCGGGCGCGGGCTTCCGCAATCCTTCGGCGTACTGCGGCGATCTACGCCGTCTCATCGATCACATCACCGCGCGCGTCGCCACCGAACTGCGGCGCGCCGCCGCACTGGAGAGACCTTAAGTGACGACGTTCCACGAACTCGATACCGCTACCTTCACCGCCCTCGCCGCGGGCGACGGCGGCCCGTCCGCCATCGCCGCGTTGCAGCGGGCGCAGGTGAGCCGCCATTTGATCCTCATCGGAAATCTGCTTTCCGAGTGGCCGGGCCCGGTTGCCGAACGGGACGCGATCCGCGACACGCTCGACCGTGCTCGCGCCGCCGACCCCGACCGGTTCGCCGACGTCCTCGGCGCACCACTTGTCGGCTCCTGGTCCGGCATCGTGACCCGGGCACTGGGCCGGGGCGTCGCCGACCCGTCCGACTTCGGCCAGCTCGCGGGCATCGCGGTGGTCGCCGCCGCGGCGGCCGGCGTGCCGGCCGACCTGGCGGTCCCGGTACGCGACGGCGTCGCGTCGGTGCCCAGCGTCGGCGCGCTGACCGTCGGCGACCGCCCCGTACGCCTCATCGCCCACGACGGAGCGATCTCCGCCGACGTCGACGGGGATCGCGTACTGCTGTCCACTGCGGAGGATGTGCCCGGCTTCCAGCGGGTGCGGTTCCTGTCCGCGCCCGGCGTCCGGATCTCGCTCGACGACGTCGACCCGTACCGGCACGGCCACCACGCTCCCCCGGCGAACCGGCTCGACGACGCCGAGCTGGAACAGTGGGACAAGCTGTTCGCCGAGGCGTGGGGGCTGCTGGTTCGGCAGCTGCCGGAGCGGGCCGCCGAACTCGCCGCCGGACTGCGCACGCTCGTCCCGTTGGCGCAGACCGATTCGCGGTCGGCCCGCAGCGCCACCATCAAGTACGCGTTCGGCGTCTTCGGGCTCACGCTGCCGCCGTCGGCGGCGGAGTTCGCGGTGACGATGGTGCACGAGTTCCAGCACTCGAAGCTCAGCGCGATCCTGGACCTCGTGCCGATGACCGACCCGGCCGACACGAGCCGCCATTTCGCGCCGTGGCGGACCGACCCGCGGCCGCTCGCCGGTCTCCTGCAAGGCGTGTACGCCTTCGTCGGCGTGGCCGACAGCTGGCGGGCACTGCGGGCCGAGCCGGACATCGCCGAGGAGGCCACGCGCAAGTTCGCCGAGGCTCGGGTCAACGTCGCCGAAGGACTGCGGTCGGTCGAGGCCGGCGCGTTGCTGCCCGACGGCGTACGCCTGGTGCGGGGGTTGCGGAAGCGTACCGACGAACTCCTCGCCGAGCCGCTCCCGCACGACGTCGTCCGGGCCGCGGAGCTGACGTTGAGCGACACGTTCCGCCGCTGGAGCGACCAGAACGCGGCCGCCACGGCCTAGCGATCAGGTCGGGGGCGGCTCGATGTCGCCCTCGGTCCGTTCGTCGCGTTCGATCGCCTGCACCTCGGGGTGGTTGGCGCCCAGCGAGTCTCGCAACGCCCGGAAGGACGTCTGCCGCAGCCGGTCCGCTTCGGCGGTCCGGCCCACGGCGCGCAGGTCGTGGGCGAGGTTGATGCCGCGCATCAGCAGATAGGGGTGCTCGGCGCCGTTGCGGGCCTCGTGACCGCCGCCGGACATCTGCTGGCTGATCCGGTGCATCTCCTCGGACAGCTGAGCGGCCGCCGCGTGGTCACCGGCGAGGGCGAGGTCGGTCGCACGGGAGACCCCGGCGCAGATCGTGTACGGGTGGCCGGCGCCCAGCACTTCGGCGAAGTCGGTGAAGCAGCTCTCGCCGAGGACGCGGGCGTCGTCGTAGTCGCCCATCGCCCGCATGAGGATGCCCTGGTTGACCCGCGCCGCCAAGGTCAGCGGGTGCTTGACGCCGAAGTAGACGTCGTACCGCTCGAGCGCGTCCTCGATGAGCTGGGCCGCCTCGTCCAGCTCGCCGACCTGGCGCAGCACGTTCGCGTAGCTGACCGCGGCGGCGTTGGTGAACTCGTGCGTCTCGCCGAACCGGCTGAGGCTGCGCTCGAAGTGCTCGCGCAGCACCGCCCGCGCTTCGAAGAGGTAGCCGAGCTTGCGCAGCAGGATCGCGTAGGTCCGGTCGGCCAGCAGCACCTGGCTGCTCCCCGCGCCCAGCGCGTCGGCCAGCGGCTCGCGCCACTGCTGGATCCACTCCAGACCCGCCCGGTACGCGCCCATGCCGTAGTAGTTGCGAGCCTGGTTGATGTATGCCGCCAAGGCCCGGGGGTCGGTCCCGCCGACGTCCTCCCAGTGGTTGGCGATCTCCTTGTCCTGCTCGAAAGCCTGGGCGAAGTCGCCGATCATGCGCAGGTCGACGGCGAGGTTGGCCTGCGCCCGCAGGGTGTACGCCTCGGTCGCGTTGAACACTCGCCGGTGCCGGGCCAGCGACGCGGTGTCGAACGCGAGCGCCTCGTTGTAGCGTCCTGCGATCCGCAGGTCGTGGCCCACCTGGTTGGCGTGGATGAGGGTGAACTCGTGCATCTCCCCGATCTGCGGGCTGGCGCACATCCGGTTGTAGGTGTCGTTGGCGACGACTTGGGCCTCGCTCGCCTGCCCGAGTACGCGCAGCGCGTTCGCCCGGACGCTGGCCGCCCGGAGGGTGTAGAGACCGTCCGGTCCGAGCAGCGGGTCGTCGCTGGGCTTGCTCCAGTGCGCGGCGGCGTCGGTGGCCAACCGGAGGCTGTTCTCGTAGTCGCCGATCAGGTAGAGGTATCGGGCGTGGTCGAGGACCGCGACACGAGCGTCGTCGTCCTCGGCGTAGATCATCCGGGCGCGGTCGAGGTGCGGGCCGAGTTCGGCTTGGCTCTCGAGTTCGCCACGCTCGTCGGGGTCGCCCGGGTTCGCCGCCGCCAGCAGCCGCTGGGCGTTGCGCAGCGTCGTCTCCGCCCGGTCCTCCGGCAGGATGTCGCGGAGGATGTCCTGCACCAGGCGGTGCACCTGGATGCGCTGGGCCGGGTCCACCTTGGCCAGACCGCGGTTGTTCAGGTCGCGGACGACCCGGCTGAGCGCGACCGGATCGTTGAGAGTGGACCGCAGCGGCTCGGTGACGTTGGCCGACTTGCCTCGGCTCAGCAGATTCTGCGAAACCGGCTCGCCGGAGAGGAACGACAGCAGTTCGAACAGCTGGGCGGTGGCCGGAGCCTTCTCCCGCAGGGTCGCGCTGGCGAGCGTGACGAACGCCGTCACCGTGATCGGGTAGCCGTAGGGCTTGGACTCCGACAGCAGGTCCGAGCGCCGGTGGCTGTCCAGCAGGTCGATGTACTCGGTGACCGGCATCGCGGTGGACTTGCACCACAGGACCGCCTGCTCCAGCGCCAGCGGCAGGTCGCCGAGCTTGTTGGCGAGGTTCTCCGCCTCGCCTTCCTTCAGTTGCAGGCCCCGGCCTTCGAGCAGCTGAATGCTCTCGTCGCGGGGGAAGACGTCGACCTCGATGGGCCGCCCGACCGCGCCCCACTCCGGGTTCCG
This sequence comes from Hamadaea sp. NPDC050747, assembly GCF_040654195.1. NCBI lineage: Bacteria > Bacillati > Actinomycetota > Actinomycetes > Micromonosporales > Micromonosporaceae > Hamadaea > Hamadaea sp. NPDC050747. Next base: position 635,689 of record NZ_JBFAHM010000002.1, read on the forward strand.
GGTCGTCACGATGACGTGGCCGCCGGTGGCGGGCAGGAACGGTTTGAGCGCGTCCGGGTCGTCGGCGTTGTCGTAGACGAGCAGCCACGGCACCCGCAGGCCGGCGAGCGCGTCGAGCACCGTCCGAGCGGTCTGCTGCCGGTCCTCGGCCACGGTCAGGTGCAGCGTCTCGGCGAGCTGGGTCAGCGAGGCCAGCACCGTCGTGGTGCGCTCGGAGGGGATCCACCAGACCAGCTCGTAATCGTCGAGGTGGCGGTAGACGTATTCGACGACGAGCTGCGTCTTGCCGACACCGCCGAGTCCGTGCAGGGCGGGGGGCAGGACGGCCGCCTGCTCGCCGCTGCTGAGCACGTCGGTCAGCTTGTCGAGCAGCTCGCTGCGGCCGGTGAAGTGCCGGTTCCGGGTCGGTACGCCACCGCCGACGACGCGGGTCTCCGAGCGGCGTGGCGGCACCGGGCCACGCGGGGCCGGCGGGGTGAACGCGGACGGCGCGGCCAGCGGACCGGCGCCGCCCCGTAGCACGACGAGGGCGGCCAGGTCCACGCCGAGTCCACCTGCGACGGTGTCGACCCAGGTCCGCAGACCGTCCGAGACGGGCCCGGTGAGCAGTTCGGACAATCGGCTGGCGAAGGCGAGCACCTGCGGCACGCCGTCCTCGGGGATCGGCAGGCCCTCCATGATGCGGATCGCGTTCGCCGTGTCCCGCCAGGTACGCATGGAGTAGAGCTGCTCGGCGCCGCCGAGTCCGTCGACGGCTTCGCCGATCTGATTGGCCGGCAGGTTGGCGAGCAGGCCGCGCAGGTGATCACGGTCGGGCACCGACAGCAGCCCCGGGCTCAGGTCGGTGACGGCGGCCCGCACGGCGGCGATGTCGCCCACGTGCTGTTCGGCCACCACGGAGGCGAGTACGCGCAGGCCGCCCGAGCACGCGTTGCACGCGTTGACCAAGCTGGACAGCTCGGGGCGTACGTCGGCGAAGCGTTTGATCCGCAGCGGCCGGCGCAGCTCTTGGCGTACGCGGTCGACGAGGTGGTCGCGGACGGCGGGGTCGGCCAGTTCGGGCAGCCGGACGAGCATGTCTACGAGGTTCTCGAGCGTGCCTCGCGTCGCCGACTCGGCCATGGGCTCTCTTTTCCCCTCGTTGAGCAGGTCCTGAAATGAACCGATACCCGAACGGATCGTAACCGACCGCGACCGTCCCACAAAACATCGGAAACGATGAATCGTTACGGCGTCGTGCCGGAGTGCTTTAATCGAAGGACATCGCATATGAGGGAGGCCCTGTGTGAGCAGCGGCACCGATCGTCGACGCGGTGAGATAGTCACGTTCTACTCCTTCAAGGGCGGCACCGGGCGCACCATGGCGGTGGCGAATGTGGCCTGGATCCTGGCCTCCGCCGGCAAACGCGTGCTGGCCGCCGACTGGGACCTCGAATCACCTGGCCTGCACCGGTTCCTCCATCCGTTCCTCGACGTCGCCCGGCTGTCCACGGCGGGCGGGGTGATCGACCTGATCCGCGAGTTCGAGCACGCGACCGAGGCGGGTGAGCCGCAGGACCCGGCCTGGTACGCCCATTACGCCGAAGTGGACCGATACGCCCTCCCTCTGAAGTGGTCGTTCGGCCGGGGACGACTTGATCTCCTGTCGGCCGGTCGGCAGAACCGGGACTACGCCACCCATCTGGGCGACCTCGACTGGGAGGACTTCTACGAGCGGCGGCACGGCGGCCGGTTCTTCGACGCGCTCCGGGAGGATCTGCGCCGCCGCTACGACTACGTGCTGATCGACAGCCGGACCGGGCTCAGCGAGCTGGCCGACATCTGCACGGCGCATCTGCCGGACACCTTGGTCACCTGCTTCACCTTCGCCGAGCAGGCGATCTCCGGCGCGTCGGTGCTCGCCCGGGAGATCGCCAGCCGCCACCGCAACCGGGCGATCCGCGTACTGCCCGCGCCGATGCACATCGACCGGAGCCAGGCGGCGCAGGCTCAGGCGGGCCGGACGGTCGCGATGCGACGCCTGGCCGGGCTGCCGGCCGGGCTGACCGAGGCGCAGCGCCGCCGCTACTGGGCCGCCGTCGAGGTGCCCTACCAGCCCGCGTACGCGTTCGAGGAGATCCTCGCCGCCGTCGCCGATCCGCCGGGGGTGCCCGGCACGTTGCTGTCGGCGTACACGGAACTGGTCCGGCACATCACGAACGGGGAGGTCACCGGGCCACCGATGCTCAACGAGAGCGTGCGGCGGCGTACTGCCGCCCGGTTCGTCCGGACGCCCGACCCCGCCGTCAGCGACATCGCCCTCCACTACGCCGCGACCGACGCGGTCTGGGCCGAATGGGTCACCTCCATCTGCCGCAGCGCCGGGCTGGCCGTCGCCGACCCCGCGCTCGACGGGATCGATCCACCGCCCGGGGCGACCCGGCTCACCCTGGTCTCGGCGGCCAACGCGGCCACGCTGTCCCGGCTGACCCACGACGAACGCGCCCAGACCGGCGGCCCGCCGCTGGCCGCGTACGTGGCCGACGTCGCGCCGGTGAGCGCGTTCGACGCCGCCCACAGCGCCCGGCTGTGGGGCGACGACGTGGTCGCGGCCACGACGAACCTGCTCACCCTCCTGGGTCACGCCGGAACCGTCCTGGATGGACCGCATCCGCCGATCCGCTTCCCGGGCCGCGCGCCGTCGATCTTCTCGGCGCCCCGGCGGGAGCCCCGGTTCACCGGCCGCGGGCAGGAGATGCGCGAGCTGCGCGACCGGCTGCGCGATCACGAGGGCGCGGCGCTGCTCCCCGGTGGGTCGCGCGTCGCCGTCCTCGGCATGGGCGGCATCGGCAAGACCCAGATCGCCGTCGAGTACGCCCACCGCTACGCCGCCGCGTACGACCTGGTGTGGTGGATCGACGCGGCCGGTGACGTGACCGCCCAGCTGGCCGCGCTCGCGCCGCACCTGGCGGTCAAGCGCCCGTCGCCCGTCGCCGCGGCCAAGGCCGCGCTCGCGGCGCTGGAACGCGGCCGCATGTCCGGCGACTGGCTGATCGTCTTCGACGGAGCCGACGACTTCGACGCGATCGCCGGGCTGCTCCCCCGCGGCTTCGGGCACACGCTGGTCACCTCGCGGGACCCGGCCTGGGCCGAGCACGCCGAACCGCTGGAGATCGGCCTGTTCGACCGGGCGGAGAGCATCGCGCACCTGCGGCATCGCCTGCCGACCATCCGCGACTCCGAGGCCGTCCAGGTGGCCGCGTCCGTGGCGGACCTGCCCGTGGCCGTGGCCGCCGCCGGGCGCTGGCTGGCCGACACCGGCCGGCCCGCGGCCGAACTGCTCGTCGAGCCGGAGCGGATCGGATCGCGTCTGCGCTGGTGGAACGCGTCGCTCGACCGGTTACGGACCGAGGCCGCGGCGGCGTATCGGCTGCTGGAGGTGTGCTCGGTGCTCGGACCGGAGATCGGTCTGTCCATCGTGTACAGCGACGCCCTCGCGGCGGCCCTCGCCGAGGTCGACCCGGCGGTCACCGACCGCTGGACTCGCGGCAAACTCGTGCAGACCTTGACCCGGCTCGCCCTCATCCAGCTCGACGTTCGCGGCCCCGAAGCGGGCGGCGCCAAGGTCGTCGTCCACCCGGTGCTCCAGCAGGTGATCCGATCACGGATGACCGACACCGACCTCGCGCTCACCCGGCACCAGGCCCACGTGGTGCTCGCCGCGACCCGCCCACCGGCCGACGAGGACGATCCGCGCGGCTGGGGAGCGTACGCCGAACTCGGGCCGCATCTGGACGCCTCGGGCGCGGCCGGGTGCACCGATCCCGCCGTCCGGCAGCTGCTGCTGCACCGGCTACGCCACCTGCGCCGGCGAGGCCAGTACGCCGAAGGCCGCCGCCTGGGCCGCAGCCTCGAACAGACCTGGAGCGAGCGCCTGACCGTCGCGGAGGAGCCCGACGCCGCCGAGCTGCGCCGGCAGTTGGCGTACCTGAAGTTCCAGGTCGCCTCCTTCCCCGAGGGGTGAACCCGACCCCGGATCAGGTGCCGGCGACGACCCAGGCCAACGCCTGCGGCAGGATCTCCATCGCACCGAAGTGCGCCGTGTCCGCCTGGATCTGCACCTCGACCCATTTGAGCTGGGACGCCAGCCACTCCGTATGCCCGACCGGCGAGAACGAGTCGTCCGCCCCGTGCCACAGCAGCACTTCGGTGTCCACGTCGGACAGCTGGAACCCCCAGTCGCGCCGGAACGCCAGGGCGTCGTCCACCCAGCCGTGCCCGCCGTAGCGCATCGCCTCGACGTAGGTGTCGGTGATGTGGCGGCGGAACGCGGCGTCGTCGATCACCCGCAGATCGGAGTTCCGCAGTTCCCCACGCAGGGCGTCCATCAGGATCCGGGGATCACGGCGCACATGGTCGGCCCGTTCCAGCAGCCGCTCGGTGAACAGCGCGACGTCGCGGTCGGCCACCTCGTAGTCGCTCGTGTTGCCCTTCGCCATCCCGTCGAACCAGGCCAGGCCGGGTGCGTCCGGCGGGGCGATGCTGACCAGCGCGGCCGTCCTCGTCACCCGGCCCTGCAGGAGCGCCGCGCAGGCCAGCGCGTGCGGCCCGCCGCCGGACCGGCCGATCACGGCGAACGTCGGCAGGTCGAGATCGTCGGCGATCGCGGCCACGTCGTCGGCCGCGTCACGCACCAGCCGACCGGGCACCCGGGTGGAGCCGCCGTATCCCGGACGGTCGTAGGAGATGAGGCGTACGCCCATGCGGTAGAGGACGATGCTGCGCGGACGCGGCCCGCTGCGGCTGCCGGGCGTACCGTGCATCAGGAAGACCGGCCGTCCGTCGGGCGCGCCGCTCACCTCCACCGACAACACCCCGCCGCGCGGCGACGGCACCAGGCGCGGTTGTGCACGGCGCGTATTGGACACGTGACCTCCCGTGTCCGAGCCTACGGCAGCACGGCCTCTGGCACGATGCCAGAATGATCTCCGACGCCGAGTTCGCCGCTCTCTACGATGTGCTCAACCCTTGGGACGTCGACCGGTACGCCTCGGACGCCTTCTACCACCGGCTCGTCATGGCCGCCGATTCCGTGCTCGACGTCGGCTGTGGAACCGGATCGATGCTGCACTACGCCCGATCCCAAGGCCACCGAGGCCGGCTGGTCGGCCTCGAACCCGACCCGGCGATGCTCGGTCGCGCCGCCGGGGAACGCTTGCGTGAGCCGCCAGGAGTGCAGTCAGCGCGTACCACTGTGGAATGGGTGTCCGGAGCCGCGGCCGACGCGGCCTGGACCCGCGAGTTCGACCTGGCCACGATGACCAGCCACGCGTTTCAATGCCTGACCGGCGACGAGGAGATACGCGCGTCGCTCACCGCGATCCGCGCGGCCTTGCGCGACGGCGGGCGCTTCGCCTTCGAGACGCGGCATCCGCAGGCGCGGGCGTGGGAACAGTGGAATCCCGCCAATGTCACCGACTTCACCGACGCCGACGGCCATCCACTTCGGAGCTGGTATCAGGTCGACGCGGTCGACGCCGACGTCGTGACCTTCACCGGCTTCGTGAGCGACCCGTCCGGCACGATCGTGCGGACGGAGCAGACGGCGCTGCGCTTCCTCGACGTGCCGACGCTGAACGCGTTCCTCACCGACGCCGGATTCGCGATCGCCGATCAGTTCGGCGACTGGGACGGTACGCGGATCGGCCCACACAGCCGCGAGATCATCACGGTCGCCCGCCGCGTCTAGGCGGTGACACCGGCCGGGTTGTCCTGGCCGAGGTACGTGCCGTGGCCTTGCGCGACGAGGTCGCCGTCGAAGATCAGCACCTCGTTGACGACGTTTCCGCGCTGGTTGCGGTAGCTGATCACGATCGTGCTGACGCCCGCGAAGACGGCCTCGACGCTGAAGCGCAGATCGGGGATCGCCTGCAATCCCTTGCCCCAGTACGCCCGCAGCGCCTCCTTGCCGCGCAGGACGCCACCGGTGTCGGGCAGCAGCTGTGCGGCGACCGGCGAGGTGAAGACCACGTCGTCGTGGAAGTGGGCGAGGATCGCCTCCAGATCGTGGCTGTTCCAGGCGTCCACCCAGTGGCGGCTGAACTCGGCCGCCCACTCCTTCGTGATCATGAACCTACTCTACTTGCCGCCCTGGACGCGGCTTTCCAGGGCGGTGAAGAACTCCTCCTCGGACTGGCCGGACTGGGCGAGGAAGTCGGCGAACACCGCCTCCGTACGCGCGTCGCGCTCTTCGATGGGCGACAACGGGAACAGGGCACTCACCTTGGGCAGGCGGCGCGCGTTCTCGGCCGGGTCCTCGAAGTCCCAGGACTCGCCGGACGGTTCCGGGGAGGCCTGCCCGCTCGCCCCGGCCGCCGACAGCAGATCCTCGAAGTCGTCGCCGTCCCCGCCGGTGATCCGCTCGTACGCCTCGGCTGCGACGTAGTCGAGCAGTTCCCAGTCGGGCCAGTCGTCCTCGGCCCACTCGTGGGACGGGCGACCGGCGAGGGCGCGTACTTCGGGAACGTCGGCGAGCGCGTCCGGATCGGCGACCACCCGCTCGAACGTCTCCCGGCCCAGGCCGATCAGCCAGGACTGGAAGTACCAGAAGCCGTCGTCGGAGCAGTGCGAGTCGCAGATCGCGTACGCCGCGCCCCACATCTGCCAGGTGTCGGCGCGCTGCTTCTGCCGCTCCAACTGCAGGTCGAACTCGACCAGCTCGGCCACCGTACGCTGGGCGAGCGCCTCGGTGAGCTGCTGCGTCCGGTCGGACCCGCTCCTGTCGGCGGCCTCGACGAGATCCCAGAACGCTTCGATGTCCACTCGCGCACTATGACACGCCTGCTGTCGCCGGAGCCGCGCGGGCCGCATCCCTTCTTCGCAAGATCATTGCGTCAGCCATGCTGCTCATTCGGGCATTCCGCCGCCTGAAACAGCTGACCGCACTTCTGGCGGCTCGGCGCAAGCACCTCCCCGGCGCCTGACGCAACGATCACGCGGGGACCACCCGCAACGGCCGCCGCTGAACCTAGAATCAACGGATGCCGCTGGAAGCGCCGGACGTCCGGCACCGCGTCTCGTTCACCGCGGGCGTACGCGAGTTCCACGAGGCCGACCCGACCGGGCGTTCGCCGTTCGTCGCCGATCTCGATCCCGACCGGCTTGCCGATCCCGCCACGTTCGCCCGGTACGTCGCCAATCTGCTGGCCGCGCCGCTGGAGGAGACTCCTCGCCCGCGTGGCTGGGTGCCGGCGACGACGCTGTGGTGGATCGAGGACGGCGAGTTCGTCGGCCGCGTCGGCATCCGCCACCGGCTCACCCCGCAGCTACGCCTCGTCGGCGGGCACATCGGCTACGACGTCCGCCCGTCACGCCGACGGCAGGGGTACGCCGGGCGCATGCTGCTGGACGCACTGCCGGTCGCCGCCGCGCTGGACATCGACCCCGCCCTGCTGACCTGCGACGACACCAACATCGCCTCGCGGAAGGTGATCGAGGCCGCCGGTGGCCGGCTGTTCGAGGCCGACGGCGGCAAGCTGCGCTTCTGGGTGCCGACCCGGCTCCGGTAGCCGAGCCCGTCGCCGCCGGCCAACGCCGGGAAACGGGCGCTTATGAGGTCTACCACATACACGGGCAATCTTCGTGGGGCAGAATGACGAACTAGGACTCATGATCCGTCGACCGGAAGGCCGAGATGAGCGAGCCCGAGTACACCGACCTGCCGGTGAGCCCGGCCGACGCGCTGAAGTTGCTGCTCGACGGCAACGACCGGTTCGTCGGCGGTGACCTCCTGCACCCGAACCAGGACGCCGATCGGCGCGCGGTCAACGCGACCGGCCAGCGCCCGTTCGCCGTGCTGTTCGGCTGCTCCGACTCCCGGCTGGCCGCCGAGATCATCTTCGACCGGGGCCTGGGCGACCTGTTCGTCATCCGGACCGCCGGGCACGTGGTCGGCGCGGAGGTGCTGGGCAGCATCGAATACGCGGTCGCCATGCTCGACGTGCCGCTCATCGCCGTCCTCGGCCACGACTCGTGCGGGGCGATCGGCGCGACCCTGGACTCGATCGCCGAGGGCACCAGCCCGCCCGGGTTCATCCGGGACATCGTCGAACGGGTCATGATCAGCGTGGTTCCGGTCCGCGAGCTGGCAGTGCGCGATCCGGATCTCGCGGTCACCGAGCACATCCGCTACACCGCCGACACGATCATCGAGCGTTCGTCGCTGATCGCCGAGCGGGTCGCGGAGGGCCGCTGCGCGGTCGTCGGCATGTCCTACCGCCTCGCCGAGGGCAAGGCCAGTCTGGTCACCCGGCACGGCGTCTGATCGCGTACCGTGGCGGCCATGTCGGTCCGCCTCATCGGTGCCAATCCCGGAATGACGGTCCGCGACGGCGACCGCCTGCTCGCGTTCGCCTCGGTCTGGCGGGTCGACTGGTCCGAGCGCGGCGCCGGGCTCGCGCTCGTCCTCTGGCACGCGGGCGCCACCCGGGTGGTCACCGGGTCGCCCGAGCTGGGCCGCTGGCTGGCCGAGGAGTTCACCCGGCATTTCCCGGAGGTACGCGGAGAGCAGTGGCCGGATCCGGCGGTCGTCGACGCCCCGGTGGCCTGGGAACAGGATCTCGGCGTGGGGCTGCGGGCGTCCGCCGCCGACGTGACGGTCGAGATCACCGGGCCGAAGGATCGCCGGCTCGTCCGGGACGAGGCCTTCGACCTGGGCGGCGTCCCGCATCTGCTGTCGACCGTCTACCTGCCGTGCGTCTCGGGCACGCTGACGGTCGGAGGTTCGGCCGTCACCGGCCAGACGCACGCCTACCTGGCCGACGCCGAGGTATGGTGCGCCCAGAGCGCGACCCGGTGATCCTCGTCGGTGACGTAGAGCGATGAGCCGTCCAGTTCCGCGACGCCTTCGACGTGGTGCAGCGGCGCGAGATCGGCCACCAAGACCGGCTTGACCTCGACCGGCCGGTCGCCGGGCAGGGTGAACCGCAGATGCGCGCAGGTCGCGTCGCGGGCCTGCGGGTGCTCCTCGATCAGGACCGAGTTCTTGCCGAGCGCGTCGATCGAGCCGACGATCACGTCGTACTCCCCCGGCACGCCCGGACGCGGCGCCAGGGCGCGTACGCCCAGCGGGCCGGGCCCGACGCCGGTCAACGCGTACACGGCGACGACCGACAGCGGCACAGGCGTTTCGCCGAACATGCCGGGGATCCCCTCGATCTCGACGAGGAGTGGCTCCCCGGCGGTCGAGACCGGCCACCGCAGGCCCAGCAACAGGGTGCCGGCCGGAGTGAAGGCGGCGCCCTCCACGTTGATCGGATGATCACCCGTACGCAGGTCGCCCACCCACTGCTTGGCCTTGGCCTCGCCCCGGCGGCGGGTCTGCTCGATGAACGTCGCGTGCACCCGATCGGCGGGCGGCTCGGGCGCGGCCGGATGACCCGCCTCGGCGAGCCGGCGCAACGCCTCGTTGACCAGCCGATGCAGGGTGAACCGGTGCCGCACGACCTGCAGTCGCGGCGCCAGGCTTTCGGCGAACCGGGCGACGAAGGCCCGCTTCGGGCGTAGCGGGCCGGACTTGGAGCCGAAATGCGAGCCGATCACGTAGACCCAGCCGTCGTGCCGGGCCAGCGCCTCGCCGTCCTCGGTGCGGCCGGTGTGTGTACCGGCGATCGCGGGCAGGTGCCGAGCGTGCCAGCCGTCGTCGCCCACGGCGAGCACGGCCAGGCAGTCCTCCACCGGACCCTCGTCGAGGACCGTCCAGTACGCCGCCCGCGCGCCCAGCGCGGCGAGGATCTCCGGCGATTCGACACGCAGCAGGTCACTGGCCTCGTTCCCGGCCACCGAGAGGTCTACCAGCCGCTTCATGATCTCCAGGGTAGCCACGGCAAGAAAGTCACCTGCCGTACGTGCGTTGTTCAGGTCGAGCCGGATACCCTGCTCCTGGCGTCGCCCGGCGACGTTTTGACCACGCCGACCGAATGAGTTCCGTGCATCACGCCAATCACTACTACGGGCACTCGCGCATCCTGGCCCGCTACTGCGGACTGGACGACGGCGACTTCCCGCGCATCCACGGCTATCTGCAGCACGGCTGGAACATCGGCGACGGCATGGCCCCCGACCACGACTTCGTGCCGGGTGTGCCGCTACTCGTGTGGTCCGAACGCACCCGCCGCCGCGCCTGGTCGCTCGGCCGGCATACGGCGTACGCCCTCGGCGCGCCCTGGGCGTATCTGGTGCGGATGATGCCCGACGAGCCGGCGGAACCGCGCCGGGGCACCATCTGGTACCCGTTTCACGGCTGGGAGGGCCAGGACGTCCTCGGCGACCACAGCCGCCTGATCGCGCAGATCCAGCTGACCGAGCCCGGCCCGGTGACCATCTGCCTGTACTGGCAGGAGTACCAGTCACGGCGGCTGCGGCGGCGCTACGAGCAGGCCGGGTTCCGGGTGATCTGCCACGGCTACCGGGGCGACCGGTGGGGCAACCAAGATCCGGAGTTCCTCTATCGGCAGCTCAGCGAGCAACGCCGTCATCTGCGCGTCGCGTCGAACCGGCTGTCGACGGCGGTGTTCTATGGAACCCTCGCGGGCTGCGAACCGGCCGTCTACGGCGACCCGATGCATCTCCAGCGGGAGAACCCGGTCTACGGCGGGCAGGCGCGGGTCCGTCGGGAATGGCCCGACCTGCACGGGGAACAGATCGACGTCGGGGTGGCCCGCGCGGCGGCCGTCGCCGAACTGGGCGCCGACCGGCTGCTGGACCCGGCGGAGATGCGCTGGCTGCTGCGCTGGCCGACAGAAAAGGCGGATCGATGACCCACCCGCTCGGCGGCGAGCTGCTCGCCTACTCCGATCTCGACGGTACGCACGGCGCCGGTCCGGCGCGCGGGGCGGCACTCGCGACGCTCGCGCTCGCGGCCCGTGGGCGGGTGCTGGTCGCCGGACCGCACGATCCCGGGCTGATCGACGCGATCCTCGAATCGACCGGCGCGGACCAGCTGACCGTGCTCGTCCGCGCCCGGCCCGACGCCGAAACACTGGCCGCCCGCTATCCGGCCGCGACCGTCTACTCCGGTGACCTGTTCGCGCTGGACGCCTCGTTGGACGGCGACATCGCGTACGACACGGTCGTGGCGCTGGCCGGGCTCGACCGGCTCACAGGACCGGAGACGGACCGCCCGGAGTGGACCGAGGTGCTGGACCGCCTGACCCGGCGACTGCGGCCGGACGGCGTACTGCTGCTGGGCATGACCAACCCGCTCGGGGTGCACTGGTTGACCGCGCCACCCGAGCCGCCGGCCGATCAGGACTGGGCCGAAGACCTCGGCGGACCCGGGTTCGACGCCATCCTCGGCGCGCTCGGCCGGCCGGTCGTCCGGGCGTACGGGGGTTTTCCGTCGCCGGTCGAGCCGGCCGTCCTGATCGGATCGGACACCCCGGACAGTGGTGTGTTGCAGGCGGCGCTCCGGCGGACCAGCCCTCCTCCGGGCGCGCTCGCCGATCCGGGCCAGGTCGCCGCCCGCGCCCTGCGCAGCCAGGCGGCGATGCCGGTCGCAGCGGCGTGGTTCCTCGTCGCGGGCGCCACTGCGGACGCGGACCTGCCCACGTCGGTGCCGGACTCAGCCGGCCCCGCTGGGCGTACCCTCGAGGAATCGATCAGCGAGGCCGCCGCGAAGCGCGACCTTCCCGCGGTCCGTGACTTGGTGCAGGCGTGGCAGCGGGGACCCGCCGGCGTGCCCGCGGACCAAGTGATCGTCGAGCCGTCCGGGCTGACCGCGCTGAGCGCGGGCGACGAGCCGATCGAGGCCTTGCGGCGGCTCGCGGCCTTCCTGACGCGCAACGGGTACGCGCACGCCTGGCCGGCCGAAGGCGTGACCGACCTGACGGTGGCGCTGGCCGCGATGGCCGGGATCGAGCTGCACCCGGCGGACGTGCCGCCCGGCGAGCCGGTCCAGACCTGGCACGACCTGGTGAGCGAACGCGACGACCTGGCGCGCCTGCTGGCCGAGACCCAGGCGCAACGGGCCGCCTACCAGCAGCTGGCCGACGAGCGCGCGCAGAAACTCCGCGAGACGCTGCACCTGGTCGAGCTGCTGAGCACCTCCGGACCGGCACGCATGGGCCGCGCCTTCGTCGGCGGAGTACGCGTGGCGCGCCGGACCGCTCGCCGCTTCCGCCTCCGCTGACCCCGTGATCCGGCGGCAACAGGCGCTATCGCCGCAGTCGGCCGGCCCGCAGTGCGGACCGGCCGTGCGGATCAGCAGCTGGTGACGACGGCGAAGACGCCCGCCGAGGTCTCCTTCAGAGTTGTGACCGTGGAGTCACCCAGGCCCAGGTAGGCCAGGGTGCCCTTCGCGTAGTAGGGGTTGTACGGGTCGACGCCGTAGCTGGTGGCCCGGCCTGCGGTCTTGTGCTGCAGGTTCGTCGCCGAGCCGCAGAACAGACCCGAAGTCGGCGACGCGCTCGGGCTGGGGCTCGGCGACGAGGTCGCCGTCGTGGTCGGTGAGGCGGTCGGGGTTCCCGTCCGGCTCACCCGCCGGTTGTTGGCGAAGAAGAAGCTCGCCAGGTACGCCGGGTAGTTGATGCTGTTGGTGCTGATGTAGCTGCTTCCCGACCCGCCGCCCGCCGGCCAGTTGTGGCCGAGGCCGGTGTTCTGAATGACCGAGACCCGGGGGCCCTGGGCGTCGGAGTAGAGCGTGCCGCTGCCCGCCGTGTTGGTTCCGGCCAGCCCGCTGAGGCTGAACGTCGACGTGGTTGCGGCGCCGTAGATGCCGGCCATGATCTGGCCGTTGAGGGTGTTGTAGCCGGGTGCGACCGTCGTGTCGTTGCTGCCGTAGACGACCGAGGTCAGCTGGGTGGTGAAGCCCGCGGTCGAGGAGCCGGCGAACTGCTTGCAGACCGAGGTGCCCGTCGACTGGTTGGTGGCGACCGACGAAATCTGACCGGAGGTCGTGCCCACAGTCGGTCCGGCGTTGATGCCGATGCCGGCGAAGATGTCGGGCGCGAGGCATCCCATGACCATCGTCTCGCCGCCGCCGGACGACAGACCCGACAGGTACACCTGGTTGGCGTCGAGGTTGAGGGAGGTACGCCCGAGCAGGGCGCTGACGAGGTTCAACAGGTCGTCGTCGTGCCGGCCGGGATTGCTGCGGCTGTGGTTGGTGTCGTAGTAGTCCCAGCAGCCGGCGATGACGCCGCCGTTCGGCGCCGCCGGCAGGGCGACGACCATGCCGTACTGGTCGGCGGTGCCGGCCCAGTTGGCCCCAGTCTGCAGGTTGGCGTTGGTTTGAACGCAGCCGTGCAGGCTGATCATGAGAGCGCGCTTGCCGTCCAGCTGTCCGGCGGTGGACGGCGTGTAGAGGCGGACGTTCATGCCCGCGATGGTTTCGCTGGTCCACGCGCCGGCAGCGGTGGCGGTCTGCTGCTGCGCGAGGGCGACCAGGACTCCCACGATCATGACGGCGACGAGGCTCAGGACGGTTGTTGTTCGGCTACGGCGGATCGGCATGGCACCTCCATCCAGAATTCCGATGAGGAAGCTGGATCGCACTGCGCCAATCGGGCAAGTCTGGCAAAGCGCATCGCTTCCCGAACGTCACGCTACGAGAGGAAACACACGGGAAACATGTTGATGAATGCAACTTTTCCAGGAAGCGATATGGAGGTGCCATACATCGCTCATGGTCTCCCCCACCGAGCCGTACGCCCACGGAACTTGCACAGCCAGATCGCCGCGCTCACCTGCAGCCCGCGAACCCGTCTCCGGCACGCGCGCCGGCTCGACAGCACCAACATGGGCGCGCGACGGCGGGCGTCACGTCTCATCGGCATCCGACTTGGCGCGGAGGGATTCCTGATAGATCTCGGCGTAGGTGCGCGAATCCTTGATCAGATCGTCGCAGAAGGCGGCGACGTCGGTGCCGATGAGTTCCACTACACCCTTGCCGGCGGCAACGCCCTCCTCGAAGAAGTCCACGATCCCCGGCAGCAGGCGTCCGTCCGCCAGATCAACCGGACCGACCTTGAACAAGTACTTCTGCATCTCCTCGTACACGATCCGGTAGTCCGGTGGCAGCGCCTTGACCCGGGCCACATGCGCCCGCCACTGCCGCTTGCCTTCGATGATGTCCTGGATGCCCACGTCAACCTCCCAGCCGGCTCAGTTTGCGGGCCACGTTGCGGTTCAACTGTTCGCGCCACCGATCGCGATAGGTCCGGGCACCTTGCCCGCCTGCCAACGCCGTGCAGAATCCGCCGACGTCATCGCCGAAGACCTCGTCCACGCCTTGCCCGTCCGCGGATGCCTCTTCGAGAAGCGCCAACGCGGCGTCGGCGATGGGCGTCAAGTTGCGGCCACTGAAATCCCCGAATGGGAAGAGGTGACCTTTGACCTGCTCCCATACCTGTTGGTAGTCCGCAGGTAACGCCGCAGCGCGGGCTTCGAACGCCTTCCACTGCCGCGTGAGATCGCTGCCGGTGACTCTTTCCCAGAAGTTCATCTCCCGCCCTCCTTAAGACTGTCGATGCGCGACGAGACGTACTGCCATTTCGCCCAGAACTTCGCGAGCTCCTGACGCCCGGCGTCGTTGAGGGCATAGAACTTGCGTGGCGGGCCGACCTCGGATGGCCGTTTCGTCACGTCGACCAGTCCGTTGCGCTCCAGCCGCAGCAAGATCGTGTACACCGTGCCTTCGACGACGTCGGTGAAGCCGAGGTCGTTCAGCCGGCGGGTGATGGCGTACCCGTAGGTCTCCTCGCCGCCGATGATGTGCAGCACGCAACCCTCGAGCGTGCCCTTCAGCATCTCCGTCAAGTCATCCACCGCAGGTCCTCCGGCTCAGTACCTAGCATCACCGAGTACCACTATACGGTACCACTTAGTAGTCTGTCGACCTGCTGCCTGGTATCTGCCACAGGACAGGAAACGGGCGGGGCCGGCTTGCCGCCAGGCCCGCCCGTCTGGTTGTCGCTTCGGTGATTACAGGGTGGTTTCGCCGGTGAGGCCGAAGAAGTCGTGCCATTTTGTGCTGGCGGTGAAGGTGGTTCCGGTGGACAGGGCGACGTAGACGTCGTTGGT